>SFTJ01000002.1 GCA_004563195.1 bacterium
AGCAATGCCAATGTTTGCAAAGAAAGCCAAGGTGAAAGGCTACGAGATAAGCTACACCTACAATAGCCGCGGCACCATAATAGGCGCCGCCGTGATGACCTTTGCAGGCAGCCGAACCATGTATGTGCCCGATGCCAAGGCCAACGACCCCCGCATGACACTCAAGGCACCCGAACAGCGCCAATATGTGGATTTCGACCAATGCAAAAGCATGAGTCGTGCCGTGCTGCAAAACGGAGATGTGGTCACTTCGGAGTCGCCGTTTACCATCGGTGCCAACCTAACCGATACCGGCAAAACCGAGAAAATACTCGGTTATGACTGCCGATGCGTGCACTCGGTGGTCAATTCCAATCACTACGACATTTGGTACACCACTCAACTGCCGGTGCGCGGCACTCCGCAACCCGGCGTGGGCGTGCCCGACGGATTAGTGCTCCGCGTGGTGAGAAACCAAAACCAAATCGAAGAGGCTACCTCGATAAAACCTCTCAAAACCGAACCTCAATTTTGGCCCGAAAACTGGGGTAAAACTCTCAACCGTTTCGACTATCAGTATGCCATCAAGCAAAGTGTGGTGGTGACTGTACCTGTCTTCGACCAAGAACGCATCTGCTTTAACGGCGCAAAACTGCCCGACGGCGAACTCGAAGCCGGCAAAACCTATGCTTGCGGCGGCGGTACGGTAATCATCAAAAAAGTGAAATTACCCGAATTGCATCGCGGTTGGGGCATCTTTGCCGATGTTACTCAATATTCCGAGGGCGATGCCTACGACCGCACCGGTTCGGTGTTCGTAATACCTATGGGCAAAGAGAAGTCGTTCATCGATGCCATACGCAAGCTCGATTCCACACCCTACTTCGAGAGCGGCGGCGTGAAGTATCACGGCCTTGTGAGCACACCCGCCTACGATGTTCCGGTGGAACTGATGCGATTCTTCACCGGCTTCGGCGTGCGATTCTTCAACGACAAGATGAAGATACCTGGACAAGAATGGGTCGACTCGGTGTTCTATAAATCGCAAGTTACACCATTGCAGAGCCATCTGCAGGGCGAAGTGTGGATAGGCGCCTACATAGGCAACGCCCTATCCGCTCTATCAGCTTGGCGACTCGCTTAAGGTGACCTTCACCCTCGACCACGATGTGAAGAATGCTCATCTGCTTTACACCACCACCGGCCATGGCGGCTGGGGCGGTGGCGATGAATTCCTGCAGAAGCCCAATACCATCTACCTCGATGGCGTGCGCGTGGTGTCGTTCATTCCATGGCGCGACGATTGTGGCACATATCGCAACTTCAATCCGCAGACAGGTATGTATGAAACCGGTTGCAGTTCATCGGATATGAGCCGCTCGAACTGGTGTCCGGGCACGGTGACCAACCCTAATCACATACCATTGGGCAATCTCTCGGCAGGCACACACACCATAGAGGTGCAGATACCGCAAGGCGAGCCCGAAGGCGGCAGCAACAGCTATTGGTGCATCAGTGGCACACTGCTCTATTGATAGATAACATAGCAAAACCAACCCATATTGCGAGGGGTGAGTCGGGCTGATTAGTCTGTCTCACCCCCTTTTTTCGATGCATAGCATTAGAATGGCCGAGTGGGGACCAGGCGGATTTCTACAAAATTATTGTGTTATCCGTGCCAAGTTTGTGATAATCTGTGTTTTGTATTGCCGCGTGGCATTCGTTGGTATCCAACCTGAAAGGTTGACTGCCGAGGGCTTTAGCCCGAGTGCTCTTAGCCGGGGGTGGAGTGTCAGCGCAACCCCCGGGATGCCGGCTATTATAGTAAAAGCGTCTGGAAGACGCGAAAGCAGTTGCCAAGGAAGCCGATATTCGCGTTTTTCAAACGCATTATGGTGGGGTGACAGACTACCGAGGGTTACGCTTCGCTCCACCCTCGGCTACGAGCCACTCGCTCTGCTCGGGCATTCGACCTTTCAGGTCGTGTGGCCGGTGGTTTTAACACGGATTTTCACGGAATTGAGCGGATTACCACAGATTATTTTGGGTCAGCGGGATAAGCGGGTGACTATCATCCTCGACGAGGCTGCGCGCGTGGTTATCGGCTGTCATCAATCATCCTCTCCGAGGTCGGGCGGTGGACTGAGGGGGCTTGGAAATCAAAAAAACAGACTCGACCACCGTAAAAACGATAGCCGAGCCGTATCTTCCAGCATCTATCAACTTTTATCGGACAGCAATAGTTTTTAATAGTTGATTATTTATTTTATCTTATATCGAATTTATTATCAAGACCTAGGATTATATAATCCTATTTGTCGTTCAAAAATTGTATAGAACATGTTTTGTTCAGTTTTTATTATCCCTAATCGGTTTGCCAGTGACTGCCAATGTTTAACCGCATCCAGTACTTCACCAATGATTTGCTGAGCAATATGCTTCTTTAGCAAATATTCTTCACAAGAATTCAGCAATTCATTCAAATCTGATTTATTGGTATAGTTGTTGATTAACAGACTCTGATATTCATTCAGTGTTGGATTCATATCATAAGCCGGAGCCAAAGTCCACCCCTTGGCAGTTAGAAGAAAGCCATGATTGCGGAAATGGTCATCTGTATTACCAATGCAGATATTGAATGCAACTCTGCGATACAGTTCTTGCAGATTATCCTTCACGTTGGTACAATTCCGGAGTATGAAATCAACAATATCCAGATAGCCATGGCCGGTATTGGCACTGTCACCATCATTCAAGCCCAAAAGAGTCATGGCAGAAGCAAAATGTATGCGCTTGCCGTCTTCCTTCCTGTCGAATCGTCGGGAAAGCAATGTATGGTATTTGTCGTTTGTGAAGATTACTCTTGTCTCTGCTGCGTTTATGCCGGCCTTCTTTGCCAATAGGTGTGAGAAATGTTCCCAAAGCCCGGTATCATAATCATCTTTGCGGGATGGAAACTTTGCGATATGCAGAATCTTATTCTCGTCAATTACGCTTGCCTTTGGACGCGCCCCACCAAGGGATGAACCCGGTTGTACAAGCTGCTCGATCCAGCGTCTTTCAGGTAGGTGGTTCTCCTCTTCACTTTTTTCGATCTCAGAACTGGCAGCAATCAGTTCTCGGATATCGGTTATTGGCGGAATTCTCAGACCTTCACTTGCATTGATATATTCTCCCTCCAAGGAGTCCTTAAAACGGAGACCACCCATGCGTGAGTAGTCTTCGATTCCGACAAGATAGTCAAAGGATGAAAGACGGCGGACAGGACGCTTCTCCTCTATCGCCAGAATCTGTTTCCTGCGATTTATCAATGTGCGGCCCCATCTGTCCGGGAGGGCGTCAGAAAAACATCCGAAAATATCCTTGCCGGGAGCTGTATATTGTTGCCCCGGATAGTTATTCAAGTCATCACAAAGAAACAAGTTGCCGTAGTCCCTTAGCCAATTATCACTATAGCAAAATCCATAACTGTCAGAGCCACGAAGTGATTCATAGCTCAGCTCTCCAATCAGCCGTGGTTCTTTCAGCCAATCAAAATCAGCAAACACATAGAGTCGTTTCATGGCTTATTCTTTCTTAGATGCTCTCTCTCGCTTTTTCAAACTTAAATCCTGTAAAGCCTTTCCCATTGCGTCTTCTTTGGCAAGTAGAAGTATATCATCATCCAGTTGAAGCGCATAGAGAACTCTGAGATAAATGCCGATAGCTACTGTCGGTGCTCCCCTTTCAATTCGGCCAACCGTAAGCGGTGAGCAGGTTGCGCGTTCGGCAACCTGAGCCATGCTGAGATTCCTGCGCAGTCTAGCCAGTTTGATTTGCTCACCCACTATCTGCATCTTCTGCTCCAGTTTTCTTGGCAACTTGGTGCCCATTGTATTCTTTGCCATATTCAACATATCATATAATATGCAAATATACTATTTTTCATCTATTTAATGATGTGTTATAGAAAATTTTTTCAAAAATCGAAGAGGTGATATTTAAGAGGTTCGGGAATTTGTCACTTTGATTTCGTAACTATCTGAAAAATTTTTTAATGAATTGTTTCACAGTTCATTATTTTTTTCTCTCAATGCATAGCTGGAGAAAAACCGGGTGGGGTATACAAATCAACCTGAATGGTTGAATGCCGAGGGCGAAGCCCGAGTGCTCTTAGCCGGGGGGTTAAGCGTTAGCGCAGCCCCAGGGACACCAGCCCAAAAAAGAAAAGAATGACGCGAATGTTGCCTGAGGTGTGTAGGATAGATGCGATTGGCTGCAAATAAGGGCAGCACACGCATAAAGGAGTGGAGGTGGGGTGAAGAGCAGGGCGTTTTGTGCGTCGGAATGAGTGGAATTTTCTAAATTTCAGTCGATTTTGCTTGGTTTTCGGCAGAATTTATTAGTTTTGTGTTCGGTAATGGCGCTCCGAAGGCAGAGATGACCGTTTAGGGGCGTGAGTTGCCGCATGTTTTGTGTGATTTTCTAATCCTATCAAGCTATATGATACGACGTAAACCCATAGTGGCGCTTATCTATGACTTCGACGGCACCCTGTCGCCGGGAAATATGCAGGAGTTTGGCTTTATACAAGCCATCAACAAAGATCCTGACGAATTCTGGAAGAAAAACTATCAGCTGTCGCGCGCCAACGATGCCAACAACATATTGTGCTACATGTATCTGATGCTCAATGCCGCCAAGGAGAACAATATCTCGCTACAGCGCGAGCAATTTCGCAAGTTCGGGTCGAGCATCGAGTTGTATCCCGGCGTGAAGGATTGGTTCGCGCTAATCAATGCCTATGGCGATGAGATAGGACTCGAAGTGAGGCATTACATCAATTCGTCGGGGCTCCGCGAGATGATAGAAGGCACATCGATAGCCGGCGAGTTTACCAATATCTTTGCCAGCAGCTATCTCTACGATGAGCAAGGCAATGCCTACTGGCCCGGTGTGGCGGTGGACTACACAGCCAAGACACAGTTTATCTACAAAATCAATAAGGGCATCAATGAGGTGAGCGACAATGTGAAAATCAATCAGTATATGCCCGACCATCTGCGCCCCATACCGTTCGACCACATGATATACTTCGGCGATGGCGAGACCGACATTCCCTGCATGAAGATGGTGAAAAACTATGGCGGTCACTCGATAGCCGTGCACGACAAGAAACGCCACGAAACGGCGCTGAAGTTGATACGCGAAAATCGCGTGAATTTTGCATGTAGAGCCGATTTTCGCTGCGGCAAACCGGTGCACAGCGTGGTGAAACGCATACTCGATAAAATAAAAGCCGATGACGAATTCAATCGCCTGCTGCAGCTGCACAAACACAAAGCCGATAAGGCATCGCAGCGATAAAATGCTCTGATAATCAAGAATAATAATCACAAAATTAATCACTATAAGATATATGAAATTTATTTCATGGAACGTAAACGGCTTGCGAGCTTGCATGGGCAAGGGCTTTGCCGAGATATTTGAGGCACTCGATGCCGATTTTTTCTGTCTTCAAGAGACCAAGATGCAAGCCGGACAGCTCGACTTGCAATTTCCCGGCTATACATCGTATTGGAACTACGCCGAGAAAAAAGGCTATTCGGGCACAGCCATATTCACCCGCCATACACCGCTGAATGTGACCTATGGCATAGGCATCGACGAACACGACCACGAAGGCCGCGTGATAACCCTCGAGATGGACGATTTCTTCCTCGTGACGGTGTATGTGCCCAATTCGCAGGACGAACTGCGACGCCTCGACTATCGCATGCGATGGGAAGACGATTTTCGCGGTTATCTGCAGAGCCTCGATGCGCGTAAACCTGTGATAGTGTGCGGCGACCTTAATGTGGCACACAAGGAAATCGACCTCAAGAACCCCAAGACCAATCGGCGTAACGCCGGATTTACCGACGAAGAGCGCGACAAATTCGGCACGCTTCTCGAAGCCGGCTTCACCGACACCTTCCGCCATTTTTATCCCGACCTTGCCGAAGCATACTCGTGGTGGAGCTATCGCTTCCGCGCACGCGAGAAGAATGCAGGGTGGCGTATCGACTATTTCGTGACATCAAAGCGCCTCGACTCACGCCTTGTGTCGGCATCAATTCACAACGAAGTGTTCGGCTCCGACCACTGCCCCGTGGAACTGGTGATAGAGTGAAATATCTTACCTAACGACAAATTTTTTAGGATAATATAACATATAGAATACGCCAACTATTAGTTATATTTGCATCAACGATAGAAATATTTAAATAAATCAACATAAAATAAACTCATAGCGATATGTTATTCTCTCAGACTACTTATGTAGAGCGCCGCCGCCGATTGCGCGAGCTCGTGGGCGATGGTATAATCGTGATTTTCGGCAACAACAATTCGCCGATGAATTATCCCAACAATGGTTATAAGTTTCGCCAGGACTCATCATTCCTTTATTTCACCGGACAGCATCGCGAAGGCTTGGTGTTGGTGATTGATTGCAACTCGGGTAAGGAAATACTCTTCGGCGACGAAGTGAGCATAGATGATATAGTGTGGTATGGCAAGGTGAAAAGTGCAGCCGAAATGGCAGAAGAAAGCGGAATCTCCGAACTTCGCCCCTATGCACGCTTGCACGACTTGGTGGCAGAGGCCAAGGGCCGCACCATACACTATCTGCCTCCCTATCGTCATGAAAATATGATAGCAATAATGAACCTTCTCGGCATCAAGCCCGAAGAGCAGAAGGCTCATTCATCGGTTACACTTATCAAGGCCATAGTGGCACTTCGCTCAATAAAGAGCGAGGAAGAAATAGCCGAATTGGAGCGTGCAGCAGCCATTGGCTATAAGATGCACACCACAGCTATGAAGTTGGTTACCAAGCCCGGAATGACCGAGGCTTATATCAGCGGCGTAATAGAAGGTATAGCTTGTTCGCTTGGCTCGAATGTGTCGTTTGGCAACATCGTTACCATGCACGGCGAGATAATGCACGGATGTCCGTCGCCAAGTCCGCTCGAACCCGGACGATTGCTGCTTGTGGACGCCGGTGCCGAGACTTTCGAACACTATTGCAGCGACAACACTCGCACAATGCCTATTTCGGGCCGATTTACTCAAAAGCAGCGCGATATAGTGCAAATAGTGGCCGATTGCCACGACTTGGCTCTCACATTTGCCAAGCCCGGTTTGCGCTGGTACGACACCCACATGGCAGTATGCCGCCTCATGACCGAACGCCTCAAGGACCTCGGACTCATGAAGGGTAATACCGACGATGCCGTGGCAGCAGGTGCTCACGCCATGTTTATGCCTCACGGATTGGGCCACATGATGGGTATGGATGTGCACGATATGGAAGGCCTCGGCCAGAACTATGTGGGCTACGACGACACCATACAGCCATCCGACCAATTCGGCCTTGCATCGCTGCGCTTTGCTCGCAAACTCGAAGTGGGCCATGTGATTACCGACGAACCCGGTATCTATTTCATACCCGACCTCATCGACGACTGGCATCGCAACGGCATCAATGCCGACTTTATCTGCTTCGATAAGGTAAACGAATATCGCGACTTCGGCGGTGTGCGCATCGAAGACGATGTGCTTATCACACCCGACGGATGCCGCTTCCTCGGCGAAGACCGCGTGCCATATCATCCTGCCGATGTGGAAGAATTTATTGCCAATAATAAGGAATAAAAGAGGCTCCGAGAACTCGGAGCACTAAGCGTACTCGGAGCACTCGGAGCATTTTCGGGTGCTCTTATCTTATTCTTTCACGCCGTAGGCTAAGTCGCCGGCATCGCCTAAGCCGGGAACTATGTAGGAGTGGGCATTGAGTTCGGCATCGATGGCGCCTACCCAGAGGGTGGTGTCGGCGTCGGGGAAGTGCGCCTGAACGAAATCTACGGCTTGCTGCGAAGCAATAATCGAAGCCACGTGCACATGTTTGGGAGTGCCCTTAGTGAGCAGAGCCTTGTAGGCGAGTTCCATCGAAGAGCCGGTGGCGAGCATCGGGTCGACAAGCAGCAGCACTTTGCCCTCGATGCTTGGCGAAGCGATATACTCGATTTTTATCTCAAATTCGTCGCTGCCCGGCTTGTATTGTCGATAAGCCGAAACGAAAGCATTTTCTGCCTTGTCGAAGAAGTTCAAGAAACCTTCGTGGAAAGGCAGTCCGGCGCGGAGCACGGTAGCGAGCACCACATCGTCGGCAATAGCCGATTCGTGAGCCACGCCAAGGCAAGTGGTGGTGTCGACAGGCTTGTATTGCAGCGTTTTGGAGATTTCGTATGCCATAATTTCGCCTATGCGATGAATGTTGTTGCGAAATACCAGGCGGTTGTTTTGAGTGTTTACATCGCGCATCTCGCGTAGATATTCGCCGAGAAGCGAGTTCTGATTGGCAAAGTTGATTGTTTTCATGATGTTATGATTGTAATATATTTATATTCAAGGTGTTGAGATAATCTTTGGTGGCTTCGCGGTCCTTTAGGAGTTGTTCTTTAAGGGCGTTGAGCGAGGCGTATTGCGTCTCCGGGCGGAGGCGTTTGGCAAAATACACGGTGAACTGCTGATTATAGATATCGCTATCGAAATCGAATATATTCACCTCCACGCTGATGGGCGCGTTGCTCAAAATGGTGGGACGCGTGCCGATGTTAGCCATAGCTTTGAGCAACTTGCCGCCGTTGACGCGAGCCAAAGCCGCATAAGCGCCGTTGGGCGGAAGAATGAGTTGGTCGGAAAATTCACCCACATTGGCAGTAGGGAAACCGATTTTACGGCCGTTTTTCAAACCGTGCACCACCGTTCCCGATATAGAGTAGGGGTGGTCGAGGCGATGCATGGCAGCTTCCACATCGCCGCCCACTATAAGATGGCGAATAATCGATGAACTCACGGGAGCATACACGCCATTATATTCCTCAGCTTTCACCACCTCAACGCCTATTTTCTTGCCGTTGGCTTGATAATCGAAGAAAGTCTCGCTTCGGTTGTGCCCGAAACGGTGGTTGAATCCCACCACGAGCGCTTTGAGGCCGAAATTTCGCTTCAGCATCACCATAAAAGCAGTGGAGTCGAGCGCAGCGAGTTGAGGGTTGAAGTCCATAAGAATCAGGTAGTCGACGCCGGTGTGGGCAATGCTGGCGATGCGGTCGTTGAGGGTGCAAATCCACTTCACATTGCCACCATGCAGCACATTCTGCGGGTGGTCGCGGAAGGTTACCACGGCAGTTTTCAAGCCTCGTTTGGCAGCTTCGCGTTTTAGTGAATTGATGAGCGATATGTGCCCCAGGTGCACTCCATCGAACATCCCGATGGTGGCTGCAATAGCCACATTGTCACAGTCGGCAGCACTTGTTATTACTTTCATTCTTATAGATTGATGGGGTGAAAAAGAACAACTTTTTTCTCTCGGTTACTTAAAATAGTCGTAAAACTCGGTGCCCGGCTTTACGCAATGCGTGCGGAAGCCCAAAAGTTGGGCAGCGTCGCAGTTGGCTTGACCATCGTCGAAGAAAAGCGTTTCCTCCGGACGAATGCCGAACTTATCGATGCACATTTGGAATATTCGTTGGTCGGGTTTGCAGCAATGTGCCTCGTAGGATAGCACCATATCTTCGGCATAATACTCCAGATCGTGACCATCGGCGCGGAAAAACTCGCGAATCACGGAGTTGAACATGATGGTATTGGTGTTGGAGAGCAGATAGATGTGATATTGATTGGCGAGTCGTTCGAGGGCGCGCAGGCGCTCAACGGGAATGCCGAGCAAAAATTGAAAGAAGCAGTCATCGATGGTATCGTCGGACACCGGGCAATCGAAGTGCTTGCGCATCTCGGCACGGAACTCCTCGGGGGTTACTTTGCCCTCTTCGAGCAATAGGAATATGCCACTTTGCTTATATACGCCGAGCATATCTTCGGCGTCGCGCATTCCGGCGCGAGTGTATGCTGCCACGCAGCGGTCGCGGTTGATGTCGATAATCACACCGCCGAGGTCGAAAAGTAAGTTCTTGATATTATTCATGTCGTTGTCGTGTGGAGTATCTAATGGGGTTGTCGGAATTAGTGGTTTTGCGCGCACGAATTTCAATAGTAACACTGTCGGCGGCTTCGTGCGAGTGAGTGACGGTGGTTGCCTCCTTTTCGGGTGTAGCCGAGGCTTTTTCGGCTGTCTTCGCCGATTTTTTCTCGTCGGCATCATCTTCCTCATCGTCGCTTGAGCCGAAGAGGCGCGAGAAGAACGATCCGATGCCGTCCTTCACCTTCTCTATATCCTCGCTTAACGACGATTCATCGTCGTCGTTGGCTTTTTTCTCTGCTTTCTTTTGTTTGGCTGCGGGCGCCACTATGCCGCGTTTGGCATTTTGTTCGGCTTGTTCGCGGCGCGCCTTAGCTTCCTCGCGGGCACGGCGTTGAGCTTCTTTTTTGTCCAATTCGCCCTTTTTAGCCATTTCGCGGCGAATCTTGGTGAGTTCTTCCTGAGTGATTTTGCTCGAAGAGTCGGGGAGTTTGGGTAGTTCCTTGATTTGTGCCACCGAGCTATGCATCACGAGGTCCTCCACCGAGATGTCGATGCCCATGTTTCCCTTAATGCGCTGCGAGATGATGAAAATGTCGTGAGGCGAGTAGCCCGGGCCGAAACGGTTGAGGTCGACATTGCCGTTGATTCCCGGCACGCGACCGCGTTCGCTGAACTGCCAAATCACGTAAGGCGTATCGTCGGAGAGTACCGGTTCGTCGTCGGTGTATCGGGCTATGAATAGCGGGTAGTTGGTAAAACGGCCTGCGAGATAGCGGTTGTAGAAATTGACGTAAGTATAGATGATGGGTGCGCAATGGTAGTACTCATAGATTTTCACTGCCAAGGCGTGAAGGCTGTCGACGAGTTGCTCATTGCTCCATTTTCCTTTGGTTTCCACATCGATCATCGGCACGAAAGTCTGTTCCTCGCGGCGGATGTGTTGCTTTATGTTTTCGAACTGGTCGTGTATGGTCGATGAGGAGCGCAAGAAGTGGTAGCAACCCACTTTCACACCGTGTTTGCGAGCCTCGGCGATGTTTCGTTCGAATTTAGGGTCAGTGTAAGTGGCGCCTTCGGTGGCTTTGATATACACGAATTTTATGTTCTCGTTGTTGGCGATTGCTTCCCAATCGATGTTGCCTTGATATTTCGACACATCTATACCGTCGTAGTCGGTTCGGGGCAATCGTTTCACCTCTAAAGAGTCGGAAGCGACAGAGTCGGAAGCTTCGGGGTTACCCGCCCAAGCCGCCGCAGCCACAATATATAATAGAGCTAATAGCTTAAATTTCATTGTTCGGTTATTAATTGATGAATTTCGATAGTCTACTCGAAGTCGGATTATCCTTACAAAGTTAATAAATTCGGTGCAAATAGCTGCCCTGAAAGCGCAAATTAGGTGTGAAATTGCGTTAATAGCGAAATTAGAGACAAAAGCTTGGCGAGAGCGAGGTTGTCGTGATTGTTAAAATGTGTGTAATAAGGGTGGGGTGATGGGCTGCTATTGTTAAATGGAGTTAAATTATTGAATTTTCTGCTCTAAAAGTATGTTATATAACATATTTTCTATAACTTTGCATCAAGTTTTTATGGTATTTAGATTTTTGGAATCATAAGCCGCGAGGCCGGAGTGATTCTTCGATAAAAAAGGTTTAGTTTTAAGGTTTATGTAATATAACCGTCTAACGGTTAGGAAGACGATCTTCTGCGTGGCGCAGAGGATGTTTTTTTTATGTGCCTGTGGGAAATGCATGGGTCGGACCATTCAGACGGGTCGGACTGGTCTGAAAGGTCCGACGAGGTGCTGATGATGATGGGTTTTCCGTTTTTTTATCTTTTGGCTTTTACTGTGGCGGAGTCGATGATATTTCCGTGGCGGTCGAGGAGTGTTAGGGACATCTGCTTGCTGTCGACGGTCATCGACATGGCACCCACCATTTGAGGTCCTTCGGCCCAACGGTGGCGTATAAGGTGCTCGTTGTGAGTGAGTTCCTTCATGTGTCGGCCACGTTCGTTGTCGCTCGACGGAGTTTGGATATACACCGTACCGCGCGAGCCGTCGGTTACTTCGCCGCGATAGATGGCGTCGGAGCGCACATATATGTGATTATTTCCCGCCAAAGCGAGGTCGATGCCCAAACGGTCGAAAGTGTCGCGCCAGCGAGCATATTGGCTGTCATTGCCGTTAACGCCGTCGAACCACTGATAGTGTTCGCACACCACCACATAGCGCGGCGCTTCGGCGCTGTTTCGCGCATCGGTGACCACCTTTTCGAGCCACGAGCGAGCAGCCTCGAAGCCCTCGGCGGTGCGCATATCCTCGCTGTTGAGCATCACAAACATCACTTCGCCGTAGCGGAAATGATAGCACACGCCCTCCTCGCGCAAGTAGCCGTTTTCGGGATAATAGTTGGTTTGACGGAAGAAATCGTTGCTTGTTCGCACAAATCCGCGAGTCATATTGTCGTGATTGCCATTTACGCCCGCCCACATATAATCGGAGAAATGGCGCTCGGCATATAGGCTTTGCCAAAACGAGAAACTGCCGCCCCAAGCAGTGATGTCGCCCAGATGGAGCACCCATTGGAACGGGCGGAACCGGCTCACTGCGTCAATCATAGCCAGGCATCGACCTGACGATGCATAAGCGGCGTATAGGCATGAAAATCAGAGATTATGCAGCAAGTCCAACTTTCAGCGCCGGCGGTGACGAACGAGTGCACCTGCGAAGCCGAAGAACCCTGTTTGTCGACAATCATATATTCATATCGCGTGTCGGGCGAAAGCCCCTTGAGCGAGGCTCCGCACTTGATGATGGCAGGATATTCGTAGATGTCGCTATTGTCGGCAGCTTTGGAATAGATGCTGTCGAAGGTTACGCAGCGAAATTCGGTCTCCGGGCGCAACCGCTTGGCATTCTGCCAATCGGCATCCGACGCCGGGCGGTAGACGATTGCCGAGCCTTTGCTGTCGGCAGCCCAACTGATGCGCATAGTGGTCGACGCATCTTCGCCAGGGCAAGTGACGATGGTGCTTACATTCTGAGCTACAGCCACTTGTGTGGCTAATATGATGAATAGAGCTAATACTTTTTTCATAATGAGAATTATTTGATGTTAAGTGGTAGATTACTTTCAATCCAAGCCAAGTTGAAGGCATAGTGAATGCGGCTGCTGAGCAAGTGAATCATGCCGTCGGGACTTTGAGTGGCAGCCAGATAGCCTCGCGGTTCGGCGTGAGTGTTGTCCATTGTGAAAAATTGCGTCCATGCGCCGCCGTTGAGGTAGCGCTCGATGCCGTCGCTGAGCACGCGTTTCACAGGCCAAGTCTTGCCCTCATCGTAGGATAGAGCCACATAGGCACCATAGCATCGCTGCATCGAACCGTCGGCGGCGCGCATCATCATGCCTTGCTCACTCTTTTTGGTGCGCGTGGGGTGGTCGGTGAAGCTCACGAGCATAATGGGACCCTCGGCAAGGCGCAATAGCACGAGTCGCTGATGACCCTGAATGGGCGGAAACTCCGAAGCGTGATAGGTCCACGACTTGCCGCGGTCGGTGGAGATGCTGATGGGCAGATGCGGCTTGCCATCGGCATCCTTCACGGCATTATCGATGCCACGCCCCATAGCCATAAGACTGCCGTCGGCCAATTGTACCACGCCCGCATGAATACCCGCGATGGTAGAACCAGTGCCACCCTCCACAAAGTGGGGTAGCGGAGCGCCGTCCCACGGGTCGTGCCAAGTAGTGCCGCCGTCGCTGCTAAGGTGAATGGAAGTGCCGTCCTCGCTGCCCGGACCCGCGTCGCAGAGTTGCACTAAAGTGCCGTCGCTGAGCACAATAGGTCCTTGAATCACCTGATGACGCATAGTGTGTTCCGGCTCGATGATGCGCGGGCGGCTCCAAGTGACACCGTTGTCGCGACTGACACGCATCGCCATAGCCAAGTTTTGCCAATCGCCGGCGGCTTCCACGCCATTGAAGTGGAAAAGACAGCCATGGCGGTCGTTGAGCAGCGAACTGCCGGTCATATTGCGGTCGGGAACCTTGAAAAACAGTTCCGAAGGAGTCCATTGCGATTTACCTTTGGGCAAGCGCGAGCTGAGCACCACCATGTCGCGGCCATTCTCCTCATCGGCAGAGAACCAGATGGCGAGCAAATCGCCATTGTCGCACCAAGTGATGGCAGGTTGGTGATTGTGGCGCATAAACGGCGAGCCCGAGCCCGGATTGGGCGGCAAAACAAATACACGAGGTTCGCAGAACACCGGCTGAGTGCGGCTCACCTTGTTCCATTTGGCTCGGCGAGAACTTTCGGCGGTGAAATGGCTCTCATCGATGCTCCAACCGGCAGGATAAGGAGCTTCCACTATGCGAAAACCCGTCATAGAGTGACGGTCGGCAGGAATCATAGCCATGCGATTGGCAGAACGGAGATATTGCTCCGGAGTGTTGTGACTGCCGCCGCGAGTGACGCGATACAATCCGCCGCTCACCACACACGGGTCGACAGCCGCTTCGGCGCTATAGGGCGCATACCAGTCGAGGCACCACTCCTCCACATTGCCATGCATATCGCAGATGCCAAACGCATTGGGTGGCGTAACGCCCACCTGCAGATTCACCTTCTGCAGCGTGCGCGACTTTTGCTGATGGCGATGAAACACCCCCGGCAACCCATCGCCCCAAAAGAACGGAAACGGAGTGCCCGCGCGGCAAGCATATTCCCATTCCGCCTCGGTGGGCAAGCGGAAATTGCGGCCGGTGCGCTCGCTGAGCCATTGGCAATAGTTCATGGCATCGTACCACGACACATTGGTCACCGCCTCGTCGTCGGCGGTGCTGAGACCGTCCTTGCCACGCAGTGCGCGGTGCTCCGGCATAAACTGCTCAAACTGAGCATTGGTGACCTCAGTGACAGCCATGCCAAACGAGTGCGACAAATCCACCCGATGCACCGGAGCCTCGTCGTAGTTTTCGCCCTCGCCCATCGATCCCATCCAGAAGT
Organism: bacterium; assembly: GCA_004563195.1. Taxonomy (GTDB): domain Bacteria; phylum Bacteroidota; class Bacteroidia; order Bacteroidales; family Muribaculaceae; genus SFTJ01. Next base: position 14,999 of record SFTJ01000002.1, read on the forward strand.
GGCCCTTTTCGATGGTCTTTATTTCAGGAATATCTATTTGAGCCCAAGCCCTGCAGCCCAAGCAGGCCAAGAGCACAGCCAAGCAAGCAAATCGTTTCATATCGTAAAAAATGGATAAACAATAGTTTTTTAGGTTTCAGAGCAAAGGTATGAATATTTCGGCATATATAGGGCAAAATATGCCACACAATGCGGCAAAAAATGGGCGCAAGGATGCTCTTTTCGAAGGAGAATCCTTGCGCCCGGTGGGAGTATTATATAATAAGTTAGTGTTATTTGCCGGCTTTGGCTCGGATAAGGCGCGGGGAGTCGCCGAGGTGGGCTTTGACATATCTGCCGAAGTTGGAAACATCGGGGAAACCGAGTTGCATGGCGATTTCCTTAATCGACATGTCGCTGTGTATCAAGAGCATCTCAATGCGCTTAATAAGCATCTTGCTGATGATGGCTTTAGCCGTTTCGCCCGAGCTGATTTTGCACACATGAGTAAGGTATTTCGACGATACGTTGAGCATCTCGGCGTAGTGCCGAATGGCGCGATGAGGATTGGGCTCTTCAGCCATAGCTTTGCTTACCGAGGTGATGAAGCGCTTGAAGATAACATCGCTTTGTCGCACGGGACTGTCGTCGGCATCAACGGGTAATGCACCAATGCGCAGACAGTAGGATTTCACTTCTTCGAGCAACGCGAAAGTGAGATATCGCACGCTCTTGGCATTGCAACCGTCTTTGTTGGCGATGATGCTTGAGCCGAGAAGGTGGTAATAATCGTTGATGAGGCGCACCATATTGTCGTCGAGGTGCAGCAGCGGGGTGCGAGTGGAAGCCAGTTCCACCCACTTGATGCGCACATTGCTGATGATGCCATAGATAAAATCTTTGGAGAGGGCAATCACCGAGCAGTCGAAATTGCTTGAGACGGTGTATTTGCCAAAAATGGAGAACGGGCGACAAACGAGTAAGTCGTGGCTTCGAGCCACCACGGTGTTGTTGTCGATAGTTATAGATAGTTTGCCTTTGGTTACGAAGATAAATGCAAGGGCCTCAACAGGGTCCTTGTTGATGTATGGAGCGAGGGCTTCGATATTTTTAAAGTAAGCAACATCCTCGGTAACTATATCTTGGCGATGCCCGGACGTTGATTTTTTTATATTATGATACATAACAAATCATTATTTTAAGAAATAACAGCTTATTGTCAGCAGAAAGTGCTACAAAGTTATGTAAAAGATTGCATAAAAAGTGTTCAAATAGGATGTGTAATTGTTGAAAAACGGAACAAACAAAGAGAAAGGAAGATTTTGACATTTTTTTTGGAAGTATGGAACAACTAAAAGTGAGTAATTATTAATAACTTTGTGGCGTGAAACGGTAAACGAGATAATCAAGGAAACATTTACATATACTCATTATTGTTTTGTAAATTATTAGACTCTATTTAGGTAGTGTGTGCAGCTGTTGAGAAACAGCTGCACATTTAGTTTTCATAAGTGTGACAAAGAGCGAGTTGCCACAGAAAAAAGTGTGCAAAAAATCTTAATGCGTTTGTGAGAAACTACAAGAATTGCTATCTTCGTGCAATGAAGAGTACGAGGTGTATAGGTTTTCACTCGGAAATAAGGAAATTTTTTTTTACCGTTATCACTAAATTGAGTAGAAATGAAAGTAGTAACAAATATATTGCTGGTGGCCGCACTGATAGTGTATGTTTTTCTGCCCCTGTTTGAGGTGGAATTTGAAGGTGGCATGACCGGATTTTCATATACAGCCAACACATTGTCCGACTCAGCCGACTTGGCGAAGCAGTTGTTTGCGCTTCTGCCGTTTGTGAGTTGTTTCGGGGCAATAGCATTTAATTGTCTCAAGCATCGTTTTTGGGGATTCCTGGTGGCAGTGTTTATAGTGTGTGGCATAGTATTTTATTACTTAGCCAAGCGATATGTGCTGATACAGACGCCCTTGGTGTATCACTATGTGGGTCAAGGCACGGGATTTGTGGTGGGCTATGTGCTGCTGATATGCGCATTGGCTTCAGCCATCTTGTCGCTGATGCCTTTTGCGTTCAATATGCTTCACGAAAAGCAGCCTAAGGTCAATAATCAAGAATAATCATTGCGGGAAAATATTTATGTCATTAAAACGGTCGGTGGCTTAACAGCTGCCGACTGTAGTTCTTTTTGGCTGAAAGGGTATGTATCGAGGTAAAAATGTAAGGTTTACTTTTACAAAAGTGCAACAAAAAATGCCTAAAACGCCCTTAGAATAGGCTGATTTGAGTTAAAGAAAGTTAAATTGCAAGATTATCCAATTTTAGGAGTAGAGATATATAAAACTATCACTTATATTTGTATCGTGTTTTTCATAGTATTAAATTAAGATTAAGGTTAAAGTGGGCTACGCAGTGATTGCGGAGCCTATTTTTTTTGCGGCAGCCGCAGTGGCGGCACTAGGATGATGGGGTGATGTCGGACCTGTCGGACCGGTCAGACCGGTCGGTCGGAAGAGATGTGTAAAAGCAAATTCGGACGACCCGATGTGGGGTCGCCCGAATTATTAATCATAATCACTAAAGTGAGAAACATTAATCGAATTTATGTTGCCGACTTATTTCAAGCCGAAAGCATCTTTGATGGTGTCGACGTAGTCGAGTTTTTCCCAAGTGAAGAGTTCCACTTCGATGTCGATGCTCTTGGCACCGTTGTAACGCGATGTGAAGTGCTTGACAATGGTTTTGGGTTCGCGACCCATGTGGCCGTAAGCGGCGGTTTCTTCGTAGATGGGAGCACGAAGTTTTAGACGGCGCTCAATGCTGTAGGGAGTCATATCGAAAATGGCGTTCAGACGGTCGGCAATCTCTTGGTCGGAGAGGTTGACGTGGCTTGTGCCATAGGTGTTGACGAAGAAGCTCACGGGTTGAGCCACGCCGATAGCGTAAGCCACTTGCACTAGAATTTCGTCGGCGATGCCGGCAGCTACAGCATTTTTAGCCACGTGGCGAGCAGCGTAGGCAGCCGAACGGTCGACCTTGCTCGGGTCCTTGCCCGAGAAAGCACCGCCGCCGTGAGCGCCGCGGCCTCCGTAGGTGTCGACGATGATTTTGCGGCCGGTGAGACCCGTGTCGCCGTTAGGACCACCGATAACGAATTTTCCGGTGGGGTTGACGTGGTAGGTGATATTGTCGTCGAACAAAGCCTGAATGTCGGCGGGGAGCGAAGCCTTAACGCGCGGCATGAGTATGTTCTTCACATCGTTGTAGATGGTGCTGAGCATAGCATCGTCGGCCGCTTTTTGAGCTTGAGGAGTGGCGTCGGCAGGCGCAATGAAGTCGTCGTGCTGAGTGCTGACCACGATAGTGTGAATGCGCACCGGGCGATGAGTTTCGCCATCGTATTCCACCGTTACCTGACTCTTGGAGTCGGGGCGAAGATAGGTCATCACCTTGCCTTCGCGGCGTATTGCAGCGAGTTCGATAAGAATCTTGTGCGAGAGGTCGAGGGTGAGAGGCATATAGTTGGGAGTCTCGTTGCAAGCATAACCGAACATCATGCCTTGGTCGCCGGCGCCCTGTTCTTCGGCAGTGGCACGCACCACGCCCTGATTGATGTCGCCCGACTGTTCGTGAATAGCCGAGAGTATGCCACACGAGTCGCCATCGAATTTGTATTCCGATTTGTTGTAGCCGATGCGATTGATTACTCGGCGAGTGACGTCCATGAGGTCGATGTAGGCTTCAGATTTAACTTCGCCAGCCACTACCACCTGACCGGTGGTAACAAGAGTTTCTACAGCCACCTTCGAATTGGGGTCGTAGGCGAGGAGTTTGTCGAGAAAAGCGTCGGAGATTTGGTCGGCAACTTTGTCGGGATGCCCTTCCGACACTGATTCAGATGTGAAAAGATAATTCTTCATTTTTCCAATTTTTTTGTTTTTAAAGTGGAAAAATGCTAAACTTTGTTAGAGCAATCTTTTGAATTTGGGGGGAGTTTCGAGGATTGCAGTTTTAGCATTTTTTAGTGTGGTTGCAAGCAGCCAAATTTTTCCACAATGTTAATAATATTTTTTTCGGACTGCAAAGATACTGCTTTTCAGTGAACTATGCAACAGCTAAGCGCAAATTGCCGCGAAAATTGCCCGGGGACATTCGGGCGAACGTGCGTTTAGCTGATCTGTGTATGGCAGCTTTGATATTTAATGAAATAGTTTTTGAAGGAATCTGCAGACACGTCGCCTTTCTGGAGGCAGATAATTGCCCCGATTAGCGAAGATTATTTTAAGCCCAACAGAATTCTGGTTGTGCTATATCTATTAAACACCTTATCGTTTAGAATAATAGGTAGAATCACTCCGCAAGCCACCACAAAAACAGCTCCAACTAAGAACATGCCTCCATCGCTTATATTACTCAAGTAAGGAATCTTAAATATTAGCGCTTTGGCAAAGCCCTCGAATGTAGTATGAAATAGATATATGATATATGACGAGTTAGATGTTATCATGAACAAATCAATAGGTATATTCGAGTGCTCTATCAGCTTTGACAATGATACTGCGGCCGCTATCCCAAGAATAGGCAATAGATATTTAATCCAAGCCAAATACTCTGCACCGACTTGAGAAACGCTCAATAAATATGCACAAGCAAATGTTGCAATATATGCCATTTTAGGAAATTTGCCGAAGATGCTTAATAACTCTTTCCAATCATAAACAACTATGCCTAACATGAAGAATATAAGCATATTCTTGAATTGTTCTAAGCAAAATACGGTGGTGGCGACAAACGGAATAAAGTGAAGCAATATGGATACAGCGAATAGCGCAAGCCGCTGTAGCCGAGTTTTAAAGAGTGGGATAATTACAAACATCCACCATAGAGCCCAGATAAACCATAGGAAATATCCAGCTTCGGGGTAATAGAACATCTTGGCAAATGACATTACCGTCTTAGGATTCTGCACATAGAGATGACTCTCGGTAATCAGTTTAATCCCGATTATGCATGCAGAAACAACAAAATAGGGTACCATCAGGCGTTTTATCTTCTTAACGATGAAGTCGCTATATTTCTCTCCATCCTTTTTGGTGGCAATATAGACAAAACCGCTTGCGAACATAAACAGCGGCATGTGAAAAGAATAGATAAATTGAACAATTGCGCTCCACCACCCCGGGCAGCCAGGCGGACAATAATGCCCTACTACCACCAGAATGATGCATATAGCTTTAGCTAAATCTATATATACTATTCGGCCTGACATACGTATCAATTGCGTTTGCAGTTTGTAGCACGCAAATAAACTCTCCTATAATGCTTATAATTATTCCTAAATGCAAAGATACTGCTTTTTAAGCGAACTGTGCAACAGCTAAGCGCAAATCGCCTAAAATTTATTCTGTGCACACTTTATTAATACTTATCTTTACTCATTGTGATGATCATAGTTATTCCGCTTTTTGGCTGGCGAAGTAGGCTTTGGCCTGTCGGCGCACTCTCGGTGCGAGTCGAAGCAGGGCAAACATGGTGGGAATCGACATCAAGGCGAATGCCAAATCCATCACAGCCACCACAGTGTCGAGAGTGATAATGCACGACACCACAATCATGGCGAGGTAGAAATACTCATAGTATCGAGCATTTTGCACGCCGAAGAGGTAGCCCGTGCACTTGGTGCCGTAGTAGCTGTAGGAGAACATAGTGGAGAATGCGAAAATAAACACAATCACCATGAGCAGGTAGCTGCCGATGTGAGGTATGAGCGATTGGAAAGCGCCGAGGGCTATGTATAGGCCCTTGATTCCCTCCACGGCATCGTAGTTGTGCGCCATAAGGATGGGTATGGCAGTGAGCGTGCACACCAACCCCGAGTCGATGGCAGGGCCGAGCATAGCCACGAGCCCCTCGCGAACCGGTTCGGCATTTTTCGAAGCGCCGTGCATAAGCGAAGCCGTTCCCACGCCCGCCTCGTTGACATACATGGCACGGCGAGCGCCCACGATAGCCACGCCGGCAAATCCGCCAAATCCCGCTTCGAAATTGAATGCGCCTTGAATGATTTCGGCAAACACCTGCGGAAGCATGTGCAAGTTGGTGATAATCACATAGAAAACGAGGATGAAATACATCGACACCATGGCGGGCACTATCTTGGTGGCGAGTTGCGAGATGCGAGTGATGCCACCAAGCATCACCACAGCCACGGGAATGACGATGAGAATGCCAATAAGAGCGCGCAGCTGCCAAGTGTTTTCGAGATGTAGCAGTGGGTCGGTGATTACGGTAATCAGCGACTCGGTGAGCTGGTTGGCTTGCATCACGCACAAGCAACCAATCATGGCGAAAATGCAGAAAAACCGAGCCATAGGGCGGAGTTTAGGACTGATGCCCTCGGTGAGCACATACATAGGTCCGCCCTGCACATTGCCGAGGTTGTCCTTACCCTTATACATTATAGCCAGCGTGCCCTCGAAGAATTTGGTGGCCATACCGAATAGGGCACTCACCCACATCCAGAAAATGGCGCCCGGACCACCCATAGCAATGGCAATGGCCACGCCCGCTATGTTACCCATACCCACGGTGCTGCTGATGGCACTCATCAGCGCCTGAAAACTGCTTATGTCGCCGGCGCCCTGCTGCTTGGTGCGCAGCGATTTCAGAGCCAGGCGAGTGTGACGCAGAGGCACGCAACCCGAGTAGAGGAACAAAAACAGGCCTCCGCCTATAAGCCATATAAATAGTGGGTAACCGCACACAAAGTCGGTTACGGCGGTTAATCCATCGCTTAACGATAGCAAAAATTCTTTCATCGCTGTCTTAATCTGTTTTTCCTTAAAAAATTTGTGATGCCGGTCCCTTCGAGGGTGGCAATATGCAGCGAAATGCTCAAATTATGCAAGGCTCGCCGCGAAAAATCGACCGCAAAGTTAGTAATTAATTATTGAATAGCAAAGGATTAATGAGCCCGTAGCGGTAATAAATGCCGAAAATAGTGCCTGTGAAAGCTAAAATAGTTAGGAAATAGAGAATTTTGTTGGCAATAGGTGTGTTTTTCGTGTTAAAATGTAATGGAATATGCTTGTAATGCTGTCAAAATATTACAAAATGGTGAAATTATTCGGCAAAATATTATTTGGAGTTTTGCCAATATGGAAATTTGCATTATCTTTGCAAGCGAGTTTCGAGACATAGCAAAAAGTAGATGCTCGAACAATAAAGCAAAACCAGCATAAACTAACTGAAAATTATAGTTACACCAACTGAAAGAAATCGGAGAAAAGAATTATGGCTTTAATAATACCCAAGAAGTATAAGCAAAAACTCCTGCCGGAGACCACAGAGCGTGCCATTAAGACCATTAAGGAGACATTTCAAGCCAAGTTGTCGGCAGCCTTGTGTCTGCGCCGCGTTACAGCACCACTGTTTGTGCTAAGCGGAACGGGCATCAACGACGACCTCAATGGCGTGGAGCATGCCGTGTCGTTCACAATAGACTGTATGAACTCGCGACGCGCCGAAGTGGTACATTCGCTTGCAAAGTGGAAAAGAATGAAACTCGGAGCCTACGATGTAGCGCCGGGCTACGGACTCTACACCGACATGAACGCCATTCGCACCGCCGAAGACCTGGACAATCTGCACTCGCTCTATGTGGACCAATGGGACTGGGAGCAGACCATACGCCGCGAGGACCGCAATCTGGCATATCTGAAAGCTACGGTGGAGAAGATATACCGCGCCTTGCGTGAGACAGAGGCGAAAATCTATGCCGACTATCCACACATCACTCCCCGACTGCCTGAGAATGTGACCTTTGTGCACACCGAGGAGCTGCTTCAGCAATATCCCGACCTGAGCGCGAAAGAACGCGAGGCTAAGGTGGCAGAGCGCTATGGAGCAGTGTTTTTGATAGGTATAGGCAATCCGCTGTCGAACGGCGAGCCACACGATGGTCGCGCTCCCGACTACGACGATTGGATTACGCTCAACGACGACGGCTACTACGGGCTCAATGGCGACCTTATTTTGTGGGACAATATCCTCGAAATACCATTCGAACTCTCATCGATGGGTATACGCGTGAGCGAGGAGTCGCTGCGTGCTCAGCTTGCCGCTCGCGGCTGCGAGGACCGTTTGCAGCTTAGCTTCCATAAGGCGCTTGTGAATGGAGAGTTGCCCTACTCGATAGGTGGCGGTATAGGACAAAGCCGCTTGTGTATGTTCCTGCTTCAGAAAGCGCACATCGGCGAAGTTCAAGCCAGCATCTGGCCTGAGGAACAATATGAATTGTGCAAGCAAAAGGGCATTTTGCTTATGTAACACAGTAGGGCTAATAATAAACGATAAATATGGTAATCACCATCCGGGCATTAAGCAGCATGGGTGGTGATTTTCTTTTTTCGTGGCAATCGTAATACCGGTAGGTATATAAAAAAACATCCCCTGCACCACGCAGAAGATCTTCTTTCTAACCGTTAGACGGTTAATAACATAAACCTTAAAACTAAACCTTTTTTTACGAAGAATCACTTTGGCCTCGCGGCTTATGATTCCTAAAAATCTAAATACCATAAAAACTTGATGCAAAGGTATAGGAAATATGTTATATAACATAATTTTTGGGCATAAATTTGCTTTGTATTAACATATATTAATATTAGGGGCGGTAATTAGGCGATTGCTAAAGGGAAATTAACAATTTAGAGCGGGTGAGTCGAGGCGGGGCGGCTCGGGCGGGTGAGTCGGACCGGTCGGACGGGTCGGACGGGTCAGACTTTTCGGGACTTTTCGGACCGGGCAGATGGGTCGGGCAGGAGGTGTGTGTGGAGATAGCAAAGAAAAGGCGCTGCTTTGTGGGGCAGCGCCTTTTGGGATTTGGATATTTTATTTCTTATTATTCGCCGTAGGGTAGTCGAGCCAACATTTCAGCTATTTTGTCTACGCCGTCATTGAGTTTGTTGCCTACCATTTGCTTCATGAAGAAATTGAGTTCCACGTCGATGCAAGTAGCTAACGAAGCTTTGCCATCGGCGGTGGCATCAATGTCGATGCTCATGCTGAAAGGCACCGGCGATGATTCGGGAGCAATAGTGAGGCGGTTAGGCGCTTCTACTTTGCTGAACACCATCTTGATTTCGCCCACAGGAGGCACGTTGAACACGATGGAATCGGGGTTAAATTTCACCGAACTGAGTTTTTCCTTCACATCGTCGGGGAGAGCCTCGATTTTGTCGGCCAAGATAGTAGGATTCGACAGGCGGTTGAAGACTTGCTCTTGAGTAGCGTCGACGGGATATGAGTTGCTTTTATATTGGCTCATTTTGTATGTGTATGATGAGGTGAAAAATCTGTTTTATTCGCCTATTGTGCCCGGAACCCAGTTAGCAGGGTCTTTACGCCATTGTTCGAGAGTCTGGAGGTCGCTTTCCTTGATGTAACCGATTTCCTTGGCGGCTTTAATCATAGCAGAATAGTTGCTGATGGTGAGGAGCTGAACGTTAGCATCCTTGAAAGCCTTGACCGAAACGGGGAATTCGTAGGTGAAGATAGCCACCATACCCACCACTTCGGCGCCGGCATTGCGCACGGCTTGCACAGCCTTGAGGCTGCTGCCGCCGGTAGAAACGAGGTCCTCTACCACTACCACTTTCTGACCCGGCTTGAGGTTGCCCTCGATAAGGTTTTCGAGGCCGTGATCCTTAGGAGTAGAGCGGATGTAGATGTATGGGAGGCCTAAAGTGTCGGCAACCAAAGCGCCTTGAGCGATAGCGCCTGTAGCAACGCCGGCTACTACTTCGGTATCAGGCCAATTTTCTTGTATCAAGCGGCAAAGTTCCACTTTGATGAAGTTTCTGACGTCGGGATACGACAAAGTCTTGCGATTGTCGGTGTAGATAGGAGAATTCCAGCCTGAAGCCCAAGTGAAAGGGTTGTTGGGTTGAAGCTTGATAGCACTGATTTTCAATAGTTTCTCGGCGAAGATGTTGTCGATATGTTTCATAATGAATTAAGAGATTTAAAGATTGACACTATCGTGTTTGGAAATTATTCGCAAAGATAAGAAATATATTGTGCTCTGCAAAAACAAAAGTGGTGTGTAGCAAAAAAAATTTTTTGGCAAAGCTAAACATAAAGTCAAGTGCCGGAGAGAGGGCAATTGATGAGATAAACATTTTGGCGGGCTCGGGAGATGGCGGTGTAGAGCCATCGGAAGAAGTCGAGTTGAGCAAACGCTTCGTCGGGGATGTATCCCATATCGATAAACACATTTTTCCACTGGCCGCCTTGCGCCTTGTGGCAAGTGACGGTGTAGGCATATTTCACTTGCAGGGCATTGAAGTATTCGTGTTTTTTCAGGGCGCGGAATCGGGAGCGTTTGTCGCCCTCGAGTTCGTTGAACACATCGGTGAACAGGCGATCGCTTTGTTCGCGCGAAAGGGCAGGCGAGTCGCTCACGAGGGCGTCGAGCACTATTTTCACCTCCATTTCCAAGTGGCCATGGTCGGGAAATTCTACGGTGACATTGGCAAAACGCAAGCCGTAGCGGCGTTCCACATCGCCACGCACGCGCACCACGCGCATCACATCGCCGTTGGCTATGAAGTCCATTTCCTTATATTCGGCGCTCCAGAAATAATTGTTTTTCGACACGAGCAGAATATCGCCCGCCACGAGTTCGTCCTCGCGATAAAGAATCTGGTTGCGAATGCCTAAGTTGAATAGCTTGGCGCGCTTGTTGCTGCGCGTCACCACTATTGTTTCGGGCAAGCCGTCGATGCTGTAGCAGTCGGAAATCTTTTCGAGCAGAAATTCGCTTGAAATAGGCTCAATGTCAGAGAATTGGCTGAAAGCAAGGATGGGTTTTGTGAGGTTGTTCTCAGCCATCATATTGCGAAGAATGGTGGCGTTGAACAGAATGCCCGATTGGGCTGCTTGGCGTGCGATGTCGGTGAGGAAACATTCGTAGACGTTAAGTCCGTAAGCTTCGAGCACCGACCGGCTTAGGGCAGGGCTGTCCGACTGCCCCACGGGAGGCAGCTGAGCGCGGTCGCCTATGAGCACCAAGCGGCAGTTGTTTCCGCTATAGACGTAGTGAATAAGGTCGTCGAGGAGTTGTCCGGTGCCGAAGAACGAGCCTTCGGCGGTGGAATTTGAGATCATCGATGCTTCATCGACGATAAAGAATGTGTTGGTGTGCTTGTTTTCGGCGATGCCGAAGCCCTCAGTTCCGTAAGCCTTTTGGCGATAGATTTTGCGATGAATGGTGAAAGCGGCATGGTGAGAGTAGTCGGTAAACACCTTGGCGGCGCGACCTGTGGGCGCCAGCAGCACGCATTTCACATTATGGTCGGTGAGTGTCTTGACTATTGCTCCTGTCATCGACGTTTTGCCGGTACCGGCGTAACCGCCGAGCAGAAACACCGAGTCGGAAGGCGAAGCGAAGCAGAAATTGCCGAATTGAGCGATGAGCGACATCTGGTCGGGATTGGGGTCGTAGGGCAGATTGCTCATGACCTCAATGCCGAAGTTGCGAATGGCGTCGTTGAGCGCCGATTCGGAGTGTAGATGTGCGTTAGAATCTTGCATGCAGCAAAATTAATGAAAAAGCACGACAAATCGAAATACATAGCCCAACAGCAAGTTTAAAATCAAGAACAATGCGTTAAAGAGTGAAACCGGCATCCATCAAAAATCATTTTTTGATAATATGCTTTTATTATCAATGCGTATGAACACCAACTCTATAATCAAATTTCGTAAAATCAATCATAAGAACGGACACACAACACCGCTGACACTATTGCAAGCATCAGTTTTAGTTTTAATATGTAGTCCGTTCTTAACATATTAGCAATTATCGTGACAATATAAAAAGAATTTTGAGTTAGCCTTTGAAGTAGTACAAACATCTTTTACCTCGGCAACGGACCTTTATACGAAAATGTAATTGCTCCATAATCAGCACTATACACACCTTCTTTATATGAAATTACCTCCTTCGAAAAATGGCCATCGGGACTTATATTATACTTATATTTCACCTCAATCATTGGACTGCATATAGTGTAATCATAATCAAAGTCTATTGGCCCGGGATATTTATCCCATGAATTATAGATGATATAATCTTTTGTTACTGTGCACCAAGAAGTTTCTCGTTCAAATATAAAACCGGCAATTTTCACAAAATCTATAACAGCCCCGTTAAGCGTATAGTTAACAAGGAAAAAATTACTGCTTGTAACCCAAGGTTCCTCATCATCAAAAGAACCGCCAAATAAAACAAGCGATATAAAACTATCACTAATAGGCAATCGATAGTATGCCTTTGTGCTCTGTTCTTTTCCAATAATTTTATACACACTATCTGGGATGAATTTATTCAGATACGATGGTATCGACTTGTAATTTTTTTCGTCCCAGGCTAAGTTTTCAACTTGGGAAGAATCTGCTTCTGTAACAAACGGGAGATTATGCTCTTCAAACAATTTCACAAATTGTTCAAAATCCTCATTAATAGAATCAGCATTTATTTTAATTCCCGAATTGTTTGATGCAGATGTGCAACTATCTTCAACAGTTTCTGACGTTGTTGATTTGTTTTGCGAACAAGAACATATCCCGGCAAAAATGCTTATCAAAAGCGCCACTAAAACTAACTTTTTCATTTGTTCATATTTTTTCGCACATTAACTAATTTATATCTAACATTGTCGCTATATCCAAAGCGCAAACCACATCACTCTCCTGCGGCACATTGGTCATCACTTCAGCCGACATTGATATAATACAGCCGAACAGCAGTTATGTAACGACGAATGTTCATGCGCTCCGATGTTAAGGTTCGTTTTTTGCAAATTTATGCAGTAATTTCCATAATTGCAAGCAGATATAGCGAAAAATTCAGCCTCTCCGCCATCGGTGTGTGTTTTAACACGGATTTTCACAGAATTAAGTACGGATTCCCACATTATTGTGTTTATCTGTGCTATGTTCGTGTTAATCTGTGTTTAATAATACCGCGGCAGTCGCGATGGTATCCAACCTGAAAGGTTGAATGCCGAGGGCGAAGCCCGAGTGCTCTTAGCCGGGGGTGGAGCATTAGCGCACCCCCCGGGAAACCGCCATCCCCCAAAGAAAAGAACGCGAAAACAGCCGCCATTGAAAGTGATATTCGCGTTCTTCGCATCATGGTGGGAGCCACGATACCGAGGGTGCAGCGAAGCGAAACCCTCGGCTACGAGCCACTCGCTTCGCTCGGGCATTCGACCCTTCAGGTCGTGCCGGTGGCGGTTTTTACCACAGATTTCCACAGAATTATGCACGGATTTTCACAGAATTATGTGCTGCGGTATGGTGAAGCAGGTGATTATCAGCCTTTCCGAGGCTGTGCGGCGGTTACGCGGGGTGTGTTTGGGTTTTCTGAATACAAAAGTTTTTTGAAAAAAGAAAAAGCATGTCGCGTAATCGCTACGAGGCATGCTTACTATATAATTATGAAAAATTTATTATGCTAAATTAGTTAGCGACGAGTGATTTTGTTATCGTTGCTCCACGAGGCGGCAAATTTCTACGATAGTGCGTTGAGCAGCCTCCATGGCTTGAATCGACACGTATTCGTATCGTCCGTGGAAGTTCATGCCGCCTGCAAAGATATTGGGGCAAGGCAAGCCTTTGAACGACAATTGAGCACCATCAGTACCGCCGCGAATAGGTTGCACCTTGGGCTTGATGCCGGCATTTTCCATTGCTTGCTTTGCGATATCGATAACGAACATCACCGGTTCGATTTTTTCACGCATATTGTAGTATTGGTCGTGAATATCGATGCTTGCGCAGTCGGGGAATTCGTTGTTGATTTTGCGCACGAGGTGTTCGAGTTCCTTTTTGCGGCGCTCGAAGCGGTCGCGGTCGTGGTCGCGAATTATGTAGGTGAGAGTGGTGGTTTCAACCGAACCGTTTACGCCAATGAGGTGATAGAAACCCTCGTAGCCCTCGGTGTGTTCGGGAGTTTCCCAACGTGGGAGCATGATGGCAAATTGGTTGGCCACACGAATAGAGTTGAGCATCTTGTGCTTGGCATATCCCGGGTGCACGTTAAGGCCCTTGAAAGTAACCTTAGCCACAGCGGCGTTGAAGTTCTCGAATTCGAGTTCCCCCACCTCGCTGCCGTCCATAGTGTAGGCGAAGTCGGCGCCGAAAAGGTCGACGTCGAATTTGTGAGCGCCGAGGCCAATTTCTTCGTCGGGATTGAAAGCGATGCGAATTTTGCCGTGCTTAATCTCGGGGTGCTGTTGGAGATATTCCACAGCGGCTATGATTTCGGCGATACCAGCCTTGTCGTCGGCTCCGAGCAGAGTGGTTCCGTCGGTGACTATGAGGTCTTGGCCCACGTAGGCATTGAGTTCGGGGAATTGTTCGGGGTTAAGCACCACATTGAGCGATTCGTTTAGAGTGATAGGTCCGCCGGGATAGTTGGAGACGATGCGAGGTTTCACATTGTGACCGCTCATATCGGGCGAAGTGTCCATGTGAGCAATGAAACCAACTGTGGGGACATCGGCTTTGTCGGTATTGGCAGGTAAAGTGGCCATGAGGTAGCCGTTGTCGTCGAGGCTGATTTCGCACAAGCCCATTTTCTCGAGTTCACCTTTGAGATAGTTGGCAAATACCATCTGTCCGGGAGTGGAAGGTGTGAGGTTGGTGTTTTCGTCACTTTGAGTGTCGAATTTCACAAATTCTAAAAATCGTTCTACTAAAGACATAAAAGGCAAAGTATAATTAAGTATTGTTTATCAAAAATTATAATAGTCATGGGGATTGACATCGTATCGAGGTGCAAGGCCGAGGAAGCTCAGAGCGATAAGCACATGCATCTGCCTAATACGATGCAAAGGTAATGAAAAATGTTAGAAATGCTGCAAACGAACGGTATTTTAGAAAGAAAATTTGCCCGATTTTGCTTGGGATTTATTATCTTTGAGCAGAAAAGATAGATAACCTTAAAAATAACTCAACAGAACAAAGAATTATGACAAACCTAAGAAAAAGAATTATGGTTAGAACAATGGTGCTTGGAGCAATCGTGGCGCTGATGAGCACGAGTGCAATGGCAAAGGAGCATAAAGAGTATAGTGCCGTTGGAGATTGTAGCATCGAAGTGTTCAAGAAAGAGAATGTTCATTTCGACCCCAACAAGATAAGCAATTACGAAGCAGCCGATGCCGATGGCATAATACGCTTGGTGAACGGCCGCATAGTGATGAAAAAAATCACCGTACCGCAGTATAAGCGCAATGTAAAGGTGAAGATACACGTCACTTTGGCGTCGAATGGCGACCGTTGGGACAAGAGCGGATCGTGCTTTGTGCTGCCGCGCGAGTCGGCAATCAATTTGCTCTCAATAGCCAAGGGCGAGCGCAAGTTCCCGGCAGTAGATGCCAAGAAATATGAGAAATTTGTGGGCATAGTGGGCGACCGCGACTATGTGCCCACCCTCGAATTGATGCGCTTTATGACCCCGTTTGGCGTAGGTCATTTCAGTTCGCCCGACGATACCCTCACCCGTCACCGCCGCCCGGTGTACATACCCAAGTGGGCCGATTGTGTGGAATGGGAGCAGGACATCACTGACCTCTATTCGCAGCTCGAAGGCGAAGCCTATGTGGGCGTGTTTATCGACACATGGACCGAGCCCGGCTATGTGGTATCGGTGCGTTTGGACTTTGAAGAAAGCCGCATATCGTGCGATAAGTTGACCCGACAGAAAGTGCTTCCGGTGGTCAATACCGTGTATTATATCGGACAAGAATACCCCGACCTTTTTGCGCGTCAGCCGCTCGAAGCCGACTTCGAATTGCCTAAGGGCGCCAAGAATGTGCGACTGAAATACATAGTAACCGGCCACGGCGGCCATAGTGGCGGCGATGAGTTTACGCCCAATGTGAATATTCTGCGCGTAGACGGCAAGGAAGTGCTCAGCTACACCCCGTGGCGCGACGACTGTGCCGCATTCCGTCGCTTCAATCCCGGCACCGGAGTATGGCTGATAAAGCGCACATCGTCGTATATCGGCGAGGACGGCTATACCGAAAAAGAGATAGAAGAGCCATTGGGCTCGAGCGACCTCTCGCGCTCGAACTGGTGTCCCGGCACCGATGTGGCACCCAAGGTGATATCGCTCGACGGCATCAGCGCCGGCAAGCACACCTTGAGCATCGACATCCCCAACGCACAGCCATCGGTGGGCGAAAAGATGAACCACTGGTTGGTATCGGCATACCTCGTTTGGGAAGAATAATCAACTGTAAAGACCCGAAAAGCGGAAGATAAGAGAGATGAAAGAAGCCATATTCGGCATATTGCAAAAGGCAAAAACGGCAGCACACCGAGTGCGCTGCCTGTGCGTTTTGCTCATAAAAAAGTATAACAAGCGAGTGCGCCGCTACCAAAATTGGCAGCAAAAGCCGCAGCACTACGCCCATGCCGAATATGCCGAAGATGTGGAGTGCAAGAACTGCGGGCGCGTGTATCGGGGCGCGTATTGCCCCGAATGCGGACAAGCAGCCGACACACCACGCATCACATTCCGCTCGATGATACTGCGAACACTCGACGTGTGGGGCTTCGGCAATCGAAGTATGCCCCGCACGTTGGTGCATCTGCTGCTTCGTCCCGGCTATATGATAACCGACTATATAGAAGGACGGCGACAGCCCTATTTCCCACCCATAAAGATGCTGTTTGTGCTCGGAGCCGTGTATCTCTTGCTCATGGCAGCCATCAATGTGGGGTCGAAGTTGATGCATAGCGAAAAGAGCGTAGGCGACCTGGTGCTCGACTATGTGGGGCTGACTACTGCCGAAGAAGCAACGCAGAACCTAGTCGACACACTGCAGACAGCCGATGCAAGTATGCCGGTGGAAGTGAACGAGGAAGGCGACACCATAGTGGACCTTTTAGGACAAATATTGCGCGACGACACCATAACATCTACCGATGATAATACAGGCAAGGCAAAGAAAGTGCATATCGACAAAGAGTCGGGCGTGGTGAAGGCGATTCGCGGTATGGGCAAGAGCGAGTTGGCCGCTGCTTTTGAATCGTTGATGTCGAAAACCCTTGTGATGCGATTGTTTGTGCTGAGTCTGCTCTATGCCGTGTTGACCAAAGCATTTTTCAGGTGCTCGCCACGTTGCCAGAACTACAACTTCACCGAGATGTTTTTTGCGCAGATATTGATTTTCAATCAAGTGCTGCTGGTGGCAATAATCTTGGCATGCTTCGGCGTTAAGGGCGACCTCTCGAGTTTTACCATCATACCGTGGTGGCTGCATGTGCTGTTATTGACCATCGTGTATAAGCAAATGTTCGGTGTGAGCACCCGTTCGTCAATTATCCGCACCGTGGCGCTGACCATTGTGGTGGATTTGGTGATAGTGTTGATATTGATATCAGTGATTGTGCTTACGGTGCTGTCGGTGATACAAGTGTCGTGAAAGAGAGGTGCGTGTGACTTTTTTATGGGGTCGGACCGGTCGGACCAGGTCGGACGGAATTGTGTGGTAAGAAAAATCTGTGAAAATTTAAATAGAACCCCGAGTTCGTGGCGGAAAGTGGCTAAAAAAGTATAGATTCCGCCGAGAACTCGAGGTTTTTTGTGTTTTTTCGCCTATTGTTGGTCGAGGGCGAGGATGGTGAATAGCTTGCGGTGGTGGTGAGTGAGGCGTTGGGCGTAGTGCGATACGGCAGGGTAGGCCTTTACGAGAATCGAAAGCCACAAAATCTGCGAAATGAGTGTGCTGATGCTTTCGCTGCCTGCCGAGGTGAGCGGCTTATGGTGAGCGATGTCGATTCGGAGCATGCCATCGGCGTCGAACGAGCTCAAGTTGTGGCGAGTGATATAAGCCTTAAGCGCCGAGCAAAGCGAAGCGAAGGCATCGTGCAGCCAAGGAATGACTATGGCTCGTCGGTCGTTGTCGAGAAGAACAGACGTTTGGTTTTCGGCTATTTGAGAGAAGTAGCGCCAGGCGCTTTCGGCATACACCATCTTTAGAAGGCTCTCAACGTCGATAGCCACCGAGAGCGTGTGGGTGGGGTTGGATGTAATCATAAGAAAATGTGTGTGTTTTTTAGAATAATGGTAATTAATAAAATGAACATTCAGGCGCGTTTAGCGCTTTTTCGTTCGCGCATAATGCGATAGAGGAGTTTGTAGGCATAAGCCTCGCTTATGAAGAAACGCGAGGCATGAGCCGTGGCAAGCGTTCGAGCTATGGCTTGCGGGAGCGATAGGTAGGGGCGTTTTTGGAGTTGGTCCATCACCACCGAAGCAATCTCGAGCCACATGGCGCGCTGTTCGCGCGCCTTAAGCGGCACATCGCCGTGAGCCATATAGTGAAGCATAACGGTGTAGGTGCGATTGTAGCTGAGGTAATAGAGCGGTCGGCCCGACCAAATGGCACGCTTTATGGCCTCGCGTCGCACAAACGGGCGCTTGCTTTGCAGCATCTCTGCCGCCACCTTGCGATAAGCCTCCAGAAACTCCTTGTCGCGCAATTGACGCATTTGTGATTTTGTGTTTTTCATGATTCTATCGTTTGTTTTTGGTTAAAGTAGGGGTTGATTGTGTGGTAATCGTCATATTGGTGTGTTTCTCAGTTTGCCGTTTCGATTACCGATGCAAAGATAATACGAGAAAAGGTAAAATGCAAATATTATGTGGTAAAATTACCTTAAATTTTAATTTTGCCCATAAAATGAGCATAAAAAGGAGAGCGAAAGGATGAAACAAACGAATTGATAGTTATATTTGTAAATCAGAAAGCCAATGAGGCAAGATTACCTTTGCCGATAATGGAAATAGCTACAAATTAACAAAAAACATAAACACCCCAAAAACTGAACACAGATGAATACATTAAAAAAACGATTGGTGGCATCGTTGGCAATGTTGACGATGATAACCGCGGCGATGAGTGCGCAGTATGCACCTGCCGGCGACAAAATCAAGACCAAATGGGCAGAAAACATCGATGTGAATAATGTATGGGCAGAATATCCACGCCCAATAATGCAGCGCGATGCGTGGCAGAACCTCAATGGCTTGTGGCAATATGCCATCACCAATCGCGGAGCCGCCACACCGAGCGCCTACGATGGCGAGATATTGGTGCCGTTCTGCATCGAGTCGAGTCTCTCGGGTGTGGGCAAACGCGTGGCTGAGAATCAGGAATTGTGGTATCGACGCAGTTTTACGGTGCCAAAATCGTGGAAAGGCAGCAATGTGATGCTCAACTTCGGAGCGGTAGATTGGCGAGCCGATGTGTGGATTAACGGCATCAAAGTAGGCAGCCACACAGGCGGATACACAGCATTTGGCTTCGACATCACAGCGGCGCTCAATGCAGGAGGCGAAAATGTGATAGATGTGCGCGTGTACGACGGCACCGACAGCGGCTATCAGCCACG
This sequence comes from bacterium, assembly GCA_004563195.1. Classification (GTDB taxonomy): domain Bacteria; phylum Bacteroidota; class Bacteroidia; order Bacteroidales; family Muribaculaceae; genus SFTJ01. The sequence continues at coordinate 34,467 of SFTJ01000002.1, forward strand.
CGGCAAGCAAGTGCGCAATCCTCAAGGGATATGGTATACGCAGGTGACAGGCATCTGGCAGACTGTATGGTTGGAACCCGTGTCGGCTACACATGTGCAGCGCGTGAAGGCAACAGCCGACATCGATAATCACACCATCGACTTCGCTGTGGAAGCCACAGGATGCAAGCAAGGCACAGTGACCGAGGTGCGCGTGCTCGAAGGCGCCAAGGTGGTGGCAGAAGGCAAGAGCATCAACGGATGCCCCATAGTGGTGGCAATGCCCGCCGATGCCAAGTTGTGGTCGCCCGACAGCCCATTCCTCTACGATGTGCAAGTGACTTTGAAGTCGGGTGGCAAACAAGTGGATAAGGTGAAGAGCTATGTGGCAATGCGCAAAGTTAGCGCCAAGCGCGACGCCAACGGCATAGTGCGCATGCAGCTCAACAATGCCGACCTGTTCAATTTCGGTCCGCTCGACCAAGGATGGTGGCCCGACGGCTTGTATACAGCCCCGAGCTACGAAGCCCTTATCTATGACCTCGAAAAGACCAAAGAATGGGGATTTAACATGATACGCAAGCACGTGAAAGTGGAACCCGAGTTGTGGTACACCTATTGCGACAAGATAGGCATCCTCGTATGGCAAGATATGCCCAGCGGCGACCGCAATCCTCGATGGCAGATGCATCAATATTTCGATGGCGAAGAGATGGTGCGCAGCGAAGAGAGCGAAGCCAACTATCGCAAGGAATGGCAAGAAATAGTGGAGCAGTTCTCCACCCATCCCTGCATCAATGTGTGGGTGCCCTTCAACGAAGCTTGGGGACAATTTAAGTGCCCGGAAATAGCGGCATGGACCAAGAAAATGGATCCCACGCGCTTGGTAAATCCCGCCAGCGGAGGCAATTTCTATACCTGTGGCGACATCATCGACCTTCACAACTATCCCGGACCGGCAATGTATCTCTACGATGCACAGCGCGTGAACGTGCTCGGCGAATATGGCGGCATTGGTTATCCGGTGAAAGACCACTTGTGGAACGATCAGAACAACTGGGGTTATGTGAAGTTCAACTCATCGAAGGAGGTGACCGACCAATATGAGGAGTATGCCATGCAGTTGCTCAATTTGGTGGCACGCGGGTTCTCGGCAGCGGTTTACACTCAAACCACCGACGTGGAGATGGAAGTGAACGGCTTTATGACCTACGACCGCAAGGTGGTAAAGATGGACGAAAAGCGCATCAGAGCCATCAATCAGCAGTTGGTGCATAGCCTTGATAAGCAATAAATGCCGGCGGCTGAGCCTCATTCTGAGCAGGGCTTAGGTCGGACCTTAAATAATGCAATAAAGCACTGCAATAATCCCGATGTGTGTGGGGTGATTGCAGTGCTTATTTTTTGATTGCAGCTTCGGTTGAGGAGCCGCGGGGGGATTCTTCTTATTTAGCTTTCTCCTTGTTGAGGATGCGGAGAGTGTTGTTGAGCAGATTTACAAACATGTTTTTATCCTTGAGGATGGAAACCACGCGTTTGGTTTCGTCGCCGTGGAAAATGAGTCCCGATTCGGAAGCTTCGAGCGCCTTGAGAGTGGACTGAGCGCCCTCCGACGGAGTGCTGATAATAGGGCGGAACACAACGTCGGCAATGCGGTCGAACCAACGGTTGAGCGTAATCATATTGGTGTTAACGATGCCCGGGTCGGCACATTCCACGAGGATACCCGAAGTTTTGAGCACTGTGGTAAGGTAAACGGCAAACAAAGTGATGGCGAGTTTGCTGCGGCCATAAGTGCCGAGTTGCGAGAAATTGCTTTCGTAGGGGAATTGTTCGGGGATTCGGCTCATGAGTCGAGTGAGCGAAGTGGTGAACACGATTCTGCCGCCAATCTCGATGAGCGGAGCGGTGAGAATGCTAAGCAAAGCCGTGCTGAGGTAGTTGACCTGCACGGTCTGTTCGAAGCCATCGGTGGTGATGCGGCTATCGCGAGTCATAACTCCGGCGTTGTTGATAAGGGCAGCCACAGGGCGGTTAAGTTCCTTGAGGTCAGCCACAAAAGAGCGAACGCCCTCAAACGAAGCGAGGTCGAGTTTGAGCACCGTAATATCTTCGTTGCCGGTTTTTGCTATCAGTTCGCGAGCGAAAATAGCCGCAGCATTCACGTTGCGGCAAGCCAACACGAGAGGTTTACCCTCAAGAGCGAGAGCCACCGAAACAGCTCTACCGAGACCTCCGGTAGCGCCGGTGATTATGTAAAGAGAGTCGTTTTGTGCCATAATTTATTTATTATCGAGCATTTTATGTTTCACAATGAGTCGTATTCTGTCAGGTAACAAAGATACAAATAAAATTGCTAATCGGTTAATAAAACCGTTAATATATTGTTTTTTGTGCGCAAACAATCGTTTGAGAGCACCTTTAACGAACGCTTCAGGTGTGGCAAGCGCGCCCAGACGCACGCCGAGGCGCTGCAGATTGCGCGGCAAGCCGAAGAGGTCGGTGGCAATGCCGCCCGGGCAAGCCACGGTGACGCCCACGCCACTCTCTTTGAGTTCGAGGTAAAGCGTTCGGGAGAACACGCGGATGTAGCTTTTGGTGGCGGCATACATGCCTATGCCCGGCATAGGCATCCAGCACGACATCGACGACATGTTGAGGATATACCCCTGGCGGCGGCGCTTCATCTCGCTGCCGAAGCGCAGACACAGCAATGAAGTGGTGCGCATGTGCAAGTCGACGAAAAGGCTGATTCGCTCCGGCGTGGTGGCGGTGATTTCCTTGAAGTCGAAAATTCCCGCGTTGTTGATGAGAATATCCACCACGATGCCATTGGCAGAGCAGAAGTCGAAAATTTCGTCGGCGGCATCAGGCTCCGAGAGGTCGCGATAGTGCGCCCAGAACCGTTGGTCGGGATGCTCCTTGGCGAGAGCGTCGCGAGCAGCGGCGAGTTGCTCCATTTGGTTGCTAATCATCAAAATGTTGATGCCCATCGAGGCGAGTTGACGGCAAAATTCGAGGCCGATGCCGCTTGAAGCACCGGTTACGAGCGCCGTCATCATGGCATCGGAGTGGGCTATCAGTTTCTGATTACTCTGCATTGCGGCGCTTTATTTTTTCTATTTCCTTCACTATGTTTCGAGGCAAGTCGGTGCAGTGCTGATGGCACTTCATATCGATGGAATACATGCGCGCTATGCAATAGTTGACGTGGTCGCAACCGCAGCGTTCCTCGCCCTGCGCCATGCGATTGACGAAGTCGGGTTCGTTGACGAGCGCGCGAGCCATCTGCACGGCATGAAAACCACTGTGGAGCACCTTCTCGATGCCCGACCGCGACACGCAACCGCCCACATAGATGAGAGGCAACTTCACATTGCGGCGCACCTCAAGGGCATCGTCGAGGAAATACAAGTCCTTATATGGCTCATTCTTGATGAGGAGTTTGCCGCCACCGCAGCGCACGCCATATTTCAGCCACCAGCAATCCATATATTCGGTCATGCTCTGCAGCGGCATGCTTCCGCGCATTACATACATAGGCGCTTTGCTCACAAACCCGCCACTGAGCACCAGGGCATCCACGCCCAAGCGTTCGAGTTCCTGAGCTATGATAATGCCTTCGGGCAAATCGTTGCCGCCCTTAAAACCGTCGCGCATATTGGTTTTTACCACCACGGCAATCTCGCCGGCAGCCGCTTTGAGCACCTCCTCGATGCATAGGCGCATAAAGTCCATGCGATGCTCGAGGTCGCCGCCCCATTTGTCGCGGCGATGATTGGTGTAAGGCGAGAGGAATTGGCTTATGAGGTAGCCGTGGCCGGCGTGAATCTCCACACAGTCGAAGCCCGCATCTTTGGCGAGGCGAGTGGCATTGCCAAACTCCACAGCCATTTGGCGAATTTCATCGTCGCGCATACCGCGCACTATAGTGGGCGAGTAGAGGTTGAAGCCCGTGCTTGCCGAGATGGGAATCTGTCCGGCAGTGCTTGGGTGCGACATATTGCCGCAGTGGCCCAGTTGAATCGAAGCCTTGGCGCCGGTGCTGTGAATGTCGTCGGTAATTCGGCGCAAATCAGCCACAATCTCCGGGCGCATCCAAAGTTGTTTTTCGAACGACAAACCGCTGCGAGTGACAGCCGCATAGGCTATGGTGGTCATGCCGATGCCGCCACGCGCCACCGACATGTGGTAGTCGTAGAGTTGCTGTCCGGGGTTGTTGCCGGGACACATATCCTCGAAAGCAGCCGAGCGAATAGAACGGTTGCGGAGTTCTATAGGACCTATCTTTACGGGAGTGAAGAGCAATTGCTGCTCGGAATTTTTGGTGCAGTCCATATCATTAAAAAAATAATGTTGACTAATAAATTATATCGCGGCGAACGCTTAATAGATAAACGGAATCATGCGCTTGAGTTTCAGACGCTTGAAATCGTCGCCAAATTCCTGCTCATAGCGGTGGTAAATCTTATTGGCACGCGGGGCGAGGTTGGCGAAAGTCCAGAGAGCAAACACAGCTCCGGCAGCCGACCAAGTGAAGATGGCAAAGCCCACCCATTCGAGCCACTCGCCAAAGTAGTTGGCGCTCGACACATAGCGATACATGCCACCGCGAGGGATGTAGTGGCGAGTGTCGCCCGGTTTGCGCAGATTGCGAATAATGTAGTCGCTGTTGAGATTGATAACAAAACCTATGAAGAACACTATCAAGCCGGCAATAAACTGCGGCTTGAACAGCCAATCGGGGCTGTAAGTGCCGGCAGGCGAGAGATAGAAAATCCATCCGCCTTGAATGTAGGCATTGGCGATATTGAAAATCCAACCGAAAAGTATGATAATGAGCGGCATGCGATTTTTGCCACGCATCAGCAGCGGAAACACAAAAGTGCGCTGCACATAGTGAATCTGAAACAGCACGAAGAAGATGAGCGGCACGGTGTCGAAAGTGCGCGACGACGACCACCAAAGCAGCGACATCACCACCACCGTGGGCAGCTCCATAAGCACCCATCCCAATTTGTTGTTGACGCTTATGCCCCATTTTTTGTTGTACATCATGCCGTAGCCGGCATTTACGAAGTGCAGCGCCACAAACACTATCACGGCGAGCACCGACATCACTATGAGGAGATTATTGAATGACTGAAGACTCGGAAATATGTTCATAAATATCGATTATCTGAAAAGGTTTTTAGTTGAATAATAGATTGCATAAGAGAGCCTCAAACGGCTTCCGTGGACGGCTGATTGGCCCGAATCAGGAGCCCAACCGGGGCTAACTGTGCAAAGATAGCAAACTTTTTTTAGCAAAAGCCGGTGATGCGTAAAAAGTACCACTAATAAGGCAATTTTTACATGCTATAGATGAGAGTAAGCACCACCGAGCCCACGGCTTTGAGAGTGGCGGGGTCGATGTTCTGCATAGTGTCGGCGGTGGTGTGCCAATGTGGGAAAAAGCCGTGTTCGGTGCCCGGGCGCATGTCGATGATGTCGATGCACGGTATTCCGGCACGGTTAACAAACACATGGTCGTCGGTAATGCCGCCGCCTTGCTCCTTGGGGAACATGGCGCCATATCCCAAGCGGTGAGCTATGTTCCACACCTCGGTCACCACACTTTGGGCATAGGCGGTAGAGTAGTATTCCTGATAGAACTTAGCGCCGTAGGCACCCACCATATCGAGCAGAATGCCGAAAGCCGGGCGATAGCCCTTGATGTGCATGTTCTTGGTCCAATATTGCGAGCCGAGCGCCCACGACTCCTCGTTGCCGTCGTGATTGCCCCAATCCTCATCGTCGACAAGCATAATGTCCACACCCACCTGCGCCTGACGAGCATGCAAAGCGCGGGCTATCTCGAGCAATACGCCCACACCGCTTGCGCCATCGTTGGCACCCATCACCGGCAGGGCGTGGTTGGCAGGATCGGCATCACTGTCGGCCCACGGGCGGCAATCCCAGTGCGCGAGGAGCAAGATGCGCTTTTCGGCATTGGGGTTGTAGGAGGCAATGATGTTGCGCATGTTAAGCGTAGTGCCATCGAAAGCCTTCAATTTGGCTTTCTGCTCGGTGACAATGGCACCATATTTTTTGAGTTGATGCACCAGATAGTCGCCGCAGCGCGAATGAGCATCGCTTCCGGGCACACGCGGACCGAAAGCGCACTGCGCCTCCACAAAAGCATAGGCACTGTCGGCATTGAAATCGGCAGCCGGCATCGCAGCATCGGCCGACTCCGCTTCAGCGGCATTTTGGTTGCTTTTAGCCGCCGAAGAGCATCCGGCAATGCTGAGAGTGATGAGAGAGAGCGCTATGGATATGCTAAAGATAAGTCGTTTCATAATATAATAATGGTTTTGTGATGGCAAAGTTAAAATAAATCCACAGAATAGACTAAAAAAAGTGTAGGAAAAGCGCGTCCGGAAAATTTCCCCACGGTAAATGATTATCGTAATCCTATTGTTGCAGAGGCTATGCGTGGATTGAAATACGTAAACATGTTCAATCGTGGAATTCAACGTGTAAAGAACTTGTTGCAAGAGAATGGTAATCCTGAAGCGGTGTTCAATGTGGATAAGATTACTGCTTTTGAGGTTATAGTGAGGCCTTCTTTATCACTTAACTTGGTCACTGATGAAGAAAAAGTGACTAAGTTAAGTGAACACTTAATGATATAATTGATTTTTGTGATACACCTCGGAGTATAATTGAAATTATGGAACATCTTGGGCTCAAATATAGATATAATGTGAAGTATCGCTATATTGACCCCCTTATAGAGGGCGGATTCTTGGTGATGACTAATCCCGACAAGCCTAATAGCCGTAATCAAAAATACAAACAGGCGTTGACTTAGTTACTCACAAGTGACTATGTTTAATCGCATAATGAAGATCGTTTCTCCCATATTTAAATCTAGAGGTTACCAAAGCAGTGCTGCGGTGGAGGTTTTTGCTTGAAAGTGGATGATTTTGAATCCCCAAAGTGTGGCGATATCGGGGAAAATGCATATATTTGTAGCGTTGAGAAATCTTTGGCAGAAAGGAGTTTGAACATGCAGAATAAATCGATATTTTTAGTGCTGTTTTTTGCGGTATCTCTGGCTTGTAATGGGCAGCCATTTTTGAAGCATTATCGCACTTTGACCTCCGATAGGTTAGAAGAGTTTTTTGCGGAATGGAAAGCCTATTCCGATAATGTATGCTCGAAAAATTCGGTAGATGATAGAATTTTGGCAGAAGTGGTGAAGCAAGAATATGCTGCGTTTGAGCGCGAGAACAAGACGAGGCCTAAATTCAGGGTGTTCCCTGAGGTGATAACGGTGTATAAGTATGCCAATAATGCTGATACAACGAGCACGTTTTATGACCATACATTTGAGGAATCAGGAAGATTTGAAACCCAAAGTATAACGCCGGCTATTCCGCGTGGCGCATTATGTATGACCTACTTTGTGAAACTGACATTATCGAAATATGTGGGTGGTGTGTTGTATAAGGGCGAGATTCTGCCTGTAAATGCCGGAAATGAAACTAAACTGCGCGACTACCTATCGGTGGGGCGTGGAGTAAGGCGGCAAGAAGGTCACATTTGGTTTGAGTCGTTCCCACTAATCGAAGAGATTTCCGTTGCTCCGAATCTGATAGCGGTTAAGCGTAGAACGAGCAGTAGTACGGGCAATGTGATATGGTATGTGCGTAAAGACGGAAAATTCAAAAGGAGAGACAAGCCAGTAAGTTCGTGGGTGGATTGAAAGCACTGTCCAGAATGCAGATAATAATAAGAAAAATCCCAGCGCGGCAAAAAGAATTGCGGCGTTGGGATTTTTTGATAATATTTGCGGCGCAGAAATGTGCCATCTTTGCATCGTGAATACACACCGAGGCTTCGAAACAGAGTAAACACACAAAACCAACAACAAACAACATTAACAAAAGAAGACTATGAACAACGAAAACACACCAATGGAACAGCCTGCGGCCGATGTGCCTCAGAGCGATGCCTGGTTGCTGGCAGAACTTGCCATCGACGATGCGGCAGCCGCACAGGCGCTCGATGCCGACGATGTGGCTAAGCTCAAAGAGTTGTGCCGAAGCATTTGTCGCGGCGAAGTGAACGACGATGCCATAGCCATAATGCTTGCCGGCATCACCCACGACCGCGATGTGAGCGCAGCCGACAACGAGGGCTATCTGCGAGGCAAAAACGAGAAAATCGCCACCCTTCACCGCTTTGAGAGCGATGCAGAGAGCATAGCCAAGCGCAATAGCGTGACCCCACGATTTGCCCGCCGGAGCATTTGGGATTTGGAATAGATTACACATCGGGCGAAATGCCCCACCGACACACAATCAATCTTTTTTTTGTAACATCCTTAAATTTTTAAAAAACACAACTGAATCATGGAAAACATCATGAAGCGAATGAAACGATGGGCACAAGCCCACAGCAACGAGTTGGCTCTGGCAGCAGCAGCCGTGGTAATCATAGCCATGCTCATCGATTGGGCGTATGCCGAGAGTGCAGCCACTATGGCGTTTGCCCTTGTGGCAGGCATCGAAGGCGGCGAACATGTGGTGAACGGTCCGCTAACCACCGATGTGGTGCATCAGAGCAGCAGCGACTATCTGCTCAGCGAAATCGATAAGCAGATAACCCGCATTCGCCCTATGGCAACGCCGGTGGACCAACTATCGCGCTTGGCAGGCTCAAAGCGTAGCGGGAGCATGGTGGTAGACTATTATAATGTCGACACCAAGCCTACGTCGACCACCTTGAAAACTGCCGTGCAAGGACCATCGGGCAGTTTTGCCGATGAGTCGAATGTGCGAGCACCATTTCACACCAACAACGATGCCATATTCGACGTTAGCGACACCATATTGGTGCAAGGCGTGAAGGGCTACGACGGCACTCGCGAATCGAAGTTCGACCTCGTGCTCTATGTGGTGTCGAAGAGCGAAGACGGCACTATGAATGTAATGGCGGTAAACGGCAAAACCGTGGGCGACATGGAAAGTTGCATCCCCGACATAGCCGAGGGCACCGTGCTCATACGCATGGGTCGCGCCGCCACCGAACTCGATGTGCAAACCCCTCAGTTTGAGGCATTGCCGCAACGCGCCCGCCAGTATTGCCAGATATTCAAGGCACAGGTGGAGCAATCGGTGCTTCACAAGATGGCGAATAAGGAGATAGGATGGACTCTCAACGACCAGGGCGAGGCAGCTATCTACGATATGCGCCTTGGCATGGAGAAGTGTTTCCTCTTCGGCTCCAAGCGCAAGATTTACGACCCCGTGAAGCGCGAATATGTCTACTTCACCGGCGGCATCTGGAATCAAGCCGGCAAGGAATTTGCCTACGAATCCGGAGCATTTACCGAGGAAACCATCGTCGACCTTATGCGCGAAGCCTTCACCGGCAATGCCGGCAGCAAGCGCAAGGTGCTCATAGGCGGGTCGGGCTTTATAGGACGCCTCAACAAACTTACCTACAGCAAGGTGGTTAACGCCGGCGAGAGCGTGGTGAAGTGGGGTATCGACTTCAGCGAACTCCGCAGCAAGTTCGGCACCCTCTATGTGCTCCTCTCGGAGGTGTTCGACGAATGTGGTATGGAGAACGATGCTATGATTATCGATCCCGAGTATCTGCAGAAGTATAGCCATCTGCCCTTCGGCACCGAGGCGCTCAACCTCAAGGCATCGGGCCAGCGCAACACCGATGCCATAGTGCTCACCGAGGCAAGTTGCTTGGTGCTGCGCTATCCTAAGGCACACATGCGCGTGGTGATGGCATAGCCTCCCGTCGTTCCCCTTTTTCTGAAAACAGTAATCCCCCTCGCTATATGCTGCAGGCGTATGCCACAGCATGCCGAGGGGGATATTTTTGGTAATACAACAATTATTTTTTTTATCTCTCACCTAAATGCTAAAAATTGAGACGGAAGCTGCCGCCCGCCATCACCCAGATTCCCGGCTGAGGGATATTGCCGAAATCGTAGTAGGTGTGGTTGGTGAGGTTGTTGATGCTCGCCCAGAGTTGGTAGGATGGGCGAGTCCATTGCACCTTTAGGTCGAGCACGGCATAAGGCTTGTATTCGATGAGATTGCCGGTGGCCTTGTGGTCGACATATTCGATGTATCCACCCATGCGGTCCTGCCAGCGCAGATTCCACGAAGCCGAGAGGTGGCTCACTATGCGATGCGAGAGATTGGCGGTGAACTTGTGGCGCAGATAGTCGAGCGCATAATTGCTTTTGAACACCTCCACATCGTCGAAGCGCTTTTGGTGAATATAGGTATAACCCACCGAGAGCGTCTGCAGCAAGCATCGAGGACCAAAGATTTGCGGGAACGACACATTGGCGAGGGCTTCTACGCCCACATTGTTGAGGCGGAAATTGGCTGAATGATATTTATCGTCGGCCGAATACATCACCCAGTCGATCATATCCTTGCCGCGATGCATAAATCCGCGCACGGTGGCGTTGAAAGCCGCATTGCGATATTTGGCAGCAAGCATAAAGCTCTGCGTCTGCTCAGGTCGCAGACCCACATTTCCCTCGGTGGTGGGACTTTTGTAGTAGAGGTCGGTGAAGGTGGGCATACGGAACGCCTTGTTGCACGAAGCGGTGAATAGCCAGTTAGAGGCAGGGCGATAGGAGACATCAATGCCCGGATACCATCGAAACCGCGAGTCGAGAGCCGTATTCATGTTAGCCACCACGCCAAGCGAAATGGTCACGCGGTGCAGCAGCACATTGTGCTCGGCAAAGTAGCTGATATTGGTGCGATTGTCGCGCTTGTTGTAGAACACATCTTCGCCCGACACTTTCACATATTCCGACTCCTCGAGCGGCCGTCCGAGATTGGATGACAGAATGCCCTCGTTGCGCGCATCGGCACCGAAAGCCGTTTTGCCCGCCGCCCAGATGAAATTGGTGTTGAGGCGAGCGCCGAAAACGTCGGTTCGGTGGAAGTTTTCGCCCACATCAGAGCCCTCGATGAGTTCGAAATGGTCGGTAGAACGGTTCCAATAGATTAAAGGCAAGAATTTCACGCGGCCTTTGGTTTCAGCCTTAACGGCGGCGAATATTCGGCTGTTTTGCTCATGCTGGTTAGGGTAGGCAGCCGAGTAGAACGTGTTGGCGCCATAGTCCTGACGCGAGTAGCCAAGTTGCCAGTCGATGTCGACATCGCTGCTATTGGCAAATCCCTGATAGAAAGCGTTTTGACGGTTGAAAACACTATTCTCGGTGCCACCGTCGCTTCGGCGATAGCCAAGCGAAAGTTGATGCGAAGAATTGCTTCCCGAATAGTTGGCGCGAGCGCCGGCGCCAAAGCTGCCATACGAACCGCCCTCGGCATTCACAGCCACATGGCTTCGGGCATCGGGCTTGGTAACAATGTTTACCGCGCCGCTGAAACTGCTGCCACCCACGCTGCGCGAGGCTGCACCCTCAAGCACCTCAATGCGCACAATATCGTCGATAGCCACGGGGAAATCGGCTGAAAGGTGTCCCGTCTGCGGGTTACCTATGTTCACGCCGTTGAGCAAGATGGTCACTTGGTCGAAGGTGCCGCCATCGATGCAGATATCGGTCTGCACACCGAAAGCGCCACGCTGCCGCACATCCACTCCGAGCGCCAGTTTCAGCAAATCGTTAACACTAAGCGCAGCCGCCTGCGCAATTTCGTCACGGCCAATGGTGGCTACAATGCGTGCCGCCTGATTGGCTTGCAATGGAGCGAGACTCCCGGTCACCTCCAGTTCGTCGAGTTGATAGTCGAGTGCATCGTCACCATCGTCGGTGGTTTCGCAAAGCGGAGCGCTCAGATGAGCGGCTTCAGCCACGCTTGCCACGCAGAGAGTGGACACAGCCAAGACCCCGATGCGCACCTCGCGACCTATGCTGCAGAAGGCAGAATAGGCTTTGCGGTTGAATCGGTGCCATGAGCACGACGACCATCGTCCCACGAATTTTACATTAGATTTTTTCATAATATATTAGTAGAATCGGCCGGTTAGTGGCCGTAATACTATCGAGAGGCACATCAAGCCGCTTCGATGCGCTTTTTGCGGTCGATGTGGCGTGTGATAAGCGCAAATATGAGCAGCGAGATGGCTGAAATCAAGCCAATAGCAGCGAAATAATACCAGATGTAGTGAGCATTGGCGCTTGCCGCCTCCCAAGCAGCGCGGCTCTCGAAGAGGGCAGGGTCGGGGCAATATTTAGTGAGCAAAACGCCCGAGATGCCAAATCCGAATATCGACGACAGGAACGAATCCAAGTGGCTGAATCCCAAGTAAAGCCCTTCTTCGCCCTTAGGCGCTTGCAGCGAGAAATACTCGAGATAGCGAGGCGAAATGAAGCACTCGGCGAGCGCTTGGAACACTATGCCCACTATCATCATGAGCGTGATGTTAGAGATGCCGGCGAATATATCGTTTCCTAACAGATTGCCGAACGCCATAAGTGTGGCCGAGAGCGGGATTAGGAACATGCCTATGGTGATAGATGTGATGGCAGAGCGCTTAGCCATGAGTCGGGTTATAAATCCCACACAGCACACCACCACGAGCGGATTTACGTTGGCTATCCAACCCGGGCGAGCCGCTTCGCCCGCCATGCGGATAACATATTTCGGCATAGTGGCATAGAGCTGCTGCTGCACAATCCAAAATCCGGTGACAATGATGATGAGCGCCACCAATCGCCAATTGGTGAACACACGCACAAAGCCGGCGCCAATGTCGCGCATGCTCTTGCCCTCGCCGGCGGTGTGCACCGAGCGATAGAGGAATATCACAGCCAAGAGCGCTGCCAGAGTCATAAATGCCGAGAAATAGTTGATGGTGATGTAGGCCTGTTCGCCTATCAAGTGGCGCAACGGGTCGATAATCGATTTTCCCGAGAACGAGCCGATATTGACAAGCATATAGAAAATGGAGTATCCGCGGGCGCGGTTCTCGCTTGTAGTCTCTTTAGCCACCGAAGCCGAGATGGTGGATTTGATGATAGAGCCGCCCACCACTATGATAATCATAATGGGCACAATAATCCAGCGCAGCGAGGAGTCGGGGAGTCCGGTGAAACGGGTCACTTCGCCATATTCCACCAGTCCGGTGCTTTGCAAGAATGTGGGCAGCATAGCCAAGCCCAAATAACCCACCGTGAGTAGTGTGAAAGCTATGATGAGAGCGCGTCGGAAGCCAATCTTATCGGCATAGGCACCTGTGAAGATGGGCAGCAAGTAGAGACCGCCCGAGAAAAGACCGGAAATCATACTCGCCTCGAGGTCGTTGAATCCCAGCGTGTTGGAGAGATAGAGAGTGATAACTATAAATATGGCATAATACGCCATACGCTCAAACATTTCCACGGTGTTGCTCACCCAGAAAGCGCGGCTGTAGCCTTGAGTAGCTTTTGTAGTCATTAGTGAGTGATAATAATGGTTATTTTTTTAAAAAAGTTCCGGTTTTGCAAGCGCACTGCGCCTTATGCGTGTGCAAAATTAACCACAAACCGTGAGAAAACAAAATTGTCGAGTGCTAATATCACACTCTGCTACTCTGATTCACACTATAGATTGCAGACGCGCCGATTGCACCTTTTTTGCCATTTTTGAGAGGCTTACACAGTGCCAAAATAACGGTTATTTACGAGGTAATAAGCGATTTTTGAGCCATTCGCGCACCGGTTCATCGTAGAGTTTTAGCGCCGCCCAGGCCATAGCTATTGCTATGCATAATATGCTTATCGACACCATAATATGTTGCTCGAGAGGTGCGTCTTGAAGCAAGAATGCCCAACCTTTCTGCATATAGATGAGCGGAAAGTGAGTGATGTAGAGCGGATATGAGATGTTGCCCAAAAATTTGCATATCTCATATAAATATCGCGGCAAAATCACCTGAAAAGAATTATGCCGTTGTCTAAAGCGACAAAGATAAAGGTTATTGCTCGATAATACTTGCACTATCTCCTTTTTTAATTAAACTGCGAGGGGGATAATTAATGAATCCGGGATTGTTCACCTTCTGCGTTTATTTGTAAAAGAAGATTCCACTGTTATGAAAAAAAGCATCTAAAGATTTGAGTTATGAAATGGGCATTTGCAATGCCTTAAAATCATATTACAAAGGGAGGAAGAATAATTGGAATAGTTTATTATCTTGGGCAAAAAGTTTCAATTTTTTATAGTTTTTGCCCGGAATAATATGTTGTAATATCCAAAATATACGACTGTTACAACGATAGTACTACTCAAAATTCCATCAAAAAAAGTATGTCGTGTTTGGTAAAAATGAGTAAAGAACTTGGGCATAAAATGCGATTTTTTGTCAGTTTTTGCCCAAGATACTGCATCGTAGCCTTGGATATAGAACCTGCTTCTTTAGGTAATGAAATAAAAAACAAGATGAAGAACTCGCTAATGAGCATCTCCGACAAGGTGCTGCTCAGAAAACGAGCCATAATAGAGACCATCAACGATGAACTCAAGAACATGGCACTAGTGGAGCACTTAAGGCACCGATTGTTTCATAATTTCGTCAGCAACCTCATGTCTGGCCTCGCAGCCTATTGCTTTTTCCCTAATAAACCAATGCTCCAGATAGAGCGAGAAATAGATAACCAACTCGCTATCTTTTAGTTATTTTCGTTGAACTCACGTTATTTAAGTACAATCCAAGTCCCATCATTATCCTTGCCTTCACGCTTCAAAACACCTTTCTTTTGTAATGCAGAAAGGTCACGTTCGATAGTGCGTTGGCTCACCGACAATGTCTCCGACATTTGCTTGCCGGTGATTGTCGGAAACTCTTTAATGAGATTGAGGATTTTCTGCTGGCGCTCAGTGAGTTTCGTCTCCGACACATCTCCGTCATGGTCTCCGACATTTGAGGTGCCGGTGGAGGCAAAGATGAGGGTCTGGAATTGGGTTTGGGTTGATTTGAATTTTGGCTTCAGTTCATCCATGTACCCATCCAATGCCTTAGTCTCATTGCAGATGCGTGTAAGTCCGCTACCTCGTTTCTCCATGTAGTCAAGTTGAGCCATCACATTCGCAAGGATAGGATTGCGTCTTTCGGAAGAAACGTCTGCGATGTCTAAGTCCTGTATCAACATGCCATTGTACATTCCTCCAGGGGATGTAACGGTGAGTCGGTCATCGTAGATGTCAAGATGTACCTCGCCACCCATAACGGTATAGTCGCGATGGATGAAATGGTTTACCATAGCTTCAAGAACTGCACGTTCTGCATACTCGGGTTTGTTCTTTCGTCCATCGGGTAGTTTCTCCCAGCCTTTCTTTGTGTTGGATTTCACAAAGTTCATGGCTTCGCGAAGAAGCATGAGGACATTGCCTGTAAACTCTGCATCGTTGATGGCATCGCCCTTTTCTGTTCCGTCCCAACGTGTGCAGTATAGGCGAGATTGCCACAATGGGCAGTCATCGGCAAACAGTGCGCCGGCATTCGTAAGGTTCCCTGTAACAGTTACCAGTCCAAACGATAATAGATACTTCTTGTCCCATTCTTGTTTGGTGCGGTCTTTGAATGTGTTCGCTAATATCGTGAAAGCATTGTCTTCAACCTTATAATCTGTGTGAAGGGAATCGTAGGTTTTATTGGAACCTTTCAGCACCAAGCGTACCATTTGCTCTGCCGTGGCAGGAAGGCTCTCATCACCAATACGGACAAGGGCAATGCGCTGACCATCACCAACATAGTAATATGGTGTGTAATGCCCTGCATTGACTTTGAGTTGCAAGATGTGTAAACCATCTACCTCACGAGGAATCATTTCCACCTCTGGCAGAGGATCCATATAATCTCGAATCTTACTACTGATAGCTTCGCATACATGCTGCACATCATCAAGACCTTTGACCATACCATCATTATCTATGCCAAAGAAAAGAGAACCACCCAAGCCGTTGGCAAAAGCACTTACACTCTTCAACCAACTCTTAGGTTTCTTTTCTTCGAGCATCACCTTGAAGTCATATGCGGTACATTCTGCTATCAGTCTCTTTAATTCCATTCTATATTAGTTATGTCTTATCTTGCAAAGGTACATTTTTTCTGTGAATTTATACGGACCATGGACGCTTTTTTTGATTATCGTCATTAGAGTGGGGCGCAGTTGTGTGTGCGCTTTAATCAGCATCGCCGAAGCGGATTGGCATCCGTGATTGCTGATTGAAATTACACGATTCCTATTGGCGGAATAGTAGCAAAATGGGATGCACCAAGAAGTACATCCCGTTAGTTTAGGTGATTTGCACCGATATTTTTTGTTGCAGATGATTGATATGCTTATTTCGCAATTGCAACTTTTTTCACGGTAGACCCTACGCGGACGATGTAGATTCCGGCAGCCAGTTCGGGCAGATTGTCAGCCGAGCCGCTGTAAACTGCCGCACCGTTGGTGCCAAACACTTCCACCTTGGTATCGCCTGTACCGTTAACTACAGTCTTGCCGCCCTCAACGCCGATGGTCACGCCGCCCTCAGCCTCGATTTCTTCAATGCCAGAAGGTGTGTATTCTTTAATATTGAAGAAATTCCTCCATGGATCGTATTGCTCGTAAAGAGCTTTAGTACCGGTTGGAACATAAAGAGCGCCATATTGCATAATTTTATCCGAGAATGGCTGTTGATCGAACGATAGCGTTTCGTCTGACGGGTTATTCCACTCAACATACACTTGTAATTTATCATTGCACGCAAAAGCACTCGGGCCAATGCATTTTACAGTTTTAGGGATAGTTATTTTAGTAATCCCGCTGCAACTAGAGAATGCTTCTCTGCCAATTGATGTCACCGAGGAGGGAATTGTCACCGAAGCAAGTCTGACGCAATCACTGAATGCGCAATTGCCAATCTCAGTCACAGAGTTGGGTATTGTGACCGAGGTAAGGCCGTAGCAGAAGTCGAATGCATAACCAGAAATACAAGTAGTCCCATCTTTAATGGAAATTGATGTATTATCTGGCATTGTTCCTTTGTATTCATACAGCACTTTGCCAATATACACTAATCCGTCCGGCTGATTGTTGTACCATGGTGTGCCAAAAAATGCATTTCCGCCAATCGAAGTCACTGAGTTTGGTATTGTAATTGAAGATAGTCTGCTGCAATACGCGTATTTGTATATAACTGTGTATCAATGCCTTCCAAGCTAAACGGTAGAAAAGTGACGAGGAAATATATGAGGGTTGCGGAAAAGATCAAGATTTAACGTTTTTAACTTTTTAAAACCACAAAAAGTATGACAATGTGTAGATTATAATCTGTCATGATTACTTACATCTTTCAACTTTAAGTGTTATATGTATTTAACGACTCTTTGGTTACAATAACAATTTATAAATTTGGCATTCCTTCGATATAATCATCTTTGTATGTAACTTCAAAACGGTAAATCCTCATCACTCTCCGTTTTGTTAGGTTCAATATCCGTGTTCTCTATCACGGTTTTCTTTTGCTGTATTCTCTATCTCTTTCAACACGTCGTTTATTTGTGCCTGTTCTTCCTTAGAGATGCTTTCATCATAATCGCAGTCAAGTGCTTCGCCAGCCAAGAGTGCTTTGATCATCTCAATATATGAGAATTGCGCCTCTGCGGTGCCCTTGAACATGGTCACCGACACATCTCCGTTTTCGTTCTTTTTGAATACCAGTTTCATATCGCTTAATTGAACTTTTTCAGGTTATACTTCTTTACTCTTTTCTTGATCGATGCCTTGCCACCGTCGGTCTGGTCTGCTATAAGGTCCAGAATCTTCTCTTTCCCAATTTGACCTTCTAGCGAGGCTGAACGGATTGTGATTTTCTTCCCGTCGTTCTTGCAGAGCACAATGGTCTGTGCATCAGCCATCATCGGAATGGTAGCGTTATGGCTTACCAATATCACTTGCTTCCTGTACTTTACCTTTTTGATGGTCTGCACTAACGCCTCATTGATATACTTCACAGCCAGGTTGTCTTCCGGCTGATCAATGATGATAGGTGAATTGCCACCATCATAGCCAAGTATCAAATCCAGCAGGATAGCCGACTTCCAGCCGGGACTCATCTCATAGAAATTCCTACCGTCCGAAGACACAATCTTATATGACGTATGGTCGTTTTTCCGCAGGTATTCATAGATATAGTCGCCTAATTCCCTATATGAGTTCACCCTCGGACGCTGTTTGAACTTAGTTTGGTACATATTCTCCGGCATTACATCGTCCATATTCCTGAAGTGGTGGTTCAGATACTTGTTCAGCACCTCCATCAGTACTTCTTCGTTAAACTTGAACGTGTTTTCTATGTACAGCGTGTGCCCAGTTGCCTTTACCTCCTTGGTGGTAAACGACCTATTCATCTCGGTCAGTTTCACTTTCTGCTCAGCAAAACTGCGGCTGTATTTCACGTAGTCACGGAGATACCGTATCAGATTCCTGCGGTTTTGCAAGTTACTCTGGTTCTGTCCCTGTCTTGTTTGCAGTTCTTCGTCCTTCTCATCCTTGCGCGTCGCTATCAGTGCGGCCACATTCTCAAATAGCTCAGCACCCCTTCTAGCCTTGGCGAGTTCCTTCAGTATAGTCTCTACCTCCTTGCTGATATTGCCTGAAAACGGATTCTCGTTTACAAACTCTTCTAGCCCCACCAAATTTTCGACATCGGTATTGTACTCTTCCTCCGGGTAGGCGCATTTCTCCTCTTCATCATCCTTGGGCATCAATGGCTGAAAGATGTTTCCCTCCACTTTACCTTTCATAATCAGTTTGCCGGGGTGTGGAATGTCCTTCAGCCAACGCTCAATCTTCTCAATGTTTTCCACGCAGAGTAGCATCTCGTCCACTATGCGTTTCAGATCTGCCAGCGTTTTGCTGATTTGTCGCTTCACGTTGTCATCGCTCGGAAATGCTTTCTTTAGGATGGGAATCTCGTCTATCGAGGCCTCATCATTCCTATTCACTAAATCTGCTATAAAGTTCTGATGAATGTAGTAGGGGTGAATTTCCGATGGATTCTTTACGTCTATGTTCTCCACTTTGAACTTCGCATATTCCGAATGTTGTAAATCCTGTTCAAAGAACTTGTTCACCGAGTCCACAAACAGCGTTTTGCCCGAGGACGAGCCACCTATCACCACATTGAGTCCTTCTGTCAGCTCCACGTCAATGTCTATCAGCTCGTTTGACAGCTTCACCTTACCTATGTGGTCGCATTGTATCTGTGGCTTCTCCTTCTGGTAAAACAGTCTCGAACTCTCAGAGAGTGACAGCCTCACACCGTCGTATGTCGGTTCAGCCATCATCCACGTAGGCACGAAAGGCGAAGCCTCACTTGATTTCGGTTCCGGGTAGCGGCTGGGAACATAGTTGTCCGAGCAGGTCAGCAGGTTCACAAACTCCGCTATGCCTAGTTTGGCAAAATACTCTCGTGTAGCTTCCAGTCCCTTGTCTTCACGCGCAGTAAAGCCGTCAAACTGGTTGTAGTAGATACTGCGGCTGATGGCGTTATCCACATGTTCACCCTCATGCAGCGAGTAGTTGAACTGTCCGTGCTTTTGCCCTGCGTGTGGAAGCAGCATAAACTCAAATGGATCGAAGGCATTGATTACCTTCTGTATGTCGGGTATCGACTGGTCAGTTTTGCATGGCAGTTTGTTTGTGTACAGTTTGTCCAAGATGTCGTTCAGTGCTTTAATATTCTCCTCTGTCACATCCAGATTGAAATAAATGTGGCAGTGGAATGCCTCTACGTCATCATGGTTCTTGATGTGTAGTTCTGCGCCCAACAGCAGGTTCACCCCGACTGCCTTGGCAGCTAGGTATGCTTCCTTGTTGATGGTGTTGTGGTCGGTGAAACTTATCAGGAACGGTTCGTCGCTGTTGTACTCCTTAATCTTCCTCACCAGCGTCGCAACATCATAGTCCGTAGAACGGTTGTTCGCATCGGGATAGGTGTGGATATGTAAGTCAATATACACTGGCTGCATGGTTTTCGCCTCCTTTCTCTATTCGTTACAACCTTTAAATTCTTCTTCAAAGTAAGGAATAGCCCCATACTTCCCTTCCAGATAATTCTTCTCGTAGTTGCTGTCTGTTCTAGGTTTTGCACCATTGCCTAACGTTATACTCATCATCGGGGTTAGTTTCGTGGAATAGTGCGTTTTTGCCGTCTTTTCCACGAAAACCACCTGATCTCTCCTCAACAGTTTCTTCGACAGCATATTTGTGTCATGCGTAGTGAATATCAACTGTGCTCCGTGAGGGTTTGTCTCTGCACAGTTGAAAAGCCGAACGATGCGACGCGACAATAGTGGATGCAGTTGCGCATCCAACTCGTCAACAAACAGTGACTTCCCCTGCCGTAAGGTGTCAACAATAGGCCCGGCAAGATTAAACAGTTTTCTCGTGCCGTCCGACTCTCTTTCATCTATGTCAAAGTCCACCACCCCCACTACTTCACCATTTACGTTTATTTTACTGTGCTTGGCATAGGCAACAATGGGCGGATGTTCTTTCAGCGAGGCCACTATTTCCGCAGGTAGTCCTTTGGGCAACATCTTTTCGTCAATGAACTCTTGTTCGGTGGTCACTTCGCGGAAGCCCACGTCCATACCGCTGATAAAGTCCAGAATCTCGTCCTTGTAGTCAGTCCTGGTATGCAGCATCTCCTTTGTATAGCGTGAGAAATCGCTGTCGCGCAAACCAGAAATCACATTGGGCTTGGTTCTGAACCACTCTATCACCCTTTTCGATATTTCCCCACCCAGCTGTGCCGCAAGCGAGATGAACAGTCTGTTGTTATTCAGGGGGATTGTTCGTTCTTTTATGGCCAGCCCTTCAGGATAGTTCTGTTCGTCTATCTCTATCATATCGGGAGTCCGCCTCATCAACGTTTTCAGAGATCGCTTGGGAAATTTCGCTATCAGCCATTCCTCTTCTATCCGTTGCGCGGTATAGCTGAATCCGTAGGTAAACTTGTCGGTGCCGTCCACAAACGACATTTCAAATCGCGTTGGCCCCGCTTCCTTGTCCGATAGCAAAAAGGCATCATACGGTAGCGTTTCGTTATCGTTCAGCCTCACCGAATGGATAATGATACTCCGCATTCTGCCAACGGCCTTGAAAACGTTCGACTTACCGCTAGAGTTGGCTCCATAAAAGGCCTTGGCGTTAAGTACGCGAGTGTTTGCAACAGTGGTGAAGCCTCTGTTGTCCATGTCTTTGATGCCCGTATCAGCCTCAAATGATAGTTTGATCTCTTCGTCTATCGAACGGTAATTCTCTGCGGTAAAGCTCGTTATCATAACTCAATTTTGTGGTTACTGCTCAATTTTGGCTGCAAATATACGAATTTAATTTGTAATAATAGTCCATTTTGAGAAAAATCTTCAGTTTGTGCCATTTTGTCAGAAAACAAAATGTCAGTCTGACAGTGTCAGTCATAACTATGAAAACAAAGTGTAAATTTTGAATTATGCGAAATATTAGCTAATTGTAGGCGTAGAAAATAAAAAGATTGATAAATATTTGAGGTTTTTACTCAAAAAACAAGATTTGGCACATTTGTTGTACTTGATACCGATGGCGGTCCATCGTTCCTGAGCATCGAAACCACCCGCTGGAGTAAAGCTCTGCTGTACTGTTCAGACAACAGGAACTAAATCCAATAACACAATGGCAGACTTCAGTGAGGAAACAAAACTTGCTGTCTGGAAGAAGGCACAAATAGTCAGTAACAATGACCCTGATGTGTGGCGTAAAGACCAGTGTGGTGCCTGGATTGGTTGGAAATACTATGGTGACAGAACCAGTCAATATGGATGGGAGATAGATCACATTACTCCCGTTTCCAAGGGTGGTTCTGATAACCTGTCCAACCTTCGGCCACTTCAGTGGAAGAACAATGCCTCCAGACAAGACGACCGTTTGTGCTGCAAAATCACTTCTCGGGGGGACCATAACGTAGAGAAGTAATCGTCAAGCGGTTGGCATGGTATGCAACGCCTAAAGTGCTCCGTAGCGGAATCGGAAGGCCACCGCATTGTTTTTCACAATTTAACCCCAACTGTTATGAGGAAAGAGATACACATTGTTTCTAATCCAAACAGAGGAGGTTGGGATGCGAAAAAGCCAAACGCAGACAGGGCTTCAAAGCACTTTGATACGAAGAAAGAAGCAATGGAGTGGAGTCGCGATCTGGCAAAGAGGGAAGGGCTAGAACTTATCCCTCACGGCACAGATGGTAAGATTCAAAATCCCAACAGCTATGAAAATGACCCATGTCCACCCAAGGACACCAGGCATTAAGCATTGCTCTTCATGGAGATAGCAGGCCTTTGAAACGGCCTGCTATTTTTTTTCTAAGTGTTAGCTTTTTTGCTCAATGCTCTTCAAAAGAGATTTCTTTATCAATATTTCACTGGAGAAAAAGCCATCAATAATTCCTGGCTTCAAACACTCTTTAGCTTCTGCCAGTTCTTCTTCTGTCAAATCTTCGACAGTGAGTCCCCAGGGCTTTAGTTTTTTGTTTATTCTTTCGTTGATGGTCATACTATTTTTTAATCCGTATAGAATTACCTTGTTTGATTAGTTCCTTCGCATCTTTCAGGTGTGGCTCCAGTTCATCAGATGGGACAAAGTAGATGCCTGGTTTTGTTGCTTTGGGAAAGCGGTTGAAATATGGGTCAGTAGATACCACCCATTTCAATTCTGCCATTTTGGGAAAGTTAGGCATAGCATCCCATAGTTCAAAAAGTCGGGACTTCGTAGCAATGGTTACTCCACGCTTGCCTGTTTTCAGGCGCGAAACACAGATGATGTGCTGCTGGACCCTCTTGTCACTTTCCTGCTCCTCTTTTGTGGTACGATGAATTACAGACAGATTACGGTTAAACTTTCGGTTTATCTCTTGCATCTTTGAGATGAAGAGTTTGCCGTGTGGTGCCGTATCCTGCATCTGGTTACTCATGATGTAGTAGTGTATCATCTCGTGAATGATCGTGTCTTCCACTACATCTTCTGGTAAATCCATCACTGTACTAATCTTGAATACAAAGCCATAGTAATACCAGGTATCATCAGGATTTTTCTCTCGCTGGAAGAATACTGCACCGAGAAATGACTTGGCATTACTGAGTTTGAAGGGAAGTGGTTTTAACTTCCCCTCAAACATCAGATTGTTGTATTCGTCAAACTTCTGTTTGATATATTCAAGCGTTGCTCTCATTTCCTGATTCCTGTTCTATACTGGCCAAATAATCAACGTAGTTTTGTAACAGTTCTGTGTCTTCAGGAGTAAGCTTCTTCTCCAATACCATGTCAAGGTGATACACAATGTTCCAGACTCCAGCAGATTGGTCCGTTACATCCTGACCTTCATTGAATTCTGTATACACCACGTCCTGCTGTTCAAACGGACGGCAAACCATTTCGTATGGATCATCTTCCTTTAACTTAATAATGGCTTGACTTCCGCTCAAATCCATGGACGTGCGCAAATGCAAATACTTATAGTCTTTCACCTCAAACGGAAAGATATTATCATTGACTGTTGTCAAGTCGTAGTATTTGTCAGGGTCTGTTCCTTCAACCAGAATAAGTTTTCCCATCAAGTCTTTCTCTAAGAACAAATTGGCATTTGTCGCTTTTATTTCGCGCCAATCTTCTTTCCTGTAATCAAGAATGATGTCAAAAAAGAATTCTTTCTTAATAGTCAAAGACAAAACCTCATCCTTTGGATAATTTCCTAAGGTTTCAAGCTCAATCTGTTTCTTTGCCTTACGGAATTTCTTGTTACCATTGACAGTAAAAATACCAGCATTCATATTCTGAGGTGTGGTGAGCACGGGCCAGTAGAATGCAGTTCCGCGCCATCCCAAATCCTTTGATCCGTTTTGTTTGAGCAGAACAAGTACTGGACGATCGATTGCATTCTTCTTGTCTATTTTAATTTCACCACCAGCCTCAGGAGCATCAATGAATCGTCCTCGTTTATCAAAGATGTTTTCACGTTCACGGCTCAAATTACGATCACCTCTAACTGTGACAAGAACCATGCCGTCTGTGTCATAGGTAAGGTGTTCAAGTGGCGTTACCATGTCATTGATGTCCCATTCTAACCCAACATTATTGTATTCTGTGGCGTAGGTATATGATTCACGGATAAGTGAAAGGATTTCCACCACATCATTATAATGAACAAGATAGAACCCATCCTCATTTGCTTTCTTTCCTTCTACGGCATGTTGGAGAATTTCCTCTATCTTCTTCGTCAACTTATTGTTCTCTGTTGGCTCGATAGTTTGGAAACCTACTGGATAAGTGCGCTGATATGGTTTCAATACCTTGGTGTTTGCTGGAGTGTATTTGTTCTGAGCACTTGGGCTGATACGTTTATCATATCCAATGACCATACTTGTGAAATCATCCGTCTGAACAGTATCACGGTGGGCCTTCAAATACTGGTAGAGATAATCGTCAAACACATTCATCGTCTTCAGCACATCATAGATGTCTGGAGTTGTAAAGAAACGGGTACAAGCCATATCTTCCTTGTCACGGGCACCATACATACGAGCGTGCTGAAGCACTGTGTCCATCTGGAATTTCTTCGGGTCACGTCCATAGAAGAAGCAAAGCATGTTGTCTATGGTGATTCCTCGGTCAAGAATAGAACCTCCAATGAAGAAATTCAGCGCCTGTTCCAAACGGAGTTGGCCTTTGTCATTTAGCATGGTTGCGACCTTACCGGGCTCTTCAGAGTTTACCACGTTGATAGTATAATCATTATACTCCAAAATGCGCTTCACCTCTGCTTCCACCTCTGCAAATGTGGGGAATTTCTCATTGATGAGCCCTTGTCTGTTCCCCAATTCATTGCTGAGTTTAAGGCTTTCGTAAGCATCTGATTCAAGGTCAAGGATGTGGAGGTCTGAGTTCGCCTTGTGCAGAAACGCTTGCTTGATATCCTCAATGATTTCTGTTATCAATTCTTCTTGCCAAGCATGCTTATGCTTGTTGATTTCGCAGTGAATCAGGCAACTGGAATAGTATTTCTTGTTGCTTTTCTTCTTTGTCTGAATGGTACGAACAGCGGCTGCAAACAAGTAACTAACTACAGCGAAATTTAGAGAGTCAAGATTTTCCGAATGTGCGCGGGACTCCAAATAGAACTCGTTACGTGCAGACAAGATGTCGATACAGATTTGGTCGACTGGCTGGTACAAGCAACCGTACATGTTAGCTGGATGGAATATTCCTTCATCGTCTATTTCACCCTCTTGACTATCTACATAGTATTGTTTTCCACCAATGTATTTATCGTGGATGGGAACCAGACCTGTATAGCGAGGCAACCAAGGGGATGCCTCTTGGCCATCACGCAACTGTACTGTTCCATCGGGTTGCAGATAAAGTGAATATGGTGTGGCGGTAATCTGCATGTAGCGGCAGAAAGCTGGCAGAGTAACAAACTTTTCTATATGCTCAGCTATGCGTAAAAGTGACAATTCTCCCTTACGCTGATAGTATGCGCGACTCGCAAAGTCTGCCTCGTCATCACATACCAAGACTTTTTTCCTGCGAAGAATCTCACTGTTCTCAAATAGTTCAATGAGGTCTTTCAGGTTGGTATTCTCTTTCTTGCAGACAATGATGAACTTGTTGGCAGGGTCATTAAGTTGGTAATCACTAAGTCCACCTCGTTTATAGAGGTCAAGAATGTCATAGATGTATATGACAACCTTCTGACCGTAGGTGCCATCATTCTTGAAGAAACGGAAATCCTTGTTCAAGCGCTCGATGGTCTGCTTGGTCAACGTATTGGTTCCCTTTGTCATCACCACTGCAACATCTATGCCACGGTCAAAGCACAGTCCCATGATGCTAAGGAACGTGTCTGTCTTACCGCATTGCACTTTTCCAAGCAACAGGCATGGCTGGGTGGCATTTTCACCTTCCATCATCAGTTGGTCGGTCATTTCGCGCACAACCTTCTCCTTTTCAGGTGTCATGAACTTATTGTGTGCGGCCATTGTACCGAAAACATATTCGTCTTCGTTCACGTTTTGGGCGGCTTCCAGTCTGGCTTTTTCTGCCAGCATTTCTGCGTTAGGTTCTTGTCCGAAGCTCCTTAACTGAGCCTCAAAATCAAGATAAGCTTCAAGATTGTCAAAGTGCATAGTCGTATATTTTTATTAATAATTGCGGGGTACAAATTCAAAGAATGGATTGCTGTCAATGTCATCATCCATTGTATAAGTGGGATTGTTGGTGACAAATGCTTTGCGATACAGAGTGAGAGCAAAGTCGCTATATCGTTCCTGCCGGATGGCTTCATAGATGCCAGCCACAGGTCGGTTCAGCAGACCTGCCTCAATGAACATGGGTAATACACAATAGAGGGCATTAGGCAAAGATCGGTTTGAACCGTACTTGCTTGCCATCCGTTGTGTTATCAAAGTTGTGTTCACTTGTTGTTGCACATGGAAATACTTACCCATGATACTTAGAGTATCGAAACCAAAGGGATAAGCTGCACATATAACGGCTCCAAACAGCAGCGGTCTGTCATGTTTATTCTTCATTGCAGCCAATACAGTATCGGCATGTTCATGAAGATAGCCAAAGATAGGATTGCGAATGGTGAGTTTGTTGATTACCGACACCGCTTTCTTGATGCGGTTTTCTCCTTTGTATTCTGTTGAAGCCAGTTCGCTGAAATATTCAGGTGTGGCATCATTCTGAAGTGCTGCACATAAGGCAAGTTCCAGGATGTGTATCGGAATACGCTGATTGATACCTATAGTGATATTCTCCATATTTCTTTTTTATAGTTGTATGAAGGGCACCACAACTTCGGTGAAGCTGCTGCCTCCATGAGTAATGAGCGAGACTCCAGAACGTTCAAACGCTCCGAAATCGCGAACAGCCAACCAATTATCACGTGATAGCAGCTTCATGTTTCCTGATGCGCTGTCATAGAGCTTGCGCTGTTCATCGACATGGTCAATATTATATATAAGGTGGCGTTTACCACGACTGCCATCTTTATAGAGAAACACTTTTTCTACTGGCGTTAGCGGACGTTGACCTATAGCAAATGTACTACCGTGGTCAGATGTGAGATAGATGGTAAACCCCATGTCTTTCAGTACCTTTAGCTGTGTGCAGAAACGAGGTGCCCATACATCTGTCAGCACAGCGAGGTCACGCATGTCGCGTGAAGCGTGCATTTTGTGATCCATTTCTACTGTGACGTATGCCAGGCGATTGACACCTTCATTGATTGCAAACTCTTCGTTGTCGTAGAGATATTGCAGTTCATAGGATGACATACCAACTTGATGCCAGAAGTCGTGCCATAATCGACGTTCCGCCTCTGGTGATTGCTTGTAGTCCATCTGTGGACGGTCGCCACGGAAGATGGCCTGACGTGAGAGCATGGTGATGGTGGGTAGCCACGCTGTGGTAAAATCCTCATTGGCGACAAAGTGGTTCTTCTGCAAATACCTTGCAAGAATACGCCACTGCCAGAAGGAAAGTCCGTCAACAACAACTAAAGCAACTTTGTCGCTACTACCATACTTATCTGCTAAATGTGGCAGTACATTATTTACACAAGCAGGTCGCAATAGCGGATTGCTGTTTTGCAGGGCGAAATAGCTATTATCCAAACAGTTCTGAAAAGATTCGTTGATACGAGTCCATTCCTCAGTTAGCTGATCGTATACCCCGGTCAGGGCTGCGTCTGCGATAATATCGCAAATCGCTGTTACCGTT
This sequence comes from bacterium, assembly GCA_004563195.1. Classification (GTDB taxonomy): domain Bacteria; phylum Bacteroidota; class Bacteroidia; order Bacteroidales; family Muribaculaceae; genus SFTJ01. The sequence continues at coordinate 62,242 of SFTJ01000002.1, forward strand.
TTGCCCATCATCCCCCAGTCGAGCCTGAGCAGTTGTAGCTTCTGGCGATAATGGTCAGCAGAATATTTTCGCTTTTCATTCTCTTCGTTACGAATGTCCTCCACCATTCGCTTACCTTCTGCCATGTTGATGCGACGTGTACCCATCTTATGGCTGAGCATGACCAGTTCTTCAAAGCTGAGTTGCTGCAATAGGTTCTTGTCTGCAAACAGAGGGAATAACTGCCCAATACCGAAATCAGTTATTCTCGCTTCCTGCACCATGTCTGGCAACAGAGTGTCAGTATTCGGACAAACATAAACGAAACGGTCATTTTCTGAAGCCTTGTAGATTAGCTCATAGTGGATGCGCAACTGAAGTTGTGAGCCAACTACGACATTCAATCCGCATTCCGAAAGGAGATGAGACTGTACGACAGGATTGGTGAGCAACCCGTCTGGGTTACTCACTATCGACAGACGGGTATAATCCGCTGCGATGCGTTCCGCTATCTTTCGTATCAGTCTTTGCATCTGCATTAGAGTTTGCTTTGGGCGATGTCATAGAACTGCAGTAGTACCTCGTCTTCGGTCAGCAGGTTCTGAGGAATCCTGTCGCCTACTATCACGATGGTCTGGAAATCCTTATCGACGTAACATTGTTTGAAACCTGCACGAAGGGCTTCAACACGGGCATCCTTAATTTTAGCCTTTGGCTTCTGTGCCTGTTCTGCGTAAATTCTGAATATTTTCAACAATTTCTTTGTGCGCATAGTTTCTTTGTCTGCATCGTCTTGCACATTTTGCAGTCGCCAACGACCATCTGGCATTTCAATGAAATTATCTTCTAGAACTTCCTTCAACTCTGGCAAGATATCACCTTTACGTACTCCATTGATGGCTTGCATCCATTCTGGCTGTATTTGCTGATAGGTTTTTGGCTCATCACGCAATAGATTCTTCAACCACTCAATTCCATTAGCTTCATCACTTATAATGATGCCCATTGGTGCAAACCCGTCCGTATTTTTTCGTTTCTCCTCATATTCTGCAGCTTGTGTCGCCGTAAAGAACATACCATCTCGCTCAATGAAATTATCACTCAATCCTTTTTGAAATTTAAGAGCATCTATAGGAACGGGTAAACCATGCTGAACATAGTAACTTATGAGACGGTCATAAAGAATCTTTGGACTACGTTCAATGACAGTAGTTGTCTTGTTTCCTTTTTCTATATGGATGGCCAAATGCTCCAAATGTTCCTGTATGAAATCCCATACTGTACTTTCTTCAGAACCTTTTTGTGTTACAATGTTCACTAATTCTTTAGAAGGCTTGTAGCACGTGATAACAAGGTCTTGCTTTACAGCAGTGGTTGTCGTAACCGCCTTGAAAGAGCCTTGTTTCTTATCGAGTGCGGCAACATTTGCAACAACAAAACCTACACCTTGCAAAGCATTTTGTATTGAGTTCCATACAGATGCCGATGTATTACTAAACTCCATTGTAAGCCATTTGCCGGGTTTTAATATTCTATAGAATTCTCTTAATGAACGATTCATTAACTGCTGATATTCAAATAGAGTCTTGTGTTGGAATTCATTGACAATTGCTTCTGTCTGATTATTTGTGGAAACCTTTAACCACCCTTCCCATATGGAGTTAAGTTCTGAGTACATTATGTTTGCACCAAATGGAGGGTCAATAAACATATAGTCAATGCTGTCTTCTACTATTGTTTCAAGATTTGTTGCAGAGAGAAGTGAAACGACCGTGTTGCCTCGTGTGCTATAATTTGTAGATATAAAGTCTCTTATTTTCCCTTTTAATAGACGATAAGGATTTTGTTCAATATCAAGGGAAGGCGTGAATAATGTACCGCTTACAATCCCACCTTTACGGTCAAGCCTGAATTTATACATTTTTGAAGCATTTTGAATGACAGAAGTGAACCATGCATTCAAAAAAGCATCTCCGTTTGTAAGTTCTTTAACTCTTGACAAATATAAATGGTTTCTTCTTGTAAATAGTTGATGAACATGATAAAAACCAATGGAATAATTCCTATGAGATTCATCTCCGTCTGGTATCGGTCCAATATAGTTGTCATTTCGTACATCTTCAACTTGTTTTAACAAGTCAAAATCTTTGGTTGATAATTTAAAGTCACCACGAATCGGAGTGCTTACGTTATTTGCTACGGGAATCTTCTTAATAGTTTTTGTAGGCTCATGAATTATTGGGTCATAACTTGTTTCCCAAGATTTCTCCATATTCTTTTTGCTACATTCATAACCACAATGGGGACAAGGAAACTTTTCCTTTATGTTGTTATTATTAAGGTCTACAGACTCTTTCCAAAGCACAATTTCTTTTCCACAAGATGGACATATGAAAACATCACTCCAAATTGTGTAATTCACTTTTGTTTTTATTCCATTAATTTCCGTTTCATACATCCAGCCTAATTCTGCTTCAACTTGATTCAGTATCGCATTAGCTTTATATTCAAATTCTTTCGCATCGAATGGAAGAGTATAACTTGCAGCAATCAAAGTTGCTATTGGTGATAAATCAGAACAAATGCTGTGTCTCACCCCAACTTTAGCTCCTTTTTGTTTGAGCGCATCAACCTCTGACTTGGAGCCGCAAAGGTTGGCAGCAACTCCAGTCATTCCTGTACCAGCAAACCCATCGAAAACAATATCTCCTGGTTGAGTATAATGAAGAATGTACCGCATAATAGCAGGATGTGGACATTTAGTATGATATGCATGTGCCATATAAATGGGATTATTCTTTCCCTCACTCACATCGCTGGCATAAGGCTCCTTTACCTCAAAATCTGCTTTGCGCTTTCCTTCGGTTTCGAGCTGCACTTTTTCCATCTCCCACTCATCAATGAAACCATTGAGCCAAGGGTTGGGACAAGCAGTATAATATGGAGGGTCGGACAACTTGATGATATCCTCATCCTTTCCGATGGGGAATCCCTCAATCTGTCGTAGCTCTGGCAACTTCTTTCGCAATTCATCACGGAAGTATTCACGACGGGCATCGTCGTTTGGAAACTCCATGCCTAAACAGGTGACGGGCTTATTCTTCTCTTCCCAGATGTCACCGGGTGTGATGCGTCCCATTTCCTCTGCATCGAAAAGGACAGGCTGCGGTATATTTTGGTCTTTCTTGTTCATACTAATGTTACTTCAAGATTACTCTTACATTTTCGTTCTCATAGCCATTGGTCATCAAGTCGATGTACTTGCCAAAGGCTTTCTTTGCCTCCTGCGGAGTCATAGGATGGTTGAGCGCACGGCGAATATCGTCCATCGTAATATCCACCTTCTGAATGTCGCGGTGCAACTTGTCGATGATGACCATTAGACGGGCTGCGTCCTCGGCTGAAGGCTTCTCATTGCGGTTGTCGTGGAACTGCTTGAATAGGCGTTGCTCGCTTTGGTCAAGCACAGAAGTGGCATTGCCTGCCAATTGTGGGTCTTCAGCCATTTCATGAAGCGACTTGATGATATTCTCATGTATCTGCTCCAACACATCACGCATATCTGCAATCTGAGGCAGTGACTTTCCTTGGAATTGCTTGGGATTGAATCCATGATAAGGCACGTTGAGAATGGCATCGCGTGTAACAGAAGTACTAGCTACCTGTAACTGGCTCATGCGTCGGTTCCAGTCCTGATACTGGGGAACAATGGTGATATAACCGCCACGGTCGTTGCCACAAATGGCATCGCATACTTGTTTCTCCGTGCTGCGCATAATACGGAGTTTTTCCTGCTCCTGCATACCCGTAATGTGCAAGCGGTTGTATTCTGCCAGGTACCAGTCGGCATATTTGCCCATCAGTGTGTCAAGCTGACTCTTATAAGCAGAGAGGGCATCTTCGTCATTGACCATAGCAGGCACCTCCTTCACACAGTCAAGAGCAACATTAACATCAGCCTCCATCTGTTGGTCGGTCATATACTGCTTTGCCTGTACAAGGTAAGAGATTCGAGTCCGCAATTCATCTACCACTTGGAGCATATTGTCGAGCTGATTCATCAGTGGAATTGCGTCAAAGACATGGCCAAGTTGTTCCAAAGTCCATGGCAGATTACTCATCTTAGCCTTTGTGCCATAGTTCTGCAACTTGTCACAGAATGAAGCCAAAGCCTGCAAGCGGTTGGCATGGCTGCTACCATCGAAGGGAGAAAGCACTTCCTCGTTTTCAAGGAAGATACCACCACGTACCTTCTGTGCCAATGTAACGGCATGTCCAGCTTTCTTCTGTGCTGCCACAAGGAGTTTGGTGAAAGTGTCTTCCTTGTCAAGCTGGCGCGTCAGGTCATGGCCTTCTATCTTAATGAATATCTCGCGTACAAGTGGAAGATTCATTCCTTTCGGACGGCGTACATGTGAGAAGTTGTAAGCCATATCCTCTGGCAATGATGTAATGTCTGCAATGTTGGCTGCATTGATGGACTTATTCCCAGGCAGACTTATTTCTATCTCGCCAAGGCTCACCATCGTGCAAAGCACAAGGAATTCAAGGTCTGCCTCAATCTCGAAGTCCTTGGTGCGCCATGTCTGCTCGTAATATTGGTAGAGGATTTCATCCCGATTGAGCACCTGTCCTTCACCTTTGTCCTCTAGTTTCTGCTTAACGCTCTGCGCATACTGCGATGCCTCAATACTCAATGTTCCGTCGGCAAATAGTCCAAGTGCAGCAAGGATGGCTTCACTATCGCGGTTGGCTTGTAAAGGATTTGCTATTCTCTTCTTGGCTCCTGCTATCATGGTGGCGCGGTTGCTTGATGTGATAGGCAGTCGAAGGAGTGAGAACTTTGGATAGTTGGGCAGACGCTGGCAGAAGTACTCTTCGAGTATGTTGGAGGCAATTTCGCTAATAATCTGTTCCTTTGCCATACCTGCTGCTCCTGTCAGATTGACGGTTTGCAGCTCTCCTTGATAGTACACCTCAGTACATTGGATGAAATCACGCTGGAACACAGGGCGCAACTTGTCCTCGTATGTTTTTCTATACTGCTCATAAAACCGCTTCTGCGATGTGTCCACACTCTTGATAAGAGCCTCAGATGCTGCATAGAGTGAAATAAGTTGACGCATTTCGTCACTCACTTTGTCCATGCGAATATAGACGCTGTCCGGCTCGGTGCCTACCTGTATTTTCTCTTTATTGAAGATCGGCATGAAGTAGATGTAGAAGTATTGCTCCGGCTGAGTGGTGCTGCGTTCGTCTGGATTGCCCATGAAGATGTAGCCATCGAGTGAAACCTTATGACTCTTCCATTCTACGGAATGAGGATAGATTGGGAACTCCCTTCGATATTTCTCAACCTCAATAGGCAGGTTCTCCACCAAATAGCTGAAGAAATAGCTGTCAAGGGCATCAGGAGCCATTGTCAGAACATAGTCCTTGATTTTTTGCTCGTAGTTCACACCCCCTTCGATGCGTAGGTGGTATTCTTGATTCTGGGCGTTCTTCTCGAAATATTGTCCGACGGTAGCCGATACGATTTGTGATGCGGTGGTGTTGATAACCTCGCCCAACATTTCGCGATCGAGAATGGTGGGGTTGAGATAGCAGAGACCGTCAATTAGGTTTTCTGCCGTCACACCATTGGTGTGCTCCAACGTGTCTTGGAGAATTTTCACAGCACAGGCGTTGGCAATGCGATGAGCCAAAACGGCTTTGTTGGCTCTGGCACCAGTAAAGTTCTCCGTAATCTTCTGGTGGACGGTCTGCATGATGGCAGTCACACGACGCACATCAGCATCGGTTTGCATTTCTGGAGCCTGAAGGTCATCCCAATACTGATCATAACAGATAAGACCAGGCTCCGTTTCTGGAATATCTTTGTCAAAGATGGCCTGGAACTTACCCGTCAAAGTCTTCAGCACCTCACGCTGTGATTTGCTGATACGTATCTGTTGGAAGTTCTCAAAGAACGAAGGATTGACGGGGAAGAGCGAAACATAATCTTCCAGTTTGGCGTGCATGTCGGTGAAGAACTCCGTAAACTTGGAAAGATGACGACGAATAATATCTCGCTGGGCATCAGTCTTTTTCAACAGTCGCTGCTGAACGACAAACTGCACGTCTTGCTTGGTGATGGTAATGTCCTTATAGCGGTCATTTACCTTGTTGAGCATATCGGCAGCATACTGAAACTCTGGTGAGTTATATATCAGCTCCTGCACACCGAACATCATGCGGAAACGTGATTTATCACTGGTTTGACCAAGGGCTTGCAACACACTAAGGTCACGATTCAAGCTAACGCCATTGGCACGTGACTTCAAGTATGAAAGCATCTCGTCGATGACAAGCATCAGCCCTTTGTCAGGGAACTTGGCTTCAAACTGTGCCATCATGCGACGCAGTTTGTCGGCATACATGTCGGGCTTGTTATCATTGGAAATACTGTAATCTACGCCCCATGCTGCAAGAGCTTTGTCTATCTGATAGCATACAACGCGCCACAGTTCTTCGTCGGTTCCTAACTCGAAGCGAATAACGTTGTACTTGCCAGCAATATTGCCAAGAACCTTACGGGCACTCTCGTTATTCACTTCAGGAAGTAAGGTAGCATCCTCAGCTACCAGTGATACAAGTGACATCAAGTGTGACTTACCTGTACCATAGTTACCGACAATTTGCATACCGAAAGTCTCGTAACTGGCAGTATAGTCGAGGTTCTTGCAAATCGCGGGTATAAATGTCTTCTCGTATGTCTCTGAGAAAACAAAATTGCGAACAAGGGAATGGCGATAGTCTTCATTCGACAGTTGATCGAACTTCACCACCTCGTTGATTGGCTCAAATGTTATTAGCTCTTTATATTTCATATGCTCAGCTATTATATTTCAATAAATGATAGTCCTTGGAGATTAAGTGCAAAACGATTGTCATCCATCAACAGATAACGGTTTTCCTTGATTGAGCCATCAAATAGCAATATCAAACACTTGTTGATGGAGAAAGACTCAACGATACTTCGCAAATCAAGTTTTAAATCTGGCTCAAAAAGAATTAACCAGTTTGATAAGGCAAGGTATGATCCTATTACCTCATCGTTGTATGTCTGCTCAAAGATACGCTTACAGGCACTTGAATAGCCGGAAGGCTCTTCTTGTTCTTTGATAACGAAAGACAATTCTTTGCCCACATCCACGAAATGTAGGTTGCTTATCGGCTCATGGCAGAAAATGATTTTATTTCTGCTCACTTGCGAAATGAACTGTTTTATCTTCTCTTTGCCAGACATCTGCTACATAAAAGAAGGGCTCCCAAGTGATGTCTCAACAGGCGACCAAGCCCTTTTTTACACCACAAGAGAGTCCCTTGTTTATCGTTCGCCCATTTCAGGGCATTTTGGTGGTCTTTGTTGAGCAATATCCATTCGTCTCTTTCCAAGAGACGTAGAGAAACAAAAAGTCCCCTTATATCACCGTTTCAGGAGCTATTTCTACCTGTTTTTGCTAAACAAAGTGAAAAATTGATATGCCAAAAGTTGCTTTTCCTATTTAATAAGGTGGATTTTGCAAGAAAAAAAGTACCTTTGTACCCAAATATCCGTCTCTTGGAAAGAGATTGAGAAATTTGCTAAACAAATCTCTGTTTATAAAAGTCCTAATATCATCTTGTTTGCTTTATCAACTACTGACGTTTCCAAAGAAGCGAGGTATATTTGTGTTGTTGCTTCAGAATCGTGTCCCATTCCTTCGCTGATAACTGACAACGGCACATTCTTTGCCTTGGCTGCACTTGCCCATGAATGACGAGCCACATACATAGTGAGTGGTCTTTGGTGTTTCAGCATTGTCGAAAGTTCCTTTAGGCGATAGTTGACAAGATGCAGTGCATTGTCATATTGCCTTCGCTCATTGCCTTGCTCTTTGATGATAGGGAGAAGAAAGTCTGTTTGATTTTCAGGGTATTTAGCAATGATTTCAGCCATGCACTTCTCCCACTTGATGGTCAGCTCCTGACCTGTCTTTCGTCTGCGATAGGTCAGGATTCCATTCTGAAGGTCTGTCTTTCTGAGGTATGCCATATCCACAAAGGACATTCCTCGGGTGTAGAAGCTGAACATGAACATATCACGGGCGAAGTCCAATGACGGTTTCATGGATAAATCCAATTCCTTCAAGGCTTTGATGTCCTTAATAGGTATTGCTCGCTTTACGGTCTTATCTACTCCAGTATAGACATGCCGGAAGGGATTGTTCTGTGGAGTCAGTCCTTTCTCTACGGCTCTATTATAGACAGCCCGAAGGTTACGCATATAAAACGAAATGGTGTTCATACGAACACCTCTGGCTTTCAGGTAGGCTTCATACATGAGCATCAGGTCAGAACTAATGCCATCAATAGGCACGTCCTGCTCTTCGCGGAATGCCATAAAGCTATTGAGAGTGGTGGTATAGGTCTCTGAAGTTCGGACTCTACCCAGTTGCTTCAACTGTGCTATGACACCATGCATAAAGGTAAAGAGGGAGGACTCCTTGGTCAGTTTATGGAACATGGTGATTACATCGTCAGCCGTAAAACGGCGACGTTCCGTTTCCAACGAGTGGACGACCTTTTCCAAACGGGCCACATCCCATACCAGACGTTCTTGAATACCTAACAGAAGGTTGGAGCGGTTGCCATTTACGATAACGCTCTCCGACTCTGCATCCCATTCCTCAGCAAAGACCCTATAATCAGTGTTCAACTGACGGACAACCCTGTTGTGGATAATCTGGAAATATAGACCTCCCTCCTTGCCATCCACCGTGGATGGTCTGAACTTTACCTTTATTGATGTCATCATATTTATTCTTTCTAATGTTTTCTATGGGGTTATCCAATTCCCCAACCAGTCTTTTTCTTCGTGCCGTCCCAGTTGGTAAGTTCACCATTGGAACCGCCACCGCCTGAACTGATACCGCCTCTACCGCCAACGGCAAGGAGTAAGTTCGCCATCAAATCTTTTGAAACTGTCATCGCGTCACAAAGCTGCCTGGTACGAAGTGCTGTAAGATTAGCCTTTGAGTCAGTAATGCCAGTCCATGACACCTTCTCTAACAGGTAGGCAGTAGCCATCCTGCGTTGCTTTTCGTCGGTTGGGTCGAGACCACACTCGAATGCTTCAGCAATGATACCCCATGCAACAGAGTTACCTTGCTTTGGCTGGAAATCGTTGTCTTTGCCATCTGCATAACCCCTGATGGCTGCAACTCCATCTTCAATCCATTTGTCAATCTGCTTCGAGAAGTCTTCCTTGTTCCGCTGTATGCTCTCCATGATTTCCTTGATTTCAGGGATGTCCAGCATTTCTCGGAGTTTTTTCTCGGCGTTTTCGGCTCTCTGATGCTCACTATATGCCTTGTTACCTGAACGGACGGCCTCAGACTCGGCTTTGCCAAGTCGCTCCTGTAGTTCCTTGATTTCTGCATCCTTCTTCTCCCGAAGTCGGGTGATGGCATTCTCGTCCATCGAAGCAATTCGCTTTCTAAGGATGTCGTTTTCTTCAGTCAATCGACCGTTCTCCTTTTGCAGCTGCTTGTTCTGCTCAATGATGGCTCTTACATTCTGCATGGCTTTATTGTAGAGTGCCTTCCCCAGTTTAAGTATATCCTGCTTCTGGACATCCTTGGCTTGCATGAGTGCAGTCTGCATGTTTGTGAGGATGCCCTTAATCGCCTTGTGTCGTTCCTCTCTCCATTCCTTCTGACCGAAGGCAGGGATGGGCTTACCCAATTCTTCTTTTATGGCATCCCAAGCATCCTTTACAAGTGGGTCTGTCTTTAAGGTCGGCACAATGAGGTATTCTTCCTTGATGTCCAATGCCGCAGCATAGTCTTCCAGCTGAGAGATGTTGCCTTCCAGTTTTTCCTTACGGTACTCCTTGTTTTGTATCTCACCCGCTAACTTGTCATTCTGCTTTTCCAAACTTTCCTTTTGCTTCTTTATGTCTTGCACCTCGCCTGCCATCTTCTCCTTCTGGCCTTCCAGACGCTCATTTTCCATTTGGTTCCTAGCAATAGCATCCTTAGCCTGACGTTCAGCCTCCAGCACAGCCTTACTCTTGTGGACACGCTCACGCCGTTCCTCACCTGGCAGCATGGCTATGTCATCACCACGCTCCAGACCGTACTTGTGCCCAACCTTGTTATAGTAGTCGGTGTGCATCTGTTTGTAGGTATTTCCTACGGCATATTTGTCCTTGCCCCATACACTGGCATAAGATACACTTTCCTTTTCCCTCCGTTCGGCTTCTGTTCTAATGAAGTTCGAGCGGATTTCTTCGGGTAGTTTCTTCCATTCCTTATAAGAGATTACCTTCGACTTATCATCCTTATGCACATACTTGACAGATGCATGTCCTCTAGTTCTTGTCTTGGCTACAGGGATGGTCTGGATCTGGATGTGTGGTGTGGTCTCGTCAAGATGCACATCAAAACCGATGATGTTCTCTGCTCCCCAACGGTCACATGCCCAACGGTAGGTGTCCAATGCCCAGTCTCTGATACCTTGTTTCAGTTCGACATGAGCGTTACACTTTTGCAGAGTAAAGTCCACATCTTGGTCACCGAAGGCAAGTCGGGTCAGTACATCATGGTCACCACTGACGATAATGCCGACGGTGCAGTTCGGACTGTTATCGGAGATGCCCAGGGGGTTGTTCTTGTCCATGTATGGCTTGAAGCCAAGCTCATCTAAGCGTTTCTGCAAACGCTCATGAAGTGGCACGGGATTGGAACCAAGAGGGACAATTTCGCCTTTGCCGTTAATCTCAAAGTTAAGATGCTTGCGTGAGAAATCGTAATGGTTGTTGGTATCCTGGTTCTTCTGACGATAGGTGTTCTCGTCCCATCCGCGACGTTCAGGCTCATAGCCTTCCGCAGCAGAAAAGGACTTTGCCGGTGCGCCGACATGGATGGCGGCACGTGGGATGTTGTTTTTAGCTTTAGACATATTATTCAATTGTTTTGAAGTTAATGTATAAATGTTATTCGGGTCTCGGGTGGAACCTGAGTGGAGGGTTGAGGGAGAGAGTCACTCCCTCACAGAAGCTTGTCGCTTCTGGCTCTTGCCATGTGCGGCGTCACTGCTTTACAGCGGTGTTCTAACCCTCGGAGAGCATAATGGGACTTTTTAAGGGAGTACGCCTTGGGGTAGCGAATCTAAAAGTCCATATTATGTTATGGGATTATTCGGTAATCCCTCTCGGCGAACGTCTCCACTCAGGTCACACAGACTGAAAGGTTGTCACGATATATCGCCTTGTTGGGTGACAGGTGACGTTGCCTTCGTCCATTCCTTGTCACGCAGATAGACGTAGAGATAGGAACGTGAACTTAAGTCACCTTGCAATCGCTGGGTATGTGCGAATGCTGCCGTTCGTTCACTTTCGCTAAGTTGCTGCCATACCCCTAAGGCTTGCGATTCGTTGTCACCAATCTTCTTGTAGATAACCTTCAATCGGTCAAAGGAAGAAGTGACATCGCTTGCGTTGAAATCGCTGGAAGCAACAGTACCGTTGGAGTCCTTAGAATAGCTACTATCGTTAAGATGCTCGGAATCCTTTGGAACTTCAATAACATTAGTGGTATCAGCGGCAGGCGATGATACAATGGTTTCAGTAATCGCTTTTGGCTTTGAAGTGGTTGTGTTCGCTGCATTTGCTTTCTTTGCAGGAATGGTAGGTGAACTTGCATTCCTTGACGTCCTACACTTGGCACTCTCGCTACACTTCTTGCTTTTCGCTTCTGCCGCTGTTCGCATAGATTCGATGTCTTGGACGAGCAAATCATAGTAGGCTTGCAGACGAAGGTCGTCAAGGTCTGTTCTTGTACCTTCGGTTACATAGGTGACAACGGCTTTCACTAGTTTGCCGACTTCGGCAGCCGGACGCTTACACACAGCGATGAGCACGTTCGCTAAAAGCGTGATTCTTTCAAATGCTTTCATGTTCGTTACTTTTTGAAGGTTCTACAATAGGGCCGGTTTGCCAACTAGATTTGTTCGGCTTGCGCTTGTGCGAAGCGAGGATTGCCGCATTCTCCTCATCCACTGTCAGCGGGACAACATTTCTGCGCTTCGTCTCCAGCCATTTGTCAAGCTCATCCTGATACAGGATCCATCTTCTGCCAGGCTTGGTGGCCGGGATGGTGCCGTCTTCCAGTTTCATGTACATAGTTCCCCTGGGGATGTGCGTGTACTCGATGGCCTCATCCACAGTCATTGGCTTGTGGCGGTTCTCCTTTACTGGTTTACTACTCTCTGCCTGCTGTCTGGTCAGCATGGCTCTCATGCCCATCACCTCATCCCGAAGCTGGGCGACGACCTGCGGGAGGTCGTTGAATGTTAGAATTTCTTTTTCCATATTTTATCACTATTTTGGTGAATCGGCTGCAAAGGAACTCAATGATGCCATGCTGATTCCGATTATTCACGATAATCCACGAATAATCATGTCAACATGAAATAATTGGGAAAAATATGGGCTACAAGGGGAATAATGATAGGGGAAAAGGTAAAAATAGAACTTGCGGCAAGGCTTATTGGTGCTCCCGACAGAAGATTACAAAACAGAAAGTGGGCGAAAACCGATGCAATGACATCAGCTTTCGCCCACTAACGGGGTATCCTCAAAGAAAGATGTGGAAGGGCATTAAAATTGAGTTTTTTCCAAAACGTAGATATTACATCGGTTATGGAAAAAACTCAACCTTAGTAGTATTTATATAAGAGAAGGATTAGAGAATCTGAGTTCTACGGTCTGAAAATAAATTGTCCAACACTACAGACTGATTGACAATGCTGGCATGTTCCCCTCGGGCAACGCCCATCGTTGTAACCATCACCAACTGGATGCTGTGCGTCTTGTTGTGCATCTTGCTTGCGGCAAAGGCCTCTATCTTATTCAGGAAATCTTCTTCATCGTTTTTCGTTATGGCGTATTTGCCACCAGTGAACTTCATCTCGCAAAGATAGTCCGTCCTGTCAGCCTTACTTTCCAGCAGCAAGTCAATCTGAGCCCCCCTTCCGTCGGGACTTTTCCCGCTCCAACAATAATTCCGGTTGATGGAGGCTATACGCAGGGTGTCTTGGATTTGGGGCAAGTGTTCCACACAAAGCAGTTCAAAAGTATCTCCTGCCCATGTGTAGAAAATGGGAGTGCCGTGAATGGAATTCCATATTCCCTTCTTTGCCTGTTTGCCTTGAATGAAACGTAAATAGAACAGAGAAAAGAAGTCAATCAGCTGATAAACCGTCTCCACACGTTCCTTGCCATAGCGTGGATATGCCCTGATGATGCCTGACTCCATGAGGTTTTCAAGTAGCTTCGTTAGCGTTCCGCCAGTCTTGACATCTATGGCTGTGCTGATCTCTTTCTGGGTCATGCCGTAAAACTGACTTCCCAAAACTTTGACTATATCCACATACCGCTCCTTACTGGCATATAGTCCTGCATAAACATCAAGGAATTCCTGATGTATCTTTTCGTCAGCAAAGAAAATACGGTCTATATTCTCAGTGATGGTCTGATTGTTGCGTAGCTTGTCGAGATAAAACGGGACACCTCCCAATGCCATGTAGCAGATACACATCTCATATCGGGACAGACGGAATCCGTTTCGTCGATAATACTTCTGACATTCGGCCAATGTGAAGGGGGCAAGCTTGATGGTCTCAGTGAGTCGTCCGTGCAGACCTCCGTAGTCACGTATCACATTGTCAAGCATCCAGCTCGTGGCAGATCCGCACACCACCAGAATGATGTTTCTCTGACTGTCTGCCCATGAGTTCCAGAAATAGCCGAGTTCCGAAATCATCTCGGACGACTGAGGGCCGGCCAACCAGGGCAATTCATCAATAAGGATGACCTTCCGACGAGAGCGTATGCCTTCAAGCAGTTTTCGTAGAAGCAGGAAGGCTTCACGCCAGCATGTAGGTCTTTCGGTCATAGCGGCATCCAGACCTGACAACACCAATGAATCGTAGAAATGATCCAATTGCAGTTTACGGTATGTCTCGTAATTCTTATCCCCGTCCTTTACGTATGTTCCGACGGCAGAAAAGACAATCTTACTGCCATACACTTCACTGACCAGATATGACTTGCCGATGCGCCTGCGCCCATAGATGGCGACAAACTCGGATTTCTTGGACTTGTACAAACGTTCGAGCGTGGATATTTCCACTTCTCTGCCAATGATATTGGGGTACTTCATGCTGAACTGTTTTTATTGCTCTGCAAAAGTACAATTTTTATTTTAGACTCATGCATCTTTTGCTTAAAAATCAGCGAAAACGAGAAAAAATTTTGATTTTCGCTGATTTTTAAACATGAAATCTACTCAAAGTGGAAGTGATAGTCACCCTTGTCCGGCTCGTCTATCACGATGTTCCCCATATCAGGCTGAAACTTGAAGTTGCGGATGCTGCCCTGCTCGATGTCTCTCATCACATCTGGGAACATACGCTTGATGAAGTCAGCACGGACACGTCCCGTATAGTCTTTCTTGCTGCCAAGTCTCTCGGCTATGTTCCAGACAAAGTGCCGTAGGTCAAGAGTGGTAAGGGTGGACTTCAACCTGATGGGTACAGGTATATGCTGCCAGTCATCGGCCCACTTCCTGATTGCATCACAAAGTTTTTCCAATTCATCATTATCATAGACATATGGTGACATGATATGGGTCACATATTCCATGATGGCATCGATTGTGTCCTGACGTTTCTGTTCCTGCTCACGCTGATATTCCTTGCAGCGTTGGGCATATAAGTCGGGCTGCTCTGAACTCGTCTCTATCGTATCGGCAACCTCCTTTGCCGGTTCTGCTGAATCGGAAATCTCTACACTCGGTTCTTCCAGTTCCTCTGACAAAGGTTCTTGTGCAGATTCGATTTGAGGAGGCATTTCTGCCAAGCATTCTTGAACTTGCTCTATAATATCGTTGCTAGTTGAAACTTCTGTTTCTGCTCCCTGGTCAGTCAGAAACGTGGATCCTTCGCGTTGTCTGTTCTGCAATCTGAGTGGCACCTCTGCCAATACGGATTGGAACAAATAATAGACCGTCCCCAATAGTCCGCTGGAAATCAAAAAGGTTATCAACTTGGCAAAGTTGTCTTGCCCGAAATCGTTGCCCACCTTCAATGACACGAAGAGGGAGATGGTAAGAATGATCAGACCTGGGCATCCCCATACAAGGCAGTAGTCTCTTACTGCCATGTTTCCTGTCTTGCATTTTACGCTGTTCATCTTTCTTGTTCCTTTTATTTTATTGATTTGTACATTTCGGAATTGTCGGCATCTGCCAGAACTCGGCTATGCGATTTCCAATGCAAAGTTACTCCGATTATTCCCGACAGTTCAAAATCTTCCGAAAAAAAACGCTTCGTTTTTACATTAGTTTAGAAATTGGTCCTATCGAGTATGAAAAAAGAACCAATAATCATACTATAAAATATTGATGGACATGACGAAAGGGAAAGAAAAAGGGAGAAGCAACGCCCCTCCCCAAAGATGATACCTATTATATAATAGGTGTCCGATAGAACAAGCTGAAAGTCGTTATTGCCCTACGATCTTTAGTTGCACCGTCTTCATCGGTTTGAGTGTGATGCGGTTAACCGACTCTCGTTTGCTTTCGTCTGCCATGTTCGCATATATCTGTGTGGTCGAAACGTTCTTATGTCCCAACATGTGCTGAACGGTATAGACACTCGTACCTGCATCCACCTGAAGCGAGCCGAATGTGTGACGACTGCAATGGAACGAGATTTTCTTGGTGATGCCGGCGGCCTTCAGCCAGTTCTTCAAAGGTGCCTGTGTCATCTTGTCTGCAAAGCCGACAAAAACGGGACCTGTTCCTCGCTTACCGATTAGTTCCAAAGCCTCGTCACTGATGGGATTGTTTACAAGTTCCTTGGTTTTCTGCATACGAAGGGTGACGTACATTCCACCGTCACCATACGGCTGTATGTTCTCCCATGTGAGTTGCTTGATGTCGCTCTTTCTCAAACCAGTCAGACAGGCAAAGAGAAATGCGGTCTTTAAGACGGGATATTGGCATGGGGTGTTCGCCAACCTGACAAGTTCATCCTTGGACAGATGTTCTTTCTCCGTGGGGATGGTGTCTATGCGTTCCAAGAAGCCGTTGGGATTCTCCATAATCTTGTGCTCCCTGTAAGCAGTATGGAGTACGGCACGGAAGGTTGACCAATAGCCTGCCACACTATTGATGTGCAGTTTGTGCTCCGTGTGGATGGTCTGCGGAGCAGTCAGAAGATACTCACGGAACTTGTTACACAAGTCAACATTGATTTCGTCAAAACGGCACTTGTTGTTGCAGAATCGGGCGAAGTGCTTATAGACATGCTGCCACTTGCAGTTCTTCTTGTCTGCCTTCTGTTTGAAGTAGGCAAGGAAGTCGCCCTTCATCTTATTACGGTCAAAGAAGTCGTACCTCTCATTGACTATGGACTCATAGCGACGGCAACGTAGGGCTTCTGCCTTCTCACGCATACGGTCGTTGTAGTCTTTCTCCCGTTGTGACTTTGGCTTTGCATAGATGTAGATGCCGAGCGATTCATGGCGCATGACCTTCATAGTGGACTCGTCCCGATAGCCAGGGTAGTAGTCGAGATAGAAGGAAAGCTGTTCTCCACCTTTGATTTTCCGTGTGCGGAGGGTCACGGTCTTGCAGATGTTACTCATACTTATATCTTTTAAATGTTAATAATCTTGGTGGAGCGTTTCTCCACGGGTGCAAAGGAACTCAATGATGCGGTGCTGACTCCGATTATTTCCAATAATCACCGAATAATCTGTCAGTATGGTAGAATTTAGTATCCAGCGGGCATCATTCCCAAGGATTTTCGTTCTTCCATCACTCTCTCCACATCGGAACGGAGCAGGAGGTTAAGCCGTCCTACCTTTGTCTTTTCAATGTGCTTTACCTTGACGATGTGGCAGATATTGGCTTTGGTCAGTCCGTAGAGCTGCTGCACTTGCTCCACTGTATAATAATTCTCGTTTGATAAGAGGTCTGTACGACGGAGTTCATCAAAATGGCTCTGGGAATAGTAGGTGCATCCATACTCACGCTTGGTTGGAATCTTGTGACGGTGGGCATAGGAACGGACTGCCGTAAGGTTGATACCGTAGTGGTCTGCCACTTCTTGGGGTGACAGCCAATCGACAATGGCATCAAGGTCTATGGTAGTGCCAAATACTGCATCAATGTGTTTCTTGCTGTAGTAGTTCCGCCCTGCAATACGGCACATGGGAATCTTGTGGCGTTTGGCTGAAGCATAGAGCCAAGACTGCTTGACCTTGTATATCTGCTTCACTTCTTCGCCAGAGTAGTATTCAAGTACTTCATCGGTTGCACTTTCCTCCTTTGCCTTGTCCTTTGCAGAATTCTTTATTTTCTTGGAAACAGACTTCTTGGGCTTAGTACATGGCAGGACACGATTATAAGGATTGGCCGCAAACATCTTCTCGATGTCACTCCTGCGGACAAGAGCCATTCGGCTGCTCAACCGTGAGGCAGGCAACTTCCCTTGTTCTACGAGTTTATAGACATATTGACGGGTACAGCCTAAAAGGATAGCTGCTTTGGAAAAAGTCAGGTACTCCTGCTGCTGGAGTTCCATCGCTGGTTCAACTGCCCGAAGGAAATCCCTTTGTCTCTTTTTCTTGGTTTCCTTCGCTTGCTCGGCACATTCCTCCGAGCAGTACTTCTGCATTCCGCTGTTTGTGGTGAAAACCTTGCCACAATAAGCACATTTTCTGGTCTTTGGCATACTTGCGATATTTGTTGGTTCAACATTTCTTTTGTTGTACCTCTCCGCAAGTAATCATAAGTTAACTCTCGACATCCATTGTCAACTTTCGCCACGATGTTGCATTTCTCAAAAGCGGGTCAGAAATCTGTCAACTCTTGTAACCTATCAGCAACCCTTGTCAACTCTGTCCACGATGTGGCAAAAATAAAGCCTCGTAAATTCCCTGCGGTAGAAATACGTTGCAAATTTATAGGGAATTTCCGAAGCAACCAAAAACAGTTTCCGAAGTGTTAAAATCTAAAAGTGACTGTAATACAATGATTTAAGTCTGATTAGTTTTCGTTATTCATGGTAGTTTAGAGGTCTCTAAATACAATTCCTGAATGTCACATCTCCAATAGAAGTAACCGAGTCGGGAATAGTCACCGAAGTAAGCCCGCTGCAACAATAGAATGCCTCATTGCCAATCGTTTTGACTGAGTTTGGAATAGTTACTGAAGTAAGTCCGCTGCAACCATAGAATGCGCCATCACCAATCGTTTTGACTAAGTTAGGAATAGTCACTGAAGTAAGTCCGCTGCAATTATGGTATGTAAACTCTCCTATCTCAGTCACAGAGTTTGGAATTATTATCGAAGTTAGGCCGCTGCAATTATAGAATGCGCCATCACCAATCGTTTTGACTGAGTTAGGAATAGTTACTGAAGTAAGTCCGCTGCAACCATAGAATGCGCAATTACCAATCGTTTTGACTGAGTTAGGAATAGTTACCGAAGTAAGCCCAACGCATAAGTCAAATGCACTACCTGAAATACTAATTGTCCCATCTTTTATGGCAATTGATGTGTTATTCGGCATGACTCCTTTGTATTTATACAACACTTTGCCAATATAAACTAATCCGTCAGGCAGATTGTCGAACCATAATGTTTCGTAGAATGCATACTGACCAATCTCAGTTACTGAGTTGGGTAATGTAATTGAAGAAAGTTCTCTGCAACCATTGAATGCAGACATGCCAATCTCTGTTACAGAATTTGGAACTATTACAGAAGTAAGCTCGGTGCAGTCCTTGAATGCACAGAAGCCAATACTTGTGACTGTATATTTCACCGCGTTTACTGTGATTTCTGATGGTATGACAACTTCACCAACATAAGCAGCATCGCCCGAGGTTACCGAAGCGGTTGCTGTATTGGCGTCGAGGTTGTAAAATATATCGTTGACTGTTACATCATAAGCCGATGCCGAAGAGGCAAAGCTTAATATGGCTGCAATGAGCCATAGTCTCAAAATGTAAATCTGTTTCATAAGTTATTTAAAATTATTATGTGATAAAAAATAGATCTCCGATTATTTAGATTGATTTTCAATAAATTAGGTGCTGCAGAGTCTTCTCTTTAGCCGTTGTGGTTAGTATACAAAAAAAGCGTGAGACCGTACTTGTTGCCCGTCCCACTATCTGAGGCCCTGGAATTGCCCATTGGAGTTGAACGAGCAAACTTGCAGAGCCTCACGCAGAATATGATTATATCAACAGCCAATGCTCGCGCACTGTCAGCCTGTTGACTTTGTTTACGTCATATTCGCTTTGGCATCTACTTGTTTGCTTCATTCTTGACTCCAATTGTTGAAATTTTCCAGGTTTCAGATAGCCAAGAAAGAGCGTAAAAGTAAACGCTTTCCCAAATGTCTTTGCCGAATCCCACCCGCGTTGCCCACGACCGGGCTCTGCTCGGGCGGTCGACAAGGCAAATTTACATAGTATTTCTCTTTTTGCAAAATAATAGGCTGAATTTTATCAAATTGCCCCCTGGAATTGAGATTTTCTTGATTATTTCGCTCTGCGATGGGCTGGTGCTGTTTTTTTGATGTATTTTCTTTAGAAAATTATTGAAATAATCGGGGTTTTATAAGAAAAAATAGTAACTTTAGATTTAACTTTTTACCATAAAACTTATCAAAGAAGCAGAAAACGATAACGATGGCAAAAATAGAGGTAGATAATGACGCATTGGTGGCGATGCTCAAGGATAGCGCCCTGCGCGATAAGGGATTTGCGCTGTTCATGAGCAAATACGGCAGGACGATATATTGGCATATCCGTCGTATAGTAGTCGACCACGAAGACGCCGAAGATGCCATGCAAGAAACAGCCATCAATGTGCTCAACAATATAGATTCGTTCAATGAGAATAGCGCCCTATCCACTTGGGTGTATCGCATTGCCACCAACGAAGCATTGCGAGTGCTTCGCCGCTGCACACATATATTTCAGAGTGTGGACACGCTGGGCGAGACCCTTGTGGAGAAACTTGAAAGCGAGAGCGACCTCGATGCCAAAGCCGTGGAGATGCTCTTTCAGAAAGCCTTGCTGCAACTGCCCACGCAGCAACGCATAGCATTCAATATGCGATACTACGACGAATTGTCCTACGAGGAAATATCGCGAATCACCGGCAAGAACGTCAGTACGCTTAAAACTAATTATCACATAGCACAAAACAAGATAAAACAGTATATTAAGGAGAACTCGATATGAAAGATTTTGAAGAAATAGGAAAACAGATGCCTTATCGCGAGAGCGATGCCGAGGTGGATGCGCTGCTGAGCCGAGTGCAGGCGCGCGCACTTGCCGAAGCTCCCGCCAAGCGTAAGCGTGCACTGGTGACTCGCTACATCAGTTATGCGGCATCGGCTGCTGCCGTGGCAGTGATAGCGCTGACTGTGGGGCTTCACGTGATGAACCAAAACAGCAGCAACTCCATCTATCACACCATTATCAACAGCGAAAGCATGGCTGAAGTGCTGAGCGATATGGACTCCGAAGCGGTGGCTGCTCAGGAATATTACACCCAGAATGTACTCCCAGAATATTATGAGTATACTCTCAGCGAGTAATATGTAGAAGATAAAATAATATATAGTGTGTGCGTTTTTTTAAAGACTAACCATAGCAAAATATCGGATGTATATGAAGAAACTGTTATTAATAATGCTGATGCTGGTGGCAGTGAGCACATCTTCTACCACAGTCGTGGCACAGACGCGTGGCGGTAATCAAGACAGAGAGGAACGCCTGTTTATAGCCAAAATGAAGGTTATACAGGAGGAACTCAAGCTCGATGAAGAACAGACTGAGAAATTCGCCGTAATCTACCGAAAGTATGATAGCGATATGCGAAAGTTGTTCAAAAAGCGCTACAAGCGCAAACCATCGGGCGAATTGACTATGGCTCAAGCGCTAAAGATGACCAACGACCATATTGATATGAAAATCGACCTTCTGAAATTGCAGAAGGCCTACTATAAGCAATATGCCAATGTGCTCACACCCGAGCAATTGCTGCGACTCGACCGCGCCGAACAGCGCATACAGTTTGAAATTATGAAGCAAGGCAAGAACCGCAAAGACCGTCCTCGCCGACATAACAACAATAATGATTAACCTATAAACAACGACAACGATGAAGCAATACATTTTAATTATGGCGCTGTTGCTCTCAAGCATAGGAGTGATGGCACAAGAGCGGTCGGGACGTCAAGGTCGCCAACCTCTCACCGAACAGCAGATAGCCGAGCGTCAAGCTCGCCAAGCCGAACGCGTGAAAAAACAACTCAAACTCACCGACAATCAGCAGGAAAAGTTCGACGCCGAATATTCCAACTATATGAACATAGTGATGGCATCGTTCTCGCAGCGATTTAAGAATAAAGCAGCACGACCCACCAGCTCCGATGAGGCTGTGGCTACCATCAACGATATGATAGATGCCCAAATAGTGGAATTGGCTGCTAAAAAGCAACTTATCAACAATTTGAAGGATACCCTAAGCGCCGAACAACTTATGAAACTCAGCACGCTTGTGGGCGGAGGAGCGCCCCGTAGAAATGACGCTGATAGCAACAGAAATCGTGGCAATCGCGGCGGTTTTGATAGCGGATTTGGCGGTCAGGGCTTTGGAGAAGATGGTTTCGGCGATTAAGCCGTAGCGATAATTAGCATAAGGTAAATAGTTTTGTTGCTGTCGGGCGAAAAATTTTTCCCCGGCAGCTTTTTTGTATCTAACCATAAAGGTTAGTGCCGAGGGTGACAGCATTAGGCGTCGCCTGGTGGTGATGCGGTTATTCGGCAACTTCGTTGCGGTTAGTGGCGGCTGCGCCGCGGTTATTGGCATCACCTGGTGGTGATGCGGTAATTTATCTGTGAAATCTGTGTGAGATTAAATCATCAGCAAGTGATTATCAGCCTCTCCGAAGTCGGTGCGGCGGATATGTGAGAGAAAAAAACATCGGCGGGTGATTATCAGCCTCGCCGATGCTTATATATCTTATGTATGAGTGGTATTACCAAGAGCCGCCGGCTCCACCGCCGCCGAAGCTGCCGCCGCCAAAGCCGCCAAAGCCTCCACCTCCAAAACCACCGCCGCCGAAACCACCGCCGCCGAAACCACCGCCGGTGCTGTGGCGTCCCATGCCGGGTAGGAATATTATGGGGCCACCGCCGCCAAAGGTGCCGCCGTTGCCGCTGCCGTTGTTGTTATTGTCCTTATGCTTATCGTTGAATATCGATAAAAGTGCGAAGAACACTATCAGCACCAGCACCATCGCCATGACAGCTGCTACGGCATCGCCACCATCGCTTTCGAGATATTGCTCATGGCTGAATTCGCCTGCCATAACCGGTTTTATCACTCGCACAGCGGCTTCCACACCGCCATAATAGTCGTTTTCGCGGAAGTGCGGAATCATCTCGTTGCGAATGATGTCGCTGCAGAATGCATCGGTGAGCACCGATTCCACGCCGTAGCCGGTGGCAATAAACACTTCGCCGCGACTGCTTTCGGTTTTGGGTTTCACTAATATCACCACTCCGGCGTTGTGCTCCTTGTCGCCCACGCCCCACTTCTTGCCTATGCCGTAAGCCATCTCCATAGGCTCGAGGCCGCCCAGATCGCTCATCGTCACCACGGCAATGCGGTTGGAGGTTTTGCGAGCGAAGGTCTCGAGCGAATCTTCCATCACAGCCGTTTGTTCGGCGGTGAATATCGAAGCGAAGTCGTTGACCAATCGAGGCGGATTGGGTGCATCGGGAATGGGGTCGGCTGTTTGGGCTTGAAGTGCGCCCACCGCCATCACCGCCACCGCCATCAGCACCATCATTCGCGCTATAAAGCCTCGCAGCACATTATTCCGAAAATGATATTTCATCGCTTTGCTCATTTATGTCGTTGTCGGTCCATGGGAAATATTCTGCCAAGCGCTTGCCTATGCTTGCTATAACGGCGCAGATGCCATCGGCGGCACGACCCTGCTTCAGATGACTCAGCAGCAGTTCTTTCTCGCCGTCCCAGTAGTCGGCAGGCACGCGGCTATGTATGCCGCAGTCGCCTATTATGGCAAACACGCGACTTTCGTAGGCGAGATATATCAGCACGGCGTTTCGCTCACGGGTTTCGTACATACGCAGATGGTTGAACACCTGCTCGGCGCGCTTCATTGCGTCGCCCCGCCGGCATTTGGGCTCGATATGCACCCTAATCTCGCCCGAAGTGCATTTCTCGGCACTGCCTATGGCAGCCACTATGCGGCGCTGCTCATCCTCGGTTAGAAAATCGATTAATGGCATACTTTTCCTAAAGGGGGGATTTATGGGTTATTCAAAACTTACTTCAGGTGCCTTTTCGGCTCCGGTTTGAGCCTCGAAATAAGGCTTGCGCTCGAAGTCGAACATGCCGGCTATGATATTTGCCGGGAACTTGCGAATGGCTGTGTTGTAGCCTTTAGCCACCTCATTGAAGTTGCGACGCTCCACAGTGATTCGGTTTTCGGTGCCTTCGAGTTGTGCTTGCAGCTGCAAGAAGTTTTCATTAGCCTTCAAGTCGGGATAATTCTCGGTGATGGCGAGCAATTTGCCAAGAGCACTGCCGAGTTCGCCTTGAGCCTCTTGATATTTCTTGAGCGACTCTTCGTCGAGGTTTGCAGGGTCGACCGTAATTTGAGTAGCACGCGAGCGAGCCGAAATCACAGCCTCGAGAGTCTCCTTCTCATGCGATGCATATCCCTTAACGGTAGCCACAAGGTTAGGGATGAGGTCGGCGCGACGCTGATACACATTTTCCACTTGAGCCCATGCCGACTCTACGCCTTCTTGTTGGCTTACAAAGCCGTTATAGGTGCTCTTTACCCAGCCAAAAAGGCTGAACCCTATCACTACGACAATAATTATTGTCACTAATAATCCTTTTTTCATCTTTTTTCTTTGTAGTTGTTATTAATTGTGTTATTTGTTTCAAAAATATTATTATCGGAAACAAAGATAAAAAACTTTGCCGCTATTGCCATATTTTTCTACAATATTATTTGCAAAATTGTTCTATATTATCGCTCAAAGCCTGCAATATTGCAAGCGGAAGTAATAATTGTTGTTCTTTTTTCTATGGGTTTATGTGGTTGAATATCTGTGGTTTATGTTGTTTGGAGGAAATTTTGATGCAGAATTTGAGAAAATAAAGTGAGAAAAAGTTTGCACAATCCAAATATTCTTCATAACTTTGCACTCGCAAAACCAAAACAAATGGTGTCATAGCTCAGTTGGTAGAGCAAAGGACTGAAAATCCTTGTGTCCCCGGTTCGATTCCTGGTGACACCACAAGAAAGGCTGTTCATTACGAGCAGCCTTTTTTGCATATCTATTAGGCGGCGTTGCCGCGGTTAGGAGGCATCACCTGGCGGTGATGCGGTTAATGGGCAACTTCGTTGCGGTTATTAGGCGGCGTTGCCGCGGTTAATGGGCATCACTTTGGTGGTGATGCGGTTATTCGGCAAATATTTTTGCGGTTATAAGGCGGCGTTGCCGCGGTTAGTGGTATGCGTGGGTATCCAACCTGAAAGGTTGAATGCCGAGGGCGAAGCCCGAGAGCTCTTAGCCGGGGGTTAAGCGTCAGCGCAACCCCCGGAACACCGTCATTCACAAGAAAAGCGTCTGGAGGACGCGAAAGCGGCCGCCAAAGCAAGTGATATTCGCGTTCTTCGCATCATGTGGTGGCACATTACCGAGGGTTACGCTTCGCTCCACCCTCGGCTAAGAGCCACTCGCTCTGCTCGGGCATTCGACCTTTCAGGTCGTGCTGCGGTTATTGGCTGCGGTAAGTAGGTGATTATCAGCCTCTCCGAGGCTGTTTTGTGGGTGGGGTCAGGTACACCACACCGGTCGCTTCGCTCCCTTTGTGTGGTGCTAACCATAAATCAGCCTCTCGAGGCTGCGCGGCGGTTATTGCGGCCGGGGCTGCCGATTTTCAATAATTTATCTGTGTAAATCTGTGAAATCTGTGTGAGAATAAATCATCGGTTGCTGCGGGATGAAAATCTGTGAGAGAATAAATCATCGGCTGCTGCAGGATGAAAAATCTGTGAGAGAATAAATCATCGGCTGCTGCAGGATGAAAAATTTGTGAGAGTTTTAATCATCAGCAGGTTAGCGCATCAGTTCGTTGATGGATGTGGAAATATTAAGCATCAGGGTGGTGGCGCCGCTGTGGGGTTGTGCCACTGCTACGCCGAAGCCGAAGCCTCGCACGCGCAATCCGGCGCAGAGCGAGAATCCCGACACAAAGTTGCGCGCATAGGTGCTCATATCGGTGCGAGTCTTGTAGCTGTAGCCCAAACCGATGTACATTCGTTCGGTGGGCGCATATTCGGCAGCTAAAGTGATGTGGCGCAGCAAGTTGCGTCCGAAGGAATCTTTTTTGATAAGGTCGGAGCTGCTGCCGCTGTTGGGTGCAGGAGTGTAGTAGGGCAGATGCCACTTGGTGAGGTCGGTGAGTGTGAGCGAAATGCGGAATGGCGAATTTTGGAAGCCCTTGGTTAAGCCCACTTGCACATCCCAAGGCAGTTTGTCGTAGTTGTCGGCAAATTTCTTCACTTGGCCACCTAAGTTTTTGAGCACCAAGCCCGCCGAGAAATCGTTCTCGGGGTCGTAATAGCTTACGCCGAGGTCGGCAGCAATAGCCATAGCCGAATAACTTTCGTAGCTTGAGTAGAGAAATTTCATGGTTATACCACCGCGCCAATTATCGTTGATATCGTGCGAATAAGTGCCGCTGAAAGCCATATCGCTTGCTGAGAAAGAGCCGGTGACATTGCCTTCGACGTCGGTGGCAGTCATAGTGCCGTAGCCGAAATATTGTATTGCAGCTGCCCAAGCGCTGCGGTCGTTGATTCCAGTGCCGAAGCGAGCGCCCATAAAGTTGCTCGAACCCATATAGCGCATATAGTTTAGTCCCACCAACTGCTCAAATTCGGGTCCGAGCAAGGCAGGATTCTGCTCCACGAGTTGAATGTCGTCGTCGATAAGCGACACATTATGGCCGCCAAGGCCATAGACGTGCGACGACGGCGTGACGTCGAGAAAATTATAGGCTGTGGTGCCATCTTGTGCTGTTGCGGAGAGCGCAGCCACCATAGTCATAGCCACAACGAGTGCTTTATATAATGTTTTCTTCATCGGTTAATGCCTAATTGGTTGATGCGAGTGCGCAATATTTGCCCTCTATCACTTATTGTTAACGAGAAAAAGATGCCAAATAGTATATTTGTTAAATTATTTTTATTATTGGCAAACACAATGGGGGTGAGTTGTAAAAAAAATCTAAACCTTATTAATCATTTGCAAAATACGGCGTGCCGTTGGTTGCAGAATGAAATTTACGATATATATTTGCCATCAACAGAACGATAGAACTAAAACAAAGACATGAAACCCATAGCCCGAAATCTATTTTTGTTAATAATCATAGCAATGGCATTGCCAGCAGTGTCGCAAGTGCGACGCATGTGCATCAACAATCCCTTGCGAGGCAATCGCATGGTGATGATGGATGTGTATGAATACGACTTTGTAGATGTGCAGCCTCAATTTCCGGGCGGCGAACGGGCGTTGATGAATTATATCAATCAAACTCGCGAATATCCCTATCATGCCTATCACAACAAGATACAAGGCCGCGTGGTGTGCAGTTTTGTGGTCAACGTCGATGGCAGCATCAGCAATGTAGAGGTGATAAAAGGCGTGGAAGAGTCGCTCAACCGCGAGGCGGTGCGAGTGATAAGCGAGATGCCCAAATGGAAAGTAGGCCGAATAGGCGGCGAAGTAGTGCCTGTGCACTGTATTCTCCCCATTGCTTTCCGTCAGTAGCAGACACTTATTAAAAATAAATCTGACATAATTTATCTCATTTCATTCTCAAGTTCCGGTTAACGAAACATCACGGCGAGGTCTCTTATAGCACATTCAGAGGCTTAATCATTGCTCCCCGTTGCTGTCGTTAGCCGGAATTGAAGTTTTTTTGCATCTGCGGCTTTACGGCACTGCCTGAGACCTTGCAGCAACATGCGTGTGATACTTTTTTCGTGCGCGCGAACATTTGAAACAAAAATTTTATCTTACACCGAAAAATAATTATTAATTTTGTGGCATGATAGAGCGCATTATAATTATCGATAGTGTTGACCCCGTGATTTTTTACGGGGTGAACAATTGTAACATACAGTTAATACGGAACTTATTTCCCAAGCTCCGTATGGCGGCTCGCGGAAGCGTAATCAAGGTGATAGGCGACGACGCCGAGACCACTGTTTTCGAGGAAAAGATGAAAAAACTCGAAGAATATTGCGCTAAATACAACAAGCTCACCGAGGATGTGATACTCGACACCATAAAGGGTGCGCCACCCAAGGAATTGAAGATTGATAGCGCCATTATATATGGCGTAAACGGCAAGCCCATAGCGGCACGCACTCCCAATCAGCAAATTTTGGTGAAAACCTTCTCGGAAAACGACCTCACCTTTGCCCTCGGGCCTGCCGGTACGGGTAAAACCTATGTGGCGATAGCCCTGGCAGTGCGCGCGCTCAAGAACAAGGAAGTGCGCAAAATCATCCTGTCGCGTCCGGCGGTAGAAGCCGGCGAGAAACTCGGTTTTCTGCCCGGCGACATGAAGGACAAGATAGATCCTTACTTGCAACCACTCTACGATGCCCTCGAGGATATGATTCCCGCCGCCAAGCTCAAGGAATATATGGAAGGCAACGTGATACAGATAGCTCCGCTGGCATTTATGCGCGGCCGCACACTCAACGATGCCGTGATAATTCTCGACGAAGCACAAAACACCACCACTCATCAGATAAAGATGTTTCTCACCCGCTTGGGCATGGGCGCCAAGATGATTATCACCGGCGACATCACCCAAATCGACCTCCCGCGCACCACGGTGTCGGGGCTTGTGCAAGCACTGCACGTGCTTCGCGATGTGCCGGGCATAGGGCATGTGGAATTTGGCAAAAAGGACATTGTGCGCCACCACCTGGTGCAACGCATAGTGGAAGCCTACGAGAAGCACGATGAGGAAGAAAAAGCCCGAGCCGAAGCCCGCCGAGCCGAAGCCCGCGGCGAAAATTCGTAGTAAACAAAAAATATTAAGATATAAAAAATAAAACTTCAATTATTAAGCAATATGGCTAACACATTAACTAACACTGAGTTCAAGTTTGAGGGTCAAAAGAGCGTTTATCATGGCAAAGTACGCGATGTGTATGATATCAACGACGACCTTATGGTAATGGTGGCTACCGACCGCATTTCGGCTTTCGATGTTATCCTCCCCAAGGGCATTCCCGGCAAGGGACAGGTACTCAACCAGATAGCAGCAAAATTTCTCGATGCTACCGCCGACATCGTGCCCAACTGGAAGTTGGCTACCCCTGACCCTATGGTTACCGTAGGCTTGAAGTGTGAAGGATTCCGCGTGGAGATGATAATCCGCGGCTATCTCACAGGTAGCGCTTGGCGCGAATATGCAGCAGGATGCCGCGAACTCTGCGGCGTGAAGTTGCCCGATGGCATGCGCGAGAACCAAAAATTCCCCGAGCCAATCATCACTCCCACCACCAAGGCCGAAGCCGGACACGACGAAAACATCTCGAAGGAAGAAATCATAGCTCAAGGCATAGTTTCGAAAGAGGACTACGAAGTGATGGAAGCCTACACACGCGCATTGTTTGCTCGCGGTTCGGAAATAGCCGCTTCGAAGGGCCTTATCCTCGTAGATACCAAATATGAATTTGGCAAACGCGACGGCAAGGTGATTCTTATCGACGAAATCCACACCCCCGACAGCTCACGCTACTTCTATGCCGATGGCTACGCCGAACGATTTGAAGCCGGCGAACCTCAGAAGCAACTCTCTAAGGAATTTGTGCGCCAATGGCTTATCGACCATAACTTTATGGGCAAAGCCGGTCAGCAAGTGCCCGAAATGACCGACGAATATTGCCAAAGCGTGGCTGCTCGCTATCAAGAACTCTATGAGCACATTGTGGGCGAAAAATTTGTGCCCGCCGACGATAGCGACATCGCTGCCCGCATAGAGAACAATGTGAAGGCTTATCTTGCTTCGCGCAAGTAATGCCACCTCGGATAATATATCTACGCTAATCATCATTCGGCGGCGACTTTGCGACACCCTTTGTGGGGCTCTGCCTTCAGTCGCCGCCGAAAATTTTTTTCTTTCTCACTACATTATCACTCATTATGGAGTATAAGGCTGAAAAAATCAATCCCTATAACGACGTGGAGAGCAAAACCGGTCAGGTGCGCCAGATGTTCGACTCGATAGCCCCTGCCTACGACTTTATGAACCGCTGCATGACCATGGGCATCGACAAATGGTGGCGTCGCAAGGCAGTGCGCCTCGTGGCGAAGCATAGGCCGCAGCGTCTGCTCGACGTAGCCACCGGCACCGGCGACCTCGCCATACAACTGTGTCGCACCATCGAGCCGCAGCAGATAGTGGGCATCGACCTCAGCACCGGAATGCTCGAGATAGGCCGCCGCAAGGTGGCACAGCAACACCTCGACCACACCATCACCCTCGAAGAGGGCGACTGCCTGAACCTGCGCTTTGCCGATGGCGAATTTGATGCCGTGACCGTAGCTTACGGCGTGCGCAACTTTGAGCACCTCGAGCAAGGCTATGCCGAGATGCATCGCGTGCTCGCCAAGGGCGGAATGCTCTGCGTGGTGGAACTGTCTACTCCCACCAATCCCATCATCAAGTGGTTCTACGACATCTACACACGCCACATCATTCCATTCATAGGCCGTTCGAAATCGAAGGACGCCCGCGCCTACAGCTACCTGCCCGAGAGCATAGCCGCCGTGCCGCAAGGCGAAGCCATGTTGCAGATAATGCGCCGCGTGGGATTTACCGACTGCCGCGCCATAGCCATGACTTTCGGCACCTGCTCCATCTATTTGGGCATCAAGTAGCCCAAGCTGCGCTCAATGCCACTCCGAAAATTTTTTTATTTCGTTATGGCATAATAAAAACAAATAAGCGAAAATATTACTATATTTGCACTAAGAGTAACAAAAAAACATTAAACCACATAATATTATGTCGAAGATTAATTGTATAGGTATCCTTACCTCAGGAGGCGATGCCCCCGGTATGAATGCAGCCATTAGAGCGGTGACACGCGCAGCCATCTACAACGGCTTTAGAGTGAAAGGTATATATCGCGGCTATAAGGGTCTTGTAACCGACGAGATAGTGGAATTCAAGACACAAAACGTGTCGAACATCATCCAGCTCGGCGGAACCATCCTCAAGACAGCACGCTGCGCTGAGTTCAAAACCGAAGAAGGACGCCGCTTGGCTTACGAAAATCTTCAGAAAGAGGGTATCGATGCCCTCGTGGTTATCGGCGGTGACGGCTCGCTCACCGGTGCCCGCATATTTGCCACCGAATACAACTTCCCCATCGTGGGTTTGCCCGGCACCATCGACAACGACCTTTATGGCACCGACAAGACCATCGGTTACGACACCGCCCTCAATACTATTATGGACTGCGTCGACAAGATACGCGACACCGCATCGAGCCACGAACGCTTGTTCTTCATCGAAGTTATGGGTCGCGATGCAGGCTTCCTGGCACTTAACGGCGCCATTGCTTCGGGTTGCGAAGCAGCCATCATCCCGGAAATCTCTACCGAGGTCGACCAGCTTGCCGAACTCATAGAGCACGGCTTCCGCAAGAGCAAAAACTCTTCGATAGTGCTTGTGGCCGAAAGCCCGGTTACCGGCGGCGCTATGGGCCTTGCCGAACGCGTTAAGAATGAATATCCGCAATACGACGTGCGCGTGTCGATACTCGGACACTTGCAGCGTGGTGGTTCGCCTACAGCCGTCGACCGCATCTTGGCATCGCGCCTCGGTGCAGCCGCCATCGACGCGCTTATGGAAGACCAGCGCAACGTGATGGTGGGTATCCGCAACGACGAAATCGTGTATGTTCCATTCTTCAAGGCCATCAAGTACGACAAACCCGTCGACCGCACATTGCTTCAGACATTGCGCACATTGTCGATCTAAAGCGCGCATAGCATAACTGATGCCTACTAACCGCGGCGCAGAAAGTGTGTCAAAACGCCTTTTTTAAGAGAATCACCCCTGCCACAGTTATTTGTGACAGGGGTGATTCTTTCAATTCGGGCATTATGACACACTTTCTGATAATCACCTGCTTATTACCACTAAACACCACAATAAACACAGATAACACATCATTGTGGAAATCCGCCTATTTCTGTGAAAATCCGTGGTAAAACCACAGGCTGGCAGCACGACCTGAAAGGTCGAATGCCCGAGCGGAGCGAGTGGCTCTTAGCCGGGGGTGGAGCGAAGCGTAACCCTCGGTATCGTGCCACCAACCATGATGCGTTGAAGAACGCGAATATCGGCTTCCTCGGCAACCGCTTTCGCGTCTTTCAGACGCTTTTCTTGGGGGAGATGACGGTTTCCCGGGGGTTGCGCTGACGCTCCACCCCCGGCTAAGAGCACTCGGGCTAAAGCCCTCGGCATTCAACCTTTCAGGTTGGATACCTTCGCGGCTTATAATCTGTTCAAAATAATGCCCGACGGGGTTAGGAGGTGTGTAAATAGCAAAAGCGTTAAGTTCTTGGAACTTAACGCTTCAGGTAGCCCATAGCAGAATCGAACTGCTCTTTCAAGAATGAAAATCTTGCGTCCTAACCGATAGACGAATGGGCCATCTATCTTGGCACCGAGGTGCTTGTTGTCTTAATTGGTAATCCGATTAAGCAAGCTTGTTGACGTAAAGAGCAAGCTTTGACTTCAAGTTCGAAGCCTTGTTCTTTGAAATCACACCCTTGCGAGCCAACTTGTCGAGCATTGCAGATACCTTCTTGTAGTCTTCGGCAGCAGTTGCCTTATCGGTGGTATTGCGAAGTTTGCGAACAGCGTTACGAGCTGTCTTTGCATAATAGCGGTTGCGAAGACGCTTTGCTGCTGTTTGACGAATTCTCTTTTCAGATGATTTGTGGTTTGCCATTTCTAAAAAACCTTTATAATTTTGTTTGCTAATTTCTTTATTTGTAGCCCATAGCAGAATCGAACTGCTCTTTCAAGAATGAAAATCTTGCGTCCTAACCGATAGACGAATGGGCCATCGTTTTTGGGGTTGTCCCCTTTTGCGAGTGCAAAGATAGATACAATTTCTCAATCTCGCAAATGTTTTTAAAAAAATAGTTCAATTTTTTGTTTTTTAATTCGTTTTATCGCGATTTTGGGCACGTTTTTTACTAACTTAGCACCTCCTTTTTAATGTTTTAGCCCTTTTTAATCCATTATGTATCGAAAGATTACGGCGATAGTGCTCAATGTGATGAAATACTCCGACAAGAATTCGATAGCACACGTCTATAGTGACGAGTGCGGTCGGATGGCGTTGCTTGTGCCACAGGGAAGTACACGCGGAGCACGCATGCGCAATGCTGCTTTTATGCCGCTTTCGATAGTGGAGATGGAGGTGCGCGTGGTGCCGGGTCGCGATATATATAATTTCCGCGATTCGCGCACGGTGATGCCGCTCGCCACCATTTATGGCGACCCGGTGCGCAGTGCCGTGGCTATGTTTGTGAGCGAGTTTCTCTGCCATGTGATTCAGGAAAACGAGCGCAACGATGCGTTGTTCGATTATCTCAAGCAATCGATACTGCTGCTCAACGATTCCCGCACGGCTCCTGCCAATTTTCATCTGTGCTTCGTCTATCACCTCGGAGCGCTGCTCGGCATTCAGCCCGACGATGAGAGTTTTGCTCCAGGGTCGTGGTTCGATATGACCGAGGGCATCTTTGTGCAGCACATACCAGCTACAACACATCGTTTGGCGCCCATGCAAGCCCTTGCACTGCACCGACTATCGCGCATTACATTTGCCAATATGCACCTTTTTAGATACAATCGCGCCGAGCGAGGTGAGATTATCGAC
Organism: bacterium; assembly: GCA_004563195.1. Lineage (GTDB taxonomy): Bacteria > Bacteroidota > Bacteroidia > Bacteroidales > Muribaculaceae > SFTJ01. The sequence goes on from SFTJ01000002.1 coordinate 95,389, forward strand.
ATCATGATAGAATATTTTCGCATCCACTTCAGCACCATAGGCAGCATGAAGTCGCCCGACGTTCTAAAGCAACTTTTCGAGTAGCCCGCGCTTTGCGGAGGGGTGATTATGAAATATGAGAAGTTTTTTATATATGTCCTAACATACCGAGACAAAATGCTTTCGTAAAAACAACTAAATCAAAACGCTATAAATTCTGAACATGGTAATTCTATGGTTCAAGGCACTCGGCAAAGAGAAAAACTATGACAGGAGCAAACAGTGGGGTTTAAGATTATGTATGAAAATGTTTTGGGCAATTTTGGCTTATTGCTATGCAAAGAGCGCATTTTTGATAATAAGTACCACTTTCAACAGCCATAAAGAGTGAGACGGTCGAAAAAGAAAAAGAGAGGTGAGAGAGCCTTAGTTTCTTGCATTGACGCCCATAGAAAAAATGTTATTTGATAAAATATGTTCTTATTTATTTGCCGCCGAATTATTAACCTCTGTTGTGTATCACACGTAATAATTTGTATTAAAACAAGTCGTTACTTGTCGTTTTTTTTTGCCAAAATTAGTTCGAAAAGTAGGATTTATCCCTTATTCAACTAAGAAAAATCGCATAAAACTATTTAATCTCAGAAAATCTGAGTAGTTTTGCAATGTAAAGTATAATGCTGAAATATAAATAATAAAAGATATGGCACTACCGATAGCATCCATACCAGTACTGACTGGAGAAGTGGCTCAGCGATTCGAGGAGCGTGCGCAAGCTAATTACCAGCGATACCTCAATCGCACGGAAGAGCAGAAGAAGGCAGACGAGGCAATTCTGGAAAAGAAGTTTGCCGAGTTGTATAGCATGTTGTCAAAAGCTCATTTAGGAAGAAGATGAGTTTTTTGAAAGAACATTGCTCATTGTTTTCCGTCAACGAGCCAAAGGAACTTGAAGGTTTCAATTGTGGAGACCTTGACATAGATGAGTTCTTTGCCAATGATTGCTTTGATTTTACCAAGCAGTTGTTGGGCAAGACCTATTGTTATAGGTTGAATGAAAACCCCGACAAAGTAGTATGCGCTTTTACTCTTGCCAATGCAGGAGTAAGGGTAAGCGATTTGCCTAATGCGCGCAGAAAGAAAATTGAGGCTAGCATACCGCATATAAAAGCTTTGAAAGACTATCCTGCGGTATTGGTGGCAAGGTTGGGAGTATCATCCGAATTCCGTTCAAAGCATATCGGCAGTGATGTTCTCGATTTTATTAAGCTATGGTTTATAGAACCTCTAAATAAGACCGGATGCAGATTTGTGATTGTTGACGCATATAACACACCCCAAACAATGGTGTTTTACGAGCAAAATGGCTTTACAACAGTGTTCGGTACAGAGCAACAGGAGAAAGATTATCGTCATATCTCCTCCGATACAACATTGAGCACTCGCTTGATGTTCTACGACTTGATGTCGATGGTAGAAGAATATAGGTAGGAACTCGTGTTCATTCCTGCACCCCCTATAATGGTGATTCAATAGGGCAAGTCTTTCGTCGTTGATGCCAACTTTGAGGTTGCACTGCACCGACTTTCGCGCATTACATTTGCCAATATGCACCTATTCAGATACAATCGCGCCGAGCGAGGTGAGATTATCGACATTATGATAGAGTATTTTCGCATCCACTTCAGCACCATAGGCAGCATGAAGTCGCCCGACGTTCTAAAGCAACTCTTCGAGTAGCCCACGCCTTGCGGAGGTGTGATTATTACGTTATAAATATAGGTTTTTGGCGGTAGTAAGCACGATTGTGCGGTTTTGAGTTTCAATATTCGGCAATTTTGATTATATTTGCAAATTGTTGTGCAACATAATGTTTGCACCTCGCAACAGGCAAAAACTTAACAACCCGCAAAAAGAAATGATAGAAACTGCGCTTTATTTGATTCCCGTACCGCTCAGCGATGGCGCTGTGGAGGAGGTGGTACCCGCGTGCAATATAGCCATAGTGCGCGAGGTGAAGCACTTCATAGTGGAAAATGTGCGCAGTGCGCGTAGGTTTCTCAAGAAATGCGACCGCGAAATCAATATCGACGAACTCACCTTCTACGAACTCAATCGCCACACCGACCCAAATGCCATTTCATGCTATCTGCTTCCGCTGGAACAGGGCAGTGCTATGGGCGTGATTTCGGAGGCGGGATGTCCGGCAATAGCCGATCCGGGTGCCGATGTGGTGGCTATAGCCCAACGTAAGGGCTTGAAGGTGCGCCCGTTGGTGGGCCCCTCGAGCATCTTGATGGGTATGATGGGCAGTGGCTTCAATGGCCAGAGTTTTGCATTTGTGGGCTACCTTCCCATCGACCAAGGCGAGCGCGTTCGCAAATTCAAGGAGATGGAGCGCTTGATTCGCGACGGACAAACACAAATATTCATCGAAACACCTTACCGCAACAACAAACTGATGGCAGAGATGTGCAAAGTGCTGCCCGGCAACTTGGCGCTATGCGTGGCAAGCAACATCACCGGCAAGGATGAGATGATAGTAACGAAAACCGTGAAAGAGTGGGCAAAGACGAAATATGATTTCGACAAAGTGCCTACCATCTTTCTTCTATATAAATAAACCCGATGGCAAAGACCAAGAAAAGCAAATATGATCCACGACAAGCCGGACTGTTCGACGCCATGTTTTTCGACGACGAAGAGGAGCAGCTCACTCCGCAAGAGTCGGCAGCCTCACCGCTCGATGCCGACCCTATGCCCGACATAGAGGTGGTTTTGCCTCCCAAAAAGCAACCCAAAGCCGAGCCGGTGCCCACACCGCAGCCCGAGCCCGAAGTGCGTCTGCGCTTTATGAGTTTCGGTAGCGGCAGCAGCGGCAACTGTTCCTATCTGGGCAACGACGACGGAGGTATACTCATTGACGCCGGCGTGGACTGCGACTTTGTGTTTAAGTCGCTCAAAACCAACGGCATTTCGCCCGAAATGGTGAAAGGAATAATACTTACCCACGACCACGGCGACCATGTGCGCTATGCCTACACCATAGTGCGCCGCTATCGCCACATACGCATCTACAGCACACCGCGACTCATGAACGGCCTTCTGCGTCGCCATAATGTGTCGCGTCGCATCAAGGACTATCAAGAGAATATATATAAGGAGATAACATTTAAGATAGCCGACTTCAGCATCACCGCATTCGACACCTCGCACGACGGCACCGACAATATGGGCTTTCTTATCGAAAACGGCAAATATAAGTTCGTGGTAGCCACCGACATGGGTTCCATAACCCATCGCGCCGACTTCTATATGAAGCAAGCCAACTTCCTTATGCTCGAGAGCAACTACGATAATCGCATGCTCACCGAGGGCAAATATCCCGAATACCTCAAGCAACGCATCCGCAAGGACAATGGTCACCTCGACAACCGCGTGGCAGCCGAATTTGTGAGCACCAACTATGCCGAGCACCTCAAATATTTGTTCTTGTGCCACCTGAGCAACGATAACAACACTCCTGAGATAGCGCTCACCACCATGCGCACCGCCCTCGAAGAGAAAGGCATTAGCGTGGGCGACTGCTCCAACTCAGTGGAGATGCGCACACGCGCCCTCCAACTTTTCGCACTGCCTCGATTTGAGTGCTCTCCGCTGTTTTTCCTGACATAACGGGCGTCCCATTTCAATCGGTCAACTTTTTTTACCAAATAGATAGGCGTTTTGTGGTTTGGCAAAGACGGCTAAAGCCATCGTTGTAGCTATTAACGCTTCGCATTGTTCCTGCGAAGAGCAAGAGCGATTTACAGCAAAAGATAAACTATAAAAATACTATTAGTTATGAAGATTTGGGCAATTAATGCATTTATGGTTATGCTTATGACATTGATGGGCCTGCCTGCAGCCAAAGCTCAGGATAGTAATGTGGCTTACAAAGACAATCAGGTGCGGTTTACCGTAATATCCGACGGCACGGTGCGCATGGAGTATGCCCCCGACGGCGAGTTTACCGACAGCAAGTCGTTTGTGGCAGTAGTTCGCAACTATGCTCCGGTCAACTACCGGGTGAAGCAGGGTTCGTGGATTGAAATCACCACCTCGCTCATAAAACTTCGCTACAAGAAAGGGTCGGGAGCATTTACCGACAAGAATCTTGTCATCACCTCTGCCTCGAAGAAGAAAGACGTTTTTCAGTTTACCTGGAAGCCCAGCATGAAGCAGCAATACAATCTGAAAGGTACGTTTCGCACACTCGACGGCTACGATGGAGATGTGCGCACCTTCGACACGCCTGAAGGAAAGAAAGGTGAACACATGGAGATAGAAGACGGCGTGATAGCCCGTGACGGATGGACACTCATCGACGATTCGAAGAGTCTGCTTTTCGATGGCGACCCTAAGTGGGAATGGGTGACCGAACGCAAGAACAGCAATGGTCAGGACTGGTACTTTATGGCTTATGGCACCGACTACAAGCGAGCCTTGAAGGACTATGCGAGCTTTGCCGGAAAGATGCCCTTGCCGCCACGCTATGCATTCGGCTACTGGTGGTCGCGCTACTGGCTCTACTCCGACAAGGAAGTGCGCAACCTTGCCAGAGACCTGCGCAACTATGGATTTCCACTCGATGTGCTCGTAATAGATATGGACTGGCACTATACCGAAGAGGGTCGCGGTGGATGGACCGGATGGACCTGGAACAAGGAACTCTTTCCCGACTATCGCCGCCTGCTGAAAGATTTGAACGACGACCACCTGAAGGTAACACTCAATCTTCACCCCGCAGATGGTGTGGCTTACTATGAGGAGAAATATCCCGAAGTGGCGCGAGCTATGGGCGTGGATCCCGCCACCAAGCAACGCATCGAATGGTTGGGCAGCGACAAGAAGTTTATGACCACCATGTTTGATGTCATACTCAATCCGATGATGAACGACGGCGTGGATTTCTGGTGGCTCGACTGGCAGCAGCACATCTATGACCGCAAACTCACCACGCTGAAGAACACCTGGTGGACCAGCCGCTGCTTCTTCACCAATATGCAGCAATACACCAAAAAGCGCCCCATGATTTATCACCGTTGGAGCGGATTGGGCAATCACCGCTATCAAGTGGGTTTCTCGGGCGATGCCTGCATATCATGGGCTTCGCTTGACTTCCAGCCCTATTTCAACCACACAGCCTCTAATGTGCTCTATGGCTACTGGAGCCACGACCTCGGCGGACACATGCACGGCATCGACCGCATCGACCCCGAGATGTATACCCGCTGGATGCAGTTCGGCGCCGTGAGCCCGATTATGCGCACACACTCCACCAAGAATGCCAAGCTCAAGAAAGAGCCGTGGGTGTTCGACTACGACATTACCCTTACGCTTCGCAACACCGTGCGCCAGCGCTACACCATGGCACCCTATATCTACACCATGGCACGACGCGCCTACGATGATGCCATTGCGCTCTGCCGCCCTATGTACTACGATTACCCTACAGCTCAGGAGGCATACGACTTCCGCAACGAGTATATGTTTGGCGACCAAATGATAGTGTCGCCCATCACCTCTCCCATGAAGGGAAGCTACTCCGTGCAAGTCACCTGGCTGCCTGAGGGAGAGTGGTTTGAACTTGCCACAGGTTCGCTGCTCCAAGGTGGTCAAACCGTAGAGCGCACCTATGCCATCGACGAATACCCCATTTTTGTGAAGGCAGGTTCGGTGCTTCCGTTCTATACCGATCGCGTGCAGAATCTCCAGCAGAACGACGAAGATGTGGTGGTGGCTGTATTCCCCGGAGCCCAAGGCGGAAGTTTCTCGATGTATGAGGACAATGGCGACGACCAGCAGTATGCCACTGAATATGCCACAACTGCGCTGACAAGTAGTGTGGAAGGGAATGAACTCACCGTGACCATCGGGGCTCGAAAAGGCAGCTATAAGAATATGCCGGCACAGCGTCGTTTCAGCGTGAAGGTCTATAACCGCTTCCTGCCCATTTCGGCTACCGTTAACGGCAAGCCCGTGGAATGCAGTTATTGCGGAGACGATTTTGCAGTGATGGTAGATGTGCCCGAGGCCGATTGCTCGGTAGAGAAAGTGGTGAAGCTCACCTTTGCCGATGTGCCCGAGAGTCTTGATGGCATGAAGGGCCGTGCTCATCGCTTGGCCAAGGAGATGGAAGCCATGAAGTATCGCGATGCCGGTGTGGTATTCCGTCAGCCCTTTGCTATACTGGGTAGCGTAAGCGAATCGCTCAGCTATGCCAAGGCAGCCGACCAGCCTGCGGTATTAAATCAATTTACAGCAAGCTACAAGCGTCTGCCTGAACTTCTCAAGGCGCAGAATCTCAACGAAGAGCAGACTGCTGCCTTCCTACAAGCCATCGACTGGAAGGAGTGAAATATCAGTATCGCTGATAACTATTCCTCCTCGAGGAGGATTTTATCAGATAATAGAGTAAAATATAACAAGGAGGTGCGGCCATTTCACTGCATCTCCTTATTTCTTGCCAAATGAGGGAAATCGCCATCCATAGCCGAGTGTTTTTAGATAATGAGCGGGCTTGTGGCGGAAAAAGAAAGCCCGAAGTCTGATTATACGAACTTCGGGCATGGGGTTGCGTCCTGTAAAAGTTTAAGCGGACGCCAAATTATTATGAATACCTATTTGAAAGAACTCTACTTATCAATGACGTGATTATAAAGCAAAATATTAATTATTTTAACGAAGTATTATTCAAACCATATACTTTTCATAGGCCATGCGGTAAGATTCACTTTTGTTTTGCCGGTGAGTGAGAATATGCTTGCATTGGTCTGCTCGGGGGCAGCAAAAGTGAGCAGCGAGCAAACTGACTCACCTTGGTTGACAAATATCTCGATGGTGGATTTGTCGACAAAAATATTGAGCGTTACCACCCCGTCGACGGGCTTCACTTTGTGGTGAGCAACGCGACTGAATTTCTCTATCTCGGCGTCGGAGGAGTGGGTGCGGTCGATGAGCAGCGTACCCGAAGCCGTGTCGTAGCTTACTGCCACCTTTCTGCCATTGGCCTCGCAGAGATGAAATCCTGCTACATCGTTGCCATTGACGTGGATTTCAGCTTGCAGTTCATAAGTATTATCCATCTTCGATACGGCAGGAAGAGGACAGATGCCGGGTTTGAGTCGGCGTGAAAAGGTGTATGGAGCACCTCTCAGCGATTTCAATGCTTCGCAAGGTGTCTGATAGAGTCGCAATCCCTGCGGAGTGGAGCGCAATGAGTATTCGCGAGGCAGCGACCATATACCCTTGCCGTAGGTGGTGGGAGCCGGGTTGGCATAATCCCATGTGTTGACCCATCCTATGGTATAAACTTTATCGGGCGCATCGTCGTAGTTTTGGAATACGCGCGAGGCGTAATAGTCCAATCCCTCGTCGAGATAGAGTGGAGCAGCGTCAGGATGGTCGGGCACAAACCGAGAGCCATCGAAATCACCTACAAAATATTGTTCGCGTGCCCAGTTGACCGACACTACCAGCACCCATTTCTTCACCTCAGGGTTTCCGTCGACGCACACCTGAAACAAGTCGGGGCACTCCCACGAGCGCTCTTGGTCGCCCATCGGCCCGAAATCGCTCATCCAAGTCCAGTGTTTCAAGTCGGCTGAGTGATAGAATGCCACCTTCTTTTCCAATGCTTTTGCCACTGCCATCACCCAGCGGTTGTTTTTCTCGTTGCGAATTACCGTAGGGTCGCGAAATTCAGTGCTCCAGATGTCGAGCACGGGATTCAAGTCGTAGTATTTGAATGTCAGTCCTTGGTCGATGCTGAACGCAATGGATTGCGATTGCTTTTTCGAAGTCTCATCGAAGGATGTAAATGCAGCGATAGGAGTGTTTTCGCCATATCCGGCAGTGTTTTTGCGGTCGATGACCACACTACCCGTGAAAGCGGCAATGCCTTTGGGCATATTAGTGATGGCGTGATTGTTCAGCTCCTTCCAGTGCACCAAATCGGCAGATTCGGCAGCGCCCCAGCAGTAAGCCAAGTATTTGCCATTGAATTTAATCAAGCCGCAAGGGTCGCCAATCCAGCGATGTGCAGGCGTATAATGATATTGAGGACGATATTTCTCGCGATAGAGTTCTTGCGAATCGCTATACTGCTCCTGCGACACAGCAGTGAGTGCCATCAGGAACATCAAGCAGTAAAGTGTAATATGTTTTTTCATGATTCCGTTTTGTTGAGTGGTTTTGAATTTGTCGCAAATTAACTGCCAAGAGTGGAAACAACCTATAATAAATGTTGCACATGCTATCACATTCCGTTCAATGACTGTTATGTGCTAACGAATGACCGGAAATTATCATTGAGCCGCAATTTGCACCTACTATATAATAGGATACTTGCAGCCTTATGGTATCAAAAATAATTGTAGTAGGGCAGCACAATGGACGGTGTGGATGCGGCAGTGTTCCACGCGCTAAAATGCTTGCGGGTGGCACTTTTACGTGCTTTTTTTATGTTTCACGCACTGAGTTATTAACAAAAACGGCTACTTATCAACAATTTTGTGAAAAACTTGGTTAATCGTTCGTAATTGCGAAAAAAATACAATTTCTTTGCAGTCGAAAAATATTTTTGAAAACGAAAGTATTTATGGGAAAAATAATAGCAATAGCAAACCAAAAAGGCGGAGTGGGTAAGACCACAACATCGATTAACCTGGCAGCATCGCTTGCCACCAAGGGCAAGAAAGTGCTGCTCATCGATGCCGACCCACAAGCCAATGCCACATCAGGCCTGGGCATCGACCCAAAGAAAATCAACTCGTCGATTTATGAATGTTTGGTCGACGATTATCCTATGGCAAGCAGCCGCAACGCTACTTGTGTGGATAAACTCGACCTCGTGGGCTCACGAATCGACCTCGTGGGAGCCGAACTCGAACTGGTGAACAAGAGCAATCGCGAACACGTGTTGAGCCGCTCCATCGAGCCCGTGCGCGACGAGTACGACTTTATCTTAATTGACTGCAGTCCGTCGTTAGGACTCATTACTGTGAACGCTCTCACCGCGGCCGACTCGGTGATAATACCCGTGCAAGCCGAGTATTTTGCACTCGAAGGCATTAGCAAACTGCTCAACACCATTCGCATTATCAAAGCCAAGCTCAATCCTACGATAGAGATTGAGGGCTTCCTGTTGACAATGTATGATGCTCGCCTTCGCCTTGCCAATCAGATTTACGAAGAACTCAAGACTCACTTCGGCGATATGGTGTTTACCACCGTCATTCCGCGCAACATACGCCTAAGCGAGGCGCCGAGCCACGGATTGCCTGCCATACTCTACGACCCCGAAAGTAAGGGTGCCACAAGCCACGTGTTGCTCGCTAAGGAAGTGATAGCCAAGAACCGCAATCGCAAAAAGTGATCGGCAGGCGAGTGAGCCTATGAATAAAAAAGATAATATAAACGCTTAAAACACAGTAAAATATATGTCGATAAAACGAAATGCCTTGGGTCGCGGTCTCGACTCGCTCATCTCGATGGGCGAGGTGCAGACCAGCGGTTCGTCGGCAATCAACGAGATACCAATATCGCAGATTTCGCCCAATCCCGAGCAGCCGCGCACCAATTTCGACGGCGATTCGCTCGAAGAACTTGCGATGAGCATACGCGAACTTGGCATCATACAACCGCTCACACTGCGCAGCGTGGGTGTGGACAGTTATCAGATTATCTCGGGCGAACGCCGCTATAGAGCAGCTCGCTTGGCAGGCCTTGATTCGGTGCCCGCCTATGTGCGCACCGCCAACGATAGCGAAATCACCGAGATGGCGCTCATAGAGAACATACAGCGCGAGGACCTCAATGCCATAGAGATAGCCCTTACCTTCCGCAAGCTCATCGATCAGTACAAGCTCACGCAGGAGCGTCTGAGCGAGCGCATAGGCAAGAAGCGCACCACGATAGCCAACTTTCTGCGCTTGCTCAAACTGCCCGCCGAGGTGCAGATAGGTTTGCGCGACCGCAAGGTGGATATGGGCCACGCACGCGCACTTTTGTCGCTCGACAAGGCTCCGCTCCAGTTAAAATTATATAACGAGATTATTAAAAAAGGTTTATCGGTTCGCCAGGTAGAAGCGATGGCAAAACAGCTTCAGGAGCGCGAAGCAGCTGCAGACGGCGATGCGCAAGTGCCTGAACGACAGAAACCTAATCGCGATTACGACATTCTCAAGAAGCATCTCAACAGTTCGTTTAAGACTCCGGTGAAGCTCTCGGTCGACGCTTCGGGTAAAGGAAAAATAACATTCTCGTTTAAGAATGATGAAGAACTTGAGAATTTAATTCGTATCTTTGACAAACTAAAAGTGGAATAAAAGCGGAGAGGAAGGCATCGACCAAAGGTGCTTTCCTCGCCGAAGTGTTGATGTAATAAACTATAAGACGATTACGGCTATAGTGACTGACATAGTGAATAAGCGGCGCATAGTGTGCAGTGTGGCAATAATGCTGCTCTGCGCCTTTATGCACTTTGGCGAAGCCTCGGCTCAAGATGTGAAAGTGGAGCAGAAAGGCGCCGCCGAAGGCACAATGGTGCAGCAGGGCGGCAATAGCGGCGTGCAAGCACCACCTGTGGGCCTCGGCGAGCCGAAGTCCGACCGCGTGAATCGCCGCAAGCGCACCCGCATCACCTCCGATGAGCCGCAGAGCAGCACCGGCGGCACCGCTGTGGTGGATATGAGCGGCGACACCGTGCATATAGCCGACATGGACAGCATACAGCGTATGGCAGTGGAAGCCGAGTTGCTCGAGCGTCGCAAGCAAGAGATGCGCGACTCAGCCGAACTTGCCGATTATGGCAAGCAGAGAGTGATGAAAATCGACCCCAATCGTGCGCTATGGCTCTCGATGCTCTGTCCCGGACTGGGGCAAGTGTATAATCGCCGTTATTGGAAGCTGCCCATCGTGGTGGGCGGATTTGTGGGTATGGGTTATGCAATATCGTGGAACAACAAGATGCTCAAGGACTACACCAAGGCGTATAGCGACATAATGGACAACGACCCCAACACCAAGAGCTATATGGACTTCTATCCACCCACAGTGAGCGAGAGCGACATCGACCCCGAGTACCTCAAAAAGACGCTCAAAGCTAAAAAAGACTTTTTCCGCCGCAATCGCGACCTGTGCGTCATAGGCATTGCCGGCGTCTATTTGATATGTTTGGTCGATGCTTATGTCGATGCAGCGATGTCGAAATTCGATATCAGCGACGACCTCTCTATGAAAATCAAGCCCGCCCTCATCGACCACGGCAAGACCGGTAATTTGCCGAGCGTGGGAGTGGCGTGCGCATTTACTTTTTAGGGAATAATATGAAACGAATGACTAAAATATTACGAGTATTGGCAATGTCGGCGATAGCCGTGGCAACAGTCACCGCCACTGCCAAGGAAAAAAGCGATGTTAACACCATCAAGGCTTCGATTAGCGACAAATCGATAGTCTATCCCGAGAGTTTTGAGACCGATACCAAGGCAATGATGAATAATTGGTATCTGAAGAACTACACCGTGCTCGACACCTATGTCGACAACACCGAGAACGTGCAGGTGAGCGATGATGTGTATATCACACGACTTCAAGCCATGCCCACCACCATAGAGATGCCGTTTAACTCGGTGGTGAAGAACTATATAGAGATGTACGTCAATCGCCGTCGCACCCTCGTGGAGGAGATGCTCGGCATGAGTCTCTATTATATGCCCATCTTCGAGGACGCACTCGAGCGCCATGGTTTGCCGCTCGAACTGAAGTATCTGCCTGTGATAGAATCGGCCATCAATCCCGACGCCGTGTCGCGCGTGGGTGCTGCCGGATTGTGGCAATTTATGGTGAGCACCGCCAAGGGCTTGGGCCTCGAAGTCAATTCGCTCGTAGATGAGCGCCGCGACCCGTACCGCTCGAGCGAGAAAGCCGCCGAATATCTCAAGAATCTCTATAACATCTATCACGACTGGTCGCTTGCCATAGCAGCCTATAACTGCGGGCCCGGCAAGGTGAATCAGGCGTTGCGTCGTGCAGGAGCCGCCGAAGGCGAGATGCGCGACTTCTGGGAAATATATGAATATCTGCCTCGCGAAACTCGCGGCTATGTGCCTGCATTCATTGCAGCCAACTATGTGATGACCTATTTCAAGAATCACAACATCAGTCCGAGTCTTGCCAAGAAGCCACTGCTCACCGACCGCGTGCGCGTGACCGACCGCATAGCATTCAAGCAAATCAGCGACGTGCTCAACATACCCATCGAGGAACTCCGCGTGCTCAATCCTCAATTCCGCCGCGACATAATCCCCGGCAACAATCACCCCTACGATTTGTGTCTGCCCATGCATCAAGTGGGTAGTTTCATAATGAGTGAGGACAGCATAAAGAGTTACACCAACGGAGTGACATTTCCGCGTGCAACGGTGGAACCCGGTGTGGCTCGCAACACCGATGATTCGGGCGTGGAAGGCGTAGACTTCAAGTACGAAACCCGCACCGTGACCAAGTGGCACAAGGTGCGCCGAGGCGAAACCCTTGCCAAGATAGCCGGCATGTATGGCGTCACCTCATCGAGCATCAAGAGTGCCAATGGATTGCGCTCGTCGAAACTCAAACGCGGCAAATCGCTCAAGATAGTCACCACCGAGCGCGTGAAAGTGCCTATTGAGACCGAAGAAGTGGCCGAAGACGAACTTTTGGCACAAAACGGCGAAGAAATGCCTGCCGAAGAGACTGCAGAGAACGTTGCCGAAGAGTCGACAACCCCCAAAACCACCTCATCTGCCTCCACTGCCAAGCACGACGGCATAGTGGTGAAGCACACTGTTGTGGCAGGCGAGACATTGCACTCATTAGCTAAAGCCAATGGCCTCACCGTGGACCAATTGAAGACAGCCAACCGACTTACCGACGACAACATACAGGTAGGAATGGTGCTCACCATCCCCGATCCGAGCTACCGACCCACACCACATGCCTCGGAAGTGGCTCAGAACCGAACCACCACTGCATCGCGCCCTGCCGTGCATGCCTCGGAAGTGCATAAACCGGCAGCAACTCATAATACCACAGCAACCCATAAGGCCGATGCACCAAAACAAGTGCAGCACGTGGTGAAACGCGGCGAAACACTCGCTCGCATTGCTCGTAACTATGGCGTGACCATCGACGACATCAAGGCTCTCAACGACATCGAAAACGATGTGGTGCAGCGCGGTCAGTTGATAATGATTCCGGTGTTGGAAAAGAAGAACCAAGCCGTGGAAAGCGAACCCGAAGAGACAAAAACCGCCAAGAAGGCTGAAGAAACCAATAGTCAGGCACAGGCCACCACCTACAAGGTGCGCAAGGGCGATACGTTGGGCAAGATTGCTGACCGCTTTGGCACCACCATCGATGCCATTATGCAAGCCAACGATATGAAGGACAGCGAGATAATGGTGGGTGAGACACTCAAAATAGGCGGCAACGGCAAGAACGGCTCGTCGAAGCGTAAGAGCAGCAGCGGCGGCACCACCACCTATAAGGTGCGCAGCGGCGACACCCTAGGAGCTATAGCAGCGCGCTACGGCACCACTGTGAACGCCATTAAGCGCGCTTCGGGCCTCAAGAGCGACCGTTTGAGCGTGGGACAGCGACTCACCATCCCCACCAAATGATGAATAACAAAATAAAATTCTCAAACCATATACTGTTATGACAGAGCAAGAACTAAACAACTGGTGGTGCGGACTCACCCGTGGCCAAAAAGAAAGAATAGCGAGCAAAGCAGCTACCAAGCGTAGCGGCACGCCCACAGTGGTGGTGTATCCCGAATGCACCGAGTGGTGGAACAGCATAGAACTCGACGTAAAGCAATGGCTTCACGACCACTGCACCGATAAGCACGGTTATCTGCTCGAGGAGTGGAGCGAAGGCAAGAGTTACAGCTATTAATCCTGATTTACTTGCAGAATATTATAGCAAAACCCGATTATAGAGCGAGGCGTGGCAAGTCGCAATACCGACTACTAAGCCTCGCTTTCACGATTTTTTATTTACCCCGATTGATAAGATAATGAAGAAAACTAACGAAAATCTGTTGCTTGTGCGTTCGGCACTGATGGCAGGCGTGTGTATAGGCATAGCCGGATTTGGCTACCTTGCCGTGGGCGGCGTGGTGGGAGCGGTGACATTTGCTTTCGGACTCCTCGCAGTGGTGCACTATCGCCTGAAACTCTTCACCGGCACTGCCGGATTCTTTGCCAAAGGCGAATTTGGTGCATTATGTGCCATTTTGGGCATGAACATAGTGGGATGCCTGTTGGTGGCGCTGATGGCGCGCATGTCGCCCATGCCGCTGCAAGAAACAGCGCAAGGCATACTCCAAGCACGCCTCAATGCCGGATATGTGCAGTGCGGAGTGCTTGCCATAGGATGCGGTTTCATCATGACCACAGCCGTGAAATGGGCTCGCGAAGGCAAGTTTCTGCCGCTGCTTTTCGGCGTGCCGTTGTTTATAATCTGCGGATTTCCGCACTGCGTGGCCGATGTGTTCTACTATCTCACCGTGCCTGTGGATTTCCTCACCGAAAATTTTGCCCGAGTGCTGCTGCTCTATGCCTGCATAGTGACAGGCAACTTTGTGGGATGCAACTTCTATCGTTGGACCATAGGACATAACGACGCAGCATAACGCACTTCCACGCTGCCTGCGCGCAAAAAATCACAATAATTAGGTATTGTGATGCACAATAAATAGATGTATATTTGCATTGGTAAAAAAACATTTAGGTTATGGTATTATCAGAATTGAAAATAGGGCAGTCGGCCAAAGTGCTGAGAGTGGGCGGAACAGGTTCGTTGCGACAGCATTTTCTCGACATGGGCATCATACCCGGTGGAGTGGTGCGCCTAATGAAATTTGCTCCTATGGGCGACCCGATGGAGCTGCGAGTGAACGACTGTGAACTAACGCTGCGTCTTGCCGACGCTGCGCTGATAGACGTGCAACTGCTCGCCGACAACTGCGTACCCGAGGTGGATGTGGCAGAGGAAGTGATAGAAAATCACGCCGAGCACCCCGGTTTGGGCGAAATGGGACCCTCGCATCACTCCGAGGACGAGCATCCGCTGCCTAAGAATCAAATTATCACCTTTGCGCTTGCCGGCAATCAAAACTGCGGCAAAACCACACTCTTCAACGAGTTGACCGGCAGCAATCAGCATGTGGGCAACTTTCCGGGTGTGACCGTCGACTGCAAGACCGGCACCATCAAGGGCTATCCCAATACCGAGATAACCGACCTCCCCGGCATATATTCGCTATCGCCTTACACCAGCGAAGAAGTGGTGACGCGCGAATTTATACTTCGCGAAAAGCCCACCGGAATCATCAATATTGTGGATGCCACCAACATAGAGCGCAACCTATATCTCACAATGCAACTCATAGAACTCGATGTGCCCATAGTGCTTGCCCTGAATATGATGGACGAACTCGAGAGCAACCACGGCGCTATAAGAGTGAACCTGATGGAGCAACTGCTGGGCATACCGGTGGTGCCCATCTCGGCAGCAAAACATGCAGGTATACAGGAACTTGTGCAGCACGCCATGCACGTGGCGCGCTATCAGGAGCGACCCAAGCGCACCGACTTCTGCAGTCCCGACACCAATGCCGCCGTGCATCGCTGCATACATGCCATAATGCACCTCATCGAGGACCATGCCGCCGAGCATGGCATCTCCAAGCGTTTTGCGGCAAGCAAACTCGTGGAGGGTGACGAGCGTCTGTGTGCCGAACTCAATCTCTCGCCAAGCGAGATGGAGACGCTCAATCAGATTAAGTCGCAACTCGAAGAACACAGCCATCTCGACTGCGCAGCGGCGATTGCCGATATGCGCTACTCATTTATACGCCAACTATGCCACAAAACCGTGGTAAAGCCTCGCGAAAGCAAGGAGCACTTGCGCAGCCGACGTATCGATAGCGTGCTCACAGGCAAGTTTACCGCCATTCCGGCGTTCATTCTCATCATGGCACTCACATTCTGGATGACATTCGATGTGGTGGGTGGCACTCTGCAAGGTTGGATGGAAAGCGGCATCGACTACGTAAGTGGCGCTATAGCCCAAGCATTTGAGCGATGGAACATAGCCTCCACGGTGGAGTCGCTGGTGCTCGATGGCGTGATAGGCGGCGTGGGCAGCGTGCTCTCATTCCTGCCCATTATCATCACGCTGTTTTTCTTCCTCTCGATGCTCGAGGACAGCGGTTATATGGCGCGAATAGCCTTCGTGATGGATAAACTGCTGCGAAAAATAGGTCTTTCGGGACGCTCGATAGTGCCCCTGCTCATAGGATTTGGTTGCAGCGTGCCCAGCATAATGGCAAGCCGCACCTTGCCATCGCAGCGCGACCGCAAACTCACCATACTTCTCACCCCATTTATGAGTTGCACGGCTAAACTGCCCATCTATGTGTTCTTCACCGCCATTTTCTTCCCCGAAAATGCTGCATTGGTGATGGTGGCACTCTATGTGACAGGCATAGTGGTGGGATTGTGTTGCGCATTTGTGCTGAGCCGAATGAAATTCTCAGGCACTGCCACCCCGTTTGTGATGGAACTGCCCAACTACCGCCTTCCGGGCTATCGCAACGTGCTTCACCTCTTGTGGGACAAAGCTTGCGACTTCCTCGAACGCGCCTTTACGGTGATATTCCTGGCATCGATAGTGATATGGTTCTTGCAGACATTCGATTTCGGATTGCATGTAGTCGACGACTCGAGCCACAGCATTCTTGCCACCATAGCAAGCGCCGTAACGCCCATCTTCGAGCCATTAGGATTTGGCGATTGGCGCATCACCACATCGCTCATTTCGGGCTTTATTGCTAAGGAAAGCGTGGTGTCGACCCTCGCGGTGCTTTTCGGTTCCGGAACGAGCGTTGCCGATGTGCTCAACACCGGCACGGCATTCTCGCTGCTGGTGTTCTGCTTGCTCTACACTCCGTGTGTGGCAGCCATCACTTGCGTGCGCCGTGAACTTAATGC
>SFTJ01000150.1 GCA_004563195.1 bacterium
CAACCGGACATTTCGTCGCAGGCGGCTATGCCGAAAAACATAAGAATCGGTTATCTCCTGCATAAACCGCTGCATGGCTATCAATCGGCATCGGGGCAGAACCCCAGCCGGGAAATTGTATCATCTGAAATAAAAGATTTTATTGCTGTCCGATAAAACTTTTTTGAGGGTCTGAAAAAATTAGGGCGGGTTCCATTTGCAGGAGTCCGCCCTTTTTGGTTACTTTGCTTTTGCAACTAAACTCAATAACCATGGGCAAAAGTAATCATTTTAGCGGACAGCCGCTCTATAGTCAGGTAATAAAATTGCTTAACAAGGCCAAAATTCTTCATTTCAGCCACAAAAATGGTGGAGAACGCTATACCAAGCGCTTTGATTGCTGGATACATCTCGTTGTGATGCTGTATGCGGTGATAATGCGGTTTGACTCGCTGCGAGAGATAACAGCGTCGTTGCTTGCCGAGACGCACAAGCTGGCGCACCTCGGCATAACTTTCAAAATTGGGCGCAGCACATTGGCTGATGCCAACAAGAGACGCCCGGAGGCGATTTTTGAGGCCATTTACCGTGATTTGTATGCCACCTACCGCACAGTGCTTTCCTCGGACAGCCGCAGCCGCAAGACACCAAAATGGATGAAGCGGCTTCAAATCATCGATTCCACCACCATCACACTGTTCTCAAACCTGCTTTTCAAGGGCGTAGGACGACATCCCAAGACCGGCAAAAAGAAAGGTGGCATCAAGGTGCACACGGTAATACACGCCAACGAGGGGGTGCCTTCGGACATAAAGTTCACCTCGGCTGCCACCAACGATTCCTTCATGCTTAAGCCAACTACCCTAAGCGAGGGGGACATAATAGCCATGGATCGCGCCTATATCGACTATGAGAAGTTCAATCAACTGACCGAACGGGGAGTTATCTATGTGACCAAGATGAAAAAATCGTTGAAATACACGGTCATGGAGGACACGATGTATCAGACTCCGGATGGTCTCATGCAAGTGAGGACGCAGACCGTAGAGTTCGTTAAGCAGAAAAAAGGAGCAGAGACCATTCGTCACAAGGCGCGTATAATAACATATTGTGACGAGAAGAAGCGCAAGCTCATATCACTTCTGACCAACGACATGGACTTCGACCCGGACGAAATCATAGCTATCTACCGCAAGCGCTGGGAGATAGAGCTACTGTTCAAACAAATGAAACAAAACTTCCCGCTGAAATACTTCTACGGCGAGAGCGCAAATGCCATCAAGATACAGATATGGGTGACGTTGATAGCCAATCTGCTACTGATGGTGATGCAGAAAGGGCTGACGCGGCAGTGGAGCTTCTCCGGGCTGGCGACCATGGTCAGGATAACGCTGATGTACTACGTCGACTTCTACAGCCTTTTCAACAATCCCGAAAAAGACTGGGAGATCCTGCTCGGCAAGGCGTCCGACGCCCCGCCGGAGCCCTCGCTCTTCGGCTGAGGGGGCTTGCAAATCAAAAAATCAGACTCGGCCGCCGTAAAACCAGCAGCCGAGCCGGATATCTTTGCGCCCATCAACTTTTATCGGACAGCAATAAAAAGATTTTGTTATCAATCTCGCCGATACATACCCCCAACTTGGCTTGACCGACGATGCGGGCATCATTGAGTCGCACAATCGGGATAACTTATTGGCTCGATTGGTAGAGTCTGATTTCGACCTCTCACTTTTACCATAATGGAACAGGATACCAATAAAGAATATTTGAAGAAACTAGAAGATACAAAAGCAGAGTGTCCGGATCTGACTCTTAATATCTCCGATAGCGTTTCTCCAAAATGCAGCGATGGTTCTGAAGTGGTTTCTCCCCGAATTATTGCTCAAAAGCAAAATGGTTTATACGCTGTCAAGTATCATCCAATCGGCGGATGCCCTTCTCCAGAAAAACTGGTTGACCTTTATGAAGCAATCTGTGACATGGATGGTGTTGAGCTTCGCCTCACTCCGGACGAAGGCGCATATATCATAAACTGTACCGGAAAGGAAGCTGAGAGAATTCTGGAGATCACATCCGACAGTGCCGGAACCGTATTCGAGTCTTCCGTTGCATGTATCGGCGCTTCTATTTGCCAGGTAGGTGTCCGTGACTCTCAGGCTCTCCTTGCCACTCTGGTAAACGAATCCAGAAAATGGGATTTTGCTGACGGTGTTCTTCCTCAGATTCACATTTCCGGCTGTCCATCTTCCTGCGGAACTCACCAAATCGGCAAAATCGGCTTCCGCGGCGGTATGAAGAAAGTAGACGGGAAACCGGTCTCTGCATTTGTGATGACGGTCAACGGAGAAGATGAAGAGAATCATGAACGTTTTGGCGAACAGCTCGGAACGATACTGGAAACCGATATCCCTGCATTTTTCAAAGACCTTGGAGAAGAGATCTCCGCTTCCGGTATGCTGTATGATGACTGGTATGCAAAGAATCCGGAACGCTTCAAAGAAATTGCAGGCAA
>SFTJ01000151.1 GCA_004563195.1 bacterium
AAGCTACTATATGAAGAAATTTATGGGAAGCTGCGAATCGACCACCGACTATCAGAGCACATTGCACTTGTGGGTTACCTTGCGCTATGCCGAAGTGCTGCTCAACTACGCCGAAGCGCTTAACGAATATCTCGATGCTCCAACCAACGATGTGTATGACTGCATAGTGAGTCTGCGAGCACGTGCCGGCATCGAAGCAGGCAATAATGGCTTGTACGGACTTGAAGAGGGTATGACCAAAGACCAGATGCGCGATGTAATACGCAACGAGCGCCGCATAGAGATGGCCTTTGAGGAGCAGCGCTATTGGGATATACGTCGCTGGCGAATCGCAGAGGAAGTATTTGCTTCGCCACTACGAGGCTGCCAAGTGCTCAACAGCGCCGGTAGCATAAGCATCTCCGAAATCGATGTACTCGATGTAGACTTTGAGCCTTATCGCTATTACTACCCAATACCTTATTCGGAGGTTATAAAGAATTCTAACATGGTTCAAAACCCTAAATGGTAATACGTTATGAAACGACTAATAATATTATTATTCAGCATAAATCTGTTTGCGATAGCAATGGCGCAGACCTTCACCTTGAAAGGCGTGATATCGTCGACCGAGGGCGAACTTTTGCCGGGAGTGACAGTGCGAGTGAAGGGCACCTCGGTGGGAACAGCTACCGACCTTGATGGTGCGTTTGCGATAAAGACAAAAATAGGCGATGTGCTCGAAATAGCTTATATCGGCTTTAAGAGCCAATCGATAAAAGTACGCAGTGAGAAGCATCTCAATGTGGTGCTCAGTGTAGACCAAAATAACCTCGACGACCTTGTGGTGGTGGGTTATCAGCAGGCCAAGAAGCTCACTCTCACGGGATCGGTGAGCGGCCTTAATGCTACCGAGATAAAGCGCGTGCCTACAAGTAGTGTTCAAAACACGCTTCAAGGTAAGTTGCCGGGTTTCTTCAGCCAGCAGCGCAGTGGCCAGCCGGGTAAGGACGCCAGTGATTTCTTCATACGTGGTGTGAGTTCGCTCAACAGCGATGGCAACAAGCCGCTTATCATAGTAGATGATATGGAGTACACTTACGAACAGTTGTCGCAAATCAATGTGAATGAAATAGAGCAGATATCGATTCTTAAGGATGCTTCTACTACGGCAGTTTATGGTATTAAGGGCGCTAATGGTGTACTTGTGGTAAAAACCCGTCGCGGTAGCGAAGGCAAGCCACAGATTACGGCACGCTATGAAACCGGTGTGCAAATGCCGGTGCGCACTCCCAAGTTCCTCGACTCGTATAACACTGCCATATTGGTGAATGAGGCTTATGCCAACGATGGTATTGCGCCTGAATTTACTCGTGACGACATTATAAAGTTTCAAGACGGCAGCGACCCTTATGGACACCCCAATGTGAGCTGGTATGACGAAATATTCAAGAAGTCGGCAATGCAGCAGAACGTGAATGTTGACGTGTCGGGCGGCTCAGATCGATTGAAGTATTTTGCTTCGGTAGGCTATTTCACTCAGGGCGGTTTGGTGCGCGATTTTGGCAGCGACCAATCGGATGTTAACAGTAATTACTTCTATCGTCGTTTTAACTTCCGCACCAACCTCGACTTTAAGGTGACCAATAATTTCACCATGCGATTTGATATGTCGTCGCGCTTCATGAACATCAACGAGCCACGCGGCTTGAATGCTACAGGCGAAATCTACGACTTCTCAAAGATGCACCCCTATTCGGCGCCTGTGGTCAATCCTAACGGAACAGCCGCATATCTCTACGATACCAACGGCTACAAAGCGACCCTTAACGCGCGCCTCGCCAATGAAGGATATTCGCGCGACCGTCGCAACGACAACAATATGCTTCTCTCAGCCAATTGGGATATGAGTTTCCTCACCAAGGGTCTCTCAGCCGATGCTCGTGTGGCATATTCTACCGTCGATGAGAACTATCGTCAGGCATGGCGTAGCGATTATCCCACCTATCACTACGACCCGGTAACCGACACCTACACGATTAACCCTAACGGCATCTACACCAATGGCACATTTGCTATTACCAGCGGCAAGGTGCAAGACATAAAGAACCTTAACCTGCAAGCCTCGTTGCGCTACAATCGCTCATTCCTCGATGAGACGCACAATGTGAATGCAATGTTGCTCTTCAATCGTCAGAGCAGTACTAATGTGGGTTGGGCGGCAGTACCTGCCAATTTTGAGGGCTATTCACTTAATGTGGGTTATAACTACAAGCAACGCTATCTTATCGATTTCAACGGTGCTTACAACGGTACCGACCGTTTCGGCAAGGACAATCGCTTCGGTTTCTTCCCGGCAGTGGGTGTGGGCTATGTGATTTCGGAAGAGCCATTCTTCAAGGAACGCTTTGGCGACAAGGTGCAATTGCTCAAGTTGAGAGGTTCGTATGGTCTTGTAGGTTCGGACGTTACTTATGGTAATCGTTACCTCTA
>SFTJ01000152.1 GCA_004563195.1 bacterium
CGGCAACATGGTGGTGAAGCCCAATATCGACAATGTGGAGACCAACATCGACATCGAGGCTCTCTTCAATGCCACTCTCTGCAATCCGGCTGCCATAGGCATGATTTTTGCCAAATGATGCCTCTCCGTCAGGGATTTTAGCACAAACAGTTTATCAGCATAACAAATAAGAATTATATCAAAACAACCAATCACAAAATAAACAGATACATTATGAACAACTCATTCAGCATATCACGATTTGCCCTTCTTCTTAAGAAGGACTTTACCGAGAATATTCGCCTCTATGCCATAGGCTCAGTGTCGTTGCTATTTGGCTTGGCCACCCTTATGGTGCTCGGTTCTCCACTAATTTGCCTGCCTGCCGAGGAGGGCGGCGCAATATTTGCCACCTTTCCTATCTACTATTTGTTTTGCCTCTCTCTATGCATAGCAGCTTCGATGATGTTTCCTCAGTTTCGCACCAAGCAAGGCCGCTTGTCGGTGTTTATGCTTCCTGCCACCAATGCTGAGAAATATGCCGAACAGATTTTCACCAATATCTTCTGCTTTGCGCTTATGTTTGTGGTATGTGTCATTGCAGCCGAAGGCATAAGAATGGTGGTGGCTCCATGGGTGTGGGGTGATGTTGAGGCTTCGTTTGTTGTTAATCTTGGCAGTTATGTCGACCATTTCTCTATCCCTATCCCCAAAGAAGCTGTGGCGTTTACTCAAGCTTTTGCCGAATTGGGCATTACACCCGGCTTGTTCATCGGGCTCATTGTCGCCGGCAATCTTTGCAGCCTTGGCGTATTTACCCTCGGCGCTATGCTTTGGCCCAAGTATTCGTTTATCAAAACCTATGTGGCTATCTACATATTGCAAATAGCATTCTCCATATTGGGCGTTATAGCCGCAAGTATATTCTCGTCGTTCGATTGGACTCAATATTTCTCTACTCGCGGTTTGTTCATAGGGCTCATAGTAGCGCTTGGCGTGGGTGCAGTGGCTGCATTTGTGGCATCGTACATCGTCTTCACTCACAAGAAGGTGATTAGCTGACGCCTCCGGTCGATAGTTTTCTCTCTCTTTCCACATAATTAACGAAATCAAAACATAACTATGAATTTCAAAGACAATAAACCCATATACATACAAATAGCCGAGCATATATGCGACGATGTGCTGGCAGGCATCTATCGCGCCGATGAGCGCATCCCCTCGGTTAGAGAATTTGCCGCTTCGGTAGAAGTGAACGCCAACACTGTGGTGCGAAGCTACGACTACCTGCAGCAGAGTGGCATTATCTACAATAAGCGTGGCCTCGGATACTTCGTGGCTGATGGCGCTGCCAAGATAATAACCGACATGCGTCGCAAGCAAATTCTCGGCGACGAACTTAGCCTGATGTTCAGCCGTATGGCCACAATCGGCATCTCGCCCGACGAACTGCAAAGGCTTTACACCGAATACCTTAATGCTCAACAATAAATAATAACGGCTTTTTACTCTCTCACCTCTCTCTTCACTATCTCTCCGAGAGCTCAAATGGGTTCTCGGAGAGAACTTTTTATCGTAACTATAGAAAAACTCTCCTAAAAGGTTGGTTTTGAATTTTTTTTGCTTAACTTTACGCAGAATACCACCTCTTTCGAGGTAAAAACAAATTATCATTTACTGCTAATCTTATAAAAACCCGACCTAAACGTATGAGACATAGTTTAGTGCCTATATTATTGATTATAGTGCTTGCCTTGACAGCATGCGGCGGCTCCGGACGCCAGAACAATTCGGTAACCATCGGCAACATCAATTGGCGCAGTGCCGTAATCGACTCTGCAGCCACCGACTCTGCGCTCGCCGGCGATACCGCCATTCAATATGTGTATAAAAAGCCCGATGTGAAAATCTTGAGGGTTAATCCCTTCACCACTATAAGCCACTACATAAAGTACTATTACGAAGCGCCCGACAGCCTCGTGGCTACCGATTCGCTGGCTTTGGCTCGCCCCGAACTTGCCGACTCTATCAGGGACGCCTATGATAGCGACGCCATTGGGCGCTATGTCGACGCAAAGATGGGCGTAGAATCGGCAGAATCGCTCTTCGGCTCAAGCCTGATTATCGTAATCTCGGCTTTTGTGCTGCTCATTTTCTTGATATTGAAAATCCACAAAGTGTTTATTCGCTCACCTTTTAAAGACGACGAGGAGGACTGACCTATGGCTACAAAAGAAGACCTTAAACCCCGCTATGCCGTGTCGCTCGACAAGGCAATGGAAAGTCGCATACGGCAAGCAGTGAATGCCTATGCCGATGGCATTCCCAACAATCCGCTCACCACACTTGGCGACGATATCGGCATAAGCCATGTGTCGCTCAGGCCTATGTATACTCTCAAAGTCGACACTCAATACGAGCGCCGCTGGAAAGACGACTTCGACGAGCCATATCGCGGCAAAGCCGGGCACTATGTGCCCGACAAACCGGTGTGGAATCTCAATCTCTGCGCAGCGCCATCTACGCTGACCGATGTTACGCATA
The DNA here is from genome assembly GCA_004563195.1 of bacterium. Classification (GTDB taxonomy): domain Bacteria; phylum Bacteroidota; class Bacteroidia; order Bacteroidales; family Muribaculaceae; genus SFTJ01. Next base: position 2,524 of record SFTJ01000152.1, read on the forward strand.
AGCACGTAATACAAGACTCTGAGCAAATCTACACTTGCCCCACCTGCTCGGGAAGAGGTAAAGTCACTTGCAGCAATTGCGGCGGTGACGGCACAGTGACTTGTTCGAGTTGCAACGGCAGAGGTAAAACAACTTGCTCGAGTTGTGGCGGTAAAGGCTCAAATCGCTGTTACTCATGCAATGGGTCGGGAACGGCAAAACGTCAGCGTCAAGAAACACACTACCGCGGTAACATCACCGAATTGGTAACCATTCATGAGACCATACCATGTAGCAGCTGTGGCGGTAGAGGTAGCAAAACGTGCACCTCATGCCATGGCAGAGGCTCGTTCACTTGCAGCAGATGCAACGGCAACGGTGAAGTGAAATGCAGCAAATGCGGCGGCGACGGCAGAGTGACTTGCCACACCTGCGCCGGACAAACGCGAATGATTCGCTACCGCGCCGTGATGCAAGAGTTCTCATTTAATCACAATACCCAATACGTTTCCGACACTTCGATGTTCGATAGCGGTGAGTTTGCCGATATTCACTCTCATTATAAAGGTTACGAAGTGTACGAAGAGACTAACTCAAGAGGCAGAATCACAAGTGAAAAACTCGCCGAGCTCAACTCGCAGATGGCAGGTTTTCTCGACAAGATGCTTTCGCAAGAAGCCAAGTCGGGCTATAGCATCATCTATCAGAACCTCACCATTACGCGCCTCGATGCCTACTATATCGAATACACCTATCGAGGCACAACCTATCAAGGCGTGTTGCTCAACGATGCGTTCCTCCCGGGCAAAAAGTCGCCCATCAGCGAGCATGCCCATCAGGTGATGGACAACACCGTGATATATATGCGTCGACGCATGTTCCCGCAGGCATGGCACCTCTCAAAAATTGCCGACGATATGAACGTATATGGCACACACTGGCGCTCCCGCAAGCTCCTTGATATTGCCAAACGCAAGATGAGGCACTTGCATGAGATGGGTGCCGCCCTGGCTTTCATCCCCATAGTGCTCTTTGGCGTGCCTTGCATCTATCATTTCTACGATGCCTACAACCCCGTGCTGAAGTTTATGGCTCACGCCAATGACCCCAACACCATGGGCTACGATTATTATCCCATGTCGATGACTTTGCTCTCGATAGTGATTCTATGGCTTGTGTATTTGCGTTGCAAGCGCCCGCTGTTCCCCAAACTCTACTATGCTACCACCCGGCTCAACACCATAGGTGTGCTGTGGGGAGCTGTTACGTTCACTGTGATGAGCGCATTGGCACTCGCGGCTACCGACCTGATAGTGGCATTGGGCGGAAGCCTGCTGGTGGAATGGGGCGTGGGATTGGTGCTGTGGGCACTCAAAACGGTATTGATTATAGTGGTAATGATTATTCTGCTTGCTTGGGAGCTCATCTCATGGATTTGGGGACTGTTTTTCTGAGTCGGAATTTAATTTATCATTAAACTTACATATCTGACGCCCTGCTCAACATAAAGATTTAGCCCAATGGGGAGGCACCACGGCGCGCTTCCCCATTGATTTTGCCCGTTTAGACCACAAAATGCATAAGATTTTTGAAAAAAAGTGCCCGATATAGTTGCTAATTGAAAAAAAACGATTAACTTTGCACACGCAAAAGGCCCAGATGGCGGAATAGGTAGACGCGTCTGGGTACAATACAATCCTGCAAGTAATTGATTTTCAATGCTTGCAGGGTTTTTCTTTTTGCCAAAACCTCAAAAATGGTCACTTTTGGTCACCACAATGCAAAAGGTGACCGAAAAACACACCTCAAAAATCTACTTCTTTAGGGAGGACCCAACCTTATGGGCAGGTTGTTGATGGAACTGCGAGATGGCACGATGGAGTATATGTTGCCAGAGGATTGGAATAAAGCGTTGGTAATAATAAATGATAAAAACCCTGTAAGTAGTTGATGAACAACACTTGCAGGGTTTTCTTATTGCGAATTATTGCTGTCCGATAAAAGTTGACTAACGAAAGAAAATATGGCTCGGCTATCGTATTCACGGTGGTCGAGTCTCTTTTTTTTGATTTCCAAGCCCCCCAGTCAGTCGGATGTACAGCCTTGGAGAGGCTGACAATCACCAGCTTCACCGCAGCACGACCTGAAAGGTCGAACGCCCGAGCGGAGCGAGTGGCTCTTAGCCGGGGGTGGAGCGAAGCGAAACCCTCGGTATCGTAACATCTTCCG
>SFTJ01000067.1 GCA_004563195.1 bacterium
TAGCGGTGTTTTTATTATTTTTTTGGCAATACAAATTTACAAAAATTACCGCTATTTTCCTAATTTTCAGCTAATTAAATTTCGTCGAACTCACGTTAATATATGGAGAGCAAAAGCTAAAACCTAAAGGAAAATGAAACTAAGAAGAATAATAATTAAAGTGATTCTAGGCGTTATTTCGTTTTCGATAGGATCATTATTTGGATTGCTTACGATAGATCGTTTTTCATCTACACCTCCTCCCGAAGTTCAACCTATTGCAGGAGATTATATTGCTTGGTATTTTGGTAGTTCTATGAGTGCAATCCATAATACAAAAAAGAATATGGATATACCACCCAGGGTAATTGGATATAAAACAAATGGGAAGTATATCACAATAAGACAGCATCCGGATATGCCTCAAAATGCAATTTATAAGCACGTTGATTATCCGGAGTATAACCCGGATAATCACTATTATTGGATAATAGATTTGCATCGAGATTCCATAGTTGAGGGTCCGGTGAACTATCAGTCATTTAAAAATAGATGCGCTTTGCTACACATCGAAGATTCGTTAACTTTGTTCAAACAATGAAGCCGGATAACTTAATAAGTGTCATTGATATCGTTGGAATATCAGTAACTTTATTGCTATCAATAAAGTTCTTATCTGCGATAATTCATGCGTACAAAAATTATTTTAAATATAATGATTCTGTAAAATTTAGTGATTCTGATTTTTCATTTCTAATGATTGGAATCGGCTATATTGTCGCTGTGCTTGTTGCTCTTTTTTAATCAGTGCTAAAACAGCCGCATCTGCTGAATAAATCAATTTGTTTTTATCTGCTAAAACGGCGTGAGCCAAAAATACCCGCTAAATCCGCTCGGGGCGTGCCGCATTTTTGAAAATCCGTGTTAAACACCGCAGCAGCATAAAACAAGCGAGGCAACTATGACGCAGCCTCGCTATTATCTTCTTTTTCTCAATTATTTCACCGGAATCTTTTCGATACGGCGCTGATGACGACCGCCGGCAAACTCTGTGTTCAAGAACACTTTTGTAATTTCAAGCGCCTCATCATTAGAGATAAAGCGACCCGGCATCACCAGCACATTAGCATCGTTGTGCTCACGTGCCAAAGCTGCTATCTCAGGCTTCCAGCACAACGCTGCGCGTATGCCCTGATGCTTGTTGAGTGTCATGCACACGCCCTCGCCTGTGCCACAAATGCCTATGCCCGGATAACACTCGCCATGCTCCACTGCCTCAGCACATGGATGCGCAAAATCGGGATAGTCGCAACTCTCCTCGCTGTAGGTTCCAAAATCTTTATAGGCTATGCCTGCCTGCTCCAGATAGGCTATCACCGCCTGCTTTGTAGCATATCCCGCATGGTCGCTACACAATGCAATAGGCTTCTCGGCTTGTAGTATCATAGAATAGTTTTTTGTTTATTTTTAGGTATTAATTATTATGCCTGCAAAATTACAAAATCATCCCCACTAAAGCAACCAAAGCCGTCACTTTCAGCAAAAACTTATCAAAACCAATCCCCCGTCGGACCAGTCCGACCAGTCCGACTCGTCCGACATAGCCCCACCAAATTTCCTCACCTTCAGCTGCCAAGCACAAGGCAGATTAAGCCCAAAAGCAATATCGAAAGGTCGATTAACTTCATTTTCACATTCTTTTCGCGCAGCACTGCCACCCCGTAGAGGAACGACACAAGCACACTGCCTCGGCGTATCATCGACACCACCGATATCATCGAACCATCGATAGAAAGCGAATAGAAATATGCCACATCGGCTATAGTGAGGAAAAGAGCTATGCATGGTATGGTCCAACGCCACACAAAGGGCGTAGTGTCGTGCGACACCCGCTTTATTATCATCACCACAGTGCCCATTATCACACACTGATAAAGCGAATACCACGCCTGCACTTGCAGTGGCTCATAGAGTCGCAACAGATACTTATCGTATAGTCCGCTCACGGCTCCCATCACCGTAGCTCCAAGCATCAGCCACAACCACACGCTATGCTTCACCGAAAAACCCTCCTTGGAGCCCAATCGGCTGATAAAATACAACGAACAAAATCCCAGCAATATGCCCACCCACTGAAGGGCATTAAGGCGTTCCCCAAAAATCAACAACGCCCCGAGCAACACAAGCACCGGACGCGTGGCATTAATAGGACCGGTGATAGTGAGAGGCAGATTTTTTACTGCATAATAACCCATAGTCCACGACGAAAGCACTATCAACGACTTGATGAAGATATAGAGGTGCCCCATAGGATCGCCACCAAAACCTATACTCCCTTCTGCCACTGTCAGCACCAAGATGGGCGACATCAGCAATGCTCCAAACAAGGTGTTGAAAAACAATACGGTAAGCACATTATTACCGCCAAGCGACAATTTCTTAAAGATGTCGTATACGCCCAAACACATCGACGACATCACTGCAAGTAATATCCACATAAACCTAAAAAATTACTCTTCTTTCCTTAGTTTTATCTTTTTCGCCTGCAAAATTACAACATTTTCGCCAATAACCACAGCCCACAAAAGCAAAAACAGCGGCGACACGCTCCGGCACCATTTCAGCACCCAAAGCCCATCGCCGCCCCGCCTAAAATAGCTATCGGTATAATTTGATTGTTACATCTTGCGCAATTCCACCTTGCGAGTTATCGGTTTATTCACCTCATATATCTTATCCACAAGCACCTGATGCTGCTCCAATCGAGCCTCTCGCACCGCATCATGCATAAGGCGAGAATAGTTATCGCGATTGCCCTTGAGCCAACCGTTTTTGTCAACATTGGCGTCCATCACTTCTATCGCCTTGCGATTATTTGCATTAAGCAATCCCTGCTGCTGGAAAAATCCGTGCTGACACCATGCATACACGCGCATCTGTTGCACTATCTCCATACGCATCTCATTGAGGTGCATCACTGCAAGCGCTTGCTGATATTGAGGGGTCTTGCTTTCCTTGGCAAGATTGATGCCCTCGGCCAATTGCTTGCCTGTCCATACGCCTATCTCTTCGCCATCGATAAGCAACTTATAGTTGCCACTCAGGCCGGTCACCTTGAGTATTTCTTGATTCATCTCTTCGTAGAACGGCACCACATCGGCTGCCATAGCTTGCGTGCGATGATAACCCCAACCTCTTGGCACTGTGTCCATCGGATAAGGCAACGATTCTGCCTTATAGTCGAAGGTAAGGCTGCGACCCACTTTCTTCACATTGCTGATGGTGCAGTTTTCGGCAGCTACCACCGATTTTTTACCGGCATTTACCTCCATCTTTGCCACCGGCTTGCCTGCCATGCCTTGAGCCTTGAGGAAGAGATAAGCCATTACCATGTGACCATCGTTATCGGGGTGAATACGGTCGGAGCCACAAAGTGTAAACGCAGGGTCTTTCTCTTGGCCCTTGGCGTTTAGTGCCACCATAGGAGCATTCATGTCGAGATATTCCCAACCATTACGCTTGGCTGCTTCCATCTGATAAGCCACAATGCGCTTTATGGTTTCATTTTTCTTCTTGAAGAGATTGCCCTCTATTTTTGCCGTTTCATCGTAGGGCGATGTTCCGAGTGCCACGATGCGAGTGTTGGGCAATTGAAGCAAGCGTTGCTCCATCTTTTTGTAGTTCTCTATACACTCCTGATATTTCTGTTCTCCAAACTCGGCGGCATTGTCGCCGTTATATTCGAAGTAGCCCGAGTCGTTCATACCAAAAGTCACCATCAACACTGTAGGATTCTTGCTGAACACATCGTTGTCGAGACGCTTGTACATATCGTAAGCGGTATCCCCTCCAACGCCGCAGTTGTACACGCTAATGGGCATATTGGGGAATCGGGTCATATAGTACAACCAGATGTAAGAGTGATAACGTCCGCCATCGGTAATACTGTTTCCAAGGAATGCTGCTCGCTCTCCTTCTACGAAAGGCTTGATTTCTTGAGCTGTTGCCGATGCCATTCCTATGAGCAGCGACAACGCCATTGCTGAAAATATCTTTTTCATTGTATTTTATGTTTGTTTATTGATAATATGGTTTCTGTTAATATTTGTGCGGATCATACACTGCCACCGACACACGCGAGTCGGCACAGCCGTAGTAGAGATACCACTTCTCTTTGAAGTACACCAATCCTTCGATAAACACCGTTCCGGCAGGATATTGGCCGCTCTTTTCGAAGTCGGCTTCAGGCACAAAGAATGGTTTGTCGAGGCGTGCTATTATGCGGCTTGGATTAGTGGCGTCGAAGAGCGCCTGACCGCCACAATAGGTATTCTCGGTGTAAAGCGAGTCGCAGTCGGCACCTTGTGCATTTTTGCCGTTGTAAAGCAGAAGTATACCTTTGTCGGTAACTACAGCAGGCGGGCCACATTCGGTGAGTGAACTATCGAAATAGCCCTTGCGAGGCTCCATCACGCGTAGCATATCACCGTTCTCGTCGAGCATCGGTTCCCAATCGGTAAGATTGGTCGAGGTGGCAACATTCACAAATTTTTCGCCCCAATACATCCAATATTTACCATTGATTTTGGCTATCACTTGCTTATCACCCACAAGTTTGGTCACTATCGAAGCCGATTTCGAGAAATCGTCTTTAAATCGGCCATCATAAGCCTTGGCAAATGCCGGACCATGCTTCTGCCAGGTCTTCAAATCGCGCGAGGTAGCTACTGCCAAGCGGGCTTGCTTGCGATTCCACTGGGTGTAGCACATCACATATAGTCCGTCCTCGGTCATTGCGATGCGTGGGTCTTCGCATCCGCCGGGTTGCTCGAGTTCGCTTTGCGAATCGTTGTCGGGATAGAGTATGGGGGTTGATTCATAGGTGAAATGCAAGCCGTCGTGGCTTGTGGCAAAGCCTAAGCGCGAGGTGCGTGTTCCTATGCCCACTGCCGAATTATCCTCAGCGCGAAACACCACTACCACATTGCCATCCTTGATGGTGGCAGCCGGATTAAACACATCGCTTTCCATCCACCCTACCGAGTCGCCTCGCATAGGGCACAAAAATTTCACTGTTGAGTCGGGCGAGAGTATCGGGTTTACACCCTCAGGGCGTTCAAACTCTTGCCATGCCCAATGCTCTTCTTTGTGCATATTGCATGCGGCAAGTGCTCCCGCGGCAAGCAGCACGCATAGTAATCTATTAGTTTTCTGCATAATACCTTATTGGTTTATTTTGAAGTTATTCATACGAAGGTGGCAACACGCTTTGTCCCCATGTTGTAGGCTTAGCGCTTACCTTATATTCTATAGTTCCACCTTCACTCACATCGTCCCACTCTATCCATGTGCTTGCATAGGGTTTGCCATTGAGTTGCATATCCTTAATGTAGATATCCTTCTCCGAGCCTCCGGTTATGGTTAAGTCGCCCTTAGGCAAATGAAGCACTGCCCGAGTGAAAATGGGTGTATTCACCGCAAAACCGCCTATGCCGGGTATTTCGGGATAAAGTCCGAGGCAAGCAAACACATACCATGCACCCATAGTGCCCAAATCATCGTTGCCTGGCAAGCCATCTATGGCACTCGAGTATTGCTCATTGAGAATGCGATTAACCACCTTCTGCGTCTTGTGGGGGCGTTGCACCCAATTGTAAATCCACGGAATCTGAAAACTCGGCTCGTTGCCTGATGCAAACCAAGCGTCGCCATATCCGGCATCGAGACGCACAAACAGGTCATCGAGGCGTCGCTCGGCTTCGTCACGGCCACCTATGATGTCGATTAAGCCTTTGATGTTATATGGCACCATCCAGAAGTAGTTTTTATAGGTCGATTCGCGAAAATCCTCGCTGAGTGGCTTCCACGAGCCATCGGCATTGCGGCTCTGCAGCCATCCGGTAGCAGGATTGTAGAGATTCTTCCACGAGCGGGCATAATGGAAATAGCGCCAACTCAGAAATTCATCACCACAAGCTCGCAAAGCAAACTGGCCGATAGCAAAATCGGCTGTAGTATACTCAAGCTGTATCGAAGCATTGTAATATCCCTTGTCGAGATATTGCTGCAAGCCGGGACGGGTCTCTTCGTTCTGCGATTTGGCACCGGGCTGCTCTGCACCTTTGCGCATTATGGCAAGCAGCGGCTTGGGAGCATAGTTGCGTGCCCCGAAGGCATAGGCATTTGCCACCAATACCGACGTGGGATCGCCTTGCATTACTCCGGTCTCGATGTTGGCCATAACCCAACGCGGAAACGAGCCGCCCGATTGCTCGGCAAACTGCTGATGCGATATCACCACATCTGAAGCAATATCGGGTTCAAGCATCGAGAGTAGCTGTATCTGTGTTCGATAAGTGTCCCAATTGCTGAACGAGGTATAGTGCTTGGTTCGTGTGCGATGCACCTTGTTGTCGGCACCCATATATTCACCGTTAACGTCGCTATCTACATTGGGATGAATAAACGTGCGATAGAGATGTGTGTAGAATTGTGTGATGCGGTCGGGGTTGGTGCCTTCCACTTCCACCTTCGAGAGGTAGCGGTTCCACTCGTTCTCGGCACGGCTCTGCACTGCATCAAAGTCCCAGCCGGGATTCTCTGTCTTAAGGTTTTCGCGTGCATTTTCTACCGACACATACGACACGCCCACCTTATACTGTACCTGCTTGCCGGCGCTGAGATCAAATGTGAAATACACGCCTGATGTCTCACCTTCGCTGAAGTTGACGCCGGGCTTAAGCTTATCGTTCTTCCACACGCCGGTTTCTACTGCATTAGCATCGAACTCGGCTGCAAAATACACTTTATATGGTGTGGGGATGCCACAAAACGAGCCACCCACGGCATATCCCTCACAACTATTCTTGCCGGTAATCACCACGGCAGCAGTAGTGGTAGCTGTGGCAGCCACTCCGCCACCTATTATCACCGTACCATAGCGCTCGCTCTGCGCATAGCTGTAGCGGGCCATTCCGGTGCGTTCGGTCACCGTAAGTTCCGATTTTATGTCACCCTGCACCATAGCTTGATAGTAGCCTGCATGGCCTTTCTCGCCATCTACATTCACACGATGGTCGAGTATGTTGCCTGGCGACACGGTGAGTTTGCCCTTAAGCGGAAAGGTGGGGAAATTGCCCATATGCTCACATCCGCCACCGCTGAGCTGATTAATCACAAATCCGGCTCGCTTTGAGAAATACGAAGGCGTAAACTGCACCATTCCGAAGGGATAGGTAGCTCCGGGATAAAGATAGCCCGATGTCAATCCCACGCCTTTGGTGCCTATTAGGGTGTTCACTTTGGCAAAATAGTCGGTGGCTGAAATTCCTGAACCCAAACTTAGTGCCAATAACACGATTGCTGCAATTGTTCGTTTCATCTATTATTATGGTTATATTTTATTTCATTATTTCGAGAGCGAGAACGGTGCTGCTTCGCGAGTAATACCGCGTGTGGTGCACGGCTGGTTGCTCATTTCAAATTTCATGTGTCCGCCTGCATTGATTTCGGAATAAGTGATGTAGTTGCGGTCGAGCGGCATGCCATTGAGTGTAGCGCTCTTGATATAGACATTGCTCGAACTGTTGCCTTGGGCTTCTATCACAAATTTATTGCCGTTTTCCATCGTTATGATGGCCTTATTGAACACCGGACTACCTATCACATACTCATCGGTGCCCGGACACACTGCATATATACCCAATGCGCTGAGCACATACCACGACGACATGCCGCCCTGGTCTTCGTCGCCCGGAAAACCCTTTGGCGATGAATTGTAGAGGCGTCGCAATATCTCACGAACCCAATACTGTGTCTTCCATGGCTCGCCTGCATAGCAGTAGAGATATGGCATATGCTGTATTGGTTGGTTGCCATGGGCATACTGACCCATTTCGGCGAGTTGCATTTCCTTCATTTCGTGTATCATTCCGCCGTAAGTGCCGGGGTGTACTTCATTCGATGATGTGAACACCGAGTCGAGTTTCTCCACAAAGCGTTTGTTGCTGCCGAAGAGGTCAATCAAGCCCTGCACATCGTGAAACACCGACCAAATGTAGTGCCATGCATCGCCCTCGCAGTAGGGACCGCCCCATTCCAGCGGGTCGAACGGCTCCACCCAATTGCCATTCTCATCTTTGCCTCGCATAAATCCGGTTTCCTTATCGAAAAGGTTGCGATAGTTGTACATCTGCTTGGCAAATATCGTGGCATAGTGGTCATTGCCCACCATCTTGGCAAGTCGATAGGCACAGAAGTCGTCGTAGGCATATTCCAATGTCTGCGACACACAGCCAAGCGACTGTGGATATGGCACATAGCCCAGTTGCCAATATTCTTTCCAACCGGCTCGGCCGTTAGCTCCACCCCATGGACCTTTGTTCATTGCTTCATGAGCATAAGCTTTAAGTGCCTTCTCAGGGTCGAACGAGCGAACGCCCTTTGCCCAAGCATCGGTGATGAGCGATATGGAGTGATTGCCGAGCATACCACCTGTCTCGCCGGGAAACGACCACGATGGCAGCCATCCACACTGTTCTTGGGCTGCAAGCAGTGCATTCATATAGTGTCCTTGCATAGTAGGATGCAAGATGTTGGTAAGCGGGAATTGCGATCGGAATGTATCCCAAAGGCCGTTGTCGGTATACATGCGGCCGTCGTAGATTTTGCCGTTGTATGGGCTGTAATAATACGGTGTGCCATCGGCTTTTATCTCATAGAACATGCGAGAGAACAAATTCGACCTATAGAGGCACGAATAGAATGTGCGTCGTTCTTCGTCGGTGCCACCCTCCACAAGCACACGACCCAATAGATTGTTCCACACTCGCTGACCCTCGAGTTTGGTATCTTCGAAGCGGCGTTTGTCGCCCAATTCGTGCTGAAGAGTCACCATGGCTTGCTCTTCGCTGATATACGACGAGGCTGCTTTGGCTTCTACCTTGGCACCTCGCTTAAATTTCAGATATACGCCATAGCCTTTGCCCTGACCTGACGTTGCGCCGGGCATTATCTTGTTGTCGACATTCTCCCACACACCATAGTCTTCAAAAGGTTGATTGAATGTCACCACAAAGTAGCTGCGAAAACTCTTGCTGTCGTTCACAAAGCGCTGGTTATTCACCCAACCCGACACCTGACGCTTCTTGGCATCGATTTTCACCTCACTCATGTCGGTGTAACCGTCGATTACCAAATAGGCATCACCGCTACCGGGATAACTGAAGCGGAAATGCACGCCTCGATCGGTAGGCGCCATTTCAGTTTTCATGCCGTTGTCGAATGTCACTTCGTAGTAGTGTGGACGTGCCACTTCGTGCTTATGCGCGAACTTCTGAGCGCGTTGGTCTTGTGCCACAGTGAGATCTCCCACCACAGGCATAAATGAATACACCGCATAGTCACTTACCCACGGGCTGCATTGGTGCGATTGGCAGAATCCCTGAATTTTATCTTTCGAATACTGATATTTCCAGCCTTCGCCATTGGCTCCGGTCTGTGGCGACCATGCGTGCATGGCAAAGGGTCGAGCAGTTATGGGATAGGTGTTGCCATAGCTCAATCCGAAATGCGAGTCGGTGCCTTGCAGTGTGCTCACATATTGTGTCAAGTCGATATCCTGTGCCTTCACTCCGAATGTTACAACACATGCACACATCACTGTTTGTACTATTCTTACAAATTTCATATCTATAATCTTCTGTATGTTTTGAATATGTTGTCAACGATTAATCTGTCGTGTTATGCCGTTCCACTTGTCGGTGCGAAATGGCGATGCAGGCAGTCCTATGCCGTTATACAGATTAGCAATAGGATTATCAGCCCAAGCATAGCGCACGGCTTGTGGCATGGGCACTTCGTCGCTCCACACCACCACACTATTGCCCTCGATGCGTGCTTTTGCCCAATGAAATTGCCTGTCGGGTCCGGCTATTGTGAAGCCTTTTAGTTCTTCTCCGCTATTCTTCTCACCATTGGCTATCGCAGCGTAGTTGCTTGCCATCAAGCCTCCCTTGGTGCCATGGAAATAGATGCGTATCTTATTTCCTTCTATCTGATAACCACTATACATCGGCCCCATATATTCCACTTTTTCGCCATAGGTCTTTGCGCGTGCAGCAAGGGCCAAACGGCGACCCACTTCTTGCTTGTTTTTGGGATGAATATCATTGGCTTCTCCTATGTCGATTATCACAGCCATTCCGGTGCCGTTGAGGCTCAATGCTTCGGTCTGCGATTCGCGCAATTCTGCCCATGTCGACTCTCCCGGTGTGGTCTGAAGCGGCGTGAAATTGGCAAGTTGAACCATATAAAACGAGAAATCGCTGTTCCAACTCTTTCGCCAATCTTGTATCATAAGTTTCATCAAATCGGAGTAGAGATATGCCTTGTCTACATTAGCTTCGCCTTGATACCATATCGCACCCTTTATGGTGTATGGCAACAGCGGACTTATCATAGCATTGTAGAGGAATGTAGGCATAGGCCAAAACGAGGTGTTAACAGGCATAGCCGGAACATCGCGCAGATTGAGCGACTCGCAGTAGCTCCAATCGCCAGCCAGACTTATTTCACCCTTACCCTCACACTCCAAGCGTAGTGATTCGGCACCACCTCCTATGCCACCCAGTCCACCGGTATCCATCAAGCGCACAGCTATTACTGCTTTACCGGACTTAACATTTGCTGCGGGAATAGTGTAACGGCGGGGTGCCATCCACCCTTCGGTGCGACCAATCATCTCACCATTGAAGTAGGTAACATCATTGTCATCTACCGAACCCATATTGAGAATAAGGTTTTCTCCTGCCCATTCGGCGGGAATATCTACAATCTTGCGCAGCCACATAATGCCACTAAAGTATTTTTCACCTTTTTCTTGCACCATACCGGGCATATCCATTTTGCGCCACGCAGTATCGTCGAAATCACATTTTGCCCACTCTGCTACGCCATCAACATAGCCTTTATCGCGTTCTCGAAGCATCTTTTCCCATGCCGCGAGGTCGTCGATATAGCGTTGCTGACGCTCTTCGGGTGTGGCCGGCAGTGTGGATATCATAGCTATTTGGTCGCGATATTCGGGCACTTGCGCAAGCGATTCGGCACTTGTCCACACTTCTATCGAAGTGCCTCCCCACGACGAATCAATCAATCCTACCGGCACATTGCGATATTTATGAATGTCACGACCGAAAAAATATCCTGCCGCCGAAAAATCGGCTATTGTTGCCGACGAACACACTTGCCATCCGCCGTCAACCGCTTTGAAATTATCGCATTTCTCCGTACTTGTAGCTTTTTCCACGGTGAGAAGGCGTATGTTTGTGTAGCGGTCGGCTTCGATTCTTTCTTGCTCAAAATTTTGTGATTCGCGCACACTCATTTCCATATTCGATTGCCCCGAGCACAACCACACCTCACCTATGAGCACATTGTTCAAGGTGGTTACATCACCGTCGCTGATGGTAACCTTATATGGTCCTCCGGCTTTGGGCGTCGACACATCCACGCGCCACCTGCCATTGCTGTCGGCTTGAGCATCATACGATTTACCATTCCACGATGTGGTCACCACTATCTTGCCTCCACAGTCACTCTTGCCCCAAACAGGCACTCGCGATTGCTGCTGCAGCACCATATTGTCGGTAAATAGCGGATTGAGTTGCACCTTGGCCGACATAGGTAACGCCATCGCTGCACCCAAACATATACCCATGATTGCTCTTTGTATACTTGTCATATCTATAGTTTTAGTTATTTCTAAAGGTTTATCATAGTTAAGAACGATTTTTCATAGTGTTTCCACTAATGGGCAATTGCTAAATTGCATATAAACATACAATAAGGTCTGTTGCCGAACTTTATATTTCGAGAACAGACCCCAACTAACCATCTATTTACCTAAAAAAATTATATAACGGAAAACAATTCATTACATTCTAAGTGCGTTGACTACTCTTTTACTTTTCGAGATAAGAAGTGTTATTATGCATTCCAAGATAAGAACGACAAACACTTCATTTTCCACTAAATAATAGTCAAAAAAATAATTCTTTCAAGCCGAATTGATTTCCGAGCCACCCACCAATCAAGCAGCCCCATCGGAGCAAAAAACTCCGACGGGGCTGCTGCAACAATAATCTATATCTATTCTACAATTACACTACCCGGTAATCAATCTTCAAACAAGCGTTCCCACTTATACACGCGGTAGAAGAACGGGCGATAGAAATCGGCACTTCCGTCGGCATTGAAGTTATCCCAAAAGTTGTCGATATCGGTGTTTGTAGAGAACACCAGTTCGCCGTCGCGCGACAAACCCATATGCAAGTGCACCATATAGACAAAGCGGTAGGTTTGAACACCTATTTTATCGAGTGTCTTAGGCAGCACAAAGAGATTATGGCAATCTTCAAACGGACCGTACGGAGTCTTGCTGCGTAAGATATACATCTGTGTGCCGAACGGAAAGGCCTGACCGGTCATATAGTACCAATCACCTTTCTTAAACACCCAAGGCATGCTCAGCGAAGTGGAGGAAATAGGATTCACAAAATCCGCAGTTGGATATGAGTCAACCCACGAATAATCACCGTTATTGTCCATCACATAGTATTCCAAACCATCGCGAAGGTCGTGTGTCTTGGATCGTGCCACTATAGGATAGCTCACAAACGCCTGTTGGAACGAACCATAAAGATAGGTATGGCCATCTTCGTCTTCCCACATCGTTTGACCTATGGAATAAGGATTTTTTTCAAGATAATTGTGGTCAACACTCTCTATAGTGAGATATGAGCCATCGCCGGGTGTGCCATCGAGGTTATAAATGGCAAGTGCGGTGCCGAGTCCGGTCATATTGCCATCGCCGGTATATACGCCGTTCCACAACTGCTGCAATTTACCATTGACCACTGTGCCATCGCCTGCCCAATAGACGTAATCGGCATCTATCTCGCCTCGCTGTATGTCGGCATCCGATAATGTAGCTTGCGGATGACGCAAGTGAGTGCGTCCGTGATAATAACGTTC
>SFTJ01000153.1 GCA_004563195.1 bacterium
CTATCGAAAAACATAATCCACTCCGAGCGAGCAGCCCGCAAGCCGCAGTTTCGGGCAGCACAGGCGCCTGGAGTAGATTCCTGCAACACGGTGATGGAAAAATCGGGTGCTTGGTGAGCCTCCTTAAAGTCGAGGAGAACCCCTAAAGTGCCGTCCGACGAATTGTTGTCGACGAGAATGAGGTTAAGCGGTCGGAAAGTCTGCGCCGCCACACAATTGAGCGTGGCAGAGACAATTTTCTCGCGGTTGTAGACGGGTATTATTATTGATAAATCCATGTGTCGGGCAGTTTTCGGAAGTAAAATTACAAATAAAATGCTATAATCCGATAAAAAACTCGTAATTTTACGCAAATAAAAACACTCGAACGAATACAGCGATGAGAATCCTATTTGTGGGCGATGCCAGCAATTTACATAACACCCTTGCCTGTGCGCTGCGGCGTATGGGGCATGAAGTGACGGTGGTGAGCGATGGGTCGCGGTGGATGGACACCAATCGCGACATCAACCTCACGCGAGGCCCCGGGCTGAGCGGAGCCGTGCGCTATGTGTGCGATGTGATGAGAACACTGCCGAGAATGCGCGGCTACGATGTGGTGCATCTGGTGAATCCCATATTCCTGAGTTTGCGTCCCGGGAAGGTTCGCTTGGTGTTTGATTATCTGCGCAAGCACAATCGCAGCGTGTTCCTGTCGGCGCTGGGCAGCGATTATGATGTGGTAAAGGCATATATGGAGGGCAATGTGTTGAAGTATAGCGAGTATATGCTTGGACATACTCCCACAAAATATATGGAGTCGGAAGAGGCGGCAGAAGAACGGCGCAACAGTTGGCTCACCGATACGATGCTCAAGCATCAGCGCTATGTGATGCAGCGCATCGACGGCGCAGTGGCGTGCCTCTATGAATATTATCATATTGATGAGGCTATAATACCCGAAAAATTGGCATATGCCGGCATACCTATCGACACCCAAAGTATCAAGCCCCGCTATATAGAAAAAGAGCCCGAGAAAGTGAATTTCTTTATAGGAATACAGCGAGGACGGAGCATCTATAAAGGCACCGACAAACTGCTGGCGGCGGCACGTCGCGTGGTGGCAAAGTATCCCGACAGGAGCACTCTTCGCGTGGTGGAGAATGTGCCCTACAAAGAATATTTGCAGCAGATGAGCCAATCGCATGTGATGCTCGACCAGCTCTATTCCTATACCCCTGCCACCAATGCACTGATAGCGATGGCGCAAGGTATGGTGGCAGTGAGCGGCGCCGAGCCCGAGTATTACGACTTTATAGGAGAGACTGAATGCCGTCCCATCATCAATGTGTCGCCGATAGTGGAAGGTGATATAGATGCCAAACTCGAGTGGATAGTGCAGAACAAGCATCAATTGCCGCGACTGAGCCGTGAAAGTCGCGAATTTGTGGTGCGGCACAATGATTATATGGTGGTGGCGCAGCGCCATGTGGAATTTTGGAACAAGATATTGAAGGCAAAATATGAAACTTGAGATACTCATATGTACCATTGACGACGGCATAAACCGAGTGGCAGAAATGCTTATGCCCCGACGCGAAGATGTGGGCTATCTGGTGTCGTGGCAATTGCGCGATGCGAGAGATGCACAACTGCCGGAGAGTTTGGAGCGCGACGATGTGAGAGTGGTGCGGCTCGAAGGTCGCGGCTTGAGCCGTAATCGCAACCATGCCATAGATAATGCGCAAGGCGACATATGCCTCATAGCCGACGACGACCTGAAATATTATGCCTGCAATTTGGGTAAAGTAATAGAGTGCTTTGAGCGCAATCAGCAACTCGATTTTGCCACATTTCGCTACGATTCGGCTGCCGATAAGAAGATATATCCATCGCAAGAGTTCGATTTGAATCGGTTTCCAAAGGGGTATTATGTGACCTCATTCGAACTGGCATTTCGTCGCACATCGGTGCAAGGGCGACTGCGGTTTGATGAACATTTCGGGCTGGGAGCTGAAGTGCTGAAAGCAGGCGAAGAAAATGTGTTTGTGCACGATGCCCTTGTTATGGGGTTGCGAGGACGGTTTTTCCCGATAACCATAGCGAGCCACAATCATCCCACCACAGGCGTAAGCCGAGCCGGTGAGCGAGGAGTGATAATGGCCAATGCGGCATATCTGCAAGTGGCGTATAAGCACAATTATAAGTGGTTGAGAGCAGTGCTGATGGCATGGCGCTCACACCGCACCGGCAAAGTGCCATTTATCACCGCACTGAGATGGGTGAGCGATGGGATTGCATATGCCAAGAGTATAGGACGATAACAATAAAACAACGAAATATACAAAAAAATACAAACTATGACAGCAAACAAACTGATAAAGATAGAGAAAATCATAGCTTTGGCGCTGGCGGCGGTGAATGTGCTGCTGATAGTGCTGGGCATAGTGA
>SFTJ01000068.1 GCA_004563195.1 bacterium
GGTTGTACCGCCAGGTGCACCGCCGGGTATCCGCGTCTGGCAAGGATAAGTGCTGAAAGCATCTAAGCACGAAGCCCACCCCAAGATAAGATCTCCATATAAGGGTCGTCAAAGACGATGACGTTGATAGGCTGCAGGTGTAATCATGGCGACATGTTCAGCCGAGCAGTACTAATTACCCGAACGCTTTCCAAAGGACGCAAGTCCGAAAAGAAATAAAAAGGGGGAAAAGTCGCAAAGACAAGCCTACCCCCGCGCCGGAGCCCCTCGAAAGAGTCGGCGCCTCTCGAAAAAAGGCAACGAAAGTAAGAGTTATCGAGAAACAGAAACAGAACTTCGCGGCTTGTCCGTCGATGCATCTCCGAAGATACACGGCCCCCCGAGCTGCAAAGTGCAGCTGAAAAGAAAGGGGAGCGGCCGCAAACGCATTAAGGTGGTAATAGCGTGAGGGATCCACCTCTTCCCATTCCGAACAGAGAAGTTAAGCCTCACCACGCCGGGTAGTAAACCGCTGAAGATGAGATGATACCGAGCAAAAATGAACATCAGAAATAATCCGCTGACCCAAAATAGGCGAGTGAAAAATTTGTGATAAGGCAGAATTGTGGTTATTTTTGTAAAAATAAATAGCAATTGAAGTAAGAATAAGCGGAAAATGTCGAAGAAATCAGCAATAGCACGATTGTTATCCGATTTTATAAAGGCAGATAACATAATCGAGAAAGATGAAATAGATGTATTGTCGGAATTGTCGGAAGAATTTCACATAGACGAAGAGGACAAGCAGGAGGCCGAGCGAATGCAGTTTGCGGAGGCAGTGGCTGAGTTGTCGTCATTGCCGTGGACTCAGCGCAAGGAGGTTCTTGCGGGCTTGGGACGTATGACGGTTGCCGACGGGCGTTGTGTGCCTATGGAGGCGATGCTGATGTTGGCTGTGAAATATAGTTTGGCAGGCGATCAGAGTCTAAGGCGAAGAGTGAAATTGCTGCGAGGCGATTCGCTTGAACTTGGATTCAGCCGATTTAAGATAATATATGTGGAGAGCGAGTATGACGAGGCGTTGAATGCCGAAATACAAGTCAATCTGCGTAATATCAATAATGAGTTGAACATGATAGGCGTGGATTTTGTGTATATCCCACAGGTGGCTAACGACTTCGCACAGATGAGCAAAGACTATCTGAGGAATGTGATATCGTATTTGGCGCCTAATCTCAAGCCGGAGCGGCGCGAGGGGATAATGGAATCGCTGTGCGGAATCACCACGCGAAGATTTTGCTGCGACTTGCTGTCGCGCAAGTTGGGAATAACCGAGCTGCAGCGCACCAAGCCGGCATTGCTGATAAGCATAGGCGACTCGAGTATGCCGGTGCTGATGGATGATGGATCGGTGAGTCACCGACTCTACACGCAATATCTGCACCTTGAGCTGAGTGGCGATGTGCTGAGCGACATAAGAATGATAGTGGATGATTATAAGGGATATGTAGAGAATCTCACAACCACTACAATGTCGCCCAACGCCAATAGAATAATGTATCACGGATTTCACCGATTGCTGCTCGATTTGCACATATATAGCGGCAAGAAGCAAGACTGCACGCTGCTCATAGATGTTGCGAGAGGGAAGGTGATATTCAGGGAAACCGACAGCGAGTTAACGCTTACGCGCAAAATAAGGGCGATGTATCTGACTATGCTGCAGCAGTCGTTGTGCGGCAAGGATAAGTTGCTGCGCGGCAATGCCGAGTCGCTGAAGGCGTTTCGACGAATATATTATGAGCTTGGAGCTGAAGAGGTGGAGAACAGCACCTATGAGAGCGACTTGACAGTGGCACTGACACGCATAAGGAAGGAATTGGCAGAGAATCATCCCATGGTGCAGAACATAGAGCGCTATATGCCCGTGCGCGGACACAGCAACACTGTGACGGTGAATGTAGACCCCGACATGGTGTGGGTGAAGACCGACGGAAAGGAGATGCGTCTTGTGGATTCGCCTTGGCGCAATTTTGGCAAATAACAGCAAGCTAAATAGTGAGATATGAAACGGGTTCTTGCCTTGATGCAGCAAAAGTGTCATGGCAAGAATCTTTTTTTGTGGAAGAAACAGTGGCAGAATAAGTGTGGCACGGAATTTGCAAAATTTGAAAAATGAAGAGATATGATAACTAATTACCCACCCACTAAGCCAGCAGACAAGAACCGATGAAGATAATACAGAGTAAATTGGTGCCGAAGCGTTTTTGCGTTAATCTGTTTGGCACGATATGGGTGAGTGATCCCCGATGGATAGACGAAAAGATAATAAATCACGAACGCATACATACCGCGCAGCAGCGCGAGTTGCTGTTTGTGCCGTTTTATGTGGCATATATAGTGGAGTGGGTGGTGCGATTGCTGAAGGAGAGGAATTTCTACGCGGCATATCGCAGCATATCGTTTGAGCGCGAGGCATATGCCCATGGTGACAATCTGAATTATCTTGCGTCGCGAAAAATGTATGCCCAATGGCGGAAAAAATAGTAGAAGCTTAGAATAAACACACAAAACGAAAAGCAAATTGCAACATTTCAGCAAAAAATATGAAGGAAAAACAAAGTATGATTATAATATTGCAAAACACATGAAGAAGGAAAAAATAGTGCGTAATTTTGTGGTATAATTAATAGTGATTAGACAATCATGCATAAGATACTATGATATAGGATTAGATTGATTATTTGGTTAAAAACAATAGTATGAGAAAAAAGTGGTATTAGATTATTAATAGTATGAAATAATGTGAGTAGCATACAGGGGTTTAATACAAAGGTTAACACAGACAAGTGGCACTACTAACGCGAGTTAGAGGTGCCATAAATTTTATTATGGATAAGGGTTGAGAATTAGGTGATTAGGGGTTGTAGAGGTCGTGATTGTAGAAATCGAGAATTTCGCAAGCGCGGCGGTATGCTTCGGCGGCAGGGCCATCGGGGTCGAGTTCCATAGAGCAGCAATAGTTGTGAATAGCGTCGCGCCAGTTACCGAGTTTGCCGTAGGCATTGCCGAGGAGGTAGAAAGCTTGAGCGCGTCCGGCGTCGTCGCCGACGAGAGCCGGAATAGCCTCCGAGAGGGCGCTGATAGCATCGTCGACCTTGCAGTCGGCGATAAGCTGTTGGATGTGTTGAAAATCGATAATCATAGAGGCAAAGTTAAGTAATAAGCCTAAAATAAACAAGAAGCCGAGCGGAGAGAATCGAAAAGGATAGAAAAAAGGCTGAGCCAAGGAAGGGAAATTACCTGTTTTGGCTCAGCCTGAGTGATATGAAAGATAGTTGAATTTTTGTTATTGGGGGGATATTATTTGAAAGCCTGCTTCATGGGGCGACCAATCCACACTTGCGGTTGGCTGATGTGGAATATGTGCGCCAAGGTGGATGCTACATCGAACTGCATCATGCTGTGAGTGATAACCGTGCCGCTCTTGATGCCTTTACCTGCGATGATGAAAGGTGTTTCCATCTCAGCCATGGTTTTGCCGCCGTGGCCCTTATCGATGCCGCCGTGGTCGGAAGTGACGATGAAGATGGTGTTTTCGGTCATTCCTGCATCGTCGACAGCCTTGATGATTTCGCCGATGTAATTATCTAACTGATTGAGCGTCTGATAGTATTCGGGCGAGCCATGGCCAAAGGTGTGACCCTCGTGGTCGGGGCGGTCGTAGATTATGCCCACGAAAGCCGGCTTTGAGCTGCTGATGTAATCGACAGCAGCGTCGGTGATGCCACGCGGATTGTCCTCCGAAGCCGAGACCTGCTTAGTGAAATTGAAAGCACTCATTTCGACGAAATATTGCATACCTTCCCACTCATAGATGTAACCCATCTCAGCATTGGGATAAGCATCGCGGAACAGTCCCCAGATGGAAGGGAAAATGCCGTAGTGCGACAGCTCACGCGAAGGCAATTCAGGCGTTTTCGAGCCCCACTCGGTGTATCCGTGAATTTCGGGGCCTGCGCCCATAAACATCGAAGCCCAGTTGACCGCGCTCGAAGAAGGGAGCACGCTACGCTTGGTGAGCGTGTAAGCGCCCTCGGCAGCGAGGCGTTTCACATTAGGCATATCGGCATTCTCGTAACTGTAAGCGCCCCAGCCGTCGAGGCCTATCAGCACCACGTGCTTGGCGATGGGGCGAGCAGCAGTAGCCGAGACAGCTACAGTTGCGATAAGGAGTAAAAGTGAAAATAATCGTTTCATAATGTAGTAGTTATAGGGGATTGAATAAATGATTATTTCGATTGTTGTTTAGCCCACTGGCGGAGCAGATGGTTGGCATGGTAGAGCACGCCGGCTTCGCCGCGGAAAGTGCCCGAACCCATAGGTTCGCCGGCAGGAGTGTACCACTCGTAAAATCCGCCGTTATCTTTCTGCACATAGTGATATTTCACCTTAGGGAAATAACCCATTTTGCGAATATAAAGCGGCGCGATAAGCGCATTTTCGCGATAGCGCTGAAGTATGTCTTCGGGAATCGAAAGCATAAGTTCGCCTTTGAAGCCCTCTTTGGTTTTTGGCATAAGCAGAAAAGATTAGATAAAGCGAAAATAGTGAAAATCGTAAGAAAATGCAAGCGTATTATAAATTAGATTATTATGCTGTTCAAAGTAACCTGTGCAATCTAATACCCTCGTAAAGATGTAGAATAAAATCTGTAAGAAAGAAATTTGGGTGTGTCGGATAGCTTGTGAAAGCCTAATGACACACCCAAATTTACTTTTTATTGCCTTCGTGAATGATATTAAACTTTGGGAAAAGTTGAGGCGATTACACCTCTTGATGTTTGGAGTTGCCCTCCACATAAATGGCGCTGAATGGGCGCGCCGGGCAGACGTATTCGCAAGCGCCGCAGCCTATGCAGCGAGCAGCGTCGACCACAGGGAATAGCGGTGATTGAGGGTCGTTTTCGTCCTTAGGCATCATTTTGATGGCACCGTTAGGGCAGTGACGCGCGCAGTTGCCACATTTCACGCCTTGCGAATTGACAATGCAGTTTTCGGGAACCCATACGGCATGGCCAATCTGAATGGCGGTTTTTTGCGCCAAATCGATGGGTCGGATAGCGCCGGTGGGGCAAACTTGCGAGCAACGGTTGCACTCGGGGCGACAGTAGCCACGTTCGTAGCTCATCTCGGGCTGCATAAGGCGGTCGAGACTTGCTGAGGGGCGCAGAACGCCGTTAGGACAGGCGCTGATGCATAATTGACAAGCAGTGCAGTGCTGCTCGAGGTGGCGATGAGCGCGCGAACCCGGAGGTGTGATGTGGTGAGCGCGAGTGGGCACCTTCTTCTCGGTGATAGTGGCAAGTCCGCCATCAACCTTGCTTTCCTGCGCCTTAACGGCAGAGCCCAAAGCGAATAGCGAAGCCAAGGTGAGGAACTTGCGACGGCTATCGTCGGGGGCTTCGGAGCAACCGGTTTCATGGCATTGCTGTGCCGGTTTGGCTCCGAAGATGCTGCGATAGGAAATAGCTTTCTGCGAGCAGTTTTCGATGCAGTCCATGCAAGCCACGCATCGCGAATAGTCGATTTTATGATTCTTGGCATCGATGCACGAAGCTTTGCATTTGCGAGAGCAAAGAGTGCAGCCATTGCACTTGCTGAGGTCGATTTGCGGGCGGAAAATGGCGAAACGCGACAGTAATCCGAGCAAAGTGCCTACAGGGCAAACGGTGTTGCAGTAGGTGCGGCCATTGCGCCAAGCGAGCACGGCAATGAGCACGAGAGTGACTGCAGCCACAGTGAGCGAAATGCCGCTTTTGAGCCAAGTGTCGACGTGATAGAAAGCATAACTGTCGTAGTGCTCAGCCACCGAAGCCAGATAATTGTTGATGCCGATGTAGATGGGTTGCACGAGATTGGTGGCAATGCGTCCGAAAGCACTGTAAGGCGCAATGAGCGAAGCCACAGAAGTAAGCCCCAGCACCATAAGTACCACAAAGGCAGCAAGGAACGCATAACGCATCACAGTTTTGGCGGGAGAGAAAGCAAAACGGGCACGAGCCTTCTTGCTGCGGTTGCGCAAGCCCGAAATGACGTCTTGCAGCACCCCCATAGGGCAGATTACCGAACAGTATACCCTGCCGAAAACCAGCGTGAGCAGCACGAGAGCCACCACCACCCCTACATTAAGGGCCAAAAGAGCCGGCAAGAACTGAATCTTGGTCATCCAGCCGAGATAGGCGTGGATGGTGCCGGTGAAATCGAGAAAACAAAGCGTGATGGCAATAAAGAATATTGCAGCGAGAGCTATTCTGATTTTTCGTAACATAATATAGCGGATGATGAATGGTTAGTCGATGGGATTTTGTTTTAGATATTCCACATATTTGTCGATTTTCTGCATCTCCTGCGGAATGTTGATGTGCTGCGGGCATTTGGGGAGGCAAATTTCGCAGCCCACACAGTGGTCGGCTTGACGCAGACGCGGCACCGAGCGGTCGTATCCGATGAGGAATGCGCGGCGGTTCTGCTTGTAGTCGTCGGCTTGAGTGCTGTCGGCAAAAGTGCCTTCGTTGATGCACTTATTGTAGTGATGGAATATGGCAGGAATGTTGAGGCCATAGGGGCAAGGCATGCAATACTGGCAGCGAGTGCACCCTATTTCGGGGAATTCGGCTATGATGTTGGCAGCGCGGTCGAGCATGGCGAGATTTTCCTCCGATAGCGGTTGGAGCGGAGAATATGTGCGGATGTTTTCCTGCAAGTGCTCCATATAAGTCATGCCGCTGAGCACGGTAAGCACCTTAGGGAAGTGTCCGCAGAAACGGAATGCCCAGTAGGCAGGAGTGAGCGAAGGGTCAACGCGTTGGAACATAGCGAGCACCTTGTGGTTCACCTTAGCCAATCCGCCGCCGAGTAGAGGCTCCATGATTACAACAGGGATGTTGCGCTTGGCGAGTTCGTTGTACATATATTCAGCCGAAGGGTCGGAGTGCTTCCAGTCCTTATAGTTCATCTGAATCTGCACAAAGTCGAATTTCACGGGTTGCTCGTTGAGCATATAATCGAAAAACTCCTTCGAACCGTGGAACGACCAGCCGAGATATTTGATGCGGCCCGCTTCGCGTTCCTTCACGAGGAAATCGAGCACGCCGTTATCGATGTAGCGCTGACGATAGTTCTCGAGTTCGCCTATCGAGTGCAGCAGATAGTAGTCGATATAGTCGACTTGCAGATATTTGAACGAATCGTGATACATCTGCACACTTGCTTGGAACGACTGCGTCTCGGGCGAGAAGTTCGAGAGTTTGGTGGCAACTATGTAATCGCTGCGTTTGTGTCGGCTCAAAGCTATACCCACCGATTGCTCCGAGAATCCCTTGCAATAGCGAGGCGATGTGTCGAAATAGTTCACGCCGTGAGCCAGAGCATAGTCGACGAGGCGATTGATTTCCTCTTGGTCGAGATGGTTTTTGCCCTCTTCTTGCAGTTCCTTGTCGATTTCGGGCAGACGCATCATGCCGTAGCCCAGAAGCGACACCTTGGCGTCGGAATCGGGCATATATCGATAGGTCATCTTATCGGTAGGCACCTCGGCAGGCAGGGTGGTGACAGCGCGCTGCTTTTCCGACGAACATCCGGCAAGCGAAGCGGCAGTGACAGCAGCTCCCGAGCCCATCAGCCCGAAAAAGCGACGGCGATTGATTGTATTATTATTGTTTTCGTTCATTGGGGATAAATAATAATAGTTAGGGTTAAAACGATTAGATACGCAAATTTATCAATTTTTTGAGTGGAAAACAATAGCGACGGCAAAAAATGCAGTGCTGCCATTGCCTCTAAGACAAAGATGCAAAAATAGTGGCAAAATATGCTGATAATGAAAGAACAGTGACAAAAGTTTGGTCTAATTTTACTATTTGTTCTACACAATAAGGATAAGATGAACGAGTGGCATGAAAATAGCATTAATTTTACAGAGAAAATCAAAGAAAAAAGTTATACGACATAGAATAAAAAATAGACGGAAATGATAAGAATCAAATTGTTAGGTATAATGGCAATGGTGTTGGGGACCGGAGCCGGATATGCTGTGGTGCCACTCGACAGTTGCCGCAGTATGGCACTGCGACACAACAAAGAGATATTGATAGCCAATCAGAAGATAGCGGCTGCCAAGTATCAGAAAGATCAAGCCAAGGCGGCTTATCTGCCATCGATTGACTTCGTGGGCGGATATATGTACAATCAGAAGAACATATCGCTCATCGAAGAAGATGCGCTACTTCCCACCAAAACATTCAATCCCGCTACGGGAAGCTACGACTTCAATCTGCTTATGGATCCGAGTACAGGCAAGCCCGTGATGGTGAATGGTCAGGTGGTGCCCACACAAGTGGCATTGTTGCCAAAGGAGGCAATGACCTACGACATTCATAATGTGTTTGCCGGAGCGCTAACGCTGACCCAGCCGGTGTATATGGGCGGCAAAATCAAGGCGATGAACGACATTACGCGCTATGCCGAAGCCCTCGCCACCACTATGCGCAACAAAGCGGTGGAAGATGTGGTGTATCAGGTGGATGCAGCCTATTGGCAAGTGGTGTCGCTCAAGGCAAAGGAGCGATTGGCGAGAAGCTATGTGAATCTGCTCGATACGCTAAACCACAATGTGGAGGCTATGGTGCGCGAAGGAATAGCCACCAAAGCCGATGCTCTGAGCGTGGCAGTGAAGCTCAACGAAGCCAATGTGGATATGACAAAAGTGACCAACGGACTGGCACTTTCGCGAATGTTATTGTCGCAATTGTGCGGACTGCCGGTTAACACCACATTTACCCTCGCTGATGAGGATAGCGAGCGTTTAGGCGAGCAACCGCTGGTGGCTACAAGCTATAATATGGACGATGTGTATGCCCGCCGTCATGACATCAATGCCCTGCAACTCGGAGTGAAGATATATGAGAAAAAAGCCAAGGTGGCAATGTCGGATATGCTTCCGCAGGTGGCATTGATGGGAATGTACTCGGTGAGCAACCCAAATTCGTTCAACGGATTTAAGAATAAGTTTGGCGGCGCGTTCAGCGTGGGAGCCACACTTAAGATACCATTGTGGCACTGGGGCGGCAACTACAATAAATATCGCGCAGCCAAAACCGAGGCGGTGATTCAAAACCTCGAACTCGAGAATGCTCGCGACAAGATAGCATTGCAAGTGAATCAGGCCTCGTTTAAGGCACAGGAAGCAATAAAGACCTACGAAAGCACACGCAGCAACCTTGCCAAAGCCGAGGAAAATCTGCGTATGGCTCAGATAGGATTTAAGGAAGGCGTGATGCCTGTGGATAACGTAATGGCGGCACAGACCGCATGGCTCAAGGCTAATAGCGAAGTGATAGATGCCCAGATAGATGTGCAGTTGTGCAATGTATACCTCTCGAAGGTGCTTGGCACAATGCAATATTAATCGTAAAAAATAAAGAATAATAAAAACGCAAACTGCAAATAAAGATATGAATCGCTCAGAAGAAATAAAAAGAGAGAATAAGAGCATAATGCTCAGCATAGTAGTGGTGGTGGTGATAATAGTGGCACTGAGCATAGCCGGATTGCTGCTGATAAAGCCACAAGACGAGACCGTGCAAGGACAAATAGAAGGCACCAGTGTGCGCGTGTCGGGCAAATTGCCGGGCCGCTTGGTGGAACTATATGTGGAGCAAGGCTCGATGGTGAAGCAAGGCGATACGCTTGCGCATGTACATTCGTCGCTGGTAGAGGCCAAGATGCTTCAGGCACAGTCGATGGAAGCAGCAGCGAGCGCACAAAGCGCAAAAGCCGAGGCAGGCACCCGCACCGAGTTGGTGACCGCTGCTTATAATGTATGGCAACAAGCTTTGGCGGCTCAGGAAATCACCGAAAAGACCTATCGCCGCATAGAAAATCTGTATAACCAAGGCGTGGTGTCGGAACAGAAACGCGATGAGGCTTATGCCGCTCACACGGCAGCCGTGGCACAAGCCAAAGCAGCCAAATCGCAGTATGATATGGCACTCAAGGGCGCACAGAAAGAAGATAAGGACGCAGCTCGAGCTATGCAGAATGTAGCAAAGGGTGGAGTGAGCGAAGTGCAGGCATTGCTCGAAGATGAATATTTGGTGGCGCCGTGCGATGGCGAGATTACCGATATCTATCCCAATATAGGCGAATTGGTGGCTACCGGAGCACCGGTGATGTCGATTTTGAAGACCGATGACCTTTGGGCTACATTTAATGTTCGCGAAGAACTTCTCGAAGAGTTCAAGCAAGGAGCCGAGGTGAAAGTGATGATACCCGGATTGGGCAAGAAAGAGGCGGTGATGAAGGTGTTCTATGTGCACGACCTTGGCAGCTATGCCGTGTGGAGCAGCACCAAGTCGACCGGACAATACGATAGCCGCACATTTCAGATTAAGGCACGCGCCGAGCAACCGCTTGAGGGATTGCGCCCGGGTATGTCGGTGGTGCAAGTGAAATAACAGCACCTTTTTGCATTAATATTTCAATCAATCGAAAAAAAGTAAACAACGATTTTGAATTCGGTAATCAACATATTTAAGCAATCGCTGATGCGAGGCATACGCGATGTGATGAGGCGACCAATGTATTTGGGCTGCATGATAGTGTTGCCGCTGTTTGCCGCAGTGTTTTTTGTAACACTGCTCGACAAGGGCATGGCAACCGGCGTGCCCAGTGCAATAGTAGACCTCGACCACACGCCTACGTCGCGCAATATAGTGCGTACGCTCGACTCCTTTCACGGTGTGGATGTGGCGTATCATCTCGACAGCTACAGCGAGGCTATGGATTATGTAAAGCAGAGTAAGATAGTGGGCTTCATAGTGATACCCGAAGGCTTCTCGAGCGACGCATTGGCATTGCGACGTCCCGAGTTGAGTTATTACATCAATTTCTCATATTATGCCTCGGCATCGCTGATGGTGAAGGACTATACCACCATCTCGGCGCTCTCAAATGCATCGCTGGTGAGTGGCACACTCTTGGCAATGGGGATGAACGAGGATGCCATAGAAAGCATGCTTCAGCCCTTTGTGACCAAAGTGCATGCCTTGGGCAATCCATGGATTGACTACGGTGTGTATCTTGCCAATTCGTTTGTGCCCACCTTGTTGGCGCTGATGGTGATGATAATGACCGCCTACAGCATCACGGTGGAAATAAAGGAAAACACCTCGCGCCAATGGCTCGAAACAGCCGGAGGGTCGATGGCTATGGCATTGTGGGGAAAACTCATACCACAAACAGTGATATTCACCCTCGTGGGGTGGGCTGTGCAAATCTATTTCTATGGCATAGCCGGCTATCCGCTGCACTGCCCGTTGTGGCACATGTGGCTAGCAATGGCGCTACTTGTGGTGGCATCGCAGGGCTTTGCGCTGATATGGGTGTGCATTGTGCCCAATCTGCGATTGTCGCTTTCGGTGTGCTGCTTGATAGGTATGCTCACCTTTTCGCTTGCCGGGCTCTCGTTCCCGGTGGAGCAGATGTATACATGGGTGGGTGTGCTGAGCAGAGCTCTGCCATCGTATTATTATTATGAGATATATTGCTCGCAGGCACTCAACGGGCTTGAATTTGCTTATTCGGCAGCACATTATGCAGCATTGTTGGCATTCACCATAGTGCCGTTTGCTCTGATGTGGCATCTGCGCCGTAAGTGTGAGCATCCTGTCTACATAAAGTGATGAAAAAATAAGGAAGTTATTGACAATGACAAGCATATTGAAAGACATAGCAAAGGTCTGGGTAAACGAATATAAACTCGTGTTCAGCGATGTGGGGGCGATGATTTTTATCATCTTCCTGCCGTTGGCATATCCCATACTTTATTCGCTCATCTATAATCGCGAAGTGGTGAAAGAAGTGCCCATAGTGGTGGTAGACGAGTGTCGCACACCCATGTCGCGAGAGTATGCCCGTATGCTCGACGCCACCGAGCAAGTGCGCGTGGCCGATTATGCCGTGGATATGCAAGATGCCCGACGCCGTATGGCTGAACGCGAGGCATACGGCATAGTGTACTTGCCGAGCGATTTTTCGCGCAATGTGGGTCGCGGCGAGCAAGCACGGATGGAGGCATATTGCGATATGTCGGTGATTTTGCGATATAAAAACATAGTTACAGCCATCACCACAGTCAACTCCGAACTCGGAGGAAAGGTGCAGATGGGCAAGGTAAATCAACTTGAAAATCCACCATCGGGAGGCGTGATGCCGATACCATTCCGAATGGTTCCCGTTGGCAACAATTCGATGGGAATGGGGTCGGCGATTATTCCCGGCATATTGGCACTGATATTGCAGCAAGCCTTTTTGCTCTGCATAGCATGTGTGAGCGCCACTTCGCGTGAGCGCCGCTTGCGACACAACGGCGTGGACACTCGCCGAGTGAATACCGGGGCATTTGCTACACTCATAGGCAAGGCATTGTGTTATGTTACACTTATGGTGTTGCCAATGATATATTTGTGGCGATTTGTGCCCATCATGTTTGCCTTCCCGCAGCATGGCAATGTGTGGCATGTGATATTGCTGTCGGTTCCATATATGCTTGCAGTAGCATTTTTCGGGTTGACACTACAAACCCTTGTGCGCAAGCGCGAGGCGGTGTTCCCGGTGCTCGTGGTGACATCGGTGTTCTTCTTGTTCCTGTCGGGCATATCGTGGCCACGATATGCCATGAACGGATTTTGGAATTTTGTGGGCGACTTGATACCATCAACATGGTGTGTTCAAGCCATCTGGGGCATTAGCAGCATGGGTGCCACGCTGGCACAGCAGCGCGAAGCATATTGTGCTCTATGGGTGCTTGTGGGAGTGTACTTTGTAGTGTCGTATGCCGTACTGAAGTTTGTTGATCATCAGCGAAGAGAACCGGAAATCGATAGTAAGTAGTAATAATTGTTTTATATATGTGTGATAGAAGCTTTCCAAAGATGTTAGTCGGCGGGAAGCTTCTTGTTTTGTGATTTGCCCGGCAATAAAGCAGGCATAGAGCGTAAATTGGGCTTTTATAACTTGTTTTCTTTCAAGTTTCGCGCCAAATCTTTATATTTGTACATCAAAATATAAGGTTATGGAGAATAAGATACTAAAGCGATTGCCGGTTGGCATACAGACATATAGCGAAGTGATAGGCCGAGATTGCCTATACGTTGATAAGACGGAGTACATCGTTAAGATGCTAAAAGTCAGCAAATATATCTTTCTGAGTCGCCCGAGGCG
>SFTJ01000069.1 GCA_004563195.1 bacterium
CGCCGGTCAAATGAGACAGAAGCCATCTGCTGGCACGTGTGCCAGAGCAGCTCTCGGAAGGCCTCAAGCCTTAAGTCCAGTTCTCGCCTTGTTGCCATATGTCAGTCGATTAATTAGTGCTATACACATTTCCATTTGTTCATCTCTGGTAAGCGCATCATACATGTCCTCTATGTCCTTGTAGAGTAGTGCACGATAGTAGTCCTTTAGCATGCCCTTACCGCCGATTTGCTTTTGAAGCCCAAGTATAACCCCGCGGCGATGCACCTTGTTGGCACTCTTTCCAATAACCTTGGCGAGGATGGAGTTAGTGACATACGGGTATGCTGCAATCAGCACGATGTCTTGCTCCTCGCTCCACTCCTGGGTCTTACGATGCAATCCTAATTTAGCGCACATGCATTTAATAGATCCTTCTGAGCGCTCCAGATGTGCCGACAATTCGGCGAGGCTCTTACCTGCAGCATTGTCCTTCAGCCACCTCACTTCGCTTGTTTTCCAAAATCGTGGCTTGATTTGATATTTCTTCATTGCTTCTTAGTGTTTTCTTTCCACTCCTTGTAATTGACTTCCGCTTCATGCTTGGCGCCGATGTATGCCATGCCCCGCAAGGCTATGGCGAATCCGTACCACCATATCATCACCTCTATTGCGGCGCTCATCGAGCCGGCTGACTCCACGGCCAAAGTGCCAAGCAGCACACATATCAATGCTGCCACATTCATTGCTTTGTATAGTCTCATAGCTTTCGTTTTTATTGGTTAATATCAGAAATTCGGAATCTAAGATGCCCGCGCTCATCCTTTGCGCAGTTGATAGCGCCTCTTGCCACGCGCTTATGCAATGCCGGCACGCTTATGCCGAGCATTTCGGCCGCTTCGGCAGAACTTAGCGCGCTCTATTGCTTCCAAGCGCTGTGCTAATTCTTGCACCGCCAACAAGGTTTTCATTTGTGCGTTCATAACAATCGCGTTACTATGGTTGATAAATTTTTCTTGTCCTCGCTCACCTTGAAGGTGCCGGTGGTCTTACGCCACACAGCGGCTCTGATTGAGCTGGCGCACGCCTCACCCAATGGGATGCTCAAACGCTCGCCAATTTCCATCGTTTCGAGCGTGCTCTTAATGTCAATTTTTTTGATAATTTTTGCCATTTAACTGAATTTTAATTAGTTTTGCCTTTAATTTTCTTTTGTTTGTTGTTGGTTTTAGTAACAACAATGCAAATTTAGGATACCTAAACCGAAAAAGCAAGGAAACCAAAATAAAGTTTAGTTGAATTAAATTTTATTAACACTAACATTATGGAAACAGTAAAAGAACGAATTGAAGCTTACCTCTATGCAAAAAGAATTACTAAGGCTGATTTTTGCCGAACAATTGATGTGTCTAAGGCTTATGTTGCGACGCTTGTGCGGTCGATTAGCCCCGAAAAATTGAAAAAAATTGCTGATTGTTACCCCGACCTCGACATTGCTTGGTTGATGACTGGAGAGGGCAGCATGCTCAAGCCCGTCGAGCCACAAGAATCCAACACCTATGTAGTGCGCGACGCCTCACTCGACTACAACAGCGCGCAAGGTGTGCCATTCTTCGATACAGAGGCGGCATCCTGCGGCCAATTAGCAGGATTCGGCACAGCTCTCGAAGCCAACAACCCATCCGACATCATCATCGTCCCGGGCATGCGCGCCCAAGAGGGCGATTTCTTTATTAGGACCCGCGGCCGCTCGATGATTGACACACTACATCCCGAACACTCCATCCCCGAAGGCGCGCTCGTCCTCGTCCGCCAATGGCACGCCGATTATATACAGTGGGGCGAAATCTATTGCGTCGCCACCCCCGAAGGCTACGCCATCAAGCGACTAATGCCCAGCCCCGACCCCGAAAAAGTAACCCTACAGAGCGCCGATCAAATGCTCTACCCTCCCTATGAAATAGAAAAAACAACCATCTTAGCCCTCGGCCGAGTAATAGCGGTACTAACCTACCACGACATCTAACGCTCTACATCCGCTCTACAAATACCAAGCACCAACAACATAACACCAACACAACCAACCAATTACCCCACCCAATAAAACCCCAGGCGGATCACGAAAATAGGGGTAGCATTTAGCTGCCCCTTTTTGTTAATTTGTTGATTATGTGTTACTTGATTTTGTAATATGCTTGGTTAACCTTGTTTTTTGCCGCGTTTTTTGTCTACCGTTAAAGGACATTCACGGACATTCGCGGACATTTTGTTTTACCAATGTTTTACACGATTTCAAAAATGTTTTACAATGAAAAAACCGACATTTTCTATTATCTATAATCGTCGAAAAGATGCTTCAGCCTCACACGCCTCGGCTGTCGAGGTGCGCGTTACAGCTGAGCGTCGCACCATCTATCTAAGCACCGGCGTTCGGCTAAAGTCTCACGAATGGAATGGTAGCAGAGTAGTGCGCCGCCTTGATGCCGATGCTTGTAATGCCACTATAAGCCAATTTTCCGACGCTGTGGCGGCCGCAATTAATGACCTATGGAGTAGTGGCTCATTTTCTTTTGACGCGCTCAAGGAGCGGCTAAATAAGGCTCAGGACCCGCGCCCTGAGTTATTCAGCTGGTGGCTTGAACGTATCAATGCCAAGCCACTCAAGGAATCCACACGCAAGCAGCACATCGTAGCGCTTGAGTTCGTCAAGGCTTCGGGCTTAGTCTCATCATGGGATGATGTTACACCGGCATCATTGCTACTCCTCGACGAGGCAATCAAGCGTCGCGTCCGGTCATCCACCTCTGTGTATGGATATCACAAGCGCATTAAGCCATATTTTCGTGATGCTGAGACATTCGGTTTCATAGCTCGCAGCCCCTATGTTGGCTTTGCAACGCCGCACGGAAAGAGCGAGCGCATCGCCTATCTTACCGACGACGAGCGCCACGCCATGGAGGTGGTAGAGCTAAGCGATAGCAGCCTTATCCATGCTCGCGACTGCTTCCTATTTTGCTGCTACACCGGCCTTGCATACGCAGATGCCAGCTCTCTCACTCGCGACAACTTTATGGATCGTGATGGAGCACTTTACATCATCAGCGAACGCACCAAAAATAGGAGCGAAATAGCAATCAAGGTCATCGACAAGGCCCGCGCACTGTTGGAGCGCTACGACTTTAAGATGCCTTTTGTTAGCAATCAGAAATACAACTTATACCTCAAAGCCGTAGCAAAGCACGCAGGCATCAGCAAGCGAGTGACATCCCACATGGCGCGGCACACCTTCGCGACATCAGCGCTACACAACGGCATACCTATCGAGGTGGTGAGCAAGATGCTTAGCCATGCCGACATCGGCACAACTCAGTTATATGCCAAGGTGCTCGCCGCCGATGTGATGGCAGCCTTCGATAAGCTAAACGAGACCAAATAAAGAGAGGGGCGTTGTGCCCCTCTCTTTACTTAATAATTATTTCCTTTCCGAGGGCCTTTGCGACCTTGATGCAAATGCCCAAATTAGGCGCGTTGGCCGCCTTGACAATCGTCATTATGCTGCTCTTCGAGACGCCAGCCGATGCCGCAAGCGCTCGGTAAGATAGCCCTCGGCGCTCCATCTCTTGCGCCACCCAGGCACAAAAATCACGATAATCCTCCATGGTCGTCGTCAGTTAGATAGTCCGCAGCAGCTTGCAACATCGACAGCGAGGTAAGCACTGTCTTTCGCTCGTTGTAATCGCTCCCAGCTTCATCAAGATTGTGAAGGTTGGAGTGGATAAGTAATTTGAGGAACTCGACGCACTCCTGACGAGTGGGCTGATTAACATTCATGGGCTTGACAGTTGTGTCGATGTAATGCTTCGCGGCCTTCTTGAGCAACGTGCGCACATCCGTTGTCTTTGGGTTATCACCAATGCTCCTTACAATAGCTATCCTGATGCTTATACCGACTCCGCGGCTCTGTATGCGATAATCATCGCCCACCTCGTCTATGTCTCCATCTAAATAGTCTATCTTGGCTACAAAGCCGTTATCGCGGTCTGTGCACACAATCCAATCACATTCGCCTTTCTTGTGTGCTCTATTTGTATCTAATACAAATATTGGTAACTCTCTCTTTGCCATAGTTGTAATTGTTTATTTGGTTAAAAATGCGTTAACTGATTCTTTTGAATATTTTTTTGAAAAGAACTCTCGCTTGTAGTTTGACGCCTTAAGCCATGCGTAGTAGTCTTTAAGCAACTTGCCGGCTGCCTTAACCTCAGCAAGCACATCATTCGATGCTTCTTTGTTAGCCTTTACCTTTGCTTTAGAAGCTGCTCGCTTAGCATTTGCTACGGCATTAATTTCATCAACCTTTGAGCAATATTCCGCGCTCTTTTCAAGAGCATAAGCTATCACCCATAATTGCTTAACACTTAGGTGTGCGTCGCTTTCAAGCAGTTGTGCTGCCAATGTACCATCTGCTACATACTGGCGAAGCTCGCCTCGCATTTCGGTTACCTCATTCCATTGCTCTACAGTTCTGCCGTTGTATGGGAAGGCGCTCATAATGTAGTTAACTTTTGCGTTATCAATGCTTTCGAATATTTGTTTTACGTTTGCCATGTTGTATCTGTTATAGTGTTATTTCTGATTTCTGATGCTAAGTTAATGCTTTATTTTGAATTGTCCAAAATTTTGGACAACAAAATAGCGAAAAAGTCTATTATTTAACACTATTTTGCATTTTAGTGGCAAAAACAATAAAAAATAGCGCCAAATTTCACAACTTGACGCTATCTCCTTAACAAAACTAAATTATGGAATCAAATAACCTCCAATGGATACTCCAAATCACTAACAGCTTCGACGCTAAAAGGACACTGATACGACACCGAGGTGCCTCCGCCTGATGCGCCGCCGTCCGTCACTACTTGCGACACAGCTCGCCTAATGGACACCGCCGACGACGAGCCGCCGATGTGCTTTGCAGAGCGCGGCTGCTTGGGGATATTATACTTAATTATTATCATTGCACTACACCCCACTTTCTGTTCCTATTGTCGAGCACGCCAGCAAGTTTATCACCATCAATCTCAAAGCGGACAACGCCACCCAATGCCGCGCCTCCTTTGCCGTTAAGTATGTTGAACAGCCTTTGCTGCTGGGCGGTCGTCAGTATCATCTCTCCACCATTGACGCGAACAAGGTTTCTATCGCCGGTGCTTATGCCGCCAACGATACCACCTTCAGCGAATTTCGGCAACGCCGCAAAGATGCCGAAGATGGTAGCAGCCATGCTCGCATACATTGCCAAATTGAAGGGAAATGGCAACTGGAAGGCATTTTTTGCAGCGCCTGCCAACGATGCAGCTTGCGCTGATGCCATTAAGGCGGCATTTTGCGCTATCAACTGAGCAATAGCCTGGGCGGTTTGCGCCGCAAACATCATCATCTGACCCGCCGTGTCGCCGATGCAGCCACCCAAATTGCGGAAGGCGTTGCCAATGCCGTTAATGGCGGTCTCCATAGCGCCATCGGCGGCCTCCTCTCTCATCTTAGCTAATGCTTCGTTGTAGGCTGCGATGCTTCGCATTGCCTCCGAAACGCCATCGCTGTCGATAGTAGGCGTGCCTATAGTCACATCGCCAACACTGCCGCCAATCGCTTCAAGTTGCGGAGGTGTCGCGCCCTTGGAGCTATACATCAAGTTGATGCGCTGCCGTACCAACTCGGCTATCTGCTCATCGATGGCTGATTGCTTGGATGTGTCGATTGTGGCGTCTCTCTGCCTTGTCAGCTTGCTAATAAGATTGTTTATATAGGTCAGCGAACCAACCTCTATCTCGTCCTCTACGGCCTTCGCTGAGCCTCTCTTAGGTGTCGTGCTGCCACTTGAACCACCAACACCGCGGTTGGCTTGCCTGAGTGCCGTTCGTGCCTCTCTCTCGGCTTGAGCTGCGTAATTAATGGCATCGACATAGGTCTGCATGCCTCCTATACGATTGGGGTCGCTTTCGCCTTGTTTGACCGCGTATGCTAATTTTACAAAGTCGGGCATTGGGGCGTTTCCCACTGTTCGCGTCATCGCACCCCAGTTACCCGATATATTCTGCGTTGTACTACTGTTGGATGCCTCCCACTCCTTTATGACTGCATCCATTTCATCGTAGTATTTTTGACCCTTGTTAATCAAGTTGTAGGTGGCATCGCGCATCTGCTTGTCAGTTAGGTCGTAGCCACTTAGCGACTGCTTTATCTGTGCAAAGCCCGCTTGTTTGCCCGCCGTCGACTGCTCGGACATCATGCCTCTTAACCTTGCCTCATTTTTTTTAATTGAGGCTTGCAGCGCCTTACGCTGCTCGTCAGTTATGCTCTTGTCAGCGAGCTGTCGATTAGCCTCTGCAATGGCATTACGCACGATGGCGATGGCCGCGCTGTTGTTTGTCTTAATAGACCCAAGTCTATCGAGCTTATCATATAGCTCGGCAGCATCCTCGATAGCCTTTGAGAGGTTTCCGAAGAAATTACTCCATGAACCGCTCTCAATGCTTTTCACAAAAAAGGAGTACGCTTCGGTGCACTGCGTCTGTATGCGCCGCCACTCATCAGCGGCTTGCTCGGAGGACATATAGACATCAGTTACCAATTTACCCGCCGCGGCAGCAGCCGCGCCCCACGAGGCGTATTTCATAGCTCCCTTGACAAGCCCACCGGTAAGGTTATCTAAAATATCCGTGCCTTTCTCTACTTGTTCACGAAACTTTCGCACCTCCTTCGAACTTTGGCGAATATTGCCTTCAAAAGTGGCATTGTCGAGAAGCAGCCTTACTACTAAGTCATTTTTCTTTGCCATTTACACATTATTATATATATAGCATTGTAATTTACAAAATAAAGGAGGATGTTGCCACCCTCCTCCATCAACAATCAAAATATTAACCTAACCCAATTATTATGAAGAAATGCTATGAAATAGTAGCCACTGTAAGAGTGCCGGTGCCCTGGAGTTGGATGCTAAAGGTGGCATCGCCATCGGTCGGTGCCGACAACTGGATAGAGGTGATAATTGCTTTGCCGCTGTATTTGATGCCGGCAGTAGCAGCATCGATTGAGCCGGTAGCTCCTGCGCCATTAGTCATCGATGTAGCATCCTTGACATCCAAGAACTCGACATCGATAGCCACGCCTTCGAGCTGCTTTTCGACGAGTGCTTTGTAGTCGGCTTCATCTTCGGCAACGACATAGCTTGAGTTTACATCCCATGATGTAATGTCAGGCTCAAACTCTTTAAATTTGCCCGCCGCGTTAGAACGCTTATATTTCGTTGTGGTCACCTCCGTTGTGTCGGTGGTGACGTTAAACTGGCAGTCAGTAGCGTAGCCATAGATAGTGCCCGCTATCTTGAGCATCAAATCTTTTCCTTTTTTCATATCTTAGAATTTTTTTAATTTTTCAATGATTACTTTCTGCGCGTCCATTGCTTGGCGCTTCTCCATCTCAGCCAACTCCTCGGCTTTAGCTTTCGCTTCTGCTTTAGCTGCTTCGAGTCCCCTGAGGTCGCAAGTTGTAGCCTCATAAGCGGGCTGGTAGACCGGCGACACATCGAAGAGTCGGTCGATTTTGTCAATATAGCGGATGTACGATTCATCCGCTTGTTTTTCCCATCGTTCTTCCTTAACTGTAAAGGCAAACGACGAAGCTACAATATCACCACGGCGTATACCTTCAATAAGCTCGTCACCAAGCGCAAAGTTTGGCGCGTCTAACTCGTATTTTAGGCCAGTATCATCGATGCTTAGTTTAAGCGAACCTACACCCTTATTAGAGCGCGCGAGCACACCGCGGCTAATGTCGTGGTTAAGCAACGCGAGCACATCCGAAGCCATAATAACGCCATCAAACGCACCGGGCTTGATTATTTCTCGAAAGCCCATGTCGGTGCTTGGCGAATCAAATACCGACGCATAGCCAACCACATGGCGGCTGTTGCCTTCTTCGGCACGCACCTCGAAGGTAGCGGCACTGCATCGTCTTTCTATCTTTTTTTCTTCCATTATTCTTATTTTTTATATATAAGACACAATTTGTATACACAAAAGAGGCTATGCTCGCGCACCGCCTCTTACATACTAATATAAACCTTAAAAACACTTAAAACTAAACTACAACAATGCGTTATAGCAAGGGTCGGCCATATAAGCACCGAGTGCTTCAAGCATAACAATTACCCCATCTATCTTTTTTTCGACAAATTGCTTCGAGGGCTTGATATTGCCGTTGTGGTCGCGGGCAAGCACCACATTTCGGAAGCAATGCCGGTTAATTTCATTGTTATCAAGCACCACGCGCCCCGACAGCATTAAGCGCTCCATTTCCTTTGTGGGCTTGTTAAAGTTGCCCAGGGCTTGGCTAAATGGGAGCATGGGCAAGCCCTTAGTCGTGGCGTTAATCACAAATTGAGTCGCATTGTAAGCATCGTATGCCACACTCATAAGTCGGTTGCCCTGATTAATCGCTATTAAGTCATTAAGGATATAGTCGTAATCAACCACATTGCCGGGCGTAAGCGTTAGCAGCCCCTTGCGGTGCCATTCGCCGTATAAGACCTTAAATCGATTTTCATTAAGCGACTCTGCCGGTAGATAGTAATGGACTTTATAGTAGTAGCGCTGATTTGCTTCGTCCACCCACATGGCACACAGCGCCGACAAGTCGGTAGTTGTCGACAAGTCGATGCCGCCATAACATGGCAAGCTATTAAGCCATTCGGGCAGCTCGCCGGTGGCTTCGACGATGTAGTGGTCAG
Organism: bacterium; assembly: GCA_004563195.1. GTDB lineage: Bacteria > Bacteroidota > Bacteroidia > Bacteroidales > Muribaculaceae > SFTJ01. Next base: position 8,771 of record SFTJ01000069.1, read on the forward strand.
GAAGCCACACTTCTTCGGCGTCACACCACTGATTAAGCACCTTGGTGCGCACACCGACCTCGGCACTCGGGTGGTTGGCTACCTCGTTGACTTTCGAGGCTATAAATTCTTCGTCGACCGTAACACCTATGTTGGGATTCGCTTTTATCCACACAATAGGATCGTGCCAATCATCTTCGTCGTCAAGTTCGTAAATAAAGGCCGCTAACGTGTCATCTTGCTTTACTCCACTCAGCACCTCGACACACATCTCTCGATAGAGATAGCAGGGCGCCAATTTGTCAAATCCCGCTGTAGTGGCTATGATGCCCAATGGCTGGGCGCGGCTTCCTTGTGACGAGTCAAGCACATCGTGTAGGCGGCTATTTTTAGCCGCGTGGAACTCATCGAGCACATATACCGACGCGTCGAAGCCATCGAGCTTACTGTCATCAGCGGCAAAGACTTGTATTTTGCTCCTCGTCTTTGAATCCGTAATATAGTCTCTAAACCGCTTTAACCTACGCCCACGGCTGTCTAATTGCCGGGCAAACTCATTGGCAAACTCGTAACAAATCTTAGCCTGCTGCTTGCTGTTCGCGGCAAGGTCGCCCTCTGCACCGAGTTCGCCATCAGCCAATGAAAGGTATAGTAGCAGAGCGGCCACAAATGCCGTTTTACCGTTTTTTCGCGCCACCTGAATGTAGAGTTTACGGATAACACGCCGGTCATCGACCTTGCGCCGCCATCCTACCACGGTAGCGACGATGTAGGCTTGCCACGGCTCAAGCAAAAATGGCTTGCCGGCGCTTTTCCCCTTAAAGTGCCGCAAAATGCCGAAAAACTTGATGCAGCGCTCCACTCGTTCAGCATCGAAATAGATAGAGGGGTCACGCTCCATGGCGCGCCACCTCTCGACAGATTGTCGTACCAGTTTGCCGACAATTATCTTGCCGTTTTCAACGTCATCTATATATTTCTCCCAAGATTTCATAAGCTATCAAATAGACTCAACTGATCAGGCTCTCCACCACCTACCTTGTCGATAACCTTGCGGCTTCGCGTAGTAAGGCCAAGCTCTTTCATAAGGGCGAGCACTTGTTGATTAGCCTGCATTTGAATTTTAACAGCAGGATGCGCTATTAGCTCATCCTTGAGCGTTGTCTGCAACACATCGTCGTCTTGCCTGATGGCACGCGTTGCTTTTTGATACGTTTCATAACAATCCCTTAACATGCCGACAACTCCCTCCATCATCGGGGTCAACTCGCCGTTTTCATTCAAGGCCTTGACCACCTTTTTCATGAATTCTTTCGTTTCGTCGCTATAAGTGTCGGGCACTTTTACCGTTATCCGTTTTGCCATATTTCAACCAATTTTACTTTACTTTCACTGTTATCCAAATCGATTGTAGCTCCTGCCACAACATATTTTTTTCCAAGGTTGGCACTCTTGGCCCCATTAGTCCAATCCACCACAGTATTACGCAAGCTGCCCTCAAGCACATTGCGCGGCTGCTTGTATTGCTCCACGCGGCTCGCAATTAGATGCTCCTCTGCCAGCATTGTGTCGCCGCTGATGCTGCTTGTAAGTTGTCCGACATAGCCCAGGCTGTCACCGACACGGACGACAGCGCCACGGCTATATTTGCGCCCAGCATCAGTAGCTACCTTTAACTGCAATTCTTCGGTGTCCTTGACGCTCTCCTCGTCGGCTACATTTTGATAGCACACATCATCTTCGCTATTGTCGTCTATTACTGCCTTCAGACCATCATCTGATAGGCGGCAAATTGTCAACTTTAAGTCCTCGATATAGAGATATTGTACACACCCCTCTATTGGCGACGAAGGTGTTAATATTTCAAGCTCCATCGTACCCGCCAGCATGTCGGCGGCGCTGATAGGTATCATCAAACCTTTCACGTCGATACCCGAGTCCCATCTAACATTATTGCGAATGATAAATTGCTTATTGTTCATCCACTCACCATCATCGAAACCGTATAAGACAACATCATTACCATTGTCTTTGACCTCCTTTTCGCCGTATAGGTCGATATGGCATCGTATATTATCATCCAAAGCTACATAGGCCTTAAAAGTCGACAGCGCTGTAGTCCATTCGCCTTGAGCCATATCGTCGCTGTTATCCTTATTATCATTAGTCCAATATTTGTTGCCTATTTTTAGGCGCATCGGTATATAGGCATATTGAGCAGTAAAGAAATTAGTGCCGAATCTATCCTGCGCTCTATCAAGCATCGAGCTATAGTTTTTACTGCCGCACTTAGATGGCAGATAGGCGGCTTCCTTGGGATAGATTTCGGGGCTATATGTAATTTTTGCCGACAGCACAAGCACATAGTCACCGGCATAGGCACGGTAATTGTCGTCCTTGATTTTTACCAGTGTTTTGTCCTTATAGTTAAGCGCCTTTTCCACGGCCACGGAGTTATATCCGTTGCACATGGAATTAATCTTATTTATCAGCAAGATGTTTTTTGAGGATTCGCTCGAAATCATCAACCGCGCACCTTCAACGCTGTCGCCATATCCCCTGGGCCACTTTACAGCGGTGCGCTTGATTAGCCACGCACCCACCTTCTGCCTAATACTCTCAATGTCCCAATCTTTAGCGCTCGACACCATCGTGCCATATTCGTCATTGCGACTACACTCGACGCCCTCCTGGGTGTAGGTGGTGTAATAATCGCATACATTGGTCGTGTCATCGTACTTATACACCAATGTGCTATTACCGTAGCCATTTACCGGCTTGAGCGCGCTCTCATCACTCGGGTTAAAAAGCTGGTCAAAAGCCATGTCGTCGCTATACAGCGATGCCGACACCTTTAGCCTATTATATACCTCAGTGAGCGAGCTGCCGATGCTACTGCCGCTAAAGTTAAGCGCATCGATGTCGAGTAACATCGATTCATCGGCGACGGTGCGGCGCACATCTCTCACTACCACCTTGCTGCCGCTCATCACCAACGACAAGTTAAGGTACTGCAACAACTGCGTCAGCACCTCGCTCCATTTGCAAGGCTCACCATCTTCGTCGTACCAATTGCCGACCGAGACCGCCATTTCGGAGAGCGGCACATCGTAGCTCTCAGTCAACTCAAGCGTCAGAGGCACGGAAGGCGAGGCAAGGCTCATCGCTTGAGTCAGATAGTCGCTAAAGGTAGGCAACGGCTTATCAAAATAAGCGAAATCTATGTATTGAAGGCTATTGATGGCGTCGATAGCAACAATCTCCACCTCGGTAGCTCGCGCTGCATACGGTTGGCTCAGCTTTAGCGGCTCCACATAGCCGATGAACACCACATTGTCACCTTGCTTGATGCTCACACTCGTGCCTTGAGCCGATGCGCTGTAGATGTCGCTGATGTCGTCGTTAGAAAGCACTGTTATGGTCGCCATTGTGCTTTTAATAGGCGCAAATATGTTGTCTTGGCTCTTTAGTTGCAACAACGCACCGCCACGCACCAATGTCAGCTCTTTGGCGGTGGTGGTGTCGTTATTCGTGACTATTTCGATGTCGTATGTCAGGCGATTTCGCCCTACGAAGCTCGCTGTATATTTCATACTTACCTAATCTGATTGAATTTTTTGTCCATATTCCGACATATAATATCATCAAGCAATTTCGCAACCTTTGGCTCAACAAGGAGCTTTGCCTTGGTTATGTAGTCGCCACCTTCGCCGGCGTTCTTACGCATGTGGTCGCCTCGATTATAGCCTTTTTCCGTATCGCGCGCCTTGGCACCCGTCACAAAGATTCGGAGCAGCTTAGGTGTCAATGAGTGGATAGTAACGCCATTACCACCCTGCCACACCGTCAGAGCGCCGCCACGACTAAGTGGAGTGCGCTCACTGACTCTCTTTCGATTTCGAGTGCCCGGTGCAAGGCGTGCGCCGGGTATGTCCTGCACTATCAACTTGCGCATTTCTCGGATCGTCATATTGCCAACGGTGCGTAAAGCCCCTTTTTGGCAGCTTATTTGCTGTTTGCCGGTAAGTTCTCGAAGCGCATCGTCGAGCCGCTTTACTCCTTCTAATCGTATGCTTGTTTCTTGTCTCATTCTACCGTAATCGTTATGTCCTGATAAAAAGCCCCATTTTCATAGCCTTCAAGGCAATTCTGTATGTAGATGCCTTGTTCGGCACTTAACACATCCATCACTTGCTCTGCCACTCTGAGGCTCTCATCGTAGTCATCGCTCCAAACTGCCAACTCCATTGTCACCTTGGCGACGCCATTGGCGCGTTTCCACGCGTCAAACTCAGCACCCACTCGCTTATAGCTGATGTAGGGGTATAGTGCCATGTCGTCAGCAACAATCGGCGACACATTGTTTACCTTAATGCTCGGATTGTTTGCTATAATATCGCGCACCCTGAGTGCATCACTTATTCTCATAATAATTCTCTTTTAATCGTTAAAACCTTCATCCCTGCGCGCCGTTGGTCGGCCACATAGTCCACATAGTAAACAACGCCATCGACAATGATGTGGTCAAATTCTTTAACATTGTAATGACGACGTACATACACCTTGTATAAGTCATCAACTATCACTCTGTCGCCTGACACCTTAGTCACGCCACTCGGCGGCTTGATGGAGCATCGTAGGTCTCCGAAATCGTCATAAGATTCCTTTATTGCACCCGAGCGCTGCACCTCTACCACGCGCTTATGCCAACGCACCACATCGATTAAATCACCCGCTCTCATAATCATCCATAGTTACGGATTAGACCTATTAGGCGGTCATAGCCGCCATGCACTTGATTGATTGAACCGTTGTAGTTGCCTTCGCGGAAGGCGTACAAGTC
>SFTJ01000015.1 GCA_004563195.1 bacterium
CACGCAGCGAGTCGAATCGCATTATCACCGCATAGAGCATCACAACGAGATGAATCCAGCAATTGAAGCGCTTGGTGTAGCGCTCACCGCCGTTTTCGCAACTAAAACGAAGAATTTTTGACTTATTAAGTAAATTTATTACCTGACTATAGAGCGGCTGTCCGCTAAAATGATTACTTTTGCCCATGGTTGTTTTGGTTTGTGGTAAAAGCAAAGTAACCAAAAAGGGCTGACTCCTGCAATAGGTGCCAGCCCTGATTTTTTCTGCCCGGCTCAAAAAAGTTTTATCGGACAGCAATAATTAATTTTGGTCGATGGGAGCAAGTTCGGCTCCTATGTTTCCGAATGGTATTTTAGCCATATCGGGGAGCAACTTGAGTAGTTCGGCATCGGTTTTGAAGCCTTGCAACGGTTGATTGATGTCGACGAATCCAGGGTCTTGGGTCGTGGTAACATTTCCCCGCCATTCGCCCCATTTGGCATTGCAGCGCATCACAGTGTCGATGTTGTAGAAGAGATTATTCTCTATCACATTGCGCTTGGGCAGTGCCGGATTCTCGTTGAAATAGTTCACCAATTCGGGATAGGCAGTGCTGTAAGGCGCTTGGGTATAGTTTACGGCACGGAGTCGCTGCTCGAAGATGCCATCCTTAGCCACCATGTTAGCCGCCCAATTTTGCAGACGATTGTCGATATGAATAGCCACCGGCGACTCGATAAATATATTGTTATAGTAATGAATATCGCAACCACCACCTATGAGCACCGGGAGCGAACCGGCTCGGTGATAGATATTGCCATAGACCTCACAACTGCAAGCACCGTCGTCGTGATAAGTGGCAGTAACGCGATGGCGCGGGCTCAGGCTGTGGAAATAGTTGTAGCGAATAATGTGACCGCGTTCCGAGGGGTCGCGACCATAGTAAATGGCACCCTGGTCATCAACTTCCTGACACACATTAGTGATGTCGCAAAGTTCGATAACATGATTGTTGCCATGGAACAAAATAGCCATGCTTGGAGCATCGAAAATGCTGCACTTGCTCACATGGTTGCCCACACCGTCAATCCACACTGCGGGTCGATACGACTTCTCAATGCGATTATAGCGCGATATGCGGCAGTTCTCCACGAAATTGTTCGATGGCTCGAGGGTGACGCGGTTGCCACCACCGAGGCTCACACCACCCGCTCCTGCGTTATAGATATAACTATTGCGCACACCGTTGTTGTGTCCTACATTGCGATACAGAGTGGGACGCTCATAGAGCGCACCGGCGAAGTTGCCCACTGTGCGGCCGGTCAAAACTCCTCCTGCCTCCATAGAGTGTGGCACCACGGTAGCGCTTTCGGGCGAATCGGTGCCCTGACCTATGCTTACGGCCACATACCCCAAATTGCGCAGCGTGCAGTCGGTAACCACCACGTTTTCAGTGGCTTCCATATACACTCCCATGCCACGACTATTCTCAATGGTAAGTCCTTGCAAGGTGACATTGGCACAATGCTCTACGGCAAACACCGGCGTTTCGAGCACCGTGAGGCGCACATCGCCCACCTTGCCTTTTGGCGGAATAAAATAGAACATCATACGCTTGGCATCTACCACATATTCGCCCTCGCGGTCGAGTTCCTCAAGCAGATTGGCTGCATACCAGCGGCGAAAATCGGCTCCGGTGAAGAACTGATAGGTGGTAAACATGCCGGCATGTATTGTAGAGTCGGCAGTATTCACTTGCTTCACGGGAATCAAATCGTCGGCATAGCCATGGCCGAAATAACCGCCTATCCACATGTTTTCAGTGCTTTTCCAACGCTTGGGGCGGTCCCCTTGATAGTGGAAAACGGGCAAACGACCGGCTTCTTTATCTTCCTTGCCGCCCGACACCTCTATTTTACCAATGAGAGCCATTGAGTCGTTGGGCCAGCGAGCTATGGTGAGCGGAGCGCCATCTACCATCAGTTCCGACCATCCCGGCACCGACTTGCGGCCAAATCCCGAAGGATGTATGTTGCTGATGCTGTCGACCAAGCCTTTGCAGTTCACTGCCACCACCTGCTTACGCCACTCGGCGGGAACACGTTCGAGCAAGTTCTTGTCGGTGATAGGGCGTATGGCTTTGCGAGGCACCACCACATCGCCGGTGATGCGCACATCGTGGCCCGAGCGAGCCGTGATGAGCAGACTGCTCCATTTGCCCTGAGTGATTTCGATGGTTCGGGCTGTGCGATAAGTGCCTGCCGAGAGGTTTATCACCACATCGCCCTCTATGCCGGCAGCCTTACTGATGGCATTGGGCAAAGCATTTCGCCCGGGTTTTACATTGATAACAGTAGGTTTGCCTGCAGCATTCACACCACTCGAAAATGCGAAAAGAGTCACCGCTACGGCAAATAATAACAAATGCAATTTGCAGAATTTTACGAACATAGTCAATAGCTATTAAAGATTACAAACAAAATTACAGCATGTTCCCCAATCTCCGCTTGCAAAATATTATTATTGTGCTACATAATATTACGATACACATCCACAAGGCCTTACCACAGCAAAAATTTTGGTAAAAATCATAGTTTGTGAGTTTTTTACTATATTTGTATAATAATCGCGTTTACGATTCATAGAGCATTGGGAGAAGCACGGCAATTACGAGCTTCACCGACAAGCAACCACCCATAAAACGAAACCATAAAAATAACGGCGATGTCGATTTGGAGTAGAATTATTGACAGCATATATGCACCCGAAAACGGTCGACGCGACTCTACGCGTCGCGATGCATCGCGCTATGCAATGGTGGATGTGGAAGTGGGTTATAAGGACCATCGAATACATGACATAGGAGCAATACGCCACGACGGCGCAACATTTCATTCGCCCCGACGCAACGATTTGATGCCCTTTTTAGAAAATGTAGACTATATTTGTGGCCATAATATCGTTCATCACGATGCCAATTATCTCTTCGGCGAGAGTAAGCACAAATGGGCTTTGGTGGATACGCTATACGTGTCGCCATTGTTATTCCCCAACCGGCCATATCATCGCCTTCTCAAAGACGACAAACTTATATGCGACCAAGTGAACAATCCGGTTAACGACTGCGAAAAGGCACGAACCTTGCTCTTCGAAGAAATAGATAAATGGAATTCCCTACCTAAGGAAAACAGACTGATTTACGCCACTTTGCTTAGTGGAGTAAGGGAATTTGAAGGATTTATGGAAATGGTGAGCGCTGAAGTGCATAAGGGCGATATCGCCCGGCTAATAGCCGACACCTACGAGGGCAAAATATGCACAAATGCCGATATTTCAACCCTTGCAGAGGCTATGCCGGTGGAAATGGCATACGCCTTGGCACTTATCTCAGCCACCGACTATCACTCCATCACACCGGCATGGGTGCTGCACAATTATCCCTCGGTGGAAAATGTGCTCAGACTATTGCGCCACACACAGTGCAATCAGGGATGCAAATATTGCAATGCCGCTCTCGATGTACATACCAATCTGAAGAAATTTTTCGGATTCAACGAGTTTCGCACCTACGATGGCGAGGCGCTTCAAGAGAAGGCAGCACGCGCAGCTGTGTCGGGCGAATCACTGCTCGCCATATTCCCCACCGGCGGCGGAAAATCGCTCACATTTCAATTACCGGCATTGATGGCAGGCCGAACGGTGCACGGACTCACGGTGGTAATCTCGCCCCTGCAGTCGCTGATGAAGGACCAAGTGGACAATCTCGCCGAAAAAGGAATTACCGATGCTGTAACCATCAATGGTTTGCTCGACCCCATTTCTCGCTCAAACGCCATTCAGCGAGTGCAGGACGGCGAAGCCTCGCTGCTCTATATAGCTCCCGAAATGCTTCGCTCAAACACCATCGAGAAAATACTGTTGGGTAGAACCGTAGACCGCTTTGTGATAGATGAAGCACACTGCTTTTCGTCGTGGGGACAGGATTTCCGCGTGGATTATCTCTACATAGGTAAGTTTATAGCGCAATATCAAATAAAAAAACGCTGCAAATCACCTATACCCGTGTCGTGCTTCACGGCAACAGCCAAGCAGAAAGTGGTGCAAGATATATGCGACTACTTCAAGCGAATGCTCAACATCGAGTTGAAGCTATTTGCATCGCCGGCATCGCGCACCAACCTACGCTACTCAGTGATTCATGCCGAGACCGATGAGGATAAATATGTCAAACTGCGATCGCTCATAGCGGAATCGTTATGCCCCACAATAGTGTATGTGTCGCGCACCAAGCGCACTCTGGCATTGGCTGATAAACTCACTCGCGACGGCTATAAGGCTTTGCCGTTCAATGGCAAGATGAGCAGCGATGATAAGATAGCCAATCAAGAGGCATTTATGTCGGACAGCGTGCAAATTATCGTAGCCACATCGGCATTCGGAATGGGTGTCGACAAGAAAGATGTGGGACTGGTGGTGCACTACGACATATCCGATTCGCTCGAGAATTATGTGCAAGAGGCGGGAAGAGCCGGGCGCGACCCTCAACTGCAAGCCCGATGCTTTGTGCTATATAGCGATGGCGACCTCGATAAGCACTTCATTTTACTCAATCAAACCAAATTGAGTATCAGCGAAATACAACAAGTGTGGAAGGTAATCAAGGACCTCACCAAGCAGCGTAAGCGCACATGCCGCTCAGCCCTCGAGATAGCGCGAATGGCGGGCTGGGATGAGAATGTCACCGATGTGGAGATGCGTGTGCGCACCGCATTGTCGGCTCTTGAGCAAAGTGGCTACATAGAGCGCGGCAATAATGTGCCACATGTATATGCCACCGGCATTACGGTAAAAAACCTTGAAGAAGCGCGAAAACGCATAACCGAATCGGTGCTTTTCGACAACACCGATGGTGAGAATGCCGTGCGCGTGATTAAGTCGCTTATTTCGAGCAAAAACATCGCAAAAGCCACCGATTCGGAAGCCGAATCGCGTATCGACTACATCGCCGATATTCTTGGCATGAAAAAGAGCGATGTGGTGTCGGTGGTGGAGCGAATGCGCCAAGAGGGAATTTTGGCCGACAGCAAGGATATGTCGGCTTATCTTCAGGACATAGGCGACTCCGTGCGCAAGTCATCGCAGATGCTCGACCGTTTTGCTCAACTGGAACGCTACATCCTCGCTAATATCCCCGACGAATCGCTCAGAATAACTTACAAGCAGCTCAATGAGGCCGCACAAGCCGGTGGCGTGAAAACATCGAAGGAGAAAGACATACGCACGCTGCTCTACTTCCTCACCATAAAAGGTTATACCCGTAAGCAAGATGAGGGAGCAAATAATATGCATATCACCCGACAATCCGATATGGAAACCACGCTGAAGCGTTTCGAACGCCGACAATTGATATGCCGATACGCAGTAGAGTGGCTCTATGCCAAGGTGGCAGGCAACGACAATACCAAAGCAATCTCGTTCTCGGTGGTGGAATTGCTCAACGACTATAAACGGTCTCAGACGTCGCTTTTTGAGAGTAATCACGATGTGCAGATAGCCGACATCGAGGAGGCATTGCTTTATCTGTCGAAAATAGGCGCTTTGAAACTCGAGGGTGGATTTCTGGTGCTATATAACGCTATGGATATTACTCGCATCAAGGATAATAAAATGCGCTACAAGCAAGAGGATTACCGCATGCTCAACGATTTCTACCAGCAGAAGATACAGCAAGTGCACATAGTGGGCGAATTTGCCAATATTATGGTGCGCGACTATGATGCGGCTTTGCAATATGTGCAGGACTACTTCAAAATGGACTACAAATATTTTATTGCAAAGTATTTTAAGGGTAATCGACAGCAGGAAATAGGTCGCAATCTCACGCCCAAGCGGTATGAAAAGATATTTGGAGCACTCTCGCCCAAGCAGATGGAGATTATCAGCGATAAGGACTCGCGCTGCATAGTGGTGGCTGCCGGACCCGGCAGTGGCAAAACTCGCGTATTGGTGCACAAACTTGCCTCTCTGCTTCTGCTCGAAGATGTGAAGCACGAGCAGTTGCTGATGGTTACTTTTTCGCGTGCCGCCGCCACCGAATTCAAACAACGCCTTATGTCGCTAATAGGCAATGCCGCCCATTTTGTGGAAATAAAGACTTTTCACTCCTATTGCTTCGACTTGCTGGGCAAAACAGGCAACCTCGACGACGCAAAAGATGTGGTGGAACGCGCTGCCCGAATGATTAACGACAACGAAGTGGAACCCAACAAGATAAGAAAAACCGTGTTGGTGATAGATGAGGCTCAGGATATGGGAGAGGCTGAGTATGCTCTCGTCGACGCATTGATGAAGGCAAATGAGGATATGCGTGTGGTTGCAGTAGGCGATGACGACCAGAATATCTTCGGATTCAGAGGTTCCGACTCGAAGTATATGGGTATGCTGCGCAATCATCAGGGAAGCAGATTTGTGGAGATGACCGAGAACTATCGCAGTTCGAAGCAAGTGGTGAACTTTGCCAATCACTTTGTACGGGGTATTCCAAATCGATTTAAGAGCACCCCTATTTCATCGATGAACAAAGAAGAAGGCAGAGTGAACATATACTACAATCAATCACAATATCTCTATAGCCCATTGGCTGCCAATCTGATGCATAGCCGAAACGCCAACGGCACCGCTTGCGTATTGACGCAAACCAACGAAGAGGCTGTGACTGTGGTGGCTTATTTGCGCCGATGCGGAGTGAATTGCATGCTTGTGCAGACTATGGGCGACTTGCGATTTTGGAATCTGATCGAGGTAAAAGCATTTTTGCAATTTCTCAAAAAGGCATTGGTTACTCCCATTATCCCTCCTGATGTATGGTCGAGGGCTAAAACGGAGGTTTTCGATAAGTTTGCCAAGAGTAGCGCTTTGCAATATCTTGAGCGATGCGTCGAGGCATTCGAACAGACCAACCCCGACAAGAAGTATTTCAGCGATTTTAAAGAGTTTGTATTCGAGTCGTCGCTCGAAGATTTCTGCGACTATTCGGGGACTGATGTGGTGGTATCTACAATTCACAAGGCAAAAGGCAGAGAATTCAACGATGTGTATATGCTTATCGCCAATACATCACGACTCACGCCCGAACTGCAGCGACGCTGGTATGTGGGCATGACAAGAGCCAAACAGCGGTTGTTTATTCACACCAATACGCCATTTTTCGAAAACTTGCCACACGACGATTATCGCATCAGCCAAGAGCAATACGGTATGCCTCGAGAGGTGGTGCTGCAACTGTCGCACCGCGATGTTTTTCTCAGTTTCTTCAGCACTATCGGCAACAGAACAGCCGAATTGTTTGCCGGAGACAAACTCACATATTCACAAAAATGCTTCTTCGATGTGGAAAATAATGCAAAAGTGGCAAAATTGTCGACAAAGATGCAAGGCGAATTGCAGCAATGGTTGGAAAAGGGCTATGTGGTGACGGGCGCAAGTGTGCGATTTGTAGTGATGTGGCGGCCAAAAGATGCCGAGAAGGGCACTCCATCGTGTGCCATTATTCTACCCAACATCACACTATCGCGATGCGAGACCAAAAATGAAGCAACTGACAATGAGAAATTATGAAAGACTATATTAGCAGAATAAATAACCGGCAACTAAGTTATGTATTGGCGACATATATGTGTATGACACTGTCGCTGTTTTACCTCGAGGTGGTTACCTATGAGGGCACACCATCGTTTTTGTTCAGAATAATAGCTGCCATAGCCGATGCCACCCTTATTGTTTTGCCATTCACTTTCCTAAAGCGCTACGGCAATGTAGCTTTGGCGATTGTGTCGGCAGTGCTTTCGCTATTGATGCTTGCCAATGTGCTGTATTATCGCTGTTTCGGTGATTTAATTCCCGGTTCATCATATTTCGGCAGTTCGCTTACCAGCAGTTTTGTGATAAAGGGCGCAATAGCTGCATTACGGCTCGGCGATGCGTTGCTGTTGGTTACCGGATTGTTGCCGTTAGGGCTATGGGCTTTCATTAGAAAAAAAACGAGTTTGAGAGCGCCGATAAAGGTGCTGAGATATGCGCTGATGCTGGCATTATGCCTTTCGTGGATGTGCTCGCTTGCAGGAGCCTACAGGCGAGAGAGCATCTATTCGGGCAGTTCTCGGTTTGCCGATGTGATGGAGCAGATTTATCCCGAGTTTTCGGTCGATTGGAAAAAATATTACAACAACACCAATTTTACGGGCTATGTAGTGCGCTGTGTGCAGCGGGCAATGCATAGCGACAAGCCTTTGAGCGAAACCGAGCGTGGCGAGATACGGAGGTTTCTGTCGGAGCATGCGGCTGCATATAGTCCGAGCACGGCTACCAATGAGCCACGCAATCTGATAATGATAGTGGTGGAGTCGCTGCAGAGCAATGTGTTGGCGGCTAACAAAGGCAGTGAGGCTATCGCCACCCTCGACAGTTTAATAGCCGACAGCGCCACCGTATATGTGGAGAAATGTAGAGTATTTGCCGACAAGGGGCGTTCTTCCGATGCTCAGTTTATCTACAACACCGGATTATTGCCCTTGAGCAGCGAACCCCTTGTCACCAATTATGCTTCGAAGGATTATCCCTCAATAGCCAAGGCTTTGCATTATGGTTCGGTGGAAGTTATTGGCGAAAATCGATCACTTTGGTCGCACGGCATCACCACGCGCAGTTATGGTTTCGACCGTTTGGTCGATGGCATTGCCGTGCGCGGACTTAATCAGGATTCCATAATCTTCAGTCGGGCATTGGCAGAGATTGAAGCCACTCCGGCGCCGTTATATGCATTTATTACCACTATCACCATGCACGACCCATACGAGAGCCGTGCCGTGAATCATGAGCTCAATCTGAATGCCGATGAATACAACGCCCCCACCATTGAGTATCTCGAACGACTGAATCACTTCGACAAGTCGCTCTGTGCATTCCTTACGGCGCTCAAGACTAAGGGCATATATGATAATTCCATCATAGTGATAGCCGGTGACCATGAAGTGAGAAGCGAGGCTAATGTGAATTATCCGCTCGACTGCAATGTGCCTCTTATTATTATCAATGCACCGGCCGGCAGTTATCGCACCACCGATGTGAGTCAACTCGATGTGTTCCCCACAATAATCGACATGATGAATGTGCATTACGAGTATATGCAAGTGCCTTATGTGGGACTCGGAGTGAGCATATTCAGGCCATATACTCCCATCGATTACGAAGCATCGCGGAAAATTTCGGAGTGGATTATCACTCGATAGCGTGGTTTGCGCGGGCGGTTATTTGAGGGTGAGAAATTTCCATTGAATGTTGCGCTTTTTGCCGTTGAAGTCCACTTCGCACGATTGGCGCATTTCGTTTACGGAGATAATGACGCCTGTGCCGAATATAGGGTGCACCACGTTCTTGCCTTCGGCAAATGCGCTGTTCTCGGCTACGGTGCTCTCGCCTATTTCATTATCGAGATTTTTTATCGACATTTTTAGGCCTTTGAGCAGCGACGGGTCGATTTTGCCATCAAGTTTCAAGAGTTTTTTACCTATCTCGATGATGAATCGCGACGGGTATTTTGACGTTTGCGTTGAGTAGTTGTAACCCTCCGATTCGGTGAGAAACAGAGCCTGCTCGGCGCGAGTAATAGCCACATACATCAGCCGGCGCTCTTCTTCGAGGCCGTTGCGTTTGCGTTCTCTGATGGTGCGATAGCTCGGGAAAATGCCTTCGCTTAGCCCTACCACAAACACATAGGGGAACTCCAAACCTTTGGCTTGATGTATGGTCATGAGTTTAATTGCCGACGTTTCGCGATTATAGTCGCTATTGGTGTAGAGCGCGATGTCCTGCAGATATTTCTCGAGCGTGACCTCCTCGTCGGCGTTCGACTCCTCATAGTAGCGTATTGAATTCATGAGTTCGTTGATATTTTCGATGCGCTCCTCGTCGCCATCGGTGCGATAGAGTGCGTCGAGACCGCTCTCTTTGAGAATTAAGTCGAGCAGGTCGGAAATCAGCATCTTGTCCACGTTTCGGCGAGCACGCTCTATGGTCTTCACAAAGTTTTGCAAAGCCTCGCTATTGAATTGCTTGTCGCAGAGGTGATTGACGAGCGTGGCAAAGAGCGGCGTACCCTCGGCGGCAGAGAGTGCTTCGAGAGCTTCGAGTTTGGCTTTGCCGAATTTTCGTGAAGGCACATTCACCACACGGCGCAGCGAGATGTCGTCCTCGAGCAATGCCAGGCGCAGATAGGCTATGCAGTCTTTTATTTCCTTGCGCTCAAAGAAGCGTATGCCGCCCCATATCTTGTAGGGCAACTTCTTTTTCATCAGAGCCTGCTCTATAAATCGCGACTGGTTGCCGGCGCGGTAGAGTATGGCAAAATCGGCGGGTTGGCAACCGTCCTTCAGCATTTTCGCTATGGTCGAAGCCACCCATTCGCCTTCAGCCACCTCATCGGTAGCGTGGTGGTGCACCACTATGGTATTGGCGGGAATATTGGTGCGCAAGTTTTTGGGCACGCGATGTATGTTATTCTTAATCACCGCATTAGCCACATTGAGGATGTTGGGTGTGGAACGGTAGTTTTCGTCGAGAATAATATCGGTATCGGCTTCGAAATTCACAAAAAATTCGGGTCTTGCGCCGCGCCATTCGTAGATAGCCTGGTCGGGGTCGCCCACTATGAAAAGATTGCCGCACTGCTCGCTCAGCACATTGATTATGCGCCAATCGTTGCTGCTACAGTCCTGCACCTCATCTACTTGTATGTAGTCGAATTCGCTCTGCCAGTGCTCGCGCGCATCGGCGAAATTTTCGAGAATATATAGCGTGAAATATATGATATCATCGAAGTCGAGCGCATTATATTTGCGCTGAAGTTGGAGATAACGGCAAAATTCGCGCCCCACCTCATCCACAGGACACGCCCCGCCGGGAAACAAATACGGCACATAGTTGGTTTTACCTTTCACGTCGCTCACTTCGTGCAGCAATTGATTTACGGTAGTATCCGATTTCTTCAACTCAAATTCCTGCATCACTTGTTTCATAAGTGTTTTACAGTCATCTTCGTCGATAATCATAAAGTTTTTCGGGTAGCCGAGACGATAGATTTCTTTGCGCAAAATCTTCACACACAGCCCGTGAATGGTGCAAATATAGTCGTTGGCAGAACCCATATTCACCAAGCGATGTATGCGATTGCGCATTTCCATGGCAGCTTTGTTGGTAAAGGTCATGCACAGCACATTGGCGGGGTCGATGCCCACGCAGTCGATCAGATAGGCATATCTATTGGCAAGCACGCGAGTCTTACCCGACCCGGCACCTGCTACCACTCGCACACGGCCCTCTGTAGCCTCCACAGCCTTGCGTTGCTCACTGTTAAGATGCTTGAATATCTCCTCGTTCATATCTCAAAAAAATTTCAATTTCTATTTTTTCCTTATTAATTTTATTGTGTGTCTAATCGTCTCAGTCAGGGGAAGTTACCACTTACTCGATGAGCGAAATTTTTCCACCTGTTTCGGTTACTTTGCGAGCTATCACCAGGTTGTCGACGGCTTGCGACAGTGCCGAATCCACTTTGGCGCCACGGCGGCTGAAACCGAGTTTGCGGGCTGCTATGAGTTTTATCGATTCGCGGTCGATGGAGAATTGCTCTTTGATAGTCTCAATCACCACATTTTCGATTTCGCACATAGGTATTTCGGAGATGTCGCGACCTGCAGCTTGGCGATATCCCGCGAAGCCCTCACTCGCATTCGAGTCAAGCCAGATGACGCGCGTATTGCGGTCGGGTGCTGTGTGAAATGCCTTCATCACCATGAGTTGCATATCGCGCTGCATGGTGGGCGTAACGCGAGTCATGCCTCTGAGGCGACTAATGCGCTTGCACAGCAAGGCAAGAGTGATGGGCTGCTCGGCAGCCACTATTTTGCGAGCCAGTTCGAGGTCGCTCATACGAGCCACGCTGCCTATCTGTGCCTCATTATATGGCATTTCAGCCGACTGAATCTCCTCTACTTTCTCGTTTGAGATATCGAATTTTTCGGGTGCGGCGGGTGCCGGTTCTTCTTCGGGAGCGGGCGGATTCTGACTGTTTTTCAATACATCGGCTATACGATCGATTACGCGCTGAGGATTGTTAATCCAGTCGACCGACCACATGCGCATCACATTCCAACCCAAGCCGGTGAGCACCGAGGGCTGCACTATCTCGCGGTCGCGAGTGGTCTGAGTGTCGCGATAGCCTTCGCCATCGATGAGAATACCGAGCAAATACTTGTCGGGGCAGTCGGGGTCACTCACAGCCACATCAATCTTAAATTGCGAGCGTCCCACACCTACCGACACGGTGTAACCAAGCTGCTCCACAGCTTGAGCCACCTGCTTGGCTATCACATCGTCGTGGCGAGTAGCGAGTTGCTTGCCACACTGCACGAGCATCTGACTCTCGGCAAACTCCAGGAAGTGCTTTAGCCCTGCCACACCTTTGGCTTTAGAGCGATTGAGGTCAATATCGCTCGGGCGCAACGATGAGTAGACAAGCATTTCCTTGCGCGAACGGCTCACAGCCACATTCAGTCGGCGCTCGCCTCCGCTATTGTTAAGCGGGCCGAAGTTCATCGATACCTTACCGTTCTTATCGGGTCCGTAACCTACCGAGAACAAAATCACATCGCGCTCATCGCCTTGCACATTCTCAAGGTTTTTCACAAAAATCGGTTCGTACATGGTGGCGGCAGCCTCTTGCAGCGCAGCATCGCCATCGAGGCGCTCTTGCAGCAAGTCCTCTATAAGGTTCTGCTGAGCCACGCTGAAGGCAATGATTCCTATGCTGTCGGCGCGCAACTTCGGGTCGCTGATGCGGCGCACCACCTCATCAACTATTGCCCGGGCTTCGTGACGATTGGAGCGCTGACCGCCCTTGTCGTACACGCCCTCCACCTTCACCAGTCGCACCTTGGCACTACGGTCGTCGGTCGACGGAAATGTGATGAGTTTGCCATCGTAATATTCATTGTTGGAGAATGCAATAAGCGATTCGTGGCGCGAGCGATAGTGCCAGTTGAGCTGAAGCGATGGAATATCGAGCATACGGCAGTCCTCGAGGATGCTCTCGAGGTCGTCGATTTGCGCCTCGTCTTCAGTTACATTCGATGAGTTGAAGAAACTTGTAGGCGGCATCTGCTTCGGGTCGCCCACCACGATGAGCGCCTTACCGCGAGCAATAGCGCCCACACTCTCGCTCGTGGGCATTTGCGACGCTTCGTCGAAGATTACGAGGTCGAATTGGTCGGAATTCAAATCGAGGAATTGCGCCACCGACATAGGACTCATAAGCATACATGGGCACAGGCGAGGCATAAGAGTAGGTATCGAAGCAAAGAGGTCGCGCAGCGCCAGTCCACGACCGCCGTTCGAAATATTGCGGTTGAGCAGACCTATTTCGCTGTTGTTGCTCACATTGTCGGTAACGCGCGGCACTTGAGCAGCCAGGCGAGCATAAAGTTCTTTCTGACTGAGAAGTCGGAATTTCTCTGCCAACTCGCGATAATGGGTAACCACAGCGTCGAACATAATGCCTTCGAAGATGCGCAAATGAGGATTTTCGGCAATTTTTCGCATAGCCAAAGCGCGGAAGAAAGTTTTGAAGAACTCTTTGGCGAAGGTGTCGGTGTTCACATTGCCGCTTTCGATGGCATCGATGGCGGCATCCAAGCCCATATCCACGGCTTGAGAACTATAGTCGCACCAATGATACCAGTCGCGCAGGTTCGACAAGTGGTTTTTCCACTGCTTGAGTTTGGCAATCATTTCATCTACTGCCGTCTGTTCGGGTATGCGGTCGGCATCGAGGTCGATGTCGAAAAATTGCTTCGCAACATTCTGTATACTTGTTATCGTATTGTGCAAATCGTTGTATTCCATGAGGTTGTCAAGAATACCATCGATTTCGTTTTTCGTCACATATTGGTTGAATTGGCGCATCTTCTTCAGCACCGCATTGGTGGCAAAGAATTTGAATACGAACCATTTGCTCTTGGCTTGGCGCCACTCGTCGCGAAGCGCGACAGCATCTTCGTCGAAGATAGATTCCTTGTTGTCCTTGAGCAGCGCAGCTCGTTTGGCGGCAGCACCTTGCAGCTGAGCATAGTCGGTCTTGCAGCGTTCGAGCCACTGTGTGGCAGAGTCGATGCGAGCAGCCAGTGCCGAATCGTTGCCCACATCACCTTGAGCAACCTTCAATCCGAGCAATGGGTGCTGAGAAGGTTGGCCCACGATGCGCAACACGGCAGCGAGTTTCTCGGTCAACATGTGCTCATAGTCGATACGCGACACTGAGGAGAATTTGGCAATGATTTTATCGTTAAGCACATCGCCGCCGTTGAGTATTTGGGCATCGATGGCCTCGTAATTCATTATGCAATCGTAGAGCGAGAAGTTTTCGCCCGGCTTCTTATCGTGCAGTGCTTCGAGATAAGTGATGAGTTTGCTACGCTCCTCATAGAGTTTTTCGGCTGTCACGGCATATTCCTCGGGCGAAACTATGTGCGTAACGCCCAGAGCCAAAGCGAGTTGGTTGAGCACATGGCGTTTGGTCACCTTATTGGAGTGCATTTCGAGGCAGAAAGGTCCCAAGCCCACCTTTTCGAGGCGTTTTTGCACCACGCTGAGCGCAGCCATCTTTTCAGCCACAAAAAGCACGCGTTTGCCCTGAAAAAGGGCATTGGCTATCAAGTTGGTGATAGTCTGCGACTTACCCGTACCCGGAGGGCCGTAAAGGATAAACGAGTGCCCCATTCCGGCTTCGAAAACGGCAGCCATCTGCGACGAGTCGACAGCCACCGGCAGCGCCAAACGGTCGGGGCGCAGTTCCTTGTCCTTATCCTTGAGCGAAGTGACGAGTTCATCGGGCTGCCAAGCCAGCCTCTGCTCCACAAGGCTGCGAACAATAGGATTATTGCGCATCACCTTGCGATGGCTGTGAATGTCGTTCCACATCAGGAACTTATTGAATGAGAAAATGCCGAGCATCGACTCCTCCTCCACATCCCATCGCTGCTGATTGCTCACGGCAGAGCGGAAGATGGCAAAAATCTTTTTCACATCCACGCCGTGGTCGTCGAGCGGCAACGGATTGAGTCCGGGAATGGTGATATCGAAGTTCTGTCGCAAAAATTCCACAAGTGTCACATTGAGCATAATGTCCTCTTCGCGTGTGCGAATGTGATACATGCCTTTCTTGTAGACCATTTCTACGGGCAACATTAAAATCGGTGCAAAACGAGGCACGGTGCTGCCCGAGGTTTCATACCAGCGCAGGGCGCCTATGGCAAGATAGAGCGAATTGGCACCACTTTCTTCCTGAGTGCTTCGAGCGGTGCGATAGATGTGCTTGAGAATAATCTTCGATGCTTCCTCGGTCTTGAACGTGTGCAGACGCTTGCGCGAAATCTCATCTACAATCAATTCCTTGAGTTGCGGCGAGTGCGACGAGCGTTCGAGTTTGCCATCGTCGTTCATTTCAAAGTCGCATTCCGGACGCGCCAAGATGCAAAATTCGGCGCCGTCGTGCAGGTGGTCCTCAAGTCGATCGATGTCGAACGACACAAATTGTATGGCACTCTTGCGCAGATATAGGTTGAGCATATTGTTGCGGAGCGAGAAATCGAGCAATTTTCGCTCCCAGATGTCGAATTTATCTGTAGTTTGCTGAGTATTGTTGAGTTGCGAGAGGTCGTAGCTGAGAGGTTGCTTCACATCCGAAGCCTTTGTAGTGCGCTCGGTGTTCATATCTTGCACCATCCATTCAGAGGCGTTACCCACTATTTGCGGCAATGGTCTTATGCCTGAAGTTCGGCACAGGCGCACATCGAGGGCGAGTTCGAACACCGCATCGAGGCGATGAATGTTATTCATAGCTTCCGCTATTGCCGACTTGAGGGTGGCGCCATTGGTTGTGAGGCAAGTAGCCTCGATGGGAATCATTTTGCCTATGCCCTCTGAACACTGCAAGCGAATATACGACTCATCGTCGACCTCGCAAGTCAGAGCAGCCGTGTTCTCCAGCCATACGCCGAGAAATGCGTGTCCGTGTATGATGATTATCATCGTATTGATGCCTATACTCTCGAGCGCGCTCGCCATGAGCAGCGTGAGTTCGATGCAATTACCCAAACGGGTGCTGAGCACCTTGTCGGGCAATGTGATGCGCTGTCCCGACTCTTCGAAGCTGGCAGGAGCCTGACGATAGACAATCCCCTTGGCAAGCAAAGCGCGGAACACGGCGTCGACTTGCGCTATCACCGCCTTGGGGTCGCCCGTCTGATAGGCTGTGAATGCGGCATCGCCGGTTTCTTTAGTCATAATCTTGGCAGCCTCTTGCAGTATGCCGGTTATGGCAGGATGATTGGGCGTAACATACGACACCAAAGTCTGCGGCAAAACCTTTATACCAAGCCATTGGTCGTAGGGCATAATAGTGATGTCGCATTGGTTTTCGGCCACGATGTCCTTCTTGGCGCTGTCGTGGCAGTTATCGCACGCCACTATATCGAACTGCGTCACCACACTCTCGGTGCTGTCGGCAAGTTTTGCAAAATCAGGCATCAGCGAGAAGTCGGCTATGCGCACAGCCACGCCCGGACCTATCACAGGAAGAATTTCCGACTTATACTGCTTGAAATATTCGCCGTAACATTCTATCTGCACATTCTCAAGAGTGCGGTCGCTGTGATTGATGATTTCAAGTGAATTACACACACTCAATCGGTTGTACTCAAGCACATAATTCACCTTTTTGTTATAATCTATTCGCAATTCTACGTCTGCCATATCAGTTAGCCTTTTGTGTGGTTACAAATAAGTAATTCGGGGGTAGTGTATTGTAATCTACAAAAATAGTAAAAAAAGGCAAGAATAAAGAAAAGAGCAAAAAAAATATGGCAGCGCCTGCGTTTTTCGAAATCCCGTCACAGAGTACAAATCAATAGAATTACACACAATTAGGGCGAAGATTGTGTTTATTTGGCTGAAAATTATTATTTTTGCACAAAATAGAATCTATAACCAGTAAACTTAAAAAATGAATAGAAAATTATTATTTACAGCTATGACGGCTGCGTTGGTATCGCTGTCGGCAAATGCTCAATCGAAGGTCAATGTAACCGACCTCGACGTAACCAAAACCTATCAGGAGTACGGAAAAGTGACAATCGGCAAGTCGGTAACCGGCGAGGCTGCAAGTGTTAAAGGCAGCGCTTACACCAATGTTATCGGCACTCACTCCAACAGTGTATTGAAAATCCGCTTAGACCGCGATGCCACGCGCTTCAGCGCCAAGGTGGGTGTTGCCGACACGCATGTCGACACTCGCGACAAGCAGCTCGTGACCATGACCATGACCGATGGCACCAAAATCTATTACACCGCAGGCGACGAAAAGCAGTTTCGCGGTGTGGGCAACCAAAAAGGCGTGGTGACCAAAGGCAAAGTGCAATTTGTGATAAAAGGCGATGGCAAGACGCTCTACGACAGTGGCTTGAAGCGCTCGGGCGAAGAGGTGAGCAATATAGATATCGACCTCGCCGGAGTGAATATGCTCGAACTTGTGGTTAACGATGGCGGCGATGGCGCAAGTGGCGACGCCGCTCTGTGGATTGACCCCGTTATTACTTATGGCAAGAAGGCTCCGAAGGCTGTAGATGCCTCAGCACTTGGCGAAGGCCCGAAAATGGCTGCTAAAGTGGCTACTAAATTGCAAAACAAGATAGATGCATTGCCGGTTTACGACCGTCTGAACTCTTATCGCACACCTTTCGACTGGTTGGTAACTCCACAGAAGTCGAAAGCCGGCATCTATGCCACCCCCGACCGCCAAAGCATAGTGATAGCCAACAATATGGTGGCTCGAAAACTGCAGATTTTCCCTAATCTCGCCACCACCGACTACATCAACTGCATGACAGGCGAAAGCATGCTTCGCGCCGTGAGCGAAGAGGGCCGCATCACCATCGATGGCGAGGAACACCTAATAGGAGGTCTTGCCGGTCAGCCCGAACGCGCCTACATCAAGGAGGAGTGGCTCAAGCAGCTTACCACCATCCCCGGCTCGTTTATCGTGGAGGACTTCGAAGTGGTGCCTCTCAAGAGCGATATCACATGGAAACGCACCCGCTGGGCGCTCCACAAGCAAGACGCCACCGGCACCGAGGTGATTTTTACCCTTCGCGGTGAGCGCCAACTGCACGACGTGGTGGTGAAACTCCATTTCGCCGTCTACGATGAGCAACCTCTCATTCGCAAACGCTTCGAAATCATCAACAACTCGGGCGTAGATATCAATGTAGATTCCTTCAAACTCGAATATCTGGCAATGGCAGAGCCGGAATCGCCATCGGGTGGCGACCCAAGCACATTTATGTTGCCTAACATACACGTAGAGAGCGACTTCAACTGCAAAGGCTCGTTTACCGAACGCGAAACCGACATCACCGAACACTGGGTAACCGACCCTGCCTACACATCGCAGCGCAACTATCCGATGGTCACTCCGTGCATCCTGGACGTGTCGCTTGAAGTAGGTCCCGACCAGAACGTAGCCAATGGTAGCACTTTCCGCTCGTTTGCGGTTTATGAAATGCCATACGACAGCTACGACCGCGAACGCAAGGGCTTGTTCGACCGCAAGATGCAGCGCGCTGTGGCTCCATGGACTACACAGAACCCCATCTTCCTGCACCTCACATCGTCGAAACCTGAAATTGTGCGCCGCGCTGTGGACCAATGCGTAGAGTGTGGTTATGAAATGATTATCCTCAGCTTCGGTTCGGGTGCCGATGCTGAAAATATCTCCGAAGAAAATATAGCAAAATTCAAGGAACTCGTAGATTATGCCCGCTCGCGCGGCATAGAGGTGGGTTGCTATGCACTGCTTGCCAGCCGCTGGATTAGCGACGAAGTCGACGTAATCAATCCTAAGACCGGCAAACGCGGCGGCGCCACTTTCGGCAGCTCGCCTTGCCTCTGCAGCGACTGGGGCGAAGAATATTTCAAGAAAATCAAGACATTCTTCGAGCGCACCGGTATGACTTGCTTCGAGCACGACGGCTCATATCCCGGCGATGTGTGCGCTTCGACCAAGCATAGCCACCACAAGGGACTCAACGACTCGCAATGGAATCAGTTCCAAAAGATTACCGAACTCTATCACTGGATGTGTGCCAACGGCATCTACCTGAATGTGCCCGACTATTACTTCCTCAACGGATCGACCAAGGTGAGCATCGGCTATCGTGAGACCAACTGGTCGTTGCCTCGCGACCGTCAGCTAATACACACACGCCAACTCAACTACGATTGCACATGGGAGCGCATCCCGTCGTCGCTCTGGAGCTTTGTGCCTTTGGTGGAATATCATGGCGGTGGTGCTGCAGCCACTCTCGAGCCGCTCAGCGAGCACCTTTATGAATATCGCACACTTATGTATCAAAACTACGGCGCAGGCGTGCAAGCATGCTATCGCGGTCCGCGCCTCTACGATACCGAAGAGGTGAAACAGACTGTAATAGAAGTAATTAACTGGTACAAGCGCTATCGCGAAATTCTCAATAGCGACATCATACACCTTCGCAAACCCGATGCTCGCGATTGGGACGGAATCATGCACGTCAATCCCGAACTCAACGAGAAGGCTTTGGCTATGTTCTTCAACCCCACCGACAGCGACATCACTCGCACCATAGAGGTGCCATTGTATTATGCCGGACTATCGCAATCGGTGAATGTGCGCCGCGAAGAAGGTGCAGCCAAGCGCTACACACTCTTAGCCGACCAAAAGGTTACCCTCGAGGTTACGATTCCCGCCAAGGGCTTTACCTGGTATGTGTTTCAGTAATTGAGGCACCTCAATAAATAAGAGAAAATGCTCTCGAATGGCATTTCGCCGCGTCAAAAAGAGCGCGTGGGCGAATAGACGATGCCTTCGAGGGCATTTTCGCCTTTTGTATCGGTGATGACGAAAGTAAACTGCCACTTGTCGCGACCGGTGCCGCCATTATCGGCATACGGCAGGCGCATAAGCACTTTGTTCCATCCGCGACGCAGTTTGATGTGCGCCGTCGGGCGGGCGGTGAGGTTCTCGTTGGTGAGTCCGGTGGTGCCTTGGTCTTGCTTGATTGTGGCATCGGGTTGCTTCCATTCGGGAGCGGCTATTTCTTTGTCGTTAAGCCAGATGCGCGAGCCGCGGCGATCCCAGCAGCCGGCTTTGGGCGCCACCTCGTTGCCCGAACGGCTGTAGGTGTAGAATTCTATTTGAGCGCCCACCTTTTGTGCTCGCGGGCTATAGACATAAGTCCATGCATACACGGTCTGTCCTTTCTGCGGATTATCGAGGAAGGAAGGCACTATAGGATGCCAGATGTGACGCAAATATATTCCCGCGCCGGTGGCAAGGCGAGTGCCATAGGTCACGCCGTCGACCACAAAACTCTCGGGAAGCACCTCATCGGTGCAAGTTTCGGGTGGGAACACCTTATTGGCATTGCCACCATTGGGCATGGGCTCGGTGATGCGCCAGTGCACATTGCTTTGACGCACATAGCTTATGGGCTCGCGGCTGAGCGAATTGGCTTTATGAAACAAGAAACGGCGTTCGAAGTCGGCAAATTCCACCGCTTCGTCATCGTTTTCGCCAAGTCCGGTACCGCCCTGCTCTATGTATTGCTTTCCGCCACCGCACCATGCTCGTTCGGCCGACGCCAACACATTGGCATACAGATTGTTCTGACGCACTATATCGCGCCACGATTGGGTTTTGGTGTCGTTCCAGACGGCAGTGATGGTGCCCGCCACATCGTCGGTGCCGCGCTGCTCGTAGTAGATATTGCTCCTATAGATGCCCGCCAAGTCGGCATAGACATCGAAATGATTGATGTAATTATATCGGCAATCGATGTTCGGCAAGCCCTTTACGGCTTTTCCGGCTGTGGCCCACATTTGCGTCATATCGCATATTTCGGCAGTGGGAGCACCTGCCGAGAGGCGATTCCACATAAGCACTTTTTTGCCTTTGCTGCGCACATATTGCGCCATAATCTTCAGGAAATCGGGATAATGGATATTCACCTCATCGCCGCCTATGTGAATGTAAGGCGCAAGCGGGAAATTTTCCACCACCTCATCGATGATTACCTTTAGAGAATCTATTCCCTCGTCGCTCTGCATATCCATGCCCATGGCACGCTTGAAGGCATCGCTGTGCCCCGGCATATCTATTTCGGGAATCACGGTAATGCCTCGTTGGGCGGCATAAGCCTCGAGTTCGCGGCACTGAAGGCGAGTGTAGTATTGCGCCGTGTCGCGAATCATGTATTTTCCTTGCGTGAGCTGCGGAAATTCCTCCACCTCCATGCGCCAAGCCAGATGCTCGGTGAGATGCCAGTGAAATACGCTCAACTTAAATCGCGCCAGGAGGTCGATTTCGCGTTTCAATTCATCGAACGGGATGAACGAGCGGCCCACATCGTGCATCAATCCGCGCACTGCAAAAGCCGGCCAGTCCACTATGTTCACCGCTTCGAGTTTGGCTTTAGCCGTGTAGCCTTCGGCCATCTGCTGAATGGTTTGAGCGGCGCGAATCACGCCGAGCGGTGTGATGGCTCGTATTTCCACCTCGTTGCGAGTGATATATAGTTCGTATGCTTCGTTGGCAAATCCCGGCACATTGTGGTGAAATGAGCCCTTTATCGAGTCCACAATGTTGACCCTCACCGTAGCCTTAGCCCACGAAGCCACCACGCACCCGTTGTCCTCAAACACATGGCGCAGATAGGCGCAATTGGTGCTGTCGAAAATCTTCACCGGGCGCCAGAGCGCAAACGGGCGCTCATCGAGCATAGTCACTTGCTGAGGTTTGGGCAGAATGTGAGCCACTTTGGCTTCGACGCCCATGCCGCTGAGCATCAGCATCAATGCCACGGCTATTCTGAGTCTTGTTTTCATCATTATGTCGGTTTTAAGGTTAATTATGCGCCTACGCAGCGCATAGCTGTTCATCACTACAAAATTAAACAAAAACTTTGGGATTTGCAGTACAAAAATTAATTGTAACTTTGCACCCCGAAAGTATATATATCTGTTGCGATAATGAAAAAGCTCAGCAAAAATGCCATTATAGGTTATCCTGCGGGGATAATCACCGGAGTAACTTACGGGCTTAATCCGATGTTTGCCATGCCGCTTATCAGTGCCGGCGCGGCTATTGAGTCGATACTATTTTTCCGATATGCTTTTGCAGTGGTGATATTGGGAATGTATCTGTGGCTGAAGAAAGAGAGTTTCGGCATCACAATGCGTCAGGCGGGTGTGTTGCTGGTAATGGGTTTGCTCTACACCATGAGCAGCCTGTTTCTCTTTGAGGCATACAACTACATAGCCTCGGGACTTGCCACCACCATCATATTTCTCTATCCCGCGCTGGTGGCAATAATAATGGTATTTCTGGGTGTGGTGCCATCGTGGCCCGTATGGCTTGCCATAGCAGCCACCTTTGGCGGCGTGATGATAATGACGCAAAGCGCAAGCGGCGAATCGATTCACCCCGCGGGCGTATTGCTCTCGGCAGGTTCGGCATTGGTGTATGCTCTGTTCATCATTTTCATCAATCGAAATAAGGCTATTGCCGGCATTTCCAATACGCTGCTCACATTCTACACACTCACCGTGGGAATGACGGTGTTTTTAGCCCGAATGCTGCTCACGCACACCGGCATAACACATGGCATAGAGGGCTGTGCTGCGTGGCTCAACCTTGTGGGACTTGCAGTGCTGCCCACCATAGTGTCTACAGCCACCCTCGCCGTAGCCTCGCGCAACATCGGCGCCACCAAAGCATCGGTGCTCGGCGTGTTTGAGCCCATCACCGCCATCCTCATAGGCACGCTGATGTTCGGCGAACCGCTAACCGCCAACATAATTATCGGCATAGGCATCTCCATAGCAGCCGTAACATTCATGATAAGCCTCACCAAGCGCTGACGCCTCGAGAGAGAGAAATATCGATTTCTGCCGACAATTTTCATCATGTTTTGTGATATCAAAACTTTTGTATTACCTTTGCAGAGCTTTTCGGCAAGGCTCGGGCTTAGCTGAAGGCATTAGAGAAATATATTAAATTATTAACAAAAAGCACTGTGCAGCTTAGTGAATCGAAAGTCCGCAGTGTGTCGTGTATTCCAGAACACCACGATAAAAAAACAGGAGTTATGAAGGAACATCGTTATGTAACCGTGCCCTTTATGGTTTTGGGCATTGTGTTTTGTGTCTGCTTGGTAGCAGCTAACCTTTTAGAAACCAAAGTAGTGCAATTAGGTCCGATATCAGTAACCGCCGGACTGATTGTTTTCCCTATTTCTTACATTATCAACGACTGCATAGCCGAGGTGTGGGGTTTTCGCAAGACTCGCCTCGTGATATGGATGGGATTCTTGATGAATTTCATGGTAGTGGCATTGGGCCAGATAGCCGTGATGCTGCCGGCAGCGCCGTTTTGGACCGGTGCCGATGCATTCAACTTTGTGTTTGGCCTCGCACCACGCATCGCCGTGGCTTCGCTCTCGGCATTCCTCGTGGGATCGTTTATCAATGCCTATGTGATGAGCCGCATGAAGGTGGCTTCGAAGGGTCGTCACTTCTCGGTGCGCGCCATAGCATCTACCATAGCCGGAGAGGGCGCCGACTCGCTTATCTTTTTCCCGTTGGCATTCGGCGGACTGATGCCTGTGCCCGAATTGCTCAAAATGATGCTTGTGCAGGTGATATTGAAAACCCTCTACGAGGTGGTGGCTCTGCCCGTTACCAATGTGGTGGTGCGCTACATCAAGCGCCATGAGCAAACCGACGTCTACGACGAAAAAATATCTTACAACATACTCAAAATCAACGACCTATGATACGCAAATCGGCTTTGGTAGTATTCAGTGGCGGACAAGACTCCACCACTTGCCTCTTTTGGGCAAAAAAGCACTTCGAAAAGGTGGTGGCACTGAGTTTTCGCTATGGTCAGCGCCATGAGCAAGAGGTGGAATTGGCTCGCAGCATAGCCCGCGATGCCGAAGTGGAATTTCATGTGCTCGATGTGCCATTGGTGGGACAATTGGGAGCCAACTCGCTCACCGACAAGACCATGCACCTCGACGAGGTGAAGCCCGAAGGCACTTTCCCCAACACTTTTGTGCCCGGCAGAAACCTGTTTTTCATGAGCATAGCGGCAGTTTTTGCTCGCGAACATGGCATCTTCGACCTCGTGACCGGCGTATCGCAAACCGACTACAGCGGCTATCCCGATTGCCGCGATGCTTTCATCAAAAGCCTCAACGTGACCCTCGACTTGGCTATGGATGAGCAATTTGTGATTCACACACCGCTGATGTGGCTCGACAAGGCTCAGACATGGGCACTTGCCGACTCGCTCGGCGTGCTCGACCTGGTGCGCACTCGCACGCTCACATGCTACAACGGCGTGCCCGGCGACGGATGCGGTCACTGCCCGGCATGCACCCTGCGCCGCCGCGGTCTCGAAACTTATCTCAAAGAGAAACGGGCTGCTGAGTAACCCATAGCGCGGTCACTTTTCCACTACTTTTATTCTGCTCTCGAACGAATGTATGCCCGAGGGCGAAATCACATCCACTATCAATCGATAATTGCCCGGCGACTCGGCTTTGAGCACCGGAGGCTCGGCATTAGGCGCGAGTCCGAGCGGGGTGTACATAGCGCCCTTCGATTTCGCTTTGGGCAATTGACTATAGCCCTGCGTGGTGACTACCACTGCGCCCTCGGTTGCACCGGAAGTGTAGGCTGAGGTCTGCCACGGACGCAGATACTCCACCGATTGTATATCGAAAGCCGGCATCTCGAGTAAGCACGATAGCGGCGATGTGTAGCGCTTGCCATCGATTACCAGCGGCACCGCAGTGGCTTGCTGCGATGTGCTGTGGGCGTGAGTGGGCATGATAACGAAGTCGTTGGCACCGTTGGGCACGGTCACTTGCACACCTTCCACATCGCGCAGAATATCGCGAAGCGTGAGATAGTGACGATTATCGATGGCATCTGTCGATTTATAGTAATTGCCGTAATAGTGATTGCTGCTCACCACGTCGTCGGTATTCAAACGGGCTTTTACGGTGATTTCGGTCAATTGACGATTGCCCGATGGAGCGAGGTGGGCTTCCGAGGGAGTTAAACGGTTTTTCTCCCAAACCAATCGTACGGGTATTTCCACGGCAGGAAATGTGTCGTCGGCAATGGATATGGTTGCTGATTGAGGCTTATTTTGCTCATCTATAGCTTGAAGGAAAAACCTTGTGCCGCTTTGAAAATCATCTACGCCAATGCGGAAATTGCCGTTATCGTCGACATCGGCATTATACACGGCATTGGTGGCGGTGTTATATGCCACAATATGCCCGCCGTGCATAGGCATTTGGTTAGCCGAAGTCACTTTGCCTTCGATGTGCATCACCTGCTCGGGCATGTAGGTGTAAATAGCCGAATCGAGCCGCACAGCGTGCTCGAGATCGAAACGGCGGAACGAAGCGGTGCCTATCCAAGCCTGCAATTCCACACTGCGGTCGTGTTGCGAGAGGGTGTAATACTGCTCGGGGAAAGGAATGGGCGAACTCAAATCGGGGAGATACAAAAGTTGGCTTTCGGCAGCCTGAGCACACCGCGAGCGTTGCGGCACCAGTCGCGCCAGCACCGTGGCACCTTCCATTTTTGGCATCACTATGGGCGTATTCACGGTTATCACGGGCGAAATGAGTAGCTGCAAGGCATCGTCGCTGCGATTTACTGTGGTTCGCTGCGCCAAAACGCGACACTTATCGTCGGTGAGAAACAATGTTAGCACCTGTGGCGTGTTTTCGAGCACAAAGGAACCCACCGAACGAGTCAATCGGCTGTGCATCAAGCCATTCATTCTATCGTAGGCATAGAGGTGATAAGTATTCTTATCGGGGCTGATGTCCTCCACCACAAACGACACTTTTTTATCACGCAGCGACACTTGAATGATGGGCTGCGAGTCCTCGCAGAGGTCGATAGGAAAGCGGCGGCGGTTTTTCCCCACAAAAATGTCGAGAAAATAGGCAGTATCGGGCTTGGGCACGAACGAAATCAAGGCGAGCCCCGAAGGCGTGGTGAGGTGCTTGGCCACGGTGTCGCCTTTTTCGGAAGTGAGCACCATGGGCACGGCGCCGAGCGGGTCGTTGAGGCAATTAGCCACGCGCACGGTCACACTCTGCAGCGAACCGGCATGAAGATGGCCACCGTGAGGCACTATAGTGCAACGCACATCGGCAGATGTGGTAGTGGAACGATTGGTTTCGGGATAGGTCACCCCCACGAGCAATGGTTCCACAGCGAACGACAGCGGCGAAAAACTGCGCATCATACGCGTGTAAGCACGAACATAATACACGCCGCTATGGGCAAGCGGGTCGACGGGGAGCAGCGTGGAAAATGCGCCTTGCTCCCTACAAGCCACCTTTTGTCGGCACACCACCGAGTCGTTAGAGTCGATAAGTTCCAAATAGAGATATTTGCTGTAAGGCTCAAAACGGTTGGCAGCGATGCAAGTCACCTGGCCTGTCACCATCACCGTATCGCCGGGAAGGCACTCGGTGCGCTGCAGGCACAGCGCTATCTGCTCAGTGCGAAAGTCCTGAGGAAGCTGCGCCCATGCCCCGATAGCCGACACGAGCCATATAATAGTTGCAAAAAATATAATTCGTAACACAGATTTCATTACATAGCATAATTACTAATGTAAAGTAACAATTTTTACGACAATAACCGGGAACGAAAATTGTTAAATTAAGCGAAATAAGCCACTATCGCTATTATTTGACCTCGCAAGGCATCCGGCGAGTATGTCAAATTTCTTACCAAGAGAATCTTTTTCCGGATTATTTTTTGCATTTATAGCGAAATTAACTCTTTTGTACATCTGCTATGCTTGGCTCTTACAGACGAATACATACAAAAAAATCTATTACAATATGAAGAAATTTATAATTTTTGCATTAGTTGCAGGCGTATCGATAGTATGCTATGGCAAAAAGAAATACGCCATCACTATGTCAGGAGAGAGTTTGACAACTTTAACTCAAGTAACCGACAACGAAGAACCATGCCTTGACCCATTTGGAGATGATAATGGAACTGCCCTATTCTTCTCCGTTAGAGAGAACAAGAAATTTTATAATATTTACAAAAGGGACAATCCATTCTCGGCAGCAATGTCGCAAAAGACAAGCGGAAAGAACTTTAACCGCCACCCATGCTTTAATGCAGCTACCGGTAAAATATCATTCAGCTGCAAGCAAGACGGTGCAGGATCGTCCGACATCTTCACTATGTTCGACAACAAAGGCAAAGCACTTTCGCAGATTACCGAAAGCGCCGATGCTAAAAATCCTGCCCGACGCCGCCAAAATCCCATTCCGAAACATAGGCTCAACACTTCCAATAATAGAACAATAATCTCACTCAACCCCCGAAAGCCAGCCACCAAAGCCAAGCCCTCGGGGGTTATTATTAATTTTAATTATAACTTGACTGCAAATACGACATCAGATTCTAGAGCGCGACATGAATCCAAGAATTGCCACAGCAACAGTCTTTCCGAAAAATATTATGATTATTTAACAATTGTTTTCTGATTGTTATTTATAACTTTGTATAAACTTATTTATTGGAAATTAGAAGTCTAACCGAATACAGATTCCCGACTTAGCGCAAGACAGGCAAAGAATCATAAAAACTAATATTGCATCAACATTTGTTTAAAAGGTAAAAGGTAAAATCTAAATTTGCAGAGAACTTGTTACACGTCTAACTAAAAAACTTACAGATATGTTAAAAAGATTATTTTATGCAACAATTGCTATCTTTTCACTATTATTACCATCAAATGCTATTGCCGCAGAAAAGGGGCTTTCTTATGAAATAGAAGGTGCAGGTACTGCAACGCAAGGCAGTTATTTAGTGAAAGTGACAGTAATTTCAAAAAAATCAAGTGTCAACAATGAGTACATAGCTCGCTGTGCAGTTCATGGAGTACTATTTAGAGGTTTTTCCAATCAAGAGACTCGCCAAACACAAAAGCCTCTTGCAGGCAGTCCAATGGCAGAGGCACAGCATGCACAATTTTTTTCAGAATTTTTCAAAGAGAATGGCCCAGCAGTAGCCTATGTTACAACTATCGATTCTGGACTCCAAGTGGTAAGAGTAAACAAAGAGTATAGAATCAGCACAATAGTAGTTGTAAATAAAAGTCAACTACAAAAAGACCTTGAAAAAGCAGGTGTAATTAAAGGACTTAATAGCGGATTCTGATGAAAAAAATACTATTGTTATTTACTGCATTATGTTTTGCGCTAGGTATAAGTGCACAGCAGAAAGGTGAGGACGTAGTCTATCTAAATAATGGTTCTGTGATTAAAGGCGTTATAGAACGCGTTGTAGATAATGTTAGCGTGAGCATTCGCACTCGCGATGGAAATCTTCTCACATACCCAGCAGTAGAAGTGAGACGAGTGGCTTACGGAACAGAGCCAATAATTCCTGGAAAGAGCAAGAACCCAAACTCTTACAAAGACTATAGCACTTATGAAACTGGATTCTGGTGGTCTGCGGAACTTCAAGGTGGCTTCTCATGCAATCTCGAAGGGCCCAATTTAGGGATGCTTGAACTTGATGCACTTGGAGGATATCGATTTAATCAATATGCTAAAATAGGCTTGGGATTTGGCGCTCGTTACTATTTCAACAATGACGACATACGCTACTCATCAATAAAATGGGCATTTCCACTATATGTTAATGTTCGGGGCAATTTCATACCAGAGGAGCATCGTACCATGGTACCATACTATTCGATGGATTTAGGCGCAGCATTTCGCGACGGAGTATTTTTCCGACCAACTATCGGAGTCAGAGTCGGCAGCGAGCGCTCAGCATTACTACTCGGAGTTTCCTACATGGGTCAGCAGCTCAATGGCTTCACTCTTGACGATAATATGGCTCGAACTAAAAAGAAAAAATACACCTCCTTCATCGTGTTCAAAGTGGGTTATGAATTCTAAACTAAAAGATATTATTCACACATGAAAAAACTAAGACAATGAAAAAAATCTTATTACTAATCGTTTCATGTCTTGCTATTAGCTTATACTCATGCAAGACTCCTACTGTCATAGACGGCTCGAATGCATACACAACTTTTGAGACTGAATGTCTCGGCGTCGAACTCGACGGCACCCAAACTCTCAGAGCATGGGGCACGGGAAAGAACAAAGGCGACGCTATAGACCAAGCCAAAAAGAATGCAGTGCGTGATGTGATATTCAAAGGCATCACTTCCGGTTCGTCGGAATGCAATAAGCGACCACTTATCTTCGAAGTTAATGCACAAGAAAAATACGAGTATTATTTCAATGCTTTCTTCGCAGATGGAGGAGAATACAAAAAATATGTAGATCTTGGCGATGAGAAGCGCACATCACGCATCAAGGCATCAAACAACACTCAAGAAGCCTGGAGTGTAGTAGTACGTGTGCATCGCGCAGAACTCAAAACAAGACTCATCCAGGACAATATTATCAAACCTTGATGAAATAATCCGAACCACAAACTATTACCTACATCAAATCACTGAAAAAACGATGAAAACTCATTCTATTATTCTGATTTTACTCTTAACTACACTTTTCCCAATTGGAATCAGTGCACAAGCAAAGAAGCCAACAATCATGGTTATTCCTGCCGACACATGGTGCTCGGAAAACGGTTACCTTACCACCTATGAGAATCAAGGATTCGAAGTGAGAGTTCCCGACTACGCGAAGGCTATACAAGAAAACACCGATTTGCTCATAGTAACCACAAAAATAGGCGAGTTGATGTCTGAGAGAGGATTCCCACTAAAGGACATGTCGCAGACGCTAAAATCGGTGAACAACAATAATGCCCGAAATGCGATGATGACAAGCAAAACCTCAGGTGCAGCATTAGCAGAAAACCCTATCGACAAGCTAAATGCCGTAGCAAAAGCCGACATTTTAATTGAAATAGGTTGGAAAATCAATAAAACCGGCCCGAAGCAGTCTGTTACATACATTATGCGCGGACTCGACGCCTATTCAAACAAGCAAGTTGCTGCAGCACAAGGCACTGGAGCCGCTTCATTTTCAAGCGAGGTGCCTGTGCTACTTGAGGAAGCAGTGCTTGAAAAAATGGACGGCTTCTTGTCGCAACTCCAAAGCCATTTCGAAGATTTGCTTGAGAACGGACGCGAAGTGGCTTTCAGCGTCAAAGTATTCGACAACGGTTCTGGCATTTCTCTCGAGGACGAATTCGATGGTGAAGAGTTAACTGATGTCATCGAAGCCTGGATGGCACAAAACACTGTAAACCACCGCTTCAACATGACCGATGCCACTGAAAACCAAATCACTTTCGAGCAAGTACGTATTCCAATATATCGCGAAAACGGCATGCCAATGGATACACGCCAATTTGTGAACAACCTACGCAAGCATCTACGCGCTGAGCCTTATAATATCGTATCAAAAGTGGATACTCAAGGTCTCGGACGAGCAGATTTAATAATAGGCGAGAAATAATTGTACTTAACAACGCGCAAAACCAACGAAGCAAAATGAAGATTATTAATAACATCATATTGGCACTTTCGATGGCACTCCCATCGACAATGATGGCCGAAGATTGTGCACTTAGAATAATGGCAGTGCCTGTGCAACAGGGCGAACCTGTATCTACAGAAATAAGCGATATGCTTATGGCACAACTCGAGACAGCACTAAGCTTGAACGGTATGGTAGTCAACGGTGATTACAGCCAATTCTTCATAACAGGCAAATTTACCAACTTTATTAAGGATGTCACATCAACTGTGCCTGCGAAGACTACCGTCAACACACTGCTTACACTCTCTATTGGAGACTTGGCAAGCCAAACAATATATGCATCGCAAAGTTTCGAACTGCGAGGAGTGGGAGAAAGCGACACTCGTGCATTTATGATGGCCTTGCGCAAACTAAATCGCAATAACAAAGATCTCACCGCATTTGCGACTAAAGGTAAGAAACAAATTGTTGACTACTTTGACCGCAACTATAAGAGTATCATCAGTAAAGCGAGTCGGGCTTCATCTTTACGCCACTACGAAGAAGCACTCTATTATATCACATCAATTCCAGAGTGCAGCAAAGGCTATGCCGAGGCAGCTCATGTAACAGAACGAATCTTTAAGTTGTACATAGATTATACAGGCAAGAAACTTCTTGCAGAGGCTCGGGCCGCTTGGGCGGCAAGTCCAGATTCAGCAGGTGCAGAAAAGGCATTTGCTTCGCTTATTCAAATCGATTTCGAATCCTCAGCATATCCAGATGCCGAAGCTCTTGCGCGTGAAATCAGCAAGATTACTCAACGAAATTGGGACTTCGAGAACAGAGAGAAATACAACAATGAAATCGAGCTTAGACGAAGTACTATTGAGGCCGCTCGAGCTGTGGGTGTTGCTTATGGATCACACCAGCAACCCACTACCACCAATATTATGTGGATGAGATGATGCAACTAATGCAAGCATCTCATGACACAAACAATAACTGAGTTCTAAACAAGCTTATAATTCCCGACATAAGCATTTTTAATTACGACAATACACCATTTCAAGTGGCTGACACTAAGCCTCGGCTAACGTTCAGCCTATGTAGAAATTGAAGGACATAACTAAGTTTACAAAACATATATTCTCATTAGGATATAGTTTTTAATTATTTACTCGCATAATACAATAATGGCATTATGACAAAAAGATTAATAACCGCATTGGCGTTCCTATTTGTAGGAGGAGCAATTGCTCTATGTGCACAAGACCTTGTTCCAGACAAAAACAAAAAGAACAAATGGGGATATTTAGACCCATCTGGGCAGAAGGTCATCGATTATAAATTTGACGAAGCATTAGCATTTGTGGACGGACGGGCAAAAGTTCGTAAAGGCGACAAATGGGGATACATCAACACTTTAGGAGAGGAAGTGATAAAAATCCAGTTCACCGAAATGGGTGTTTGGAAAGACGGAGAATGCAAAGTTGCTGTAGGCGGTAAAAATGAAGAAGGCGTGCTAAAGAATGCAAAATATGGATTCATCAATCAACGCGGTGAATACCTCCTTAAGCCCGAATATGAACAAATTGGAGTTTTTGACGAAAACAATATGTCGCTTGTGAAAAAAGGCGGCAAGTACGGATACATCAACCGCTCCTACGACTTCGTAATTCCTTGCAAATACACAGCAATCGGAAAATTTAATGAACAAGGAAAGTGTTGGGTTTATAATGGCGGAAAGATTGTCAAAGGCGGAAAGCTTTCAGGCGGAAAGTATGGTGTCTACGACAAGAACGGATCTATCGTAATTAAACCCAATTATAAAAGAATTGGCACATTCAGAGTTGTTCCTCCAACAGCCAATCCTATTTATTCAAAAGCCTACTTCACTCCAGAATTTCAAAAATCGCTAAAGGAGAAACAAAAAGAAATCTCAAAGAAATTGATGGGCAAATCGTTCTTGGCAGGTTTTACTGGCGACACAGAGAGCCTTATGGACGATGCAAAGAATCAGACGAAACGGTTCTTTGAAGAAGTACTTAATTCCTCCAATTTTAAACTTTCTGAAGCAGACAATCGATTGATTTCAGAGTGTGACAACTATCCAGTATTGGGTCACGAATTTGTAAGCCCAGAAATGGGTTCAACCTTTGATTTCTCAAAGTCCGATTATTATGCTGTATCGAATGTTGACTTTATTGCTCAGGGTAATGATCTTGCTGAATGGAACTATTACAATAAAAAATTGGAAAAAGTTGGCATCATAGACGCCTACGGCAAAGTCGTCTTAAAGCCTGGAACATACGAAATAGCGTTGCATCCAAACGAGGGATTTATTCCTGTTGCAAAGGTTAAAGACAAGTATCTTGAGGTAAACTATGTGGTTATATCTACAGGCAAGCTTTTGTTCAAAAAATGGGTAAAGGCTATAGCTCTCACCCCATTTGTTAATGGCATGGCAATAATCGCCGGTACTGATGGCCAATATCTTATCAACAAAAATGGCATGTCGATATCATCAAACTACGATATGATAATCCCACAGGACAATTGCAGATCATTCATCATTGAGCGCAATGGTAAATATGGTTTACTAAATGAAAACGGCAATGAGGTGC
Organism: bacterium; assembly: GCA_004563195.1. GTDB lineage: Bacteria > Bacteroidota > Bacteroidia > Bacteroidales > Muribaculaceae > SFTJ01. The sequence continues at coordinate 33,327 of SFTJ01000015.1, forward strand.
TCGCCACAGATTGGTCAATGATTCTGCCAATCAAATCCAATCTGATGTGCTCGCGAAAAGAGGCCAATGGATTGATTGGATACATAGATAATACAGGCAAATTTGTAATTGATCCACAATATGTAGAAGCACGTTCATTCCAAGATTCTTCAGCAGGTGTAAAAACTGATGCTGGATGGGGATTAATCGGCACCAATGGCAATAGCCTCGTGGCATGCGCATGGTCGGATGTCAAGTCAGTATCAAGTAGCCACCCAAACATCGCTTGGGTAAAGCAAGACAACGAATGGCAATGCGTCACAGTGGGAGACACAAATACGGTTGCCTTCGATGGAAAATTTACTAATGTTACAAATTTTGACGAAAGTGGACGTGCAACCGTAAAGAATTCTAAAGGTTTGTACGGTTCAATTGCCCCCACTGGCAAGGAGATAGTTCCGGCAGTAATGTCAAGCCCAGATATAGTAAGCGACTTTATTGACTACATGACAGAGAATTCTTTGAATGAGGTGAAGGCCATCGACGCTTATCGGTTCAATGTTAAGAGAGTAAGCGTAACTAATAAGGTCCATCTATCAGATCGCTTATCAAATGAAATGTGGGATTTCTAAGTTAAAGGAGGATTCGTTATGAAACATAAATTATTTTCAACTATTGTATTGACAATTAGTGCTTTGACATTTTCATCAGCTGCATCAGCTGCAGATGATGTTATTAGCGACAAATATACCCGTAGCTCTATCTATAGCATTCTTGTCAATCACACCGAACAGAGATTTGCAGGCGAGATTCGAAGCCAGTTCCTAAATATTCCGACCCCTGACCAATATAACGATCACGACTTAAGTGTGAAAGTTATAGATATCAGCAAAAACGCAAATTATAGTGATTCAATCGACAATTTCATCAAGAACAATTACATAGCAAGCCGTATGGTTGCTAAATGGTTCAACCGCGACATGCTTACTGGAGAATGCTCTATGGACTTAATCAAAGAGCGAGGTGTGTATAATGCATCTGAAATGGATAAAGAAATTGCTCTTCGTTCTCCTCGCGGAATCTCTATGCTTGAAGATGCAGGTGAAGAATTGATTGGACAGTCATTCTTATTGGTTAATGAAATCAGTTATATTGACAAAGGCAAAAAGTCAAAGATTTTCGGTTCCGCTTTGAAAATTGCAGGTTCGATCGCTGGCAACTTTGTTCCCGGCGTATCCTCATTAACCGACAATCTCGGTGACATGATTAGTTCTTTGAAGGGTTTTAAAGTTAAAATCACTACACGCCTCTATCAACTTCAATGGAATGATGAACATTCTGGCACATTCTACAAAATGTGTTATACTGATGTTCCTGATGAAGATAAACGTCAAGCATTTGAGGACTATCGAGGACAGTTCTCGCTGGTATATATCGGTTCGGTTGAATCTGCTGGCTCAACCACTTCTTTTATGGGCATTAACGAGGAAGAACCACTGCTAATGGTTCGCAAGGCTTGCCAGCGTGCACTTGACGATAATGTTGCCGACTTGCAGAAAAAATACGACCAATTCCGTGTTAAAGCTCCTCTTAAGGTTGGAGCTGATGGTGTTCTAACAGCTGCCATTGGCAAAAAGGAGGGAATTACTCCTGACTCTAAGTTTGAAGTGCTTGAAGCCAGAGAAAAAAACGGCAAAATTGAATATAAAAAAGTAGGGGAGGTCCAGGCTATTGACAAAAAGATTTGGGACAACCGCTTTATGGCAGAAGAAGAACAAGCCTACGGGGCAACATTCGGAGCAACAACATTTAAAAAGCTAAGCGGCAATAACTTTTACAGCGGTTTGCTCATTAGAGCAATAAATTAGCTTACTGGCAATTAACTAAACACAAAAGATTATAAGGTCGAGAATTTGCGGTTCTCGGCCTTTTTATATTATAGCCACTATGCTCTTTCGCATTGACGTATGTTATATATCAGAATCCATTACTAATGAAGGGGATTTGCATCCTTGGCAAAATTGTCATGGTGGGGTGTTGGCACGGTGTTTGCAGTTTGTTTTTGGTGGATAATGGTCTATATTGGCAATTTGGACTAAAAAATGTGGTATTAACAATTAAAAGATGAGCTATAATTAAGAATACTATGCAGAATAAGAATATCAACGGATCGAAAATAGCATTTCCTCAAGATAATAATATAAGTTTCGAAGAGATTAGCCACACTTACACTGTGAATGGTGTGGGCGAGATGACGCCTGTGAGCAACGTGGTGAAGCATTTCTTCAAGGAATTTGACGCCGAATATTGGAGTATGCGCAAGACGCTCAACGACATGCGCAAAGCGGCAATATTGCGCGACGAATGGGCATGCAACGCCTCGCTCGAGAGTCAGAAAGGCACTCACTTGCACCGCATGATAGAGGAATATCTGTGCGACGGCATCGTGCCCGACTCGATGGTGCGCCCCATATCCTATGTGGGTAATTATGTAAAAAGCGACAAGAGCGTCGACTTGAGCAAGGAGTGGCAATACTTCGAAAACTTCAAGAATAATGTGCAGTTCACTCCGTTTCGCACCGAATGGTGCGTCTACGACGAAGATGTGAAGATGGCCGGAACCATCGACTTGATTTGCCAATGCAGCGACGGAACTTATGAACTCTACGACTGGAAACGCAGCAAGAAAGTAGACAAAAACGAGAGAAACAAGTGGGCAAACGGCATCAACGGTATGGAACACCTTAGCGACACTTCGTATTTCCACTATTGCTTACAACAAAATCTCTATCGCCACATGGTGGAATCCAAATATGGTTTGAAGATAAGCCGCATGAATCTGGTGGTGCTCCACCCTGAGTTTAAGAACTACTACACAGTGCCCGTGCCACGCATGGAACGCGAGGTGGAAATCATATACAACTATCTCTATAAAATGAAATAAAAGAGAGAGCTTACGAGGATGACAGAAGAAATCCCATGCTGTCGTCCTCTTGTTTTCTCTACAGTCTCAGAGCCTTCGATTATGTTTTGCTTGCCCGAGCAAGCTGCTTACACCATTTGGTCCACACACTGTGTGTGGCAGCCACATTTTGGTAGAAATCACGGATGGAGGTAGTAGATTAGCCCCAACTGCGCCAAAATGATTAGCGGCAAGCCGTAGCGAAACTTGGCGTGCTTGGTCTTGTGATGCCAGATGCGCATACCCAATAGAGCGCCCAAACTGCCGCCCACCACTGCGAGCAGCAAGAGAGTTGACTCGGGGATGCGCCACATGCCGCGCTTCGCCTTCCACTTGTCGATGCCATAGGCAGCAAACGCCACCACATTCACCGCAAGCACATAATACAAGAGCAGGGCGTGATCGAAAGTCAAATTTTCCATCTGATAAAAATCGTTTTTATTCCTTCAAGGCTTTTCCCACCGAGAATGCTTTACCCACGGTTTCGCCCAGGCGGATATATGTGTGATGCACAGGGTCGAACGAAATGAGGTTCATCTTGGCAATATCAGGCAACCCATCCTCGCCCAGATAGCGCTCATCTACGAGGATATTCACTATCTCAGCCACAATGTAATAACCGGTTTCCGACACATCGAGTTTCTGCTCGATGCGGCACTCTATGGTCATAGGGAAATTGCCGAAAACGGGCGCATTCACATGCTCGGCAGGCGATATGGTCCAACCGGTTTTCTTCATCTTTTCTTTATCCTTCTTGGCGCTGACCAATCCTACAAAGTCGGCAGCCACCATAGTGTCGACAGTAGCAAAAGCCACGGTGAAATCGCCGCAGTTATCGAGGTTCTCGGTAGTGGCGTGCGCCCCCATCGATATCACTATCTCATTGGCATCCCATTGTCCGCCCCAAGCGGCATTCATAGCATTGGCATTGCCATTGGCATCGTAAGTGCCTATTATCAGCACCGGTTGCGGTGCCACCCATGGATTTGGTTTGAAACTTTTCATAGCAGTATAGGTAAATATTTGTTGACTACTGTTCTTTTTATTCGTTTGGTAAATACTCTGCCCCAAAAGGCAAACTAAATTACACATTATTTGCCAAAGTCGCAAGTAGCATCGAGGTTTTGCCAATAATAATGCCTAAATTTGCAAACCATAATAACCTCTGAAATGAAAAAATCGCGAATCGAAAAAGAAAAAGACATTATAGAACTGATGATAAGGCTCTACTGCCGCAAGCGCCTGCACAGCGATACGCTGCCGCAAGAATATGCCGATCTTCTCGAATATGCCCGTCGCCGTCTCACCTACTGCCGTTTCGGCGATAAAAAGACGTCGTGCAAACGCTGCCCGGTGCATTGCTACGCTCCGCAACAGCGCGAGATGGTGCGCCAAGTGATGCGTTGGTGCGGTCCGCGTATGCTCATCTATCACCCTATCATCACCCTACGCCACTATATAGAATAAAGGAGCTGCCCCACCGCATAAGAACGGCATAGGCAAGCATCGCGTCACGCAGCTACCGACAACTAACGATGCGACGCAATCACTGCGCCGCATCGCTATCATCTGCAAAAGGCATCAACAAAAAATGCCTCCGCAAATTAAAACTGAAAACTATGTATGTGTCAGTAGCTTTTAATTTTCTCCAATGCTTGTGTTCCACTCCTGTTCGGTGGGCACCTCCTCATCGAGCTCGGTGTGCTGCCCCAAGGCATCCAAGCCATAGACCTCGCTGTGCTGCGACATATCGAGACCTATCAGCTCGCTCTTGGCTGAAACTCTCAAACGCACCATCTTGCCCGTAAGCCAATAGAGCGCATACGACACCACAAATGTGTAGGCACACACTATCACCACGCCCAACACATGATTGAGGAAGAATTGCCAATGCGAAATCTCTGCCGTGGCTGCATCGGGGAAGAAATATCGGTAGGCGAAAACGCCGGTAAATATGCTGCCCACTATACCGCCAAGACCATGGGTAGGCATCACATCGAGCGCATCGTCGAACATGTGTTTCTTGGCTTTATAAGTGACTGCAATGTTGCAAATCAGGGCTATAACGAAAGCTATGAACATGCTCTCGCCCACGCTCACCCAGCCTGCACAGGGCGTGATGGCTACGAGGCCCACCACAGCTGCCACTGCAGCGCCTTGTGCCGAGGGGCGACGTCCGAGCACGCAGTCGAAGAATATCCATGCCACCATAGCTGTGGCTGCCGCAGTATTGGTATTGAGAAATGCCGCGATGGCTATTCCATCGGCTGCCAACGAGCTACCACCGTTAAATCCAAACCAGCCCAACCACAGCAATGCTGCTCCGAGAAGCACAAACGGTATGTTGGCTGCCTTGCCTTCCTCGTTGCGTCGCGGGCCCAAATAGAGCGCTCCGGCAAGTGCAGCAACACCGCTGGCGGCATGCACCACTATACCTCCGGCAAAGTCGTGAACGTGCATCTTCACCAAGAATCCCTCGGGATGCCACGTCCAGTGAGCCAACGGACAATACACCACTATCACCCAAAGTATCATAAAGATAACATAGCCCGAGAACTTCACACGCTCGGCAAACGAACCGGTGATAAGCGACGGAGTGATGATGGCAAACTTCATCTGAAACAAAGCAAAGAGCGCCAGAGGTATAGTAGTGGTGGCAATACCAATCTGGCTGCCATCGGCACCCACCATATTGGCGCATCCCACATTGTTAAACATCAAAAAATTCATAGGGTTGCCTATCACGCCGCCTATGTCGTCGCCAAAGGCAAGTCCGAAACCGAACACCACCCATATCACGCTCACCACGCCCATCACTATGAAGCTCTGCAGCATGGTGCTGATTACATTCTTTGCTCGCACCATTCCGCCATAGAAAAATGCCAAACCCGGAGTCATCATCAACACAAATATGGTGGCGGTTATCATCCAAGCCACATTGGCATAATCACGTGCGGTTAATCCATCGGGCAAATTAAAGTCGCCCGCACTCTCTGTAGCAAATAGTCCCATCAGGCTGAATATTGCCGTGAAGCAAAACAGCACTAACCATCTCTTCTTAATCTTCATAAACCTAAAATTTATCTTTTTTACCTTTTTATATCATTATGCTCACAAAACAATTGTTTTACAGACCATTTGAAACTAATTTCGATGCAAAAATATATAATTGTAATTAATATTGCAAGAATTATAGCAATTTGTTTGCGATTTTATAAAAATTATTGCTTTTTGCGACCCCAAAATGCACTTGTGAGGCAAAGCGCACAGCAAGAAGAAAGGTAAATGAAGGCATACAGAAAAAATGTAGATTTCACCTGTTACAACAGCGAAATCGCACTAATTCTTCCTGTTAACCTATTATAGTTTGTTACTAATATAATCGGATTTCGATATCGGAGTGTGTTGCGTGATAATGTGTTATCGGTGTTTTTCTGTGTTTTGCCAGTCAAGCAAGAAATCATAAATACTCATTATCTGAATACCGTTTTCGTCGCTCCACTGCTTTGTATGTTCTCCTACGACCAACAGTTTACGGAAAGAGTCACCCACCAAACGCAGCGATCGTTTTTCCTGTTCCATCTTCTCGGCATCAGGCATACGCCATGCCGATTGGATGTAGATTCGCTCGCTCCCTTTGTTGCAGACAAAATCCACTTCCAACGTCACTCTTTGCTGCTTGCCTTCTATATTCCTCACACGGTGGTTTATGTTGCCAACATCTACCAGCCATCCGCGCATACGCATCTCATTGTAGATGATGTTCTCCATGATATGGGTCGGCTCGCTCTGACGGAACGACAGAATGGCGTTCCTCAGACCTACGTCTTGAAAATAATACTTTGACAGGGAACCAATGTATTTCCTACCCTTGATGTCATATCTCTCCGATTTCTCCAGTAGGAAAGCATCTTGCATATATCCCAGATAAGCTGACACCGTCTTGTCTGTAATACTCTGCACATTGCTTACCGACTTGAACGTATTGGCTATATTCAAAGCATTGACAGGTGCCCCTATACTGGATGCTATGGCCTTCGACAACTCCTCAAATTCGGCTTTCAGTTCAATGTTGTTGCGTTCATAGATATCACGAAGATATACAGTGCGGTAAAGACGACGCAAGAAATTTGCCTTCTTTTCATCCCCAACTTGAGTGAGTAGCTGTGGCAGACCTCCATACAGTCTGTATTCTGCCCATCCATCCTCTTTCGAACCGTCATACGCCGTCATAAACTCCTTGAACGACAGTGGCCACACATGTATCTCATCACCTCTGCCTCGGAATTCAGTTACTACATCAGAGGACAGAAAACGCGAGTTTGAGCCTGTAACATACACATCCACACCTTCGGTGACCGACAAAGAAGAGAGCACCTCTACGAAATCTTCCACATCTTGCACCTCGTCGATGATAATGTAATAAGTTTCATCATCAACCATCTTCTTTTCCACCCAGTCTAACAGATAGTCGGGATTTCTGAACTCTCTGTTCTTCCTGTTCTCCATATCTATGACAAGTATATGGTCATCTTTCACTCCCTCTTCCAATAGATGCTGGCGAAAGAGTTTTTTTAGCAGGAACGACTTACCCGCGCGTCTTATGCCTGTGATTATCTTGATGAGGCCGTTGTTCTTTGAACGACTCAGCTCCTCGATGTATTTATGTCTGTTTATTACCATACTTTCCGAAAAACTGTCACTTGTGACAAATATTCGGAGACAAAGATATAAAATTTATCTATAATAAACGCATTATTTTAGAGCAAAAATGTTCAAAATCAACAAATTTACCAAATATTCATTCTTATTAATTGGCGCGTATTTGCTTTCTTGAGTTTACATAAAACTATCAATCAGCAGGCGCCTGTCTTGCTTAGATTACTTTATTGCGCATATCCAGTAATTATTAGATTATATTTTCGCTTTCAGGATTAGACGCCTGTGGCGGGGCATACAAAACACATTTTTCAACATTTTTCGCCAATTATGCTACATATTTAAATTATTTTTTCTACTTTTGCAACTAATTGAAAGCAAAACACTGAAAACTCAAACAAAAATTCAGCAAAACAATGGAAAAGGTAAAAGGATTGTATTATGAAGGTTACGAGCACGACGCATGTGGCGTGGGCATGGTGGTAAACATCAATGGCAACAAGAGCCATGCTCTGGTCGACAATGCGCTGCGAGTGCTCGAGAACATGCAGCACCGCGGAGCAGAGACCCGCGACAAGACCGGCGACGGAGCCGGCATCTTGCTGCAGATTCCTCACGAGTTTATTCTCTTGCAAGGCATTCCGGTGCCCGAGAAAGGCAAATACGGCACCGGCATAGTGTTTCTGCCTAAAGATGCCACACGCCAAAGCGAGATACTCGCCATCATCATCGAAGAAGTGGAGCGCGAAGGGCTCACACTGATGCACCTGCGCACAGTGCCCACCGCCGACGATGTGCCGGGTGTGAGCGCACGCGAGGTGCAGCCCGACATAAAGCAGCTCTTCATCACCGGCGTGCGCGATGAAGATGTGCCTGTGTTCGAGCGAATGCTCTACAAGGTGCGCAAACGCATCGAAAATCGCATCAACGACGACGATTTCTACATCTGCTCGCTCTCGAGCAAGGACATTATATATAAAGGCATGCTCACATCGGGGCAGTTGCGCCGCTTCTTCCCCGACCTCTCTAACGCCTATTTCACCTCAGGATTGGCTTTGGTGCACTCGCGTTTCTCCACCAACACCTTCCCCAAGTGGAAACTTGCCCAGCCTTTCCGTCTGCTTGCCCACAACGGCGAAATCAACACCGTGCGAGGCAACCGCGGCTGGATGCAGGCGCGCGAATCGGTGCTCTCGTCGCCGGCTTTGGGCGACATCAAGGAGATTAAGCCCATAGTGCAACCCGACATGAGCGACTCGGCTTCGCTCGACAATGTGTTTGAATTTCTGGTAATGTCGGGTATGTCGCTGCCTCAGGCTATGGCTATTCTCGTGCCTGAGTCGTTCAACGACCGCAACCCCATCAGCGAAGACCTCAAGGCATTCTATGAATACTACTCAATATTGATGGAGCCGTGGGATGGCCCCGCTGCGCTGATGTTCTCCGACGGACGCTATGCCGGCGGTATGCTCGACCGCAACGGTCTGCGCCCATCGCGCTACACCATCACCAAGAGCGGTATGATGGTGGTGGCTTCGGAAGTTGGCGTGATGGACTTTGAGCCCGCCGATGTGGTGTCGAAAGGTCGCCTCGAACCGGGCAAAATTCTGCTCATCGACACTCAGGAAGGTCGCATCTACTACGATGGCGAGATAAAGGAACAACTTGCCACCGAGCACCCATATCGCAAATGGCTATCGACCAACCGCATACAGCTCGAGAAACTCAAGAGTGGCCGCAAGGTGGACAATTCGGTTGACGACTACGAAATGCGTCTGCGCGTGTTCGGTTTCGGACAAGAGGACATCGACCGCACCATCATACCTATGTGTACACTCGCTCAAGAGCCGGTGGCTGCCATGGGTAACGACACCCCGCTTGCAGTGATTTCCGACCGTCCTCAAATATTTTTCAACTACTTCCGACAGCAATTTGCGCAAGTTACCAACCCCGCCATCGACCCTATTCGCGAGGACTTGGTGATGTCGCTCACCGAGTATATCGGCGCTGTGGGAACCAATATCCTCACCCCCGACGAAAGCAACTGCAAGATGGTGCGCTTGCCGCAACCGGTGCTCACAAATGCCCAACTCGACATACTCTGCAACATACGATATAAAGGTTTTAAAACTCAAAAACTGCCCATGGTGTTCGACATCAGCAAGGGCGAAAGCGGGCTTCGCAACGCCATCGATGAACTCTGCCACCGTGCCGAGGAAAGTGTGGATAGCGGCGTGAACTACATCATCCTCAGCGACCGCGACATCGATGCCGGCCATGCCGCCATACCGTCGCTGCTCGCCGTCAGTTCGGTGCACCACTATCTGATATCGGTGCAAAAGCGCGTTCAGACAGCCTTGATTGTAGAATCGGGCGAAATACGCGAGGTGATGCACGCAGCATTGCTGCTGGGCTACGGTGCTTCGGCCATCTGCCCATATATGACATTTGCCGTGCTCGACCGCTTGGTGCGTGAGCACAAGATACAAGAGGAATATGCCACTGCCGAAGCCAACTACATAAAGGCTGTAGACAAGGGTTTGAAAAAGATTATGTCGAAAATGGGTATTTCCACTATTCGTTCTTATCGCGGTGCCAAGATATTCGAAGCCATAGGTGTGAGTGAGGAAGTGCTCAAGCGATATTTCGGCACCGAGATTTCCACAATAGGCGGTATAGGCTTGCGCGACATTGCCAAAGATGCCATATGCCTGCACGACGAAGGATTTAACTACCGAGAAGGCGATTTCTTGCAGAATACCGGACTCTTCAACTACCGCAAGGACGGCATAGAACATGCCTGGACTCCCGAGGCGATAGCCAATCTGCAGATTGCCACCCGATTGGGGTCGTACAAGAAATTTAAGGAATGGTCGGCAAGCGTCGACAAGAAGGAGCACCCCATATTCCTTCGCGACTTCCTGGGATTTACCAAAGCAGCCACTCCCACCCCGCTCGAAGAGGTGGAACCGGTGGAAAGCATCGTGAAGCACTTTGTGACCGGCGCCATGTCGTTTGGCGCACTCTCTATTGAGGCTCACGAAGCCCTCGCGTTGGCAATGAACAAACTCGGCTCGCGCAGCAACACCGGTGAGGGTGGTGAAGACAATTCGCGCTACACTCAGACCGTGGACGGCATAAGCCTTTCATCGAAGACCAAGCAGATAGCTTCGGGCCGTTTCGGCGTTACCACCGAATATCTGGTGAATGCCGAAGAAATACAAATCAAGGTGGCACAGGGTGCAAAACCGGGCGAAGGAGGCCAGTTGCCGGGATTTAAGGTGAATAAGATTATCGCCAAGACCCGTAACGCCATCCCCGGCATCACACTCATATCGCCGCCACCACATCACGACATCTATTCAATCGAAGACTTGGCACAGCTCATCTTCGACCTTAAAAATGTGAACCCCACCGCCGCCGTGAGCGTGAAACTCGTGGCAGAGAGCGGAGTGGGCACCATAGCCGCCGGTGTGGCTAAGGCTAAAGCCGACTTGATAGTAATATCGGGCGCCGAAGGCGGTACGGGTGCATCGCCGGCAAGTTCGATGCGATTTGCAGGCATTTCGCCCGAAATAGGTCTTGCCGAGGCTCAGCAAACCCTGGTAATCAACGGATTGCGCAATCAAGTGCGCCTTCAGACCGACGGTCAGCTCAAAACCGCGCGCGACGTGGTGATTATGGCTATGCTCGGTGCCGACGAATTTGCCTTCGGCACACTGCCGCTGATAGTGCTCGGCTGCTTGATGATGCGCAAGTGCAACACCAACACCTGCCCCGTGGGCGTGGCTACGCAAGACGAACGACTTCGCGCCAAGTTCAGAGGCCGCTACGAATATGTGGTGAATTTCTTCACCTTCCTCGCTCAGGAAGTGCGCGAACACCTCTCGGCTATGGGCGTGAAGAAACTAAAGGACATAATAGGCCGCACCGACTTGCTGCAAGTGAATAGTGCCGACCCCAACACCAAGCAAGGCACCATCGACTTCTCGCGACTGCTGCACATGGAGCACACCGATAAGGCACTCTACTGGGATCGCGGCGCATTCACCAAGGTTGATGCCGTGAAGGACCTCGACATCATCAAGGCATGTCGCAAAGCCATCGACGAAAAAGAGGAAATCAACCTCGACTACGCAATAAAAAACACCGACCGTGCCGTGGGCACCATGCTTTCGGGCGAAATAGCTCGCCGCTACGGCGAGGAAGGCCTCCCCGACTCTACCATCAACATCAAGTTTAAGGGTTCGGCAGGACAGTCGTTCGGCGCATTTGCCGTGCGAGGCGTGAACCTGCGCCTCGAGGGCGAAACCAACGACTATTTCGGCAAAGGCCTGTCGGGCGGACGCATATCCATACTGCCGCCATCGCGCACCGGACAAGACTTTGTGGCTGAAGACAACACCATAGCCGGCAACACCGGACTCTATGGCGCCACAGCCGGCGAACTCTATGTAAACGGCCGCGTGGGCGAACGATTCGGCGTGCGCAACTCAGGCGCAACGGCGGTTATCGAAGGCGCCGGCGACCACTGCTGCGAATATATGACCGGCGGTCGCGTGGTGGTGCTCGGTACCACCGGACGCAACTTCGCCGCAGGTATGTCGGGCGGCGTGGCTTATGTGTGGGACAAGAATCACGATTTCGACTACTATTGCAATATGGACCAGGTGGAAATCAACCTCGTGGAAGAGGCTTCGAGCCGAAAAGAACTGCACGAACTCATTCGTCAGCACTACCTCTACACCGGCTCGTCGCTCGCACGAAAGATGCTCGACGACTGGGCTCGATACATCGACGACTTCATTCAGATAGTGCCTATCGAATATAAGCGCGTTCTCGAAGAAGAAAAGATGCGTCGCCTGCAAGAGAAGATTGCCAATATGCAACTTATCAACAGCTAAGCTACGACAAGAGCAATAATCCACACAATTCATTTAATAGTAAACCATACAAAAGCAACATAATTATGGGAAATCCTAAAGCATTTCTTACTGTGCCACGCGTGGAAGCCGGCTACCGTCCGCTTCACGACCGCGTGAAAGACTTCAGCGAAGTGGAACAGACTCTTAATATTCACGACCGCTGCGAACAGGCTTCGCGATGCATGGACTGCGGCGTGCCATTCTGCCACTGGGCATGCCCATTGGGCAACAAAAACCCGGAGTGGAACGATGCCCTCTACAAGGGCGACTGGAGCGAGGCTTATCGTCGCCTCAACTACACCAACGACTTTCCGGAATTTACCGGTCGTGTGTGCCCGGCGCTCTGCGAGAAGTCGTGCGTGCTCAATCTCACCGACCACGCACCCGTAACCAATCGCGAGAACGAATGTGCCATCACCGAGGTGGCTTGGCGCGAAAAACTCATCACTCCACAGCACTACGAGCGCAACGGAAAGACCGTGGCTATTATCGGCTCGGGCCCTGCCGGACTGGTGGCCGCCAATCGCTTGAACAAGATGGGCTACAGCGTAACCGTGTTTGAGCAAAACGAAGCCGCCGGTGGATTGCTGCGCTACGGCATACCAAATTTCAAACTCAATAAACTCATTATCGACCGCCGATTGCGTCTGATGGACCACCGCCCGCGACCTCAACATTCCGGGACGCAACCTCAAGGGCGTGCATCTTGCCCTCGAACTGCTCTCGCAGCAGAATCGTGTGCTTGCCGGAGCCGAATTCAGCAAGGCTGAGCGCGTTACTGCCAAGAACAAAGACGTGCTGGTGATAGGCGGCGGCGACACCGGTTCGGACTGCATAGGCACTTCGCATCGCCAAGGCTGCAAATCGGTGACTCAGATAGAGATTATGCCCAAACCCGTGGAAGGGCCTGAAGACCCTCAAAACCCATGGCCTAACTGGCCTCGCACGCTCAAAACCACCTCGTCGCACGAGGAAGGCTGCATTCGTCGTTGGAACATTAATTCGCTCGAATTTATAGGCAACAACGGCAACCTCACCGGCGTGAAGGTGCAACCCATCGACTGGAAGCCAAATCCCGACGGCGGACGCCCCATTATGGTGGAAGCCGAAGCCCGAGCAACCGGAGTTTGCCGAAAACACATTTGTGTGCGGTGATGCCGCCAACGGAGCATCGCTCGTGGTGCGCGCCATGGCAAGCGGCCGCGATGCTGCTCAAAAGGTAGATAAATATCTCAGAGGCAAATAATCACACAATACAACCTTTACCCAGTAAGGGCGTGCCTGCACAAGTCGTTACGACTGCGGGACACGCCCTTTATACGTAATATGATATGGGGGTTATTTTTTTACATTCATTGAAAAACTACTGTAAAAGTCCTTTATATAATAGACCTCTATATATATGTGGCGCTTGTCCGCTTCGGTTAATAGAAAAATCTATTATTGTTCCAAAAGTATTGTTAGAACCACCGAAACCTTTTTCTGCCATAGCGTTTAGATTTCTACAGATAGATTCATTTATACTTTCAAAGACAGCAGAATAATTGAAGTCCTTTCCTATTTGTGAAAAGTTCTCATCTGAATTTGGAGTCTCTATAATTTCCTTAGTTTCTCCTATTTTGATGTAATCATTTTTATGAGGGTCATATGGTAGTGTAGGCTCTTCCTTTTCCCAATACTCACATTTTACAGTTGAATCATCTTCTAACTCGTAGAAAACGAAACTGGTTTGCTGATATTGTCCGCAATATCTTGCAGCACTTTCACGTGATATGTTTATCACTGTGTATGGATGTTCCTTTTGCCCTTCCCATTGGTCTATTGATGGTATGCTCACATAATTTGCGCTTTTCAATGATTTATGTAGCGATTCTAAGTTCTTTCGGTTAACATTATTGGGCGCAGGAATTGAATCGGGATTTTCAGATGTAAACACTGCTATAGTTCTTATGCCATGATACCCACTTTTACCCTTTTTGAACGCATTGATTATATTCTTTTGTGTGCGTTTTTTTGCATTTTTTGAGTCTTCACTTATGACATGTGAGATACTCTCTCCGATGATTTCTTCTAATCTTTTATTATTCACAATTAATGTTTTTATTATAAATATTCACTCAATAGCAATTATATTTCCATTTTTCAAGATTCCAAATATTTAGCACCTTGATTTATATAGATTCATAGCAAATCAAAGCGTTATTCTATCACTTGTTAACGCTTATTTGTGCCTAATATATATCGCCTCCTATATTTTTGCACATCGATTTTCGAATCGGAGATGATGATGTGGGCAGAAAACGGATATCAGAGCCGTTGAAATACGGTGTGTTATTGATTCCTACGGAATCCAGCGGCGAGTGATGTTTACTACTTTGCCTTGCGAAATTCTCACTGTGGTGTTGAGGCAGAAAAATTTCCTATCGATGCTGTCCTGCTCAAGATAGTCTTTGATATCGTCGCAGGCAATGGTGCGAGATGGCGATGTGTAATCGTCGCCGCAATCGGTGAGTGTGAGGTCGTCGGCAAGCGGCAACTGCGCATTGCCTATGGGCGAATATGTGCCGTGGTCGTCGAGCATCAGTCCGCGATAAGTGCCGCCCTCGTCGGCCACCAATTCGGCGCCGCCATATTCGATGCCGCCATTGATGCGCACCACATCGCCGGCGGTGCTAATGCTATCCACCACCACTCCACGTCCATCAAAAGCCAGCGTATCGCCCACTTCGAGACGCGAAATTTCGACAGCATCGTAGCGATCCTCGGCATAGACGTCGAGATAGATGATGCGCTGTTGCCAATCGATTTGGTCTACATCGAAGCGCGCAGCCACGGTGGCATCGGTGAGATGTGCTACATCGAGCCCCGATGGCAACGGAGCCACTGTGGTGTGACGGGTGCCTTTCTCCGCCACTTGAGCACATGCCACAAGCATAATCAATAATATGGCACTAATAAACTTTTTCATTATCATCTTTGTTGTCGGAATTCTTCTTACCGCCTAAAAACATTCCTAAAATCATAGAGCCCAATTTGCGCTCCACGCCCGCCTTGGTGGTGGGTATGCCCGTAGCCTTGGTAAATTCTCGCTTCAATTTGGTTATGCCCAATGCTCTTTTCCACGAAAACGACACTCCGGGTATGGTAGTTCTTTTCTTTTTTGCCATAGAAGAAGGTTTATGATAAAAAAATCAAATTAATCTGTTCGCGGCGCCGTGCATAGTGCAGCGCGCTACTTTCAACTTGCAAATATAACGAAATTAACTTCTAAAATCGAAAAAATCATCGCAAAAACACAAAAAAAGTTTCGACTTTCCTCGCCGGAATATCGGGCGCAGAAAGTCGAAACGCATATAAGATTCAGGTCAGGCATTTTGCCGCCACAGCGAGCGGCAAAGCCCGAGGAGTGATTACTTCACTACCACCTTTTGGTTGATGCCATCGGCTACCACTACATATACGCCGGCGGCAAGGCCTTCGAAGCGAGCAGTACCGGCCACAGCCTCCTTCTGAGCCACGAGAGCGCCCGAAGTGCTGTAGACACTTGCCTTACCTTCGATACCCACTACGTAGACATTACCCTCGTGAGCATAAGCCACCTTGTGAGCATCGGCAGCAATGCCTTCGATGCCGCAAGTGGTGATATTGATGAGCGGAGTGAACAATATCACATTGGGGAATGCGCTGTTGGTGAGCGTACACATCACGCCATTGATGTTCTTCAAGAAAGTGGTCACACCGTTTTCGATGGTGTATTCTTCATCGATGTAGAGTTCTTCACCTTCGAGAGCACCGGTTTCTTCGTTGATTGAGGGTTCGCCGAAGAACCAACGGAATTCGGTGTCAACGCCCTCAACCGAAGCCTCAGCCGAGAGGTCAATCTTGCCATCGCTGTCGGTTACAGGAATTTCGGCTTGACCAAAATAGGTGTAGAGTGAATAGCCATTATTGCGAGGCAATGTGCTGAATCGGAACTTGTTGTAGTCGACGAATAGCACCTTGAGGTCGCGCATCATCGAGAGGTCGATGGTCGACAATTGGTTGTGAGCCACGGTCAACTGGTTGAGGTTAGGCACGCCAGTGAGGTCGACTTCGGTCAACTTGTTGCGGCTGAGGTCTCGAAAGGTCGAACGAGGTGAACTTATTATCGTTGAGTGTCAAGAGATAAAGCTTGGTGTACTTACTCAAATCGATGCTTTCGAGCGCATTTCCGTCGAGCATAAGTTCCATCAATTCGGGAGCATCGGGCAAAGTAATCGAAGTCAAACCGGCTTTCTTCACGCTCAAGCAGATGAGTTCGGTCATATTCGAGAAGTCGGCCGATTCGAGAGCGGCACCATCGAGGCTGAATACCGAGAGGTTGCTCTTTTCGCCATAAGAATAAACCTTGGCATTGCAACCGGCATGTGTGGTGACATTGAAAGTGGTGGGGTTTGTGGTGAGCACATATTGGTCGATGTCCACACCTTCGCCCTTCCAGTCGATGCAGATAATCGAACCTTCCACAGTGGCTCTCATAGTCAAAGTGGCAGTGCCGTCGTTCTTGGTAGTGAACGAGCCGAGCAGATATTCCGGCATACCGGCAATTTCTATCTTTGAAGTGGTAAGAGTCAAGCCCGGGAATGTGGCATTGGTCATTTCGCAATAAGCCTTCTTGCCAATATTCTTTTCGGCGAAGCGAGTCTTGCCATCGGCGAGTGTATAGTCGTCGTTTTCTACGAGCAAGGTGCCGTCTTCAAATTTCCAAACGTATTCGGTTACGCCGTTGGTGTTGTATTCCGAGAGGTCGCAACCGGGACCGATAGGCGAAATCTTGATGTCGTTTTGCGGAGCGAAGGTATATACTTCGAGGCTTGGCAACTGTGGCAATGTAGCGAAGTTGAAGCCATTGTTTTCGCAGTGGAGTTCCTTGAGCGAGATTTCCTCCGGAAGCACAAGGTCGGTGATTTCGTTGTGCGAAATATCGAGCTTGGTCATAAGGGTGCAGTAGCTCAAGTTGACATTGGCAAACTTGTTGTACGAAATATCGAGGGTTTCCATCATATCAGCATCCTTAAACAAGAGTTCGGTGAGGTTGTTGTGGCTCAAGTTAAGGTTGTGGATGGTGTACATATCGTTGAGCGTAACGGCAGTTAAGCCATTGTTGCTAAGGTCGATATCTTGAAGGAGAGTCTTATCGTAAGCATCGTTCACGCCACGAATGTTGAGAGTGCTTAAGTAGTTGCCTGTGAGCACGAGTGAGTGGAGCGATCGGTTCCAACCGAGGTCGATGCTATAGAGTTGAGTACCCACCAAGCGCAAGTGATTCAAAGCACGAGCCTGTGAGAGGTCGATGCTTGTGAGTTGCAAGTTCTCGATGTCGAGAGCAGTTATGAAGTCGCCTTCGTGCACATAGATAGCCACAGCGCCAAGAGGGCTGTTGAGGCCAGTCACGTTGGCATCGGCAGGGATTTCGCTTGTGGTAGCTGTGCACTCTACGAGGGTGCCTTCAGCTGTTTCCACCATGAAGGTCTTAGGATTCTCGGCTGTTGCGCCTGCTATACCCACCTTGAAGTTAAGATCTACACCGCCGCCACTCAAAAGGGCTGCCTTGAACGATACTTTCTTTATGTCCTTACCGAAGTTTTCTTCGCTCTTTACGGCGAACTTGGTGGTGCGCAATGGCATACCGTCGAGTGTGATTTCTGGGAATGCATCGTTGGCAAAAGCCACATACACGCTGTCGGTCATAGCTTGGTTGAACGAGATTTTGCCATCGGCGTAGTTGTAGTACGATTCGTCAACAAGTTTTATGGCACCAGCCGACTCTTCGCTGGTGGAGTAGACAGCCATAGTGGTTACGGTGCCTTCGCGAAGCACCTTGTCGCTAAGGTCGATTACGTCGCCCACCTTGTAGCTCTTGTTCACTTCCATATTGCGAGGATAGTAGTCGTAGTCTACCCAAGTGCTCTGCGGGAACGGGAGTGTGGCAAAAGTGAGATAGTTGTTGCGAAGGATGAGGTTGAAGATATCGGTATTGTTAGAAATATCTATTTTGGTGAGCAAGTTATCGCTAAGATAGATATTTTGCAACTTTTTGTTGTTGCTAAGGTCGATTTCGGTTAAGTTGTTACCGCTTGCGAAGAGATAGAGCAGCTCGGTATTCTTAGATATGTCGAGACGGTCCATCTTGGCATCTTGGTGCATCGAGCCCGATTGGTGTACGCAGTAGAGTTGCTGCAATTCGAGGTTGTTGCTCAAGTCGATATCCTTGATGCCGGTTTCGCTGATGTTGAGGATTTTGAGTTTTGGGTTTTTCGAAACATCGAGTGTTTGAACGTTCGAAACATCGATCGACAAGCGCACCAATTCCGGGCAACCGGTTGGGTCGAGTTTGCGAAGGCCCTTATTGGCATAAGCGCCGAACGACACGAGTAAAGGATAGTCCGAAAGATTGAATTCCTGGTCGAGGTTCTCGGTCTGGCCAATCTCGAGGATGGTGAGAGCCGGGTGATTAGAGCCAATTTTGAGAGGGCTAACGTTGAATGGGTTGTCGTCGACATCTATTGCGAGCAAGTCATGGTCGAGATATTGAATGTTGGCGGCATCGCCGTAGATGCGGATGATGCCTGCCTTATCCACATTGCAAGAGAGAGTGGTGCCAGTGTAAGTACCGGCTTCGGAGTCGTAAGTCATTTTCACCAATTCATGTTCTTCGGTGCCGGCGCCGCAGTCAACGTCAATCCAGTCGCTTTCGGCGAAGCCTGCAATCACTATGGTGCAGCTGTTGGTGGCACCAAGCTTGTCATAGAGATTGGTCTTGAGTGTGATGATGGGCTCGGCATCCTGCGCCATAGCACTTGAGTAGCCAAATAGAGCCACCAATGCCACTACAAGCGTCTTTGCCCAATTTTTAAAATTGATATTCATGTTATTCGTTTATGTTGTTGGTTATTATTTACTTAATGATAACGCACTTGCTCACCTTACCGTTAACATTGATGATATATGAGCCTGGAGTGAGAGAACTCAAGTCGATGGTGGCAGTGTCGCCGACATTGGTGCGCTGAGCCACGAGAGCGCCCGATGTGCTGTAGACCGAAGTGCAGAGTTTGCTCTGACCTGCCACAAACACTTCGAAGATGTTGTCGCCCATAGGAGTGACGAGCAGACGATTGTCGGCTTGCACATCATTGATGCCCGACTCGGCACGGCGAAGCACCTCCTTGAGGCCTTCGTAGGCATTGAATTTACCCCAACCGCTTTGCACGGTGTTGACAGCGGTATATTCATCCTTCACGGCAGTAGCTTCGATGATTTCCTTCACGTCGCCAATGGTGAGTGTAGGATCGGCTTCGAGCCACAAAGCTATGGCGCCGGTTACGTGAGGAGTGGCCATAGAAGTACCGAGAGCCCAGCCCCACTCATTGTTGTGAATCGAACCCGGCACACTGGCAGCCACCGAACCGGTTTCGGGAGTGTAGTAGCGGTTGTACGACGAAACGATAGTGGCGCCCGGAGCGAGCACGTGCGGCAATGTGCGACCATCGTAGAGAGTGCCCCACGATGAGAAGTTGGTGATTTCGTTCACAGGCACGCTATAGCCGGGGAAATAGGTGTAACCGTCGCTGATGCTGCCCCAGCAGTCGGCTGTGTTATATGAGCCCACCACGAGGATGTCCTTACCGGTAGCCATATCGCTGATAGAGCCGTCGGCTGTACCGTTTTGCCATCCTGCCACCGAATTATCGGAGAGGAACGACATCTGACCGTCGCAGAACACATCGATGCGTTGTCCCGACTCACCGTTGATGAGCAGACCCACATAATACTCATGATTGTGGTTGCCTTGAGCACCAATGCCTGTACCGCCGTTGTACAAAGTATAGTCGAACATGACATAGAATCTGCCGCTCTCCGAATCCCAATCGTATCCGATGCCTATGTAGCCTTGGAACGATGCGCCAAGTGTGCCGTGGAGAATATCTGTATCCGATTCTTGCCAGTCGGCGGATGTCACCCAATATTTGCTCGTACCGCCTGTAGACTTATCGGGGTCGATTTCAATATTAAGACGAGTGCTTACGTTGCCGCGACTTGTGTTGTAGACTACGGCTTGCACTTTAGTGAAAGGCTTATCATCGTTGCTGTAGACCGAAGTAGAGCCGTAGCGAACGTACGAACCATTGTAGTCGTAGCCTTCGATAAATGTCTTGAATTCCTTATCGTCGTCGGTAAATGTTTTGTGAGCGGCGATTGTAAGGTCGGCTTCGTTACCGGCAGCCACGCAGATGATAGCATTGAGTTCTTGGGCACATGCATCGAAGAATTGGTTGATTACGCCTGTACCGTCGTGAGGACCGTCGTTGCTGCCAAGCGAAAGGTTGATAACGCAAGGCTTGTTGTTTTCGATAGCATAGTTGAGTATATCTTCCACGCCTACGGCTATCACATAGTCGAGCAAGTCGCCGCAAGCAGCCACAATGTCGGCATCGTATGCCACGCCGTAGTAAGGATTGAGAGTGACGCTCACGTCGGCGAGTTGCTTATTGGCATCGGGCAAAGCCACAGTGGCCTCGCCGCGATAGCTGCCTGCCATGGTACCCATAGTGTGAGTGCCGTGATATGAGTCGCTTGTATCGGTGGTGAACTGGCTTACTTGGTCTCTTTCGTAATATTTAAAATTGATTTTAGTGCCATCGTTTGAGATTTTGGCATACGAGAGCAAGCCCACGCGGCTATTGCCTTCGTCGTCCTTGAAATTGATGTGGTTGGGGTCTACACCCGAGTCAACAATACCACACACCACATTTTTGCCGGTGTAGGCCTTAGTGAGTCCTGTGCCGCTGTGAATGAGGTCGACACCGGTAGACTGACGAGCAAACTTGTTTTTGGTTTGCACCGAACGAGCGAGTTGCAAGCGGCGCACGCCTTGCAAGCCAGCCACCTTCTCCACTTGGTCGACGGGCATCGACACGAAAGCAAATCCCAAGGTGTGACGCATCACGTTCACGCCGTTCTCTTCGAGGCGAGCCACAGTGGCATCGTCATCGACTTTGAGAATAGCCAAAGCGTGGTCGGGATTGACGTTCATCAAAGTTTTTAGCTTCGAAGCATACTTGGAATACTCGCTATCGGCAGGCTTCGCTTGCTCCATGCGCATTTGGCGCAATTTGGCACGGCTACCGAGGTCAAGTCGAGTCTGGGCGCTTGCTCCCAAGCACATAGCCACGAGCAAAGCCGGTAGAAATAACTTTTTCATCAGAAATTTTGTGTTTGTTTTAGCGTTCGAGTAATAAAAGAATCAAAAAAAGCGATTTTGCTCAATAGTGCACAAAAGCACATTGAGCAAAGTCGCTTATTATGGTTATGTTATTTATCGGATAACTACCTTTTTACCATTGATAATGTAAATGCCTGCAGGGAGATTGTCGGCCTTAATCTTCTGACCTGTGATGGTGAACACAAATTCAGGCATTTCTTCAGCATCGGCAGCGATAGCACGTATGCTCGAAGTGTCGACATCCGACGATGGGCAAATCACGAGTTTGTCGCCATCCTTGAATGAAGCTGAGTAAGAAACCGAATTGTCGTAAAGCGGAGCCAATACTTCGTCGTTCAACTTAACCACGCCAAATTGAGTGGTAACATTATTATCATACCATGACCAAGAGAATGGATTATCGATGCTGAGGTCTTCGCCGAACTTAACTTCGTTCCAACCCTTCACCAAAGTCACTTGAGAGCGGTCGGCACGAGTCATTGAGAAATAATTAAGCGTTTTTGGATCTACGCCCATATATACATTAAGAGTGGCATTGCGTTCGAGAGCAGATGTTTCTACGCTGATTTCCATACCATCGGTAATGGTAACCGAGTAACCGCCTCCGTAGTCTTGATAAACTTCAGCGCCACCGGCTACAACCTTTTTGATGTTGGCACCCGAAACAGCCATAATGTAGATTTGAGGAGCCGCTTCGCTCACCTTAATCTCATTTTCGCCGTCGGCGATGGTGATATAATCAGTGCTGTAAGAGTAGCCCTTAGCCACTGTGATGTTGGCAGCATTGTCAACGGTGAGTTTAGCAGTGAGTTCGGCATAACGGTGAGCGGTGATTTCAATCTTGGTATCGTCCTTAACCACAAATTGATAGCTTGTGCTAGCATATACACTTTCGTCGTTAATCTTCAAAGCGTCGAGCTTATATGTTTGGGCGTCGAATGTAATGTACATAGTCTTGCCTGCCTTCACGGTGAAGTCTTCGTCGTTGAAGTTGGTAACAGTCTCATTATTTACAGAGACGCTCTTAACTATGCCTGTGATGTCTTCGCCCACATATACGAAGTCGATGTTGCAGTCCTTATCTTCGAATTCCGAAACGATTTCCACTTGGTCGCCGTTTTTGATATTAACATAATAACTGCTTCCACTGCTTGGAGCAACCTCTTCGCCGTTCAAGAGCACTCGGTTGAGCACGTCACCATAGTTGGCTGGGCTAATCATAAGTTGGTTTTCCACACCGGGAACGTAAGGCACGTCCACAAATTCGCCATTGGTAAGCTTCACAATAGAATAAGTGTTAGAAAGCATCACTTGCACCTTTTCTGCATTGTCGACCTTCACTTGGCACTTCTCGGTGCGAAGTTCTGAAGCCGGAGCCGAAGTAACGGTCCATGTATCGCTTGCGTTGGGATAAACCGAGCACTGGCTCATGTTGTAGATAGTTTCTTCAGTACCGGTCGATTTCTTAACCACCTTGGTGAGGAACGCACCACTGCGGCTCTTGATGTAGATCGAAGTGTACTGCGGAACTTCGATGGTGTTGTCGCCATCTACAAGATTGGGAACTTCCGAGCCATTGATTTCTACGTAAGCTCTGTCCTTTGAGTCGAGATGTACCACAATTGTGGTTTGAGCCGATGCTACAAACGAGAATAGCAACATGCTCATCAAAAACATGTAAAATTTTCTCATAAATTAAAAAAAATCAATTTGGTTTATTTATGTTATTAAAAATAAATTCTGTTAAAACCGGCATTTTTCAATTGCGAGCAAAGTTAAAAAATATCTTTTAATTAGCAACCTATATTTACAAAAAAATCACAAGTTTTATGCAATAATTTCTAATAAAGGAAACTGATACAGTGGCAAAACACGCTCAAAATCCGGAGGAAAAGGCTAACTTTGCTCCAAGAAACAAGAATAGAAACCGATAATCATCAACTACGCGCTATGAACTGCAATAACTATATGCTCAACAGCGATGCCGACACACTCTACTCGGTGGGCCGACGTCTGCTCTTGGGCGACTGCCTCGAAAAAGATGTGCCACGAGCAAAAGCCATGCTCGAAAAAGCTGCCGAAATGGGTCACACCGCCGCGGCAAAGTTGCTTGCCACAATACCCGCCGATGAGCCGGTGAGTACCAGTACATCGGAGTCGGCCGATATGACCGAATGGAACAAGATGCGCAGCGGCGAGACGTACAATTGGACCGACCCGGTAATCGATGGCAGCCTCACTCGCTCGCGCCTGGCATGCGAGAAATTCAACCAATCGGGCATCGACCACGACAACTATCGCCAAGTGCTCGAGGATATGATTCCCGGCATCCCTGCCTCTGCCACAATATTGCCGCCGTTCCACTGCGACCACGGCAACGGACTGCACATAGGCGAAAATGTGTTTGTAAACTATAATGCCATGATGCTCGATGCCGGCAACATCACTATAGGCGCCCGCACTCTCATAGGGCCCAACTGCTCGCTCTACACGCCGCAGCACCCCATCGACTATCGCCTGCGCCGACAGACCATAGAGTCGGCACACCCCATAGTGATAGGCGAAGACTGCTGGTTGGGCGGCAATGTTACCGTATGCCCCGGCGTGACCATAGGCGACCGCACCGTGATAGGCGCCGGAAGCGTGGTGACCCACGACATCCCTGCCGACTCGCTCGCCGCCGGCAATCCCTGCAGAGTGATTCGCTCACTCAAGTAAAAGCATCGCGCTATGCCCTCCTATGTGCGGAGGACAGCATTTCACAGCCTTCTAAGACCGGGTGGCAATGTAGCTTTACACATAAATAAAAAATCGAGGAGACACTTTCACAAGCATCTCCCCAACTACCTTTGTTATTACTGGATCTCTTATTATTAATATCACTTATCGTTGTAATGCTTTCTGTTGCAATATTTTTACAACTATTATACCACTGTCTGCCATTATTAACATCTAATATTATCAAAAGTCTCTTAAAACTACCTTTCTCATGTCGAGAAAAATCAGGAGAAGCTCGAGGCACCTGAACTGAAACCGGATAGTATTTTTTATATCTGCCTCATATCCGCCATGCTTCACATCCCACTTGGAGGCTCAATGTTTTTGGTCTGGCCACGATGCAAGCACTTCACCTAATATAGTTACAGATGCCTCTTTCTCCGTGACAACGGTCGCTCTCATGCGTCCGCTACAATGATTGATTGTTCCCAAAAAATCCTAAATCAAAAACCTTCGTTAGTCTGTGATACTAACATTAATTGACTTATTATTGAGTGGCGTCGTATAGTTTTGTTTTCTGCAATTTCACCATTATCGCATGCGCAACAAAGCGAAATCGTTTACAACGCAAATTTATGCCTATGCCAATACTTGATAACTATCATTTTGAAAAAAAATATTATCAAAATTGACAATTATATTACGCTAAATTTATCAATATCGGACATAAATTGTTCACAAATACCTGTATCTCAAGATTTTTCAATGATAAAAATCCTCCTCAAAAAAAATTACAGCTTCTACTCCCGAGTAGTAAAAAAAACACATAATTCATACGAAATGCAATGATTTTAATAGGAAAAATGATTAAATTTGTAGACAGAAAACCAATTATACTATATAGTAAGACAAACTAAGGTATTTTTTACTAATAACCGATAGATGACAACGTTTTTTCATATTCAATCATCAGCAATAAAGCATATTGCTCGATGCTTGTTGCTGCTTATTGCTCTGGCAACGATGTTGCCGGCGTGCCGACAGGAGATATCACCGAGCAGCGAAGACACGCTACACCGCACTCGCATCGACAGCATATTGTCGAAGCAAAACGATGTGGAGTCGCTGCAAAGAATTCGCCAAGACTACCGCAAAGCCAACGATGCGGTAGGCGAAATGCTCACCTTGAAGCGTATGGGCGTGGTCTATCGCGAACAAAACAAATTTATCGAAGCCATCGATGCCCACACAGCCGGATTCGACATTGCCAACAGCATAGCCGACACGCTCGAGATGATACAAAATCTCAACAACATAGGCACCAACTATCGCCGCATGAGCATGATGCACGACGCATCTACTTTTCACTACAAAGCCCTCACACTCTGCGACAAATACAGCGATACCACAAGCATAGTTAACCGAAAAAACAAGGTGGTGTCGCTCAACGGTATAGGCAACATAAGCCTACGACTCGACGATTATGCCACAGCCGACTCGGTGTTCAGACTAGCACTCAAAGGCGAACGCGAACTGGGCAGCGCCCTCGGACAAGCCATCAATTATGCCAACATCGGTTCGATTTTCGAGCGAAACGGCCAACTCGACTCGGCTTGGGTGTACTATCGCAATTCACTGAAAATGAATCTCATAGCAAAGTCGGACCTCGGTATAGCCCTATGCCACGTGAATTTCGGCAACATCTATCGCAAGCAAGGCAAAACCACCTTGGCATACTCCGAATATCGCAAAGCCTATGAAATGGAAGGCCTAATCGACAAATGGCACTGGCTCAACTCGTGCCTCTCGCTCGCCGAAATACACATCGAGAACCACGAATATGCCGAAGCCACCGCCCTGCTCAATCGTGCCGAATCGGTGGCTGTAGACGGACACTCACGCGACCGCCTCGCCGCCATTTATAAGCTTAAATACAAGCTCTACGATGCCCTCGGCAATCCCTCAATGGCTCTAAAGTGCTACGTGCGCTGCCATCAAATCACCGACAGCATCACCAGCGACAAAAATCTGCTCGAAATACAAAACCAGCGAGTGCAATATGAGCACCACACTCGCCAAGCCGAACTCAATGCCATAAAGGGCGACATGGCCAAGGAGCGCAATACCCGCAACTTCATAATAGTGGCTTTGTGCGCACTTATGGGATTTCTTGCCGTTATCATCATCTTGCTCAACATAGCCCGCCGCGCCAGCCGCAAAGAACAGGAAAGCCTCAAGGAACTCGAACGCTTGCGCACCTCGTTCTTCACCAATATTTCGCACGAATTTCGCACTCCGCTCACCGCCATCATAGGCATTGGCAAGGAAATGATGAAAGGCAATGCCACCGACACCGACCTGCCGGAAATGGGCAACATAATCACCCGACAAGGCAACAACCTGCTTAACCTCATCAACCAAATTCTCGACATAGCCCGCCTGCAGTCGAAAAACATAACCCACAACTTTCAGCACGGCAATGTGGCAGGCTATCTGCATACACTCGTCGACAGCGCTCGCGACTTGGCTCGCAACAAGAATATCAACATCTCATTCAATATCTCGCACAACGACATTGAGATGGACTTTGTGCCCGACTATCTTAACAAGATTTTCAATAATTTGGTGTCGAATGCACTGAAATTCACCCCTCACAACGGCAGAATACAGATTTCGGCAGTAAAAGAAGCGTCGGAACTGGTGCTCACCGTGCAAGACAACGGAAGAGGCATCGCACCCGAGAATTTGCCACATATCTTCAACCTCTTCTACTCGAGCAATTTAGGCTGTAACGATGCCATCGGTTCGGGTATGGGCCTCGCCCTCACCCACAATCTGGTGAAAGTGGTGAACGGCACCATCGAAGCCTCAAACAATCCCGAGGGAGGAGCAAAATTTGTGATACATCTGCCCTTGGTGCAAGGCGATGGCCACTGGGAAGCCCTCAGCAATGATACCCAACCCGATGCCATAGTGAATGATATAGATAAGCCCGCCATAATGCCAATCGACAATGGCGACATCGACAATCGCCCGGTGGTACTCATCACCGAGGACAACGACGACATACTCTATTACACCGGCTCGGTGCTACGCAACTTCAATATCCACTATGCCCACAACGGAATCGAAGCCATGGATATAGCCCTCGCCATAATGCCCGACATCATCATCACCGACATCATGATGCCCGAACGCAACGGCCTCGAACTATGTAAGGACATACGTAATTCGAGCATAGTTAGCCACATACCCATTATAGTGATTTCGGCAAAAAGCACCCAAAACGACCGCAACGAAGCATTCAAAGCCGGCGCCAATGCCTATCTCACCAAGCCTTTCGACTCCGAAGAACTCAATAACATCATCAACAGCATTCTCGCCACTCAAAAGGCCACCCAGGATAAGTTTGTGCGCAATTTCTCCAACCACACCGATAACACCATAACCGAGATGAGCGACAGCGACCGCCAGTTTATAACCAAGGTCACCGACATCATCCACACCCAGATGGAACACAACTGCGTGAATGTGAACAACATAGCCTCAGCACTAGGTGTCAGCCATCGACAGCTCAACCGCAAGGTGAGTGCCCTCACCGGCGAAAACATATCGCGCTATGTGCTGTTGGTGCGCATGACCCACGCC
>SFTJ01000154.1 GCA_004563195.1 bacterium
TCGCGGCAACATACTCAAACGCGCCAACGACATCAAATCGCTGGGCGTGAAAGCCACTAAAGCCCTCCCCTCTTACGAAGGCGACGACTCGCTCCCAAGCGATGACTAAACGACCCATTAATACCACCTACGCCGTTCGCTAAGCACCATTGTGCCCCCGCGAACGGCATTTCTGTATCCCCAAAAAACACCCATCAACGCTCTATTATATGGTTAAATTATAATAAAAATCACACCTAATTCAACCGTTTTCTCATCAACGTTTTTAACACTCTTTTCATCGCCCGCAAAATGTTAAATCTCAACCAAGTTCACTCATAAAATCATCGCTCAGAGCATACTCTGTCAGCGATTTAACACATTTTGTTAATTTTCATTCCATTGTTAATTTTACTGACAGCACACAATCCGTTTAACACTCTACTCATCAAACCTTTACACTTATTTAACGCAGCGCACACTTGCACAAATAAAAATAATTGCGTAACTTTGCACACGATTTAAGACCAACAAGCCCCGTAGAGCTTGATTGGCACGCAGCCGAAAATCGGCAAGACTGCCCTCTCGAATGTATTCGCGGATGCAGTCTGAAGTTTAACGAAACAGCAAACGCATGAAGAAAACTTTATTGGCAGTTGCAACTATTGCAATGTTGCTCGTTTTCTCTTCTGCTTACAACGCCAAAGTCATCGACAGCCGTGTTGGCTATCTGGCACCAAATTTCACGGTAAGCAACGCCGACACCACTGTGTCGCTGCAAGATTTGAAGGGAAACTATGTATTACTCACTTTCTGGTCGTCGGCCGACGCCCAATCGAGAATCAGCAACATGCACTACGACAGAATTGCAGGTGCAAGCAGCAATTTGCAACACATCGCGGTTAACTACGACCGCAGCGCTTTGGTTTTTGGTGAAGTCAGCAAAATTGACAACTTACAGAACGGCTCGCAATTTTTCGACGCCGAAGGACACGAATCACAACTTCACGAAACCTATCGCATCAGTTCTATGGGGTATCGCACCCTTCTAATCGACCCTAACGGCGAGATTATCAGCGAAAACCCCTCCGATAGCGAGTTGGCGCAGTTGATTTGACAACTCGGGCTATTGCCCCAGGCTCTTATATAAATGCAGCGGTTCTTTTTTTCGGGTCAGCTGATTATTTCGGTGGGGTCGGACCGGTCGGACACGTCCGAAGAATTATTTCCCTCATATAAGTGTATCATTATTCACAAAAGTCCCTCATAAAAGTGTGCTATTTTCACAAAACTCCCTCATAAAAGTGTACCTTTTTCACAAAAGTCCCTCATAAAAGTGTACAGTTTTCACAAAACTCCCTCATAAAAGTGTACCTTTTTCACAAAAGTCCCTCATAAAAGTGTATCTTTTTCACAAAAGTCCCTCATAAAAGTGTATAATTTTCACAAAACTCCCTCATAAAAGTGTGTTATTTTCACAAAAGTCCCTCATAAAAGTGTTGATATACTATATGTAGATTTGCATAAAACAATTCGTCACAATATATTTTGAATGCATCTTTACGACCATTTTTTATCTGTTAGTTACAAAACCTTTTTTAAACTAACACAAAGCCCCGACTTGAAAAAAGTCTGGGCTTTGCCTTATGTTTTGCAGCGCATTATCGAAAAATGGGCTGCGCCTGTTATTTCACTGCCTCGTGATGGGCGGTGGCGTTATTTCACCACGATTTTTGCTGTTTTGTCACCTACTTTCACCAAATAGAAGCCGGGTGCTACGGCGATTGTGGCGCTTGAGGCTTGCAATGAACTTACGAGTTGTCCGGTTGCCGAGAAAACTCTGATTGAGGTCAAATCATCGGCTATCACATTGATGTTGCCATTGGCAGCAAATATGCGTAAGTTGCCGGTCTCTACATCCTCTATGCCGGTGTATATCGGTTCGCTTGAACTCTTCAATGCTGTGAATTTCAAAGCATCGCCATCTTTCGACACTATTCCGGTATAGTCATACCAACCGTCAACGGTACCCAAATTAAAGGTTGCTACATCGAAATACACATTCATTGTGAGCGGTTCGATTGTAGTGTTGTATTCGTTTATTGTTTCGCTCTCTGCCGACTTCAATACGAGGTAGCCCTCATCTTTATGGATATTCTCCATATTCACAAATCCCAATACCTTGCAATATTCGCCGGGTTGTGGAGCCACGAGCCACATGTTGCGCACTATATCACTTTCGGCATGGATATTGAAGTTTTCCACACGGAATGTGTTGATGTCAATGCTATTATCCGTGGTTGATACCTCTTCGGCGAATGAGATAACCGGGTAGTCGGTGTTGGAAACTAAGGTAGCCAATTTTCCTGCTCCGATTTGTTTTCCCACAAAGTCGGATGTCAAGCCGGAGATAGCCACCCAGTCTTCTTGGACGAAGTCGCTTTCTTTGTCGCTAAGCGATTCCGATTTCTTTTCCTCGTTGTATGTGTTCTTAGCAGAACCGCTGTTGTTAACAGTTGAGGCATAGAGATATGTTCCGTCGTGATAATGGCCATAGAGGTCGGCATTGATTTGATAATAATCACCGGCATTAGCGGCAAGCACCTTGTCGAGACCTGTCTCGGTGTTGAGGCGCACAAAGGTGTATTTTTGAGAAGCCGTTTCACTACAGTTGGTGCCATCACTGATATAAGCACAAACCGTGCAAGTCTTGGAAGGGGTAGTGATAGGATTGGTGTAGGCGTAGGTGGTGTGAACCGCATCTTTCGCTTCGTCTTCCGAAACTATGTAATAGTAAATATCGCCACCCGCGTTATTATTGGTGAGCGTTAACTCGAGAGGCTTGTTAATCTCTTTCGATTCTGGAGAAAGTAGCGGAGCGGCGAGAGTTCGCTCGCCGAATCCTTGCTTGATTCCACCACTGAAATTTTTCCACGGAGCAGATGAGCTATATGCATCGAGGCTTCCGAACGGAACAGTGAGATTACCCGTATAAGTCTCAGAGGCGAAGGCATTTTCAGGGCAGACATCGACGGATCGAAGTCAGTCCTTCAGGGAGAGTGACGCCGGTGAGGCCGGTATAACCCTTAAATGAGTCTTTTGCGATAGCCACCACATTGCCGTTTTCGTATTGTCCCGGAATCTCGAGCATACCTATAAAATCCTCATCGAGAGCATATTGCGATTTGCTCACGGAGTAGCCGCCGGGCACTTCATTATAGGCGAACAGAGACGGGTGCTTAAAATTGCCGAACTTGCTCCAAAATGCGTCGGTGGTAAAACTGCTATATTTCTCGTCGGGAACTGCAATCCGGGTGTTAGTAAAATGCCATTCATCGAAAGCATCTTCGTTTTCCAGAGTCGGTATGTTGTTGATACTGATTGATGCCAATGCGCTGCATCCGTTGAACGCCTCTTTGCCTATTAAGGTGACATTAGCCAAGTCGAGACTCTGCAAGGCGGCACAGCCTTTAAAAGCAGACTCGTTAACCTTGAAGGTTTGCTTCGGGAGAGTCACTGTTTCAAGGCTCTCGCAATCGAGAAAGCAGCTGTAGCCGACTTTGTTCACCTCCGGCTCACACGTGGAAATAACCTCTTTGAGACTTTTACAACCTACGAAGACGCTGTCCATTTCATTGTTCTCGCCCGTTCCCTTGAGGCGATAGACATTGACAGACTCCAAGTTTTCGCACCATCTAAAAGCATCGGGTGTAATCTCGATATAGTCGTCTCCGGAGCCGTTAACAGTAAAGGTTTTGAGTGCTTTACAGTCTTGGAATGTATAGAGACTGGTATTGCCAAATCGAAAATTACCATTGGCTGTTACGCTTGTTAAACTTTCGCAAGCAGCAAATGTGTAATAGCCCTCCACAAATATCTCATTAGATGTAATTGTGGTGAAGTCAAGAGTTTCGATACCAGTACGATAGAATGCCAATTGATCGATTCTTCTTGTATTTGCAGGAAACTCAATCGACTTGAGGCTTGAGCACCAGCTGAAAGTAGCCATGGGGATAATAAAGTCGCCGGGAGTATCTTTAGGCAGTTTTACCGTGTGGAGACTTTCGCAACCATCAAATACATTATTATAAAAGCCGTAACTGTAACCATCATAGAAATCCACGCCATCTTCAAACTCAACAGTCTGGAGACCTGTGCACACTCTGAATGCATTCTCTCGCAGCACTTTCAAACTTTTCGGCAACTTAATTGACTCGAGGTTTTTGCAGCCTTCAAAGCAGGAAATGCCAATATATTTCAGTCCTTTGTTCAGGGTCAAATCACGAAGCCTAGTGCAGCCTTGGAATGCGCAATCAGCGATGGTTTCAACAGTTGCAGGCATGTTATCTATAAATTCAATTCCGGTGCACCCTTGAAAAGAACCGATATATTTCACCTGGCTTCCTGGATAAAATTGAATACCTAGGAGTCCCTTTTGGTAAGAAAACCCATCCACGCCTACAATAGGAAGACCATCACTTTCGCGCACTGCCGGCACATCGAGCACGCCTTGTTCGTAAGTCATATCTGGGCGAGGACGCATTATGTAACCGGTTTCGTCTTCGGTTTTTTCGAAAATATACGGCTCATCTTGGGCTCGGGCGGGCAATGCCGTGGTAATAACCAACAATGCAAATAGCCATAATGTCGGTTTTAACAAAAAAGAAAATTTAGGTAACATATCTATCAATATTTACAGTTAATATATATTATTCAAAAAAAGTGATATTAATACTTTAGCAAAGATAATGTAAATTCTGTACAATAATTTATAAAATAAGCAAATTTTTATGCCGCGACGTATTTTTATTGACAGAACAATAAGTTCGCCGAAAAATTCTTGATTTGTAATAAAGAATCCGCCACGAAAGTGGCAATTTGCATACACTACAAAAAACAATTTACGGCACCGTGCTTGCTGCCATGAGGCGGCACTGCACGATGCCGATAATGTGTTAATATCATTTCGTTTCCGTTAGTCGAAAATGCCTTCTATGGCTTCATCGGGTTGGATTTCGCCTTGGGCTTGGTCGATGGGTATGCCGCCCAGGTCTTCCTTAAAGCAGAGGTCAATCTCGGCGGGGAATTTGAAGCGAGTTTCTTGCGAGTAGCGCAAGTGTTTGTCTTCGTAAATCTGCTTCATATACTGTCCGAATATCGGCAATGCCATCGAA
>SFTJ01000016.1 GCA_004563195.1 bacterium
TCTTTCTGTCCCAATCGCACCGAGATGAGTGTGGCACAACCCACACCCACAAGCGCACCAAATGCCGCCGATATGTTCATCAGCGGAAATGTGATGGCAAGTCCGGATATGGCGAGAGGTCCCACACCTTGGCCGATAAAGATGCTGTCGACCATATTATAGAGCGAACTGGCTGTCATAGCCACTATTGCCGGAACGGCATATTGCCGCAATAACTTTCCCACAGGCTCCACTCCGAGCGCTGTGGCTCCTTTTATGTTTGCCATAGTCGTTATTCTTTTTATTATAAACCTGTTTCTATCTTTTTCACTGCAAAGTTACTACCTTTTTATCGCTATTGCAATTTATATTAATCTTTACCCCGCCAATCTACACTTTCCGTGCCACACACAAAAAAGCCGATGTCAAGACCTCTCTACCTGAGCGGCAGCATTGTCTTAACATCGGCAATATGGTTCACAACCGGTTTCACCCCGACATCAGTCGGATTAACTTCGGATGTTATTGTTTCTTAAATTCGAGCGTCACGTAGTTGGTACCTCCCTGAGGATCGAGCATCTTGATGTAATAGCCCTTTACTGTAGGATTGGTCACAGGGTTATACTCGTCCGAAACTCTGAACGAAACAATGTCGCGAATCTTCTCAAGCTTTGAGCCATCGGTATCGCAGTCGTGGCGCATTTCCATATACACATAACCGTCGGGCACTACAGCATCGGCGGGTATCAAGTTAGGAGTCGGCACGCAGAGAGCGAAGGTGTGCTCTGTTTCGGGATATTGGTAGTAGTCGACAAGAATATCAAACCAACCATCGGAGAAATTGTAGCTCTGGTTGTCGAACGACAAACTTGCCTTGCCATACGTCTCAAGTTCTTCAGCATCAGCCACATCGGTTACAAATGTGCCCATCGAGCATAATTGCAATGCCATCAGGCCGATAGTTTTGTCGTAGCCGGGTGTCACTTTCTCCTTTACCACATAGTAGTATACCAAAGCACGGCGGCCGTCTTGCTCGTTGAGTTTCAAGCTGGCGGGAACATCCACTGCAAAATATTTTCCATTTCCGTTCTCAAACCACACATTAGTGCCGTCGCTCTTGATAATCATAAATTCATTCACATATTCCGGACGGTCGTCATCGCTATCACTATTGCACGATGTGAACGCTACTCCAAGAAGCAGGATTGTCACAAATACTGACAAATGCTTTGCTAATGTCTTCATATTTCTATTCTTTCTTTTTTATAGTTTTTGATTATTTTCGTTGCAAAGATAGCAAAGTTATGCGTTATTATACCTGAATAAATATGTTTTAACGGTAAATTTATGCTTTTTTGCGTTTTATCTCTCCACCTAACGCAGAAAAATCTTAATTTTGTAGTTTTAAGGCGCATCAACCCCATTGCGAAGGATGGGCGCACCTTTAATACAAATATTTATCTACACATATATGAACATCAACGATTTCATCATCTCTCACCGCTGCTCCGTGCTCGAGGCTCTCAGCAGGCTCAATACGCTGCCGGGCACTGCTATGACTCTGTTTGTTTGCGCCGACGGAAACCGATTGCTCGGCACGCTCACCGACGGCGACATTCGACGCAGCCTCATAGCCGGCCACCAACTTTCCGACCCCGTGGAGCTGGTTATGCACCGCCAATGCGTGGCTTTCAAAGGCAACATCTCGATTGCCGAAGTGAAACGCTTGCGACAAAAGCGCATCACTCTCATCCCACACATCGATGCCGAGGGACGCATCGTTGATATTCTCGACTTCAATCGCATCCGCTCGATGCTGCCCATCGATGCCGTGCTTATGGCGGGCGGCAAAGGCGAACGCTTGCGTCCGCTCACACTCAACACCCCCAAACCGCTGCTCAAAATAGGCGACAAATGCATCATCGACTATAATGTGGAGGCGCTGGCTCGATGCGGAGTGAAGCACATTTCGGTCACCACCAACTACCTCGCCGAGCAGCTCGAAGAGCACTTCTCCGTCCCCGTGGCCGATGTTAATGTGCAATGCGTTCGCGAACCTTATCGCATGGGCACCATCGGTAGCCTTGCGCTCATCGAGGAGTTTCACAACGATACCGTGCTGCTTATGAACAGCGACTTGCTCACAAGCATCGACTTCGAGGACTTCTATCTCGCTCACATCAACAACGATGACGACCTCACCGTGGCAAGCATTCCCTACATGGTGTCGGTGCCCTACGGAATATTTGTGCTCGACGGCGACCAAGTGCGTAGCGTGGAGGAAAAACCTACCTACAACTACTACGCCAACGCGGGCATATATCTCATCAAGCGCTCTCGTCTCGACATTATTCCTCGTGGCGAATATTTCGATGCCACCAATTTTATGGATGCTCTCATCGAACGCGGATTCAAGGTGAGCCACTTCCCCATCAACGGCACTTGGATTGACATTGGTTCGCCCAACGACTACAAGCATGCTCAGGACCTTATGCAGCACCGCAATAGTCTTATCAACCTTTAAGCACCGTTTTTCCCCACCACTATGATAGAAATAAAAAACATCAATAAAAGCTACGGCTCGCTGCAGGTGCTGCGCGATGTGTGCGCCGTAATCGGCGAAAAGGAGGTGGTGACCATCGTGGGTCCCAGCGGCGCCGGCAAAACCACTTTGCTGCAGATTCTCGGCACACTCGACGCGCCCGATAGCGGCAGCATCGTTTACAACGGCGTGGATGTGCTCAAACTCAAAAGCAACCAACTCGCCAACTTTAGAAATCGCAACATCGGCTTCGTATTTCAGTTCCACCAACTCTTGCCGGAGTTTTCTTCGCTCGAAAATGTGGCTATTCCTGCCTTGCTGGGCGGCGACAAGCAGAGCGATGCCATGAAGCGCGCTGCCGAACTGCTCGACTATCTGGGCTTGAGCCAACGCTTGCACCACAAACCCGCGCAACTCTCGGGTGGCGAACGACAACGCGTGGCTGTGGCACGTGCGCTCATCAATCGCCCGGGCGTAATCCTCGCCGATGAGCCTTCGGGCAGCCTCGACTCTGCCAATAAGCGCGAATTGCATCGCCTTTTCTTCAATCTTCGCGACGAGATGAACCAAACTTTTGTGATTGTTACCCACGACGAATCGCTCGCCCACGATGCCGACCGTGTGCTTCACATGCGCGACGGCGTGATTGTGAACGATGAGAAAAACGACTTAATCATCTGATTGTCCGCTCCATGAGAGGTGTTTTTTACATATTGCTGATCGCTTTGACGGTTTTAACGGCGTGCTCCGACCGCGACGTCGACTCCGACTCTCAGAATGCCTATCGCTACGATATGGTAACTTATCTGGGCTACGATGAGGGCCTATTGCATTTCGACCGCATCGACCGAAACGATGGCGCACGAACTCGTCTCTATGGTTCTTACTCCTACGAACCTGCCACCGAGACGGGCTCGCGAGTGCTGCTGAGCTATTACACTCTGCCAGGCGAGCAAACTTCGCCCGATGGACAACGAATTGCCGTGGCGGGATTCAGCAAAGCCACCACCGACACGCTGCGAATCACCAACTCTGCCCGCATCGACACCCTGCGCCGCGAACCTATTCGCCTCACAAGCATCTGGCGCACCGGCAATTACATCAACCTGCATGGCGAAATAGAATACTCGGGTAAGCCGCGTTTCTTCTACCTCGTAGCCGACCGCTCCACTTGGGATAACGACACCATCGACTGCTATTTGGTCAACAATTCGCTCAATCAGCAGCTCTACAACTGGCGCCGTTTCTACGCCTCGTTCTTCGTAGATGCTGCCCTCAATAAAAATTCTTGCAAGGTGATTAGGGTATTTCTCAACGATGCCAAATTCTCCGATTGCAACAATTATTGCTTCAATAAGCAATAATCCTAAAACTTTGCACTACTTTTGTAGTCGAAAACTGATATTACACAGAATTAATTAATAAAAAACGAACAATAATAGTTACTCAAACACTTATATTATGGAGGAAAAAAAGATTCAAATCGACATTTCGCCTGAAGTGGCTCAAGGTAAATATGCCAACTTTGCTGTTATAGCTCATTCGGCCAACGAATTTATCTTCGATATGATATGTATGCTCCCCAACGGACCTAAAGCGGCGGTGCAAAGTCGCATAATCATGACTCCCGAAAATGCCAAGCAGCTGTTCTTTGCGCTGCAACACAATATCGAAAAATATGAGAGCACTTTCGGACCCATCTCGGCGCGTCAACCAAAGCAAAACCCCGACGAGAAAATCACTTTCCTCGGTCCTAACGGTCAAGCATAACTCATTTTTTCACAAGTCAACAAAAATAATTTCACATCAAAAATAAAATGACTGACAATAATACACTTCTCATCTTCAACACCCTCACACGCACCAAGATGGCATTCAAGCCTATTCACGAGGGACGTGTGGGTATGTATGTGTGCGGCCCCACAGTTTATGGCGACCCGCACCTCGGTCACGCTCGTCCTGCCATCACGTTCGACGTGCTCTATCGCTATCTCACTGCCCTCGGTTACAAGGTGCGCTATGTGCGCAATATCACCGACGTGGGCCACTTGGAGCACGATGCCGATGAGGGCGAAGACAAAATCGCAAAGAAGGCTCGCCTCGAACAACTCGAGCCTATGGAAGTGGTGCAATTCTATCTCAATCGCTATCACAAGGCTATGGAAGCGCTCAATGTGCTCCCGCCAAGCATCGAACCGCATGCCAGCGGTCATATCATCGAACAGATTGAATATGTAAAACGCATCATCGACTCGGGCTACGCCTACGAAAGCGACGGTAACATCTATTTCGATGTTCCTAAATACAACAAGGACCACCGCTACGGCAAACTTTCGGGCCGTAATGTGGAAGAACTCCTCAGCACCACTCGCCAACTCGACGGTCAAAGCGAAAAGCGCAATCCCGCCGACTTCGCGCTCTGGAAAAAGGCTGCTCCCGAGCACATTATGCGTTGGCCTTCTCCTTGGAGCGACGGATTCCCGGGTTGGCACTTGGAATGCTCTACCATGGGCACTAAATACCTCGGCGAGGAATTTGATATCCACGGCGGCGGCATGGACCTTATGTTCCCTCACCACGAGTGCGAAATAGCTCAGTCGGTGGCTGCTTGTGGTCACGATGCCGTTCACTACTGGATGCACAACAATATGATTACCATCAATGGTCAGAAGATGGGAAAATCGCTTGGCAACTTCATCACTCTCGAACAGTTCTTCAACGGCTCGCACGAGAAGCTCGCTCAGGCCTACAAGCCTATGACCATTCGTTTCTTCATTCTTCAAGCTCACTATCGCGGCACTGTCGACTTCTCTAACGATGCCCTTCAAGCCGCCGAAAAGGCTTACGAACGTATGATGGACGGCTGGAAACGCCTCAACGACCTCAAACCTGCCGAGAAGAGTGATGTTGATGTTTCCGACTTGCGTCAACGTTGCTTCGATGCCCTTAACGACGACTTGAATACGCCTATCGTTATCGCTACGCTATTCGACGCTTGCCGCATCATCAATCAAGCCAACGATGGCAAGGCTGCTCTTTCGGCTGCCGACATCGAGGAACTCAAATCGCTGTTCCAACTCTTCTTGTTCGATATTCTCGGCATTCGCAACGAGGCTGACGGCAGCAACGGCGTTAACCTCAAACCCTACGAAGAGGCTATCGACTTGCTCCTCGACATTCGCAAGCAAGCTAAATCGAATAAGGACTGGGCTACCAGCGACCTTATACGCAACCGCCTCACCGAAATAGGTTTCGACGTAAAAGACACCAAGGACGGCTACGAATGGAAAGTGAAATAACCTCCATCTAAGCGCCATATACTAAAATTTCAGGCTGGACTTTCTCATGAAAACCCAGCCTGAATTATTTATTTTCGCCGGCAGCACTCAAAACGGCATTCGCCGCAACCACTCGCCCATAAACATATCGTAAATTACATATCCGCAAGGAGTTTTATATACCAACTCGTTATCAATCAACTTCTTCAGCGCTGAACTCACACTGCTCGGTGTCCTTAGCTTGTGGCGGCTAATAAAGTCTCCTGCAAGCACTTCCTTAACGCATGTCTCGCGAGCAATAGCTTTCAACAGACGCAAATGCCCCGTCGAATAGTTCTTCAACACGCTCTCATACGAATAACTCTGCTCGGAAATAATCTGTTCTATGGCGTATGCCACCATATCTTTATCCACATCACGATTATAGCCATACAGCCGGTTAAGTATACATTGAACATACCAGGTATGTCCGCCGAATTTGTCATATATGTCATCAAAAATGGCGCGCTGAAGCTGCAAATTGTGCTCGGCAAAGTGTCCGATGGCGAAATCAGCATACGCTTCGCGCTCTATAGGTCCTATCGTAAGCAGTTGGGTGCTTTGATAGAACGGCCGCTTCGACGATGCGAACATCTCTTGCATTATGTGTTGCTTGCTTCCTGCAAAGATGAAGTTCACATTGGGCAAAAACTGAATATACGACCGCAGCAGAGCCTCAATTCCTTTCTCGGGGTATTCTGCTATCTGCTGAAACTCGTCGATGGCGATATAACAACGTCGCTCCGACGCTCCAAGATATTCAAATATCTCTTTCAGAGTGCTCTCTTCTTCTTGCGGCGACACATCTATAGTCACTTTTGGCATCCCTGTTATCTCATCGAATGTGAAAACCGGACGGCAACTGCGAATAAATTGCCCTATGCGGCTCACGGCTTTCTGTGCGGCAGTGTCCATCTTACCCAACACGCTATGAGCCAACAAACGCACAAAATCGCCCATCGACTGGGTGGAATAAATGTCCATATATACTGTCACTATATCCGGATTTTGCTCCTTCAGACGATAAAAAGCGTGCTGCATAAGCCCTGTCTTGCCCATTCGGCGTGGGGCCACAAGCGTCACATTGCGGCCGTTGTGGAGCGCATCGAGTATCGACGCCGTTTCTGCTTCGCGATCGCAAAAATATTCCGGACTATGATAACCGGCTATCAGAAAAGGATTATTTGGTTTCATATTTTACTCAATTATTACGCAATTTCACAATCTGCGTTACGAAATTTTCGTAACGAAAGTATCGTAACGCAAATATCGCAATAAAATATCAAACCGCCAAACAATCAGCCCAAAATTGCT
This sequence comes from bacterium, assembly GCA_004563195.1. Taxonomy (GTDB): domain Bacteria; phylum Bacteroidota; class Bacteroidia; order Bacteroidales; family Muribaculaceae; genus SFTJ01. The sequence continues at coordinate 7,153 of SFTJ01000016.1, forward strand.
CACAGCCAAATAAAAACTAAGTCGGAGCCATCATTCTAAATGGTTCCGACCTATTGCAATGTCTAACTGTATTCCAATTTATTTATATCCAAACATCTTTGCCACGCGGGCGGTGGCGGCTACAAACTGCTCTACTTCTTCCATCGTATTGTACACGGCAAACGAGGCGCGCACTGTGCCTTCTATGCCCAGACGATGCATCAAGGGCTGTGCACAATGGTGTCCGGTGCGAACGGCCACACCCAATTTGTCGAGCAAAAGACCTATGTCATAACTACTTACATTGCCCACAAGAAACGATAGAACGGCATCTTTATCGGCTGCTGTGCCGAAAATGCGCATGCCGGGTATCTGCATCAGGCCTTCGGTGGCGGCTTGAAGCAATCGGTGCTCATATGCTGAGATATTCTCCAATCCGAGTCCAAGTATATAGTCGATGGCGCGGCTGAAGGCGGCTATTCCCACAAAATCGGGTGTTCCTGCCTCAAACTTAAATGGCAGGTCGGCAAAGGTGGTCTTTTCGAACGACACCGTTCCTATCATCTCGCCTCCGCCTTGATAGGGCGGCATACTTTCGAGAAATTTTTTCTTGCCATAGAGCACGCCCACGCCTGAGGGGCCGTACATCTTATGCGCCGAGAAGGCATAGAAGTCGGCATCGAGGTCGCGCACATCCACCTTCATGTGTGCCACTGCCTGTGCTCCGTCTACGAGCACGGGGATGCCGTGACTATGGGCTATGGCTATCATCTCCTTCACGGGATTGATGGTGCCGAGCACATTGCTCACATGGGCTATGCTCACCAAGCGGGTGTCATCGCCTATCATGCGCTCAAAGGCTGCCATATCCACCTCGCCGGCGTCGTTGATAGGCACCACATTGAGGCGAATGCGCTTGCGGCGCTGAAGCAATTGCCATGGCACTATATTGGCATGGTGCTCCATGGCTGTCACTATTATCTCGTCGCCGTTGCACAGACGCTCGCCGTAGCTGCTTGCCACCAGATTGATGGCCTCGGTGGTGCCGCGCGTAAACACTATCTCCTCTATCGATTCGGCGCCGATATATTGGCGCACTTTCTCACGCGTGGCTTCCACCATATCGGTGGCTTCCTGCGAGAGGGTATGCACTCCACGATGCACATTGGCTTTGCTGTGATAATACATCTGCTCTATGCCCTCCACCACACAGCGTGGCACTTGCGAGGTTGCTGCATTGTCGAGATAGATTAGCGGCTTGCCTGCCACTGTACGCTCCAATATGGGGTAGTCCTTGCGTATCTCTTCTATGTTTAATATCTCTGACATCTGTTAATGGTCTTCTTCGTTGAGTAGTTGTTCGCTTCGATTGCGATTGTTCTCTCTATTTTTCTTACTTATCGCCTTTCACCACTTCGCGGCAACTGTTGCTGCAGTCGCTGCATTGGTGTAGCTGGCCACAGAAGCGTTTTTCCACCAAGCGCTGCAATCGATTCTTGAGCGACTCCATGCGCACGCTGTCGATTACGTCGCTCATAAAGGCTTGCATGAGCATGGTGCGAGCCTCTTCTTTGCTGATGCCGCGCGCCTGCATGTAGAATATGGCGTCTTGGTCGAGCTGTCCTATGGCGGTGCCGTGGCTGCACTTCACATCGTCGCAATATATCTCGAGTTGCGGCTTGGTGTGTATCTTGGCTGTGGCGGTTGCCACCACATTGCGGTTGCTCTGATAGGCTTCTACCTTATTGGCGCCTTCTGCCACCAATATGCGGCCTGTAAAACCGCCTGTCGACTGATCGTCGAGCACATATTTAAAGAGTTCGTTGCTCTTGCAGTGGCCCACATTATGGCTGATGTGGGTGTAATTGTCGATTTGCTGTGTACCGCCCTCTATAGCCATGCCGTAGAGGTGTGTTTCGGCGCCTTCGCCGTCTACGCTCACCACAAAGTCGTTGCGGGTGATGCCGTTGGTGAGGGTAATGCCGTTGAGCAGCACATTTGAGCCCGATGCCTGCTTCACATAGTGTGCTGTGGTGCGTCGGGTCTTTTCGGTCGATTCTTCTATATCGTAGTAGTCGAAATGTGCATTGGCTTCTGCCACTATTTCCACCACTTGATTCACCAAAAAATTATTTTGGGCGTTCTGCGTATGGTCGCACACGAGCATTTGTGCCTTGGCGTTCTCGCCTATCACCACCAGCACGCGGCGCACTGCCATTATCGGACCGCCGGCATTCATTATGTTCACCAATTGTATGGGGCGCTCAAGCACCACATTCTCAGGCACATACACCAACAACCCTTCCTGACCGAGCAGCGTGTTGAGTGCCACGCGCACATCGCTGTGCGGTGCCACACTGCCCAGATAGCGGTTCAATATCTCGGGATGGCGTTCTGCGGCTTCGCTGAAGGGCTCCACCACCACATCGGCGGGCAGTGAGGGCGACTTGCGCGATGCCTTGAAGATGTCGTTGAAGAAGAAATACATCCACGTGCTCATATTGGGCACATCGCAGCGAAATGCCTCGGCGGCATCGGCTCCAAGATCCACGCGGTTGATGTTCACTCCATAGTCGGGGGCATACATCTCTTCGATGTCGCTCACCTCATAGTTTTCCTCGCCGCGACGGGGCAGATGCCCTTGCTCGAGCACCTCGAGTGCTTCGGCGCGCAGCGCATTCATCGCTGCCGGGGCGTGCGCCTCGATTGCTTCGCGATGGCTCTTATAGAGGTCGATATATTGTTTCAATGCGTCGTTCATTGTTTTGTCCTCCGATGTGCATTATTCGTTATCCACCTGTTGCTTTATCCAGTCGTAGCCTTTCTCTTCGAGTTCGAGTGCCAACTCGGGGCCTGCCGACATCACTATGCGGCCCTTATAGAGCACATGCACAAAGTCGGGCTTGATGTAGTCGAGCAATCGCTGGTAGTGGGTAATCACTATGGTGGCATTATTGGCGCTCTTGAGCTTGTTAACGCCCTCCGATACTATGCGCAGTGCATCTATGTCGAGACCGCTGTCGGTCTCATCGAGTATCGACAGGCGGGGCTCAAGCATTGCCATCTGATATATCTCGTTGCGCTTCTTTTCACCGCCCGAAAAGCCTTCGTTCACCGAGCGCGATGCCAATTTGTTGTCAAGCTGCACCAAGGCGCTCTTCTCGCGCTTCATCTTCAGAAATTCGCTCGCCGAGATGGGTTCTTGACCGAAATATTTGCGCTTGGCATTGACGGCGGCGTGCATAAAGTTAACCATCGACACACCGGGAATCTCCACCGGATACTGAAAACTCAAAAAGAGTCCTTCGTGCGAGCGGTCCTCGGGCGACATTGCCAGCAGGTCCTTGCCGTAGAATTCCACGCTGCCACCGGTGACGGTGAAAGCGGGATTGCCTGCCAATACGCTCGACAGGGTGCTCTTGCCCGACCCGTTGGGGCCCATTATTGCATGCACTTCGCCGGGGCGCACGGTAAGATTGATGCCTTTCAATATTTCTTTGCCTTCGATATTGGCATGGAGATCTTTTATTACTAACATATATGTTCGATTATTGTTTTTTATTCGTGGTTGATTGAAAATAATTATCGGTTTCTCGCCTTATCCTATGCTGCCTTCAAGCGACACCGACAGCAGTTTTTGTGCCTCTACGGCAAACTCCATCGGCAACTTTGCCATCACTTCTTTGGCGTAGCCGTTCACTATCAAGCCCACAGCGTCCTCGGTGGAGATACCGCGCTGATTGCAGTAGAATATCTGCTCTTCATTAATCTTCGATGTGGTGGCTTCGTGCTCCACTACCGAGGTCTCGTTTTGGCAGTCGATATAGGGGAAGGTGTGCGCTCCGCAGGTCGAACCCAACAGCAGACTGTCGCATTGGGTGTAGTTGCGGCAATTGCTTGCTCCGGGCACCACTTTCACTTGTCCGCGATAACTGTTCTGGCTATGTCCTGCCGAGATGCCTTTCGACACTATGGTGCTGCGGGTGTTCTTGCCCAAATGTATCATCTTGGTGCCGGTGTCGGCTTGCTGATAATTGTTGGTCAGAGCCACCGAGTAGAATTCGCCCACCGAGTTGTCGCCTTTGAGCACGCAGCTGGGGTATTTCCAGGTTATGGCGCTGCCGGTTTCCACTTGGGTCCACGAGAGTTTTGAATAGTCGCCGCGGCACAAGCCTCGTTTGGTAACGAAGTTATAGATGCCGCCATTGCCGTCCTTATCGCCGGGATACCAGTTCTGAACGGTGGAATACTTCACTTCAGCGCGGTCTTCCACTATTATCTCCACTATGGCGGCATGCAGCTGGTTCTCATCGCGCATCGGGGCGGTGCAGCCTTCGAGATACGACACATACGACTCGTCGTCGGCCACTATCAGCGTGCGCTCAAACTGGCCTGTTCCGCTGGCATTGATGCGGAAATAGGTGGATAACTCCATAGGGCAACGCACGCCCTTGGGAATGTAGACAAACGACCCGTCGCTGAACACTGCCGAATTGAGCGCTGCAAAGAAGTTATCGGTATAGGGCACCACTTTGCCCAAATATTTCTTCACGAGGTCGGGATAATCCTTCACTGCGTCGCTAAACGAGCAGAAGATGATGCCCATCTCGGCCAAGCGCTCGCGATACATGGTCTTCACGCCCGACGAGTCCATCACGGCATCCACTGCCATACCGCTCAAGCGCATTTGTTCCTCAAGGGGTATGCCAAGTTTGTCGAATGTCTTCTTTATCTCGGGGTCTATCTCCTTTGCTTCGCCGTCGGCTTTGGTCTTGGGCGCTGCAAAATAGCTGATGTCTTGATAGTCAATCTCGGGTATGTTGAGATGTGCCCAGCGGGGCATCTTCATTGTCTGCCAGTGGCGAAATGCCTTCAGTCTGAACTCCAAAAGCCATTCGGGCTCATTGCGATAGCCCGAGATATATCGCACCACATCTTCATTCAGCCCCTTGGGGATGATATGGGTCTCAACGTCGGTCACAAAGCCATATTTATATTCGCTCTGCGCTGCCTCGTTGATGATATCATTATTCGCCTGTCGTATATTGTTTTCGTTTTCCATCTTTTTTGTTTACAATTTTGTTTTGCGTTGCTTATGCCGGCAAGGGCCTTTATATCAGGCTCTTTGCCTCTTCTTCATCGGCTGCCGGTGTGGCATCGCTCGCTATCGAGTCGCTTGGCAGGTCGCGCTGACCCAATGCCCATGGCACCATATTGAGCGTCATCTCGAATGGCTTATTGTCGAGGGCATGACGGGTGCTGAACACTTCGCTGTTGGGCGATATCAGCAACCACAGGTTGAGCAATATGCTTAGCCCGAAAAAATATTTAAACACATTGAGTGCCGAGCCGCCTATGCGGTCTAATATGCTCAGGTGCAGGGCATCGATGGTGTTCTTCAGGAACATGCCTGCCACTTTCACACTCAGCCACACAAGCACAAACAGCACTATCACTGCCATAGCATGCGTGGTGACACTCGATATGGGCCATTCCGACGAACTCGGTATAACTTCCTTCAGCACCTCAGTGGCGCTGTCGCCCATCATGTTGCACACAATTATGCCGAGCACAAAGCCCATTATCGACGACATCTGCTTTATCATTCCGCGCATGTAGCCATACACCACACCCACGCCCAAAAGCAGAAGCATTATTACATCTATTAAAGTCATTTCTCTGCATTTTTGTTCAATCGTGCAAAATTACGAAAAAAACGGCACATTATTGTGAATTTCTACCATAGATAACTCTCCTTTGCACAGCCCTATCACTTAAAACAACTCTACTTGGTAAATTAGTTATTTATTTAAAATGAAAATTCCGACGATTTTCTCACTCATACTGCCAAGTATTATACCGCCCAGCGCCATAAAAAAACTGTGAAAATCCGTGCCCAAAATCCGTGAAAATCCGTGGTAAAACCCGCTACAAAAAATTCCGTGAAAATATGTGGTAAATCTTCACCCCACACCGCCACAAAAAATCCGTGGTAAAAAAACGCCGCGCATCGAAAAAAATTTTCTTCGCGCTAAATCATTGAACAACTGCACTATAGCACCACACAGGCGCGCCAAAACATACACAAATGCCGGGCAACATTTTGTGGTTTACAGAAAAATTCCTACCTTTGCAGTGGGTAAGTCCTATACGGCCAGCTCCCTGTCAATTCCCCCAGGTCTTGACCGAAGCAAGGGTAGCAGGTTGTAGCGGCGCGATGTAGATAGCTTACCTACCTGCCTCTTTAGCTCAGTTGGCCAGAGCACGTGATTTGTAATCTCGGGGTCGTTGGTTCGAATCCGACAAGAGGCTCTCCAAAACAAATAAGCACCGACGCTATGTTGGTGCTTTTTCTTTTTCCTCCCTGCCGCTCATGGTAATGTGCCATAGTTTCGTCCTACAAGTCCGACCCCATCGAAATAATCCGCTGCTCCCAAAAGCAGCAACAGCTCCCGCCGCCGAACGCAGCAATCCTCATCAAAAATCGAGCAACTTTAAATGCGCTCTTGCATATTTCACTCTGTAGCGTTCGAAGTGCCACCATTCGCGCCGATAGGTCTTATAGCCGGCTTCGGTCATCACGCGGCGCAGCAATCGGCGATTTTTCAGCGCCTCGCGGCTTATCTTTCCTTGCTTCACCAGAGTCTCCTCGGCGGTGATATGCGCCTTCTCGGTGAAGTCGTCGAAGCCACTGCCCATATCCACAGGTTTGCCGGCATAGGCAAGTCCCACATCCACTGCCACTCCATAGTTATGACAGCCGCCGCGCTCGGGTCGAGCCACATACTGTGCATCGGAGGTTCCCTTCACTGCATTCCACATGGTTCGCTGCACGCTCCGCGGTCGGGCTGCATCATATATGATTATCGAATAATTCGAATCTATCTTTTTCAAGGCTTTCTGGGCGGCAACAAGCGACTGCGCGGCATCGGGGTGCAGATACACTCCGGTAAAACTCCCATACATGTTCTTACCTACGAAATTTCGTGTGCCGGCATAGCGCAAATCCACCACAAAGCTGTCGCACAGGTCGGTCACCTTCACCATGCCTGCCTTTAGCATCAGCACATCCCAGTCGGGCAGCGAGCCGCTCATCAGCGTAATCGCCACCGCAAGCATCAGTAGCAGTGTTTTCAGAGTCCGCCGCATCACTTTTCTTCTATCACGTCGGTAGCCACACATTTTTCGCTTCCTCGCCACGGAAGGGGCAAAATATAGCGCTTATACACCACGGTGAGTTTCTTGCCGTGGTTTTGGAGCATCATCATGCGATACGACAGCGAATCGCTTTCCACTGAGAAGGCAAAGTCGTTTTCTTTGCGCTTTATTGTGTCGGTGATATATTCTTCCGACACCATTTCGGCCTCGAAGGTCTTGAACACTATGCCGCGGCATTCCACCTTCATCAGGCGTCCGGTGGCATGTGCCTCGCTCACCACAGGATGGTAGAACAGCAGCCACACCGCCAGTGCCAGCACCACCATTCCCGCTCCGATGATGGCATACACCACATCGCGATATTTGTCGCGCGGACTCAGCACCTCGAGTTCTTCCATCTCGCGGTCTTCGCGCTCCTCGGCGCTCTCTTCTTGTGGTTCTTCGGCGGGCATTTCTTCTTCGCCGTCGAAATAGTCGTAGTCTAATTTTTTGTCCGACATATCTTCTTTTTTCCTCCTTTTAGTCTATCAGAAACTCTATTTTCCCCGCCCTATGCGGGTCTATCGGGGCTATCAGCCCCATGAAAATTGGTCATTACTTTGCTTGCGACGCTTGCTTTGCCAAACGGCGTCGGTCCACTTCCATCATCACAAAGGCATATATGCCGAGCACTATCAGCAGCACGGTCTGTATGCCCCACACGAGCATCGCAAAGCCCGATGCATTGGGGTCGAGTTGCTGCGAACCTATTGTGCCCACACCGTATATCGACAAGCCTATTATTATTGCCATATGCCATGCTCCGAGTCCGCCATTGGTGGGTACGCCCATGCCTATACTGCTCAGCGTAAAGAGCACAAGCACCGGCACAAGCCCGAGATGCTCGGTGAAATCGAACGCAAAGGTAGCAAAATAGAGTTGGAAGTAATAGCATCCCCATATACACACTGTGTAGAAGAGAAACATCCACTTGCCTTCCATCTTGCCTATGGCTGCAAATCCGTTCCACAGGTTCAGCACCATGCCGCGCACTTTCAGCACCAGCTTATTCTCGGTTTTTACCGTCAGCAATGCTGCCACCATAGCCACTGCCACTGCTCCGCCTGCCCATAGCCACGGATTAGTCACAAGGCCCATCACGGCTTGCTGCATGCTGTCGCCCAAGCACTGATAGATGGCATCTTTGGCAAGAACCAGCGCCAAGAGCGTGATGGCAAGCACCGTAAAGGTGTCGCTCAAGCGGTCGGCTACCATCGATCCCAGCACTTGCGTAAACGAGGCTTTCTCTCTATTGGCTATATACCCGCAGCGCCACACTTCGCCGGCGCGCGGAAACACCAAATTCACTGCATAGGTGCCGAATATCGAGTTGACGAGCGCACTCAGCGGTGCATTCACCCCTATTGCTCGCAGTTGCAGTTGCCAGCGCATGGCGCGAAATATGTGGCTGAACGTGGATATCACTATCACGATGCCAAACCACCAGAAATTGGCGGTCTTCATCACGCGACCCATCTCCGCCACATCTACGTTCATCATCAAAAACCATATCAGGCCGCCTCCTATCAGCAACGGCACTCCGTACTTCAGTAGTCCTTGCAATATTTTATTCATTTCTCTCTGTTTTGGTAGGTGCTTAACTATAGTTATTTTGCGCGCCTCAAGCTCTTGTAGCCGCTTTTTTTGACTTTTGTTGCTCGTGGCGCTTTCATATTATGCCAAGTTGCATTATCTTTGCATAACTGCAAATATACGCCTTTTTATTTGTTTGTGCGTCGTTTGCCGTACTTTTTTACGTTTTCATCACCTATTTTTCTTATTCTTTTATGCAGCAAGTTAAAGCAAAAAAAGCCCTGGGCCAACACTTCCTCACCGACCTCTCTATCGCCAACCGTATAGCCGACACGCTCGACCTTTACAAGGGTATGCCGGTTCTCGAAATTGGTCCCGGCATGGGCGTTCTTACGCAATTCTTGATGCAAAAAGGTCACGACTTGAAGGTGGTGGAACTCGATGGCGAATCGGTCGATTATCTTAACGCCAATTTCCCCGCTCTCGCCGGTAATATCATCGCCGACGACTTCCTGAAACTCAACCTCGGCGACATTTACGCCGATGCCAAATTTTGCATCATCGGAAACTATCCTTACAACATCTCGTCGCAGATTTTCTTCAAGGTGCTCGACTATAAAGACCAGGTGGTGTGCTGCAGCGGTATGCTGCAACGCGAGGTGGCACAGCGTCTCGCCGCCGGTCCGGGCTCCAAAACCTATGGCATACTCTCGGTGCTCTTGCAAGCGTGGTACGACATCGAATATCTTTTCACTGTCGACGAAAATGTGTTCAACCCGCCGCCTAAGGTGAAATCGGGCGTTATTCGCATGGTGCGAAACAAGGTCACCGACCTCGGCTGCAACGAGCGCCTGTTCAAAACCGTGGTCAAAACCGCCTTCGGCCAACGCCGAAAAATGCTCCGCGGCTCGCTCAAAGGCATGTTCCCTAAGGACCACCCGGCTCTCAAAGACTCTTTCTTCACCAAACGCCCCGAACAACTCTCCGTGGCTGAATTTATAGCCCTCACCAATATCATCGACCAAGCAAACAACCAATAATCACCTAAAAAACCTCTCCCTACCCTCTATGAAGATAAAAATGCCCCGAGGCAAAACCTCGAGGCATTCTTTTTTATGTCAAGTTACTTCTTTTTTAGAAGTTTCTGCCTGTATCCCACCAGAGGCGTGAATCGATAGCATCCTTTTGGCCACGGGCGCTAAGAATTGCTACACCTTCTGCCAAACCTGCCGGGTTAGCCGAACGTTCGTCGTATGAGAACGGCAAACGACGGATACCTATCTTGGTGAGTTCGTCGGCCGAACCGCCCAAATATTCACTTTGCACGTTGTTGTTGTCGGCCGGTATCGGGAACAACTTAGGATAGCCTGTGCGACGATATTCTGCCCATGCATTCAAGCCTTCGGGGAAGCCTGCTATCCACTTTTGGGTGATTATCTGTTGCAACTGCTGTTCCTTTGAGCCACCTACCAAGAATTTTACAGGTACATCGTTAACTGCTGCAATGTTGTTTGCAGGGTTGTGCGGGTCTTCGTAGTCAATCTGTGTAGTTTCGCCGTTGATATATTCTGTAGCGTCGAAACCATACTTGGCAAACGAGTTGCGGATACCTTCTTCATAAAGTGCCTTCACGTCACCGCCGGTCCAGCCGCGTAGTGCTGCTTCGGCTTCCAAGAACGATGATTCGGCACGGCTCATGATTGGCATTGGCACGTCGGTTGAGTACGGGCCACCGCTTGCCGGACACTTAACGATTGAATACATCTTATAGCTGCTGCCGTCTACCTTCAAACCATTGCGGATACCCTTGATTTGACCTTCCATGCCTGCAGGTGAGCCATCGGGACGATAGATGTCGCCCTTGCCGCCCCATCCCACTCCTTGCACTGTGGCTTCGAGGCGTGGGTCGTTATATCCCTTAAGGATGGTCTCGTAGTTGGCCGAGATGCCGCAGTCGTTATAGTCGCGAGCGATAAGTGCTTGTGGATTACGGGTGTTGGCGTCCTTAACTTCGATGTCCTTGTTCTTCAACAAGCCATACTTGTTCTGGATGGCTGCCACTGCGTGTTCCTTTGCCAACTCGGGCTTTACCACTGCCAGACGCATTGCCAAACGCAAGCGTAGGGTGTTGCCGAATTGCAACCATGTGGTCTGGCTGCTGCCACACATCTTGTCCCATTCCAAACGAGTTGCATCGTCGCCGCCGTTGGCATCTATCCACTTGGTCAAGCGGTCGCAAGCGTCCTTGAGTTCGTTCAAGAATGCGGTGTAGCACACTTCTTCCGAATCATACTTTACCGAGATACCACCTTGCATTGCTTCGGTGTAGGGGCATGGTCCGTAGGTGTCCACCATCTTGTGTGCACCTGCCACCTTCATGATTTCGCTTATTGCATAGAAGTCGTCGGCAAGATTTTCGATCTTTTGAACACTTGCCATTGGCTTTACCACGTGTAGCAACATATAGTTCAAGGTATAGCCGTTCCAACCGTTCATCATGAAGTAGTTGTCGTTGTTGTTACCACCATTGAAGGCAGTAGGTATTGCCAAATAGCCTGAATACAGGTCGGCATTCAAGTTTTGTATCAACTGATACTCCCAGTTACCGTTCGATTGGTTGTAGAAGATCGAAAGCTGTGCTTCGTTAAAGAGGTCGCCCATCTTCACTTCCGAGTCGGGTATTTGGTAGGGGTTGGTGTTTATGTCTTCGAAGTCTCCTGTACAGCCTGTACCCATCAGAAGTGCTGCACCTAACAAAAGAGAACTCTTAATATATTTTTTGATCATAATTCGTAAATATTAGAAAGAAAGTTTCAAGTTAAGACCAAAGCTGCGTGTAGCAGGGATACGATAGTAACCCATACCTGCATAACCATTGCTTGTTGACATCGAAGTGTCCGGATCGCTTGGACAATCCTTGTAGAGGAAGAACAAGTTACGTGCTATTACGCTCAGGTTCAAGTCGTTGCCGTTGCCAAGAAGGCTGCGGAAGGTGTAACCGAGCGAAAGTTCGCGCAAGCGGAAGTTGGTTTGTGAATATGCATAGTAGTCACCGCTACCACCGTTAATCGAACCGATTGCTGTGTAGAACTTCTGTGCATCCATCTTCTCTACGCTGTTGGTGGCTGTGTTAAACACTTCTACGCCGCCATTGTCGCGTGCTGCTGCCGATTGTTCCGATACGCCGTACATATCGAGCGAAGCTTGTGTCATGTCGAAGAAGTTGCCGCCTATCGAACCGTCAATCAAGAAGTAAAGTGAGAAATCCTTATAGTTGAAGGTGTTGCCCCAACCCAAACGTGCGTCTGAGTTTACGTTACCCACCTTTTCAAATTCGTCGGCATATTGTATCTTGCCTTCGCCATTCACGCAGATAAGTCCTGTATTGGTGTCACGAATGAAGTTTTGTGCATAGATGTCGCCATACTTGCCGCCTTCTACCAACCATGAGCGCAAGCCGTACATCGAACCGATATCTACCTTGTCCAAACGGTCGGCTTCACTTATGCCTTCGCGGTTGTCGAGCTTGGCTATCTCGTTGCTGTTGTACGAGAAGTTTACTTGGGTCTTCCACGAGAAGTCCTTGGTGAATTGCTGTGTCCAGCTTGCTGTCAATTCCACACCTTGGTTTTGGATGTCACCGGCGTTGAAGTAGTAGCTGCTGTAACCTGTGGCTGCAGGCACCGACATCGAGAAGTATTGGTTCTTGTTGTTGGTCTTATAGTAGGTGATATCGAAGTTGAAGCGATCGTTGAACATCGATGCATCGATACCAAATTCCATTGAGTGCAACTTTTCGGGCTTCATGTCGGCAAACGGCATCGAGGTGTTGAACGATATCGAACCGTTGGCAAAGCCGTTCAATGGGTTGGTGATATATACCGGCATTTCGTTACCTACTACCGAGTAGGTGGCACGTGCCTTCAATTGGTTGAATGCTGTTGGCAACTTCACCATATCGCTGATTACGGCTGTAAGACCTACCGATGGGTAGAAGTACGAACCGTTAGGTGTGAATGCCAATGTCGACGACCAGTCGTTACGGCCTGTTACGTCCAAGAACAACATATCCTTCCAGCCCAATTGTGCTGTTGCAAATACGGCGTTCAAGCGCTTGCGGCTCAGGCCCTTGCTCGATCCGTTCTTGGTTGAGTTAGCTATATCCCAGAAGTTTGGCAAATAGCGGTCGCCACCTTGATTCAAGTTCTCGTTTTCTTGCTTGTAATCGTTGAAGCTGGCACCTGCTGCTGCGCTCACTGAGTAGTCGCCGAAGGTCTTGTTGAAGTTAAGCATGATATCGCCGTAGAAGGTGCGCATCATGTAGTTTTCTTCCTGATATTCTCCGTTAGGGTTAGCAAGCACTTGGCTGGTGGTTGCATGCACTGTGCGTGCCCAACGGTCGTTGATGCGGTCGTAGCTCAAACGACCTTGCAAGAACAAATAGTCGGTGAAGTCATATCGTGCACTTGCCGATACCAATATACGGTTACGCGATTCTTGGCTGCGCACGCGGTTGAGAATCCAATATGGGTTCTGCGAGAAGTCGTTATTCACGTCGCGATACCATTCTTGTTCGCCATACTGCTTCACTTCGTTATATATCTCATAATTGTTCTTGTAGTGATCCCAGTCACCATTTGCCGGGAAGGTGTAAAGACCGGTAAGTGGGTTCTGATACTGACCACCGCGTGGACGGTTGGTACCCTTTTGGGTAATGTAGTTGGCCGAACCCGATAGTGTCAAACGGTCGTCAAGCAACTTATACACTTGCTTGAACATCATGTTGTGACGCTTGAAGTCGTTGGTCGGCATTATACCTTCTGCTGTGGTGTTGGCATACGACATATACGATTGTATCTTGTCGGTACCGCCGCTCACTGCCACCGAGTTGATGTAGGTGGCTCCTGTGCGGAAGAAGTCGCTCGATGCGTCTACACCGTTGCTTATCTTGTCGCCCCAGCTGTTGGTGTCGAGGCTGCCGTTGGCAAGTACCGGCGCGCCATAGCGGCTCTGTATTTCCGGCTTGTCGAGAGCTGTCTCGATGGTGATATTGCTGGTGAAGTCCACGCGAACGCGGCCCGACGAACCTTTCTTGGTTGTTACCAATACCACACCGTTGGCTGCTTGCGAACCGTAAAGTGCTGCTGCCGATGCACCCTTGAGCACGTTGATGCTTGCGATATCGTCAGGGTTAAGGTTCGACAATGCATCACCACCGTCGCGACCACCGTACACCGATTCTACCTGCGACATTGTGTTGTTGCTCATCGGCACACCATCGATTACGATGAGGGCTTGGTTGTTACCTTGTGCCGACTTGTTACCACGAATCACAATTTTCGACGAACCACCTGCACCCGACGAGTTAGGTGTAATTACCACACCTGCTGCCTTACCTTGCAAGCTGTTGATCATGTTTGTTTCCTTGGCGCGTACCAATTCGGCGCCCTTCACTTTTTGGGTAGCATAAGTCAACGACTTTGCCTTACGTTCGATACCCATTGCAGTTACTACCACTTCGTTGAGGTTCAGTGAGTTTGAGCCTAACTCTACATCTACCACCGTACGATTGCCTACTGCTTCCTCCACTGTTTCCATACCGATGTACGAAATCTGAAGCACTGCTCCGTCTTTCACATTTTCCAATCGATATTTACCATCAATATCGGTAGCAGTTCCAAGACTTGTACCCTTTACAATCACACTGGCGCCTATCAAGGCTTCCTTTGTGCTTGCGTCAGTTATAGTACCTGTAACCACCTTTTGCGCCCATAGCGCACTTGTACATGCCATTGCGAGTACAAGAAGAAGAAGATACCTCCGCATAATAGATTTTTTTGGTTAATAAATAAGGTTTGATTAGTTAAGTTATTGTATTGTTTGTATTGTTTGTATTGTTTGCTTGCCGTCGCACCATTCAATCCAGATGGGGCTGCCATTGTGGCAATTCGTTTTTCTCTAAAACTTGCCTTATGGTTATGCGCTTATCTGTCTTAATCAGTGCTTTTAAGGTTAATGTTTGGTTAGTTCGTCTTTTGGTTGTTGTATTATTATGTTGTTACACTCTCGCCATCATTCAACTCATTCACCCCTTCTATATGGGCAAACCCGCTAAATTTCAGGCTCTTTTCTGCACTTTCACACGACGTAATTATTGTATTTCACTCCGCCTGCTTAGCGTAATTCATAACACATCGTCAGAAAGTGAAGGCAAATATAGTCCATTTTTCTATAACTGCAAACATTTTGGTGTTAAATCAAAAAATATTTAACATTTGCACCCCATTTTCCCCATCCAATCCACATTTTCGAATCACTCCCCGCGATTCCATCTCACACAGATTCCACAGATTATACAGATGTTATTTGCGGCTGCTTTCGCGTCTTTCAGACGCTTTCCTTAGGTCATACGGCATTCCGAGGGTTGCGCTGACGCTTAACCCTCGGCTAAGAGCACTCGGGCTAAAGCCCTCGGCATTCAACATTTCAGGTTGGATACCCCAGCCGCTGATAACCGCAGCAAATAACCGCATCACCGCCAAGGTGATGCCTACTAACCGCGGCAAAGCCGCCAAATTAACCGTATAACCGCAACGAAGTTGCCTACTAACCGCGGCGCAGCCGCCGAATAACCGAATAACCGCGGCAACGCCGCCTACTAACCGCGGCGCAGCCGCCTACTAATAATACCGCACACGCACCGTCGCCAATTCTTTGCCCTCGTAGCGTATGCCCATGCCGCGATAGCTCTGCGGTACCAGCAGCGTGGTGATTTCACACCAACGCGGCTCGCCGTAGTCATACGACCGCCCGCTCAACTCCAAGCAATTATCCACATAATCTATCTCCCAGTAGCCGCCGCCCAAACAGCGGTCACCGGGCTGAAGCAAATCGCGATGCATGTGCACCGTGCCTATGCGCAGATACCCCGCTCGCGTTATCACAAACTTAGGATGCAACATATTCTTTCAGCAACTCTTATGCGTCATTATGTCGAGCACCATACGGTCGGTTTCGTTCATCGCTTCGCGACCTATGCTCGTGAGGTTGTGTATCGTGAGGTCTACATCCTCGTCCACTATGCCTTCCACCGACGACACTGTGTGATTCTCCATCGCCAATATCGCCGAAAACACTGCCGTCGACACGCCGCTGCTCACCTTGAGCGCACAACTCGGCTTGGCGCCGTCGCACAACATTCCGGTCAGGTTGCCCACCATATTTTTCACCGCATACGATATCTGCTCGTAACTGCCGCCCATCAGATAGGTAATGCCGCAACTCGACCCGCTCGCTGCCACCACGCAGCCGCACAGTGCCGACAGTCGGCCCAGACTCTGCTTTATATATATCACCGTCAGGTGGCTCAGCGTCAATGCTCTGATGAGTTCCTCTTCGCTATTGCCATTATCCTCGGCATACACCACCACCGGCATCGTGGCTGTGATGCCCTGATTGCCGCTCCCCGAATTGCTCATCACCGGTATCATCGCACCTGCCATTCGGGCATCGCACGCCGCCGAGGTATACGACACTATGCGCGAAAACGTATTATCGCCCAGCACCTTGCGCTCGCTGATGCTGTTGCGCATCACTCTGCCCAACTGATGGCCATATTTGC
Source organism: bacterium (assembly GCA_004563195.1). GTDB lineage: Bacteria > Bacteroidota > Bacteroidia > Bacteroidales > Muribaculaceae > SFTJ01. The sequence continues at coordinate 23,483 of SFTJ01000016.1, forward strand.
CCGCAAACGACTTCTCGGCTGCCGCCTTATTCAGGTCGCGGGTCTCGAGAATAAACCGTATCTCGTCCAACGGCGCCGTCATGGCAAAGTCGTACACCTTGCGAAGGCTCAACTGCGGTTCGTCGTTACATTCCTCTGCCGATGTGCCGAATTTCTCATCTTTCAGCACCTCAGCACCGGCGCGTTCATACACAAAATTAGTATGGCCGCCGGCTATGATAGCCATCGCGTTGCCGCCATCGGCACCGGTCACTTCTATTTCGATATATAATTTCTCTGTGATTCCTTCTTTGAGCGAGATATTTATAGCTCCGCCGGCTATATATTCCTTACCGCGCTCCACCGCCTCCGGTGTGCAGTCCTTAAGCACCTCAAGTTGATACTCCGAACGGCCTATCGTGGCACCCAAAGCTATCGCGATGGGCAGACCCACCATTCCCGTGCCCGGAATGCCCACACCCATGGCATTTTTCAGAATGTTAGCACTCAGTCGCGCCTCGATGCGCTCCGGCACGCCGCCCAACAATTCCGTAGCCCTCGCCACACACAAAGCCACAGCTATCGGCTCCGTACAACCTATTGCAGGCACCACCTCGCGCTTTATCAAGCCTATTATGCACTCTCTCTCGTGTTTGTCAAACATATAGTTTCAGGTTTATTGCGTTAAACATCACAAAAGTAACAAATTATCCCCACCTTTTCAAAAAATATGCAAAAATAATCCCCCCACCCCGCCGCCAATAACCGCCGCACACACCCGCCTAACCGCAACAACGCCAAAATAACCACAGATTAACACAAAACAAAGCACAGATTAACACAATATTGTGAAAATCCGGGCCCAATTTCCGTGAAAATCCGTGGTAAAAATCACACCGCAGCACGACCTGAAAGGTTGCTCATCATCGCCGCAGTTCAGCAAATAACCACAGATTAACACAAAACAAAGCACAGATAAACACAATATTGTGAAAATCCGTGCTCAATTCCGTGGAAATCCGTGGTAAAAATCACACCGCTGCACGACCTGAAAGGTTGCTCATCATCGCCGCAGTTCGGCAAATAACCACAGATTAACACAAAACAAAGCACAGATTAACACAATATTGTGAAAATCCGTGCTCAATTCCGTGGAAATCCGTGGTAAAAATCACACCGCAGCACGACCTGAAAGGTCGAACGCCCGAGCGAAGCGAGTGGCTCGTAGCCGGGGGTGTAGCGTAGCGAAACCCCCGGTATCATGCCACCCCACCATTATGCGTCTGAAAGACGCGAATTTCGGCTTCCTCGGCGGCTACTTTCGCGTCTTTCAGACGCTTTTCCTTGGGTCATACGGCATTCCGAGGGTTACGCTAACGCTCCACCCTCGGCTAAGAGCACTCAGGCTAAAGCCCTCGGCATTCAACCTTTCAGGTTGGTTACCTACGAATACCAATAACCGCATCACCGCCAAGGTGATGCCAAATAACCGCGGCAACGCCGCCTAATAACCGCAACGCAGTTGCCAAATAACCGCGGCAACGCCGCCTACTAACCGCAACGAAGTTGCCAAATAACCGCGGCAACGCCGCCTACTAACCGCAACGAAGTTGCCAAATAACCGCGGCAACGCCGCCTAATAACCGCAACGAAGTTGCCTACTAACCGCGGCGCAGCCGCCTACTAACCGCAACGAAGTTGCCAAATAACCGCGGCAACGCCGCCTTTTAACCGCAACGAAGTTGCAAAAAAATAAAAAGTGGCGGTATCCTCTCGGACGCCGCCACCCAATCAATTATTTATTAGTAAATCACTTGATAAGGATTTTTGTTGGTTTCATATCTTTTGCAGTTACTACGTATACGCCGGTGCCAAGACCTTCGATTTCAGTTACGTCGCCGGTGCCTACTGCTTCTGCTGCCACTGCGCCCTTTGCGTCGATAACCTTAATCATTCCGTATACGCCGTTCACTTCCACCACGCCGTTTACCACCTTAACGTCCATTTCCTGTGCTTCTACGCCTTCAATGCCGGTGTAAATGTTAGCACCTGCATCAGGTATCGGGCTGGCTGTGTACGAGTTCTTTGCCTTGTCATTGTCGGTGGTTATCATCTTCACGTATACTTCATATTGGCCTTCAAGGCTCTTTGCAAGCTCTTCCTTAGTATACTTCTTCTTATTTTCGCTCTGCCACTTCGACAAATATGTTTCTGTGAAGGTAAATGATCCACCATTTTTATTACTGTCATCTGCAGTAATATCATCACCTATCTGTAAAAAGCCTGCTTCCATATCCACTGGATATGCTGCCGATTCGGCTGCCGGTGTTGCCACGTCAGTACCCTTCTTCTTCATATAGATTTTGAAGCTTTTCGGCTGGGTATCAGCCATATCTAATCTTCTCGACCAATTGATGGTTACTACTGTATAGATATTGTAGTTGCCGGGTTGACTGAAGTTAGCTGCCTTAATTTCAGGTGTAACGCTCAATACCAATTCGTCATGCAATCCTTTATACTCGGCTGGTAACGCTTTGCTTCCATAGGTGTTGCCATTTGCATCGTAGTATGCTACTGCGTAGTTCCATGCGCCTCCATTGTCGTTTGTACGATTATTATTTTCACCCACTGCTATTGGAGCGTCATCTATGATATCCACCACTGAGATATATCCGTCATTACCAGGTTTGTAGTATGTGCCGGTTTCACTGTCAAGGAAACCTTCTTCGGTATAACTCAAAGTCACTTTCGGTGCCTTATTAGTCTCCGAAGCATCGCGGTAGATATAATATCCCGAACCTATTTGATTAGCCGAAGCTTTAAATTTAACCTCGTTGTGGAAGGTCTCTTTAAGGGCGCAAGTTGCTTCATCAGGTGTACCCGAGCGGTGTACCTTTACAGTTGAGTTTGATATTGCAGGGTTAGAGATACGCAAGATGTTAGATGTCTTTTTAGTTCCCGAAGGCATAGTCAATACCAACTGATATGCAGCTGTTATTCCATCGCCTGCGTCTAATACCGCAACATCGTCGTAGTGACCATTGTATACACCATCTTCAGTATTATCTATGCGATTAGCCAAATCTTGCAAAGTGACAAAGTCAGAAGCCTTATCGGCTGTGACTGAGTATAACACATCACCTAACGTATTATCGGCATTCACGGTATACAATGCAAGCACCGAACCATCTTCGAGTGTAACCTTTTCGGCATCTGTCACTTTCGATTCTGCAGAAACTATGGTATTAGTAAATGTGTTCTTACTTGCTACAGGATCAAATGAAGAGCGACCTTCTCCTAAAATAGCCAACTTAAATGGCACCTTGCCAGGGATGTCAACGCTAACCACATTAGATGTAGTAGCCGACATTCTTGTGCCGTCGCTCTTTTCTACATACGATGTCACGCGATACCATACGGTGTAACCGATTTGCTCTGTAAGCTCATTAAATGGCTTCAATTTGGTATCCTCAGTGGTTTTGCCTGTAGTTTCTGTAATGCCATTTTCTGTAACAATTATTTGGTCGGTTACGGTTTCCCAATCAGAATTGTTATACGAACGCTCTACCAAATAGTGCTCTTGCATGCCTTCGTATGTGGTATTCTTTGATGCATCAAAGCCTTTGTGTCTATTGAATGCGGTTAACCAATCGAGGTTTACTTTGTATTTATTTTGCTTGGTTGCATCGTATCCTTCGGTTTTGGTGTTGTCGCCTAACACACCTTCGTTCAATTTTACTGCATAGAAGAATACGTATGGTATGTTGTCAGTTACAGTAACTTCGTCTTCCAAAGTATATCCTTGTACTTCAGTCGCACCTCTAATACTGCTAGTATAATAATACATATTGGGATATGCTTCAGCAATTGTTTTATATTCACCATCAACATTTACCAATACATCTACTAGTGAATTGGTCGAATAATATCCACTATTATTTGTTATATAGTAGGTTCTAGATTTGTTATAAGTTGGTTCAGTAGTAGGCACATAAAGATAAGCAGTAAAGTTATAACCTGTTACTTCTTGCCACTCGCCTGTAATAGGATTCTGCTCTGTAGGATTCTTGCCCTTCAATGCTATATAGTGGTTGGTAGAAAGCGATGATTGGCAGTTGTGTGGTGATGGGAATGGATCTCCATCTTGCAGTTTAGTCCAGTTTGCCTCTAATTTGTCGTATGCACTAGTTCCGGAAATATAATCTCCATTTTCATCCGGAGTGACATAACTCCATTCATCATACCATGAGAATGCACCATTACTGTAATCAGGTTGATTCCACCCTGATGTTGATCTTCTCGCTTGTCTGCGAACTATAAAGAAAAATTTATTGGCATTTGTTGCAGGATGGGTATAGAAAGTACCTGTATTTGTAGTGTGCTTGCTCTCGGTGTTAACCTTTGTAATCTTTTTTACACCACTCTCAACTTGAGTTTTCACATCTGATAAGCTTGCGGTACCTTTCCAAAAGTTATTAACATCCACAAAATATACATCACCGGCTTTCCCTTGAGGGACACCTGTAATTTCCGTAGTAGTACCCCAGAAAGAAGTAGTTGTTACTGCGCCACAAATGTTAGTCAAGTATTCAGTTAATAAGTCTGACGTCAATTTGCTTCCCGACAGACCATTTTCGGTCACCAAAGAACCTTGCGCCCAGGCATTTTGGGCGACTAATCCTGTCATAGTGATTAACAGATAAATAAAGAATTTTTTCATAATAGTAAAGCTTTTTTATAAGTGGTTAAATTTTAAGTTAATTATCGCTTTATGTTCGCCAAAATGTTTTAGTGGATTGTAATATGAGATTGTGTCTAAGTCAAGTTTGTTTACGAATAAGGTTGCTTGTGTTTTACCAACTTTATCACCTCATCAACTTATCGTAATCCTTTATCTTATCTACTAATAATTCTAACGACACTGCAAATTTAAGCCCCTATTCCGCTATATGTAAATTTTTTCGCATCGTTAATAGACGATTTACCAAATTTAACATTCTATTTAACATTTAAAAATCATAAAAAATCATATCTATCTGATTATCAATACCCATTATTTTCCACCATCCTATCACAAAAATAAACTGCCCAAAATCGAGGTAAAAATCCGCATCATAAATGTGAAAATCCCCCAAAATCCCCACCCAATCGCATATTCTACCTCTCACAGATCTCACACCACGCGAATTTATCTCACACAGATTTCACAGATTTCACAGATATAATCGCCCCCGCCGCGCGAATTTATCTCACACAGATTTCACAGATTTCACAGATATAATCATCCCACCACGATTATCTCTCACAGATTACACAGATAAAAATCACCACGCCGATTACCGCCGCGAAAAATCTGTGAAATCTGTGAAATCTGTGAGAAATCCAAAAAAATCTGTGAAATCCGTGAGAAATCCCCCCGCAGACTGCGAAAAATCTGTGAAATCCGTGAAATCTGTGAGAAATCCAAAGAAAATCTGTGAGAAATCCCTCCCCCGCAGACCGAAAAAAAATCTGTGAGAAATAATCCGCGGCTATGGATATCGCAGGGCGTTTTTTTGGAACATTTCGAGGTCTTGGCGCTTGAGGCCGATGGCGTCGAGCGATTGAGGCTCGTTGTGGTCGTTGAGATAATATCGCTTAGGTGCGCTGAAATGCGGCGAACCCACTGAGAGCCGGTCGTCGCGATATGATGTGCGTATTCCCGAGAGCCCGAGAAGGGTGTGAAACACCACCTGATTGGTGGCAATCGGGCAATTTACATTCTGCCTTACCGCTTTGTCCTCCACAGGATGAGCCTCGCCATATTCGGTGGAAGTCCACAGCATAAACGGCACACGAAGTTGGTAGTAGCTCGGCACGGGCGAAGCGTGCATATAGCGGCGACGGTCATCGTCGTAGATATCCTCGCCATGGTCAGAGAGATACATCACGCAAGCGCTGCCACCCACCGAGTCGGCAAGTTCTATAACATTGCTCAGCAAACGGTCGGTGTAGAGTATCGAGTTGTCGTAGGCATTCACCATCACATCGCGGTTGCGATAGCCTATGGTGGTGATGCGGTCGGGCGTGAAGTGGCGGTCGCTCTCGGGGTATCGGTCGCAATAGTTGAAGTGCGAACCATAGGTGTGGAGCACCACGAAGCGTTTGAGCACGGTGGTATCGGCAAGTTCGCTGCGCAGATGCCCCAGCAGCACATCGTCGCTCACGTTGGCATCAGCTTTCATCTGAGCCTTCACAAACACGCAGTTCTGCGCCTCCTCGCCGAAGAAATCGATAAACGAGCGATTGGGGCGCTGATTGCTGAAGAATGCGGTGCGAAATCCCGCCTCATTGAAGGCGGTGATGATGCTTTTCTGCACATAGATGCTATCGAAATTCTCAGCCGAGACCGAGGTGAGAATCATAGGCACACTCTTGTGGGTGACATTGGCTTGTGTGAGAGCATCGCGATACACGCACAGGCGCTCGTTGGCTGCCAACCGCGGCGTGGTGTTGCGCTCGTAGCCGTACACTCCGAAATTGTCGGCTCGGGCGGTCTCGCCTATCACCAGGATATAGGTCTCTCGCTCCGATGCGCTGTGGGTGGGCGTAGCATCAAAACTGAAATGCTTGGAGGTGCTACCATACATATTGGTGCGCACGGTGCGGTGAATGGCTATATCGAGGTTGTCGACCACATTGATGGGGTAAATATCGTTGATAAACGAGAATTTCTGCACCGTGAAATAGCACGACACTAGCATCAACGCACCTATAATCAAGCCAAAGGTGGCATATTTGCGATGTCGGTAGATGAAGCGGCGCGTGAGTGGCGGGTGATAGAACGACACCACGCTCCAGAACATTATAGGCACATATATCACCACCACAAATATCACTGCCGGCAATATGCCGCCGAGTTGTTCGCCTGCCTCATACACATTGGTGGTCATCAGGTTGAGAAACATATCCACGGCAAGTATCGCCTCGCCGTACATATCGAGAAGCACTATCTGAAAGGCATCGAAGAACACAAACAGGAACACTATGTAGAACATCTTGCCCGGTCGCTTCACCAAGGTCATCACCATCCACCAGATGCTCACCGGCAGCACCACATTGCACACTCGCGCTATCAGCGGCGCCGGCTCGGTGAAAAACAATATGAAGTTGGGTAGCGACAATGCCGCCACACATAGCACAAAAAGCAAGCGCTGGTTGCACTTGATGTGCTTCATCCATATTGCAAACCTTTCAGAAAGCCTCATTTACATTAAACACAAATCCGCTCTGACCACCCTTGCCGAAGCCGTAGTCGAGCCTTACATTTACATTTTTCTTAAATTCCCATCGAAAGCCCACTCCATAGTTGGGCAGAACTTTCTTGAATGTCCGGCTATCGTGAAACACGCTTCCCGCGCCACCCCACACGGTGATGCCGCTGCGTTTCCACACATGCTGGCGCAGCTCCACCTGGGCTGCTACCATATTCTTGTCGCGATAGCGAGCCTCGTAGTAGCCTCGCATCACATACGACCCGCCCAGAGTTGCCATCTCCTCCCACGAGGGGTCGCCGAAATTGAAGATTCCTTTCACTTGCTCGGCAAGGATGCCGCCCCGCCACAATTGCTGATAGGCACTCGCCGTAATCTGCGTGGAACTGAAAGCATAATCATTGCCAAGAAACGCGGGGCTGAACATCTGCGTGGCGTTGACATACACTCCGCGATGCGGATTGGTGATGTTGTCGCGCGAATCGTATTGCAGACTCAATCCCATGCCCACATTGTGCTGCGTGAGGTCCTGCCCGTGATAGAGATGGAGTTTTGCAGGGTCGATATCATAGGCTTTGATTATCTTTCCCGCCACGCGGGGACCTATATACAACCCGTCGACGAGCCGAAACAGAAATTCGGCATTAAATTTGCCCATGAGGGTCTTCATCTCGGTCTCGTTGTCGTCGACGCTGCACTCATCGTAGCCCACGCCCCAATAGTTGGTGGGGAAATACTTAAATCGGGCATCGTAGTTCAGTCGATAGCGGTCCTCGGGGAAGAAATTGGTGCCTTCCACACCCACCATCACCATTCCCACCACCGATGCTGTGGTGTATAATGTAACATTCGATGGCTGCATGGCGGCATCGCATCCGCTCATGCGATACAAGCCACTACCCATCACACCAACGGCAAAGCTCGTGCTGTTGGTGTACGACGGACCTCCGATAAAACTTATATCGAAGCGTTTGTTCTTATTTGTCTTGTTGCTCTCGGCAAAATAGTTGATAAATCGCTGAATTATCGATGGTCGTTTCCCTATTGTCGCAGTGTCGCCACTCTCTATCGCTACGGTTGCGCTATCGGCATCGAGCACGGTGCTTTGCTGTGCACCGGCTACCATAGCGTGGGCGGCTAAGAGCATCCAAAATAATTGTCTTATTCGTGCCATATTTCTTATTTCAACAACAAAATTATGCAAACTATGTTCAAAAAGGCATCACCTATTTGTTAACAAAGTGAAACGAGCACTTTTTTGACTACTCTTAGCGAAAAAACGACCACCGATGGCTTCATTTTCTTTAACTTCCACACTCCATTTCACCGGCGGCAAGGAGAAAAGAGCCACCGTAGCTTTATTGGCAACGGTGGCACGCAGTTATTTCAGTAAAAATCTCCGATTTTGAGAGTTTGAGTTGTGTGAATTATATCTTTATATTCTTAAAATAATAGTCGAGCACATCGCTTGCAGCCACAAACGAACTTTGGCGAGCCGAGAGCACCATCTGCTTCTTGGCAGCGAGCATTTCTTCGATTACGGGGTTGGTGTAGAAGTGGCGCTTGAGTTGCTCATTGATGGTTTCATACATCCAGTATTTCTCTTGCTGACGGCGGCGTTCTTCGAAGTAGCCGTTTTTGTGCACAAATTCGAAATACTCATCTATCATCTTCCACACCTCATCGATGCCGAGTTCGTAGTAGCCCGAGTAGGTGAGCACCTTCGGACTCCAGCCGCTCGGCGGCGTGGGAAACAGATGCAGTGCGCTGCGGAATTGGGCGGCAGCCAATTTGGCGCGTTCCACATTATCGCCGTCGCACTTGTTGATAACTATGCCGTCGGCCATCTCCATGATGCCGCGCTTTATGCCTTGCAACTCATCGCCGGTGCCGGCAAGCTGTATGAGCAGGAAGAAGTCGACCATCGAGTGAACGGCGGTTTCGCTCTGCCCCACACCCACGGTTTCTACAAAGATGTTATCGTAGCCGGCTGCCTCGCACAGCACTATGGTTTCGCGGGTCTTGCGAGCCACACCACCCAGCGACCCTGCCGATGGGCTGGGACGTATGAACGCATCTTTCTGCACCGAAAGCTTCTCCATACGGGTCTTGTCGCCAAGTATCGAACCCTTGGTGAGTTCGCTACTCGGGTCGATGGCAAGCACGGCAAGTTTGCCGCCGCGATTGAGCACATGCAGTCCGAAAACGTCGATCGACGTACTCTTGCCGGCTCCGGGCACGCCGGTGATGCCTATGCGCTTGGAGTTGCCGGTATATGGCAGACATTTCTCTATCACTTCCTGTGCCAGGCTTTGGTGTTCGGGCAATTGGCTCTCCACGAGCGTCACAGCCTGTCCCAACATGGTAACATTGCCCTTGCGTATGCCTTCCACATACTCTGCTGCGGTGATATTGCGGCGACGAGGGCGTGCCTTTAACTTGAGATACGGGTTGGTCATCGGCGGCTGTGCCACTCCCTTATTCACCGTAAGGCTGGCATATTCCGCGCTATTCTCGGGATGTTCTATAGCATTGTGATTGGCATCGTGGTCCTTCATATTGCTAAAGTCGAAATCATGCTGTTCCATATAGTTTTATGCTATTTATGATTTTTATTATTTTTTTCGGTATTATTTTCATCTCTCCGGGAGGGTATTGTATTTCTTGCCATCGGAGGCGGTAAGTTTCAGTTGGGTAGTGGCACTAACCAACTCGCTGTTTGCCTTTCGCAATTTCGACTTCAGATATTTCCAATAGTTGCGGTTTTTCGCATGGTCGGTCTGCATATTGATGGCGCCTACTATGTCGAGCACAGAGAACCACCACCGATTATTCTCTTCGTCCCACAGGGCACGAACTTGATAATCTTTATAAAACCGTATTGATACTTTGTTTGCCATTACGAATCGCCTTAACTATAGGTTTCTTCACTCTGCTATGCTTGCGAAGTCACTTCGCCCTGTCCACCAGTCCCACGAGGCGAATGGTGCGCTTGGGGTGTATGGGGTCGCCCGTTATGAGCGTGATACTTTCGTTGATGTAGGTGCCTTCGATTTTCGTCACATCCACATCTATTGTGACCTCGGTGCTCTCGCCGGCGGCGAGTTGGCTCACAGGGCACGTTATGCTCACCAGCCGCGGGGCGGTGCTATAGATGCGGCGTATGGGCAATGCGCTGCGGCCGGCATTGGTGATGCGCAAGGTGCGACTCACGCACTCGGCGCTGCCTGCCATGGTGCCCATATCCACCACGTCGCATTCCACTGTAGCTATCGGAGCATTGCTCAACTGCTCGGCGCTCCAGTCGTCGAAATCTTCGTTGATGGTGCCCACCACATCGATGCTTCCCTCGGCCGATTGCTCCTTGCCGCTCGGCGTGACGGTTATTGCTATGCTATCGCTCACCAAGCCCCACTCTTCGCAGTCGAAACTATTGAAAAATGCCGATATGGTGCAAAGGCTGAAGGGCGGCACTAATGCCGGAAATGCCTCCACGGTAACATGGGCGGGTGCGTTGCCAAATGCCACGCGCAATGTGTCGGAACTATTGTTATAGGCACCGATATATGCCATCTTCGATGCTCCTTTTTTCACGTCACCAAAGGGCACCGTGCGCGAGTCGATATAGAGCGCACCCACATTTTCGGGATACACGCTGCGTATGGTGGCCTCTGAGGCAAGCACATTGCCGCGTATGGTGAGTGTCACCTTGCGCTCTTCGGTATTGGTGAGCACAAAGGCTTTTTTTGAGAATGTGCCCACTGCACCGATGGCATGATATTGCAGCATCACCACGGCTGTGTCGCCGGGCGCTACGGGTGTCTGAGTATACTGTGTGCTGGTGCAGCCGCAAGTGGTTATCACATTGGTTATCACCACAGTGGTATCGCCTTCGTTGACGGCTCTAAACTTGCAACTCACGCGTTTTTGCTCCTCGGAGAAGGTGCCGAAATCGTGCTCGGTTTCGAGCCAGCGAAACGCGCCCTGTGCTGCCGCTGCAAGGCTGCAGAGCATCACCATAAGCGATATTGCGAGTGGACGTATCATCGGCTGAAAATGTTAATTCTTCGATTCGGAAGCGGGTATCACCGAACCCTCAACGTAGAGAGAATATCGGCCTTTTTTGCCATTGGTTTTCACAAGCACTTTCTTGCGAAACGGTCCGGGGCGGCCTGCCGGATTGTAGATTACCTTGATTTTGCCAGTTTTGCCGGGCTTGATGGGCTTTTGGGGATATTCGGGTCGGGTGCAGCCGCATTGCGCCGAGGCACTTACTATTATAAGCGGTGCCGTTCCCACATTTTCGAACTCAAAAACACATGTCACCGGACCCTTTTCCTCGCGTATAAACCCGAAATCGTGGTTCGACTTCGTAAACAAAATTTCGGGCTTGCCCTCGGCGTCATTATTCTTATCTTTGTTCGACGCTACGGCTACCGTTGCCACGCAGGCTATAGCCACAGCGATAATTGCTTTTATGATTGTTTTCATATTTCAATACGGTTTTGTCAACAAAAAAATTTTATCCCGAGCCGGAGCCTTTGCCCCTCTCGACCTACAAAAGTAAGGAAAATAATACACATTTCGCCCTCACCAATATTTAATTATCCTAAAAATGCCCATTTCGCCTCCTCAACACCCCATCAAACCCCACAAACCACAATATATATATTCCAATATCCCGACGAACCCCTCCACTAAAAAAATAGCCGCCACAACACCCACCCCACCCACGCGGCAAGCATTTTTGCTAAAATTATCGTGCATAGACGATAAAAAATGGCTGTTTTTGTCGTATATAAACGACAAAATCGCTATATTTGCAACCGAAAAACTATTAATCGCCATGACTAAAGATTTGATAAAGACCCTCATTGCAGAGTACCAGCAGTTTGTTAGCGAGGTGAAGTTTCTGCCTCGTAATGTAAACTTTATCGACGGGCAGAATTATGTGCTCGTCGGATTAAGGCATGCCGGGAAATCATACTTGATGTATCAGCGTATAGCGCAATTGCTATCAAATGGTCATAATTTGGATGAGGTGCTCTATTTCAATTTTGAGGACGACCGCATCGATTCGCTCAACATCACCGATTTGGAGCTAATCAAGACTTGCTACGAGGAGATGTATGACCACCGACCGATATTTTTCCTCGATGAGGTGCAACTCGTTGCAGGATGGGAGAAATTTGCTCGCCGATTGGCCGACCATAAATATCAGGTATTCATCACCGGAAGCAATGCCAAAATGCTCAGCAGCGAAATTGCCACTACCCTTGGCGGCAGATATTTGGTGCAGGAGGTATTCCCATATTCTTTTGCTGAATACCTGTTGGCTCACCAAATAGACATCTCTATGAAAAATGCGGAATACAAGCATCGCAAGCAGATAATCCGTTTAGCCGATGAATATTTCCGCAAGGGTGGCATGCCGGAAACGGCTATGATGCCCAACAACCGTCCTTGGTTGAGCAGCCTGTTCAACAAAATTTTCTTTGGCGATTTGGTGGCTCGCCATAGCATTCGCAACGACTTTGCTCTGAAAGTGCTGATACGCAAACTTGCGGAGAGCATTAAGCAGCCTATGTCGTATCATCGAATGGCGAGTATTGTGTCGTGCGCAGGTAAAAAGATTAGCACCGATGCCACCATCGATTACATCAACTATATGGATGAATCATGGCTGATTCTGCCTTTTGAAAATTTCGTCGGCAAAATTCAGGACAAGGAAATGAACCGAAAGTATTACTTTATCGACAACGGCCTGTTAGCTCTGTTTCTGATTGATCCCAACACCTCACTTTTGGAAAATAATGTGGCTGTGAACTTGCGACGCAAGTATGCCGACGGCTGTTATTTCTTCAATACGCCAAAAGCCGAAGTCGACTTCTATATTCCCGATGAAAGCACTGCCATACAGGTGGCTTATTCAATATCCGACCAAGATACCCGTAAGCGCGAAATTGCCGGTCTCGTGGCATTGTCGGATTATCAGAATGTGGAGCATCTGCTGATTATAGCCAAGGATGAGGAAGAAGTACTCGAAGTAAACGGCAAGACCATCTCTGTCACTCCATTATGGAAGTGGCTTTTGAGCATCAATTAATCAGCCAAACGGGAGAGACCCGCCACACTGCATAAGCAAAAACTCTTGTCGACGCTCACGCCGTTAATCTTTAAATCCTCTCGCGGCAAGCATATTTGCTAAAATTATCGTGTATAGACGATAAAAAGTAGCTGATTTTGTCGTCTATACACGACAAAATCGTTAATTATCTCGTTTCCGAACCAACGCCCACGGGGAAAATCGTTTACTATGCAAGAATATGACGACGTAAGTCACTATTCCGGCATAACCAATGACCCTGACATCGGTTATGCCGGCATTCCTCGTTTCTCTACTGTAATTTTTCGAGGTTTGGGGCACTCATTTTCATTTCTTTGTTGTATCTTTGCCAAAACGACAAACCTTTAATGCAATGCGCACCATCACGAAAAGTATATTATTCCTTATAATCATGATAACTTCAGTAGCGGGAACCTTTGCTGCCTCAGCGGGTGGCAACGATGGTTTTGTAACCGTGCAGGACGGCCAATTTATGCTCAACGGCAAGCCTTATCGTTTCATAGGCACCAATATGTGGTATGCCTCCATACTTGCCTCGGAGGGCGAAGGGGGCAATCGCAAACTGCTGTGCCGCGAACTCGACCGCCTGAAGAAACTTGGCATTACCAATCTGCGCATCATGGTGGGTGCCGATGGCGAGGAGGGACTTACTTCTCATGTTCGTCCGGTGCTGCAGAAGGCGCCGGGGGTCTACAACGACACTCTGTTGCAGGGGCTCGACTATCTGCTCGTGGAGATGGAACGCCGACAGATGAAAGGTGTATTCTACCTCACCAATTCGTGGGAATGGAGCGGCGGATACTCGGCTTACTGCGAATGGGCGGGGCTGGGCAAAGCGCTGATTCCGAGAGTTGACGGATATAAAGAATATGTAAACTATGTGAAGCAATTTGTGCTCAACGATAAAGCCAAGGAGATGTATCTCCGCCATGTGCGCACCATAGTGGGCCGCACCAACAGCATCACCGGCAAGCCCTACAGCGAGTCACCTGCCATTATGGCTTGGCAGATAAGCAACGAGCCGCGCGCTTTCAGCCGCGAAGGCCTCGACGCATTTGTCGACTGGCTGCTCACCGCTGCTCGCACCATCAAGAGCATCGATAGCCGACACTTGGTGTCGACGGGTACCGAAGGTAAATATGGCTTCGAATTCAGCCTCGACCATTGGACCAAAGTGCACTCGGCACCCGACATCGACTATGCCATCATACACATTTGGCCCGTCACTTGGCGTTGGGTGCGCCGCGACGAGGTGTTCACCGCCGTCGACCGTGCTTGCTCAATGAGCAAAAAATACATCACTCAGCACCACGACGCCATTAAACCCTTCGGCAAACCGCTTGTGCTTGAGGAATTTGGCTATCACCGCGATGATTTCTCCTTCACTCCGGGCTCGCCTACCACGGCGCGCGACCAATACTACGAATATATCCTCAGCATGCTCTGCAACGACGACTTGCTCGCCGCATGCAACTTTTGGGCTTGGAGCGGCGAGGCTCGACCCGCTCACCTCTGGTGGGAACCGTGGGACGACTATACCGGCGACCCCGCTCAAGAGGAACAGGGACTCTACTCGGTGTTCGACAACGATAAGTCTACTCTCAAACTTATCAAAACCTACACCAAACTCCTGAAAAAAAACCGGCAAATAATCAAATTAATAATACAAACTAAATAAAATTAACTATGACAAATCTAAAACCTTTCAAGTTTGAGCCATACCTCAAATCAGTGCTTTGGGGCGGCGAAAAGATTGCCAAATACAAAGGCATCGTAACCGATCAGCACAACATAGGCGAAAGCTGGGAAATCTCGGGCGTCGACGGCCACGAATCGGTGGTTGCCGAGGGCGACGACAAGGGTTTGAACCTGCGCCAAATCATCGAGAAATACAAGGGCGACCTTGTGGGTAATGCCGTTTATGCCAAATATGGCGACACATTCCCTCTTTTGGTGAAGATTATCGACGCCAAGGGCGACCTCTCGGTGCAAGTACACCCCGACGACACTCTCGCCAAGGCTCGTCACAACAGCTACGGAAAGACCGAAATGTGGTACATCATCGATGCCGAAGAAGGTGCGCCCATCTACGCCGGATTGAGCAAGCAAATCACTCCCGAAGAATATGAGAAACTCGTTGCCGAAAACGCCATTATGAACGTTATCGCTCGCCACGACTCTCACGCCGGCGACCTTTTCTTCCTCCCGGCAGGTCGAATCCACGCCATCGGCGCCGGAAACCTTTTGGCTGAAATTCAGCAAACCAGCGACATCACATACCGCGTTTACGACTTCGACCGCCGCGACGCTAACGGCAATCCGCGCGAACTCCACACCGAGCAAGCCAAGGACGCTATCGACTACACCGTTTATCCCGAATACAAGAGCGAATACGACCGCAACGGCAAGAGCGCTACTCCGCTCGTAAAGTGCCAATACTTCGATGTTAAGCGCGAAATCATCGACGGCGTGAGCACTATCGATGCTTCTGCCGACTCGTTTATGATTATCATGTGCCTCGACGGCGAAGCCACTATTACCGACAACCTCGGTGGCGTTACTCACGTGAAGAAGGGCGAATCGATTCTCGTGCCGGCTGTTATCACAAGCATGAAGGCCGAAGGCAATGCCACTTTCATGACTTCTACTGTATGAAATTAATCAGTTGAAATTATTTCATTTTCAACTCCCCTACAAACCGGACTACGTCTCATCGGCGCAGTCCGGTTTTTTGCGAAACAATCGCAATACAGAGTCCCCCCATTACGGTTTCATCAATGGCAAAACGAACAAAATCGATGATTTTTGCTATCTTTGCACTCAAATATTAATACTATTCACGACAAACTAAACACCCACCCCAAAAACCGTTATGGCTGAACACCTCGAAATAGCTTCAGGCTCGAAGGAGGAAAAATATGCCCTTCTTTTCAAGCAAATTGAGTCGGTTATCGCAGGAGAAACCGATATGATATCCCGCATGGCCAATGTGGCTTCGATGATTCACTTCACTTTCCACTTCTGGTGGACGGGATTCTATCGCGTGGTCGACGGTGAGCTGCATCTGGGTCCATTTCAAGGTCCGCTGGCTTGCACTCGCATACGGCACGGACGCGGTGTGTGCGGCACTGCTTGGGCTTCTGCCTCCACGCAGGTGGTGCCCGATGTTGACTTGTTTCCGGGGCATATAGCTTGCAGCAGCAGTTCGCGCAGCGAGATTGTGGTGCCGCTGATGCTCAACGGTGAGGTGGTGGCTGTGCTCGACATCGACAGCGAACAGCTCGCCACTTTCGACGACACCGACCGCCTTTGGCTCGAGCGCATCGCCAATCTTTTGACAGAATAAAACAACAAACAATATAACCATTTCACTATGAAAACTTTAACAAACCTACTTATAGCCGTCATCATAGGCACGGCATCGATCTTTGCCCAATCGCCTCAGCAAGATTTCGAGCAAAACATACTTAAAAGCGCAAGCAACTATTATGCCTACCCCTATCTCGACGCTCAAGCCCCTGCGCTAACGCCGCCGCCAGCCGGATATGTGCCGTTTCACATCAATCACTATGGCCGTCACGGCAGCCGCTGGCTCATCGACCCCAAGCAATATCAGCTGCCGGTCGACCAACTAACCATCGCCGAGCGCAACGGCCGCCTCACCGAGCGCGGCAAGGAGGTGCTCGCTCAACTCCGCAAAATTCTCGCCGACTCTAAGAATCGCCTCGGCGAACTCACCGACAAGGGTGCCGACCAGCATCGCGGCATCGCTCGACGCATGTTTCACAATTTCCCCGAGGTGTTTGCCGATTCGGCGGTGATTAACGCTCGCTCGTCGGTGGTGGTGCGTTGCATTCTATCTATGAGCAATGCCTTGCAGGAACTCTACTCGCTCAATCCCAAACTGCGCATCTCGGAGGATGCCAGCCAAGCCGATATGTATTACTGCTGCGGCAGCAACGACGACATCATGAACATTTTCCGCGCCAAGCGCAAACCCATGGAGGACTATGTGCTCAGCCTCGTGGACCCTACCAATCTATGCAAAAAGCTCTTCACCGACAGCAAGTTTGCCGCCGACAGCATCGATGGCAAGCAGCTGATGATTGACCTCTGGGACGTGGCAAGCAATCAGCAAAGCCACTACACCGATGTGCAATTCTACGACCTCTTCGACAGCAACGATGTGATGAACCTCTGGCGTCGCGTCAACACTTGGTGGTATGCCTACAGCGCATATAGCAGCACCACCAACTATCGCGCTCCGTTCCACCAGGCTCCGCTGCTCAAGCAATTCCTCACCACAGCCGCCGATGCCATAGCCAAAGGCAAACCTCAAGCCACTTTGCGTTTCGGTCACGAATCGTGCTTGCTGCCACTGGCTTGCCTTATGGAACTCAACAATGCCGGAGCCTACGACTTGCCCTTCGACGACCTCGCACAATCGTGGCAGAACTACAAAATTTTCCCCATGGGATGCAACATACAATGGATATTCTATAAAAAGCCGGGCAGCGACGATGTGATAATGAAGGTGCTCCTCAACGAGGAAGAAGCCACCTTGCCCGTAGAGAGCGATATCAAGCCCTATTATCACTGGCGTGATGTGCAAGCCTATTACACTCGCCGCCTCGAGTCATTCGAACAAAATCAGCCCGAAACCGATGTTTTCACCACCGGCAACGGCAAGAAAGTTACCATTTCGCACATCAAGCACGGCACGCTGATGATAGATGTAGACGGCACTTGCACCATCCACATCGACCCGCTCGGACAGGCTCTTCGCCCCACCGACTACTCGCTATTCCCCAAGGCTGATATTATTCTCGTCACCCACGAGCATTTCGACCACCTCGACCCTGCCGCCATTGCTCAACTCAGCCACAGCGGCACTAAGGTGATAGCCAACAAAACCTCGGCAGCAAAAATAGCCGGCGCAACGGTTATGCGCAATGGCGAAAGCACCGAATGTCACGGCATATCCATCACTGCCACAGCCGCTTACAACACCACACCCGAGCATAAGCAGTTTCACAAGCGAGGCAATGGCAACGGCTATCTGCTACGCATCGACGACCTCAGCATCTACATTGCCGGCGACACCGAACCAATCGACGAAATGAGCAATCTCGGCAAGGTGGATGTGGCATTCCTGCCCGTAAATCAGCCCTACACCATGACCGCCGAGCAGTGCATACAAGCTGCGCGCATCATCAAGCCGCGCGTGCTCTTCCCCTACCACTACGGCGACACTGATTTGCAACCTGTGGTATCCACGCTCAGCGCCGAAGGCATGGATGTGAGAGTGCGACAACTTCAATAAGAATCTCATCAGCCACACCATAGCGCACTATCAAGCAGTCCGAAGCACTCGCCAAATGCCAAAAAGTGCGATATTTTCGCCCATTTTAGCAAAAAAGTGCCTCAATTGTTTTATTTATTTAATATTAAACATTAATTTTGCACTTTGTTGAAACGAACAAATTAAAGCAAATCATAGAATTATATAAAAATGGCAAAAGAAAAGTCTACACAAACTCGTACTTCAATCGACGAGCTTAACGAAAACCTTTCGTCGATCGAACAAAAAGTAGAGAACAACAAGAAAATCATTATCTATGCTGCAACAGCTATCGTAATCATTGCGGCTATTATTTTCGGTTACAAATATCTATATCAGCAACCTCGCATCGAAAGCGCTCGCAACGAAGTTTGCCAAGCCGATATGTCGCTTGCTCTCGGTCAGGACTCTGTGGCTCTTGCTCAATACAAGGCCGTTGCCGATAAGTATAGCAACGAAAGCGGCGAACGCGCTGCCCTTCAAGCAGGTATCATCCTTTACCAAGAAGGCAAATTCGACGAAGCAATCAACTACATCAAGAAATATTCGTTCGAAGGCACTCTTGTGGGACCTGCTGCTCAATCGCTCCTCGGCGACTGCTACGTCAACACCGACAAACTTGCTGATGCTCTTTCGGCTTACGACAAGGCTATCAAACTCTCGGGCGACAACGAACTCTACACTCCTCTTTTCATGACTAAGAAGGCTGTTGTGTTCCGCGCTCAAAAGGAATTTGCAAAGGAAGCTGAAATCTACCAAACCATCAAGGACAAGTATCCTACTTTCGGTGCTAACTACAACATCGATGTAGACAAGTACCTCGCTCGCGCTAAAAACGAAGCTAAGTAAATAAAACTACATAACTTGATATTTTTTTAATTAAAAGGGAACCTCTATTCTGAAGTTCCCTTTTTTGTTTGGCTTGGAACTTCCGTTTTTCGCATCAAGTGGATGCCCGCGCCACACAAAAGGTGTCGCTGCCGCACACTTGTAATGCTCAGGACGCTCTTTCGGGCAAAATCGACTATAAGCGCGGCATCGGCAACTACGAGCGCCGGCTAGTAACTCAGCCAAGCTGCCTTATCATAACAATCTTATTATTTACAGGCGTTTCGGCACAAAATTTTCAACATTTTGTGCTCTTTCGGTAGCATAACTGATGTTTTTTTGTTTATCTTTGTCATACTATTTTACGCAACTGAAACAACATAAACATAAAAAACATTCTAACACTATGGACGAAAAAGCAATGTTTCGACTTTCTTACGGGTTGTTTGTAGTAACTGCTCGCGAAGGTGATAAAGACAATGGTTGCATCACCAACACCGTGCAGCAAGTAACCGTAACACCTAACCGCATCACTGTGGCTGTGAATAAGGCCAACTACACTTGCGGTATGATTGAGCGCACTCGCAAATTTAATGTTTCCATTCTCTCCGAGAAATCTTCGTTCGACACTTTCAAGCATTGGGGATTCCAGAGCGGAGCCAATGTCGACAAGGCTGTGGGCATCACTTTCTCTCGCGCCGAGAATGGTGTAATCTATGTCACCGAGGGCGTGAATGCGGTGTTGTGCGCTAATGTGTCGCAAATTATCGACTTGGGCACGCACTTGCTCTTTATCGCCGATGTTGAAGACGCATTTGTGCTCTCCGACACTCCTTCGGCTACCTATGCCTTCTATCATCAGCACATCAAGCCTGCACCTCAGGCACAGAAGAAGAAGGGTTGGGTATGCACCATCTGCGGATACATCTATGAGGGCGAATCGCTGCCCGACGACTTCATCTGCCCGCTCTGCAAGCACCCGGCAAGCGACTTTAAGCCGCTCTAAAGCACCTGCATAGGTGATAATATCGTACACACGCACCCTCGAGGCGCGTCTGAAGGCCGGCATCGCAGTTTTTTGCTGCGACGCCGGTCTCTCTTTTGCCACAAAGTGGTGTTTTATTGGCATAAAATGCTTATATTTGTATTCATTATCGCCCGAATGGCATGCATGGGGAGTATACGTTACTCTCATAAAGCAAAGCAAACGAGATAAAACAACAAATAACAGAATCTAACAAAAACTAAACATTTTGATTAACATGAAGAAAATTGCAGTTCTTACAGGGGCAATGCTATTGGCAGGATGCGGCACAGCCCTTGCAAACAGCAGCAACGAATGTGTGAGCGACAACACATCGCTCTATGCCGTGAGTGCTGCCGCTGCCAAAGCCAAAGTTACCAAGCCTAATTATAACAAAACCAACCGTCCGGCAGCTAAGGATCGCTTGTTTGTGTCGGAAGCCGTGGAACGCGAAATTGTGCGCGTAAAGAGCCTCCTCACAAACCCCAAACTCGCGTGGATGTTCGAAAACTGCTTCCCTAACACCATCGACACCACAGTGCATTTCCGAAAGGATAAGGACGGCAAAAACGAAACTTTTGTCTACACCGGCGACATTCACGCCATGTGGCTCCGCGACTCGGGCGCGCAAGTGTGGCCCTATGTGCAACTCGCCAATCAGGACAGCCACCTCAAGGATATGGTGGAAGGCACCATTCGCCAGCAGTTTAAGCTAATCAACATCGACCCCTATGCCAATGCATTCAACGACGGCCCTACTGGCGGAGAATGGCAGAAGGACGACACCGATATGAAGCTCGAAGTGCACGAACGCAAATACGAAATCGACTCGCTCTGCTACCCCATTCGTTTGGCTTATGAATACTGGAAAGTTACCGGCGATGCTTCGATTTTCGACGAAGAATGGCTTCAAGCTATTGCCAATATCCTCAAAACTTTCAAGGAACAGCAACGCAAACACGGCGATAAGGGCCCGTATCACTTCCTTCGCGTCACCGACCGCCAGCTCGACACGCTCTGCAATGCCGGTTGGGGTGCTCCCGTGAGCGGCTGCGGACTCATCGTGTCGTGCTTTCGCCCTTCTGACGATGCCACCACTTTCCAATACCTCATCCCTTCTAACTTTATGGCAGTGAACAACTTGCGCAAGGCTGCCCAAGTGCTCAACGAGGTTAATCGCCGTGCCGACTTGGCAAGCGCTTGCACCGACCTCGCCGACGAAGTGGAATTGGCTCTCAAAAAATATGCCACCTACAATCACCCTAAGTTTGGCACTATCTATGCCTTCGAAGTGGATGGTTTCGGCAATTATCACTTGATGGACGACGCCAATGTGCCCAGCCTTTTGGCTATGGCATACCTCGGCGATGTCGACGTCAACGACCCTATCTATCAAAACACTCGCCGTTTTGTGTGGAGCGACAGCAACCCATATTTCTTCCGCGGTAAGGACGGCGAAGGTATTGGTGGCCCTCACGTAGGATACGACATGGCATGGCCTATGAGCATCATGATGAAGGCCTTCACCAGCCAAGACGATGAAGAAATCAAGGCTTGCATCAAGATGGTGATGGACACCGACGCCGGCAAGGGTTTCATTCACGAATCATTCAACGTGAACGACTGCACCAACTACACCCGCGACTGGTTCGCTTGGCAAAACACCCTCTTCGGCGAATTGATTCTTAAACTCGTCAACGAAGGCAAGGTTGATCTCTTGAATAGCATTAAGTAATATTCTACAAGAGTCCTCTTTGCAAGGGAAGAATCTTGAAAAATCAAAAAAGTAGTGCGGATGCCAAATAAAGCACCCGCACTAATTTTTTTGATTTCATTTTCGCCCGGCTCTCCCTACCGGTCCGACCCGAGAATCCGCCTTAGTGAAGCGTGCTTCACTCCCTCGCTAAGATAACAAGGCGGCGAGTCCAAACGAGTGCCATGGCAAAGGCGAGGCGCACGCTCACAATCAGCACCGCCGAGATGCCTGTCACGGCAAACACTATGGTGTCCTCGATGAGCGAATGGCTCATGATAAGGTGATAATTCACATCGTTGGCATCGTTGCGGCTTATCAAGCCTTTTTGCTTGAGTTCCATCATCACTGCCGAGCCGTAACTGATGCCCAGCACATTGCCCACGAGCCACATATAGGCAGCATCGCGCGGCAATCCGAAGATGCGCATCAGCGGCGAGAGCATCTTCGACA
>SFTJ01000017.1 GCA_004563195.1 bacterium
TTCCTAACGGCAACCGCTGTAACAAATCAGGCTCTTTCTCCAACAACTCGTGATACCGTTCCGAGGCGACGGCTGACAACATGGAAATCAGCCGTTCCTCGGCAGCAAGCAGTTCCATTTCCGCATAACGCCGTCCCCAATTAGCTATGTGCAAATCCTCCAAGAATAACTCTTTCAGTTTTTTCCTTTCCAATACATATAAGACAGAATTTTCCATCAGCTCCATTGTTTCATACCCCGGTTCGTCATTCACATATCCTTTCATGGAAACAATAGTCGCCCCTTCCTTGCCGACCCAAAAGGTAATTTCTTTCCCCTCTACCGAAGTATAGGCGCGGACAATGCCTTTCTTGATGAAAAAGATGTCTTTTTCTATCTTGCCATATTCCAACACTTGGAATCCTTTTGGGTATGAGACTTCCGTCAGGCATTGCCGTAACTTGTCCAAAGACGCATCTGGCATGGCATATCTCTGGTTGATGATTTCCTTTATATCCATAAGTCATTTTTGTGGTACAAAATTATAAAATAGTGCACAGAAACAGCAGCTAACGGCTGTTTTTTTGTCAAATGCAAAATCCGTTTTTACCAAATGTAAAAAACGATTAGAAATTACTTGCTTACTTTTGCACCCGAATTTAATAAATCATAGGTATGAATTGGATAATTTTATTTCTGGCAGGATTGTTTGAGGTAAGCCTTACATTCTGCTTGGGAAAAACGAGAGAGGCATCAGGTATTGGTTTTTATCTGTGGGGAAGCGGTTTCTTGGCTTCCACGGTATTGAGTATGGCATTACTTGCCAAAGCGGTTCAGACTTTGCCTTTGGGCACGGCATACGCCATTTGGACGGGTATCGGAGCGGTCGGCACGGTCTTGATTGGGATATTCGTTTTCAAAGAGCCGGCCACTCCCATACGGCTTTTCTTCCTGTTCACACTCATTGCCTCCTTGATTGGATTGAAATTTGTGTCATACTGAAAGTAGGAATAAATGATGAAATATGAATTGAGAGAAAGCCACGGCATTCCGGCACCTCTGCTGGCTCTGATGGCAGTCTCTACCGGGCTTTCCGTTGCCAACTGCTACTACAACCAGCCTTTGTTGGGCAGCATGGCAAAGGATTTTGGGGTAAGCGACTTTTCTGCCAGCATGGTTGCGACATTGACCCAGATAGGTTATGTAGTCGGACTTGTGTTTGTCATTCCGCTTGGCGATTTGGTTTCACGAAAGCAGCTTATATTGACCAATTATATCATTTCATCGTGCGCATTGCTTGCCATAGCACTTGCCCCTAACATCTATTGGGTGTGGGGCACATCCTTGCTTGCCGGAGCATCTTCGGTTATGCCGCAGTTCTTCATCCCGTTGGTGTCTTTCCATTCAGCACCGGCACACAAGGTACGCAACGTGGGGATTATACAGTCCTGTTTGCTCATAGGCATTCTTGGCTCACGGGTGTTAAGTGGTTTCCTGGCTGATATGTGGGGATGGCATTCCGTCTATTTTGTGGCTTGTGTGTTTATGCTCGGATGCTTTCTAATGATTTATAAGATGCTTCCCGTTCTGCCTGCTCGTTCGAGTGAAAATTATGCGGGTCTGATGAAATCCTTGTTGCGTCTGCTTGCCAAATACTCGTACTTGCGGATCGCTTCGTTGAGGGCGGCATTGGCTTATGGCTCGTTCTTTGCGTTGTGGAGTTGCCTTGCTTTCCGGATGAAGCAAGAGCCATTCTTTGCGGATGACGATATTATCGGGGCACTCGGTTTGAGCGGATTGGCAGGTGCCTCTACGGTTGTATTCATTAGCGGCTATGTCCAGAAGTACGGCGTAAGGTTCTTCTCTATTGTCGGGGGATGTGTTATCTTGGCTGCATGGTTGTTGACATTTTTTGGAAATGACAGCTACTTGTGGATGATAATCGCCATCCTTTTGATTGATGCAGGAATGCAATGCATCCATTTGTCAAATCAGACCAGCGTGGTCACCCTCGACGCATCCGCCATCAACCGAGTCAATACCGTTTATATGACCATCTACTTCCTGGGCGGTTCTGCTGGTACGTTCGTTTCAGGTCTGTTTTGGCAACATTACGGATGGGCAGGCGTGGTAGGAGTAGGAGTTGCCTTTACCGTGGCTTCCTTGTTCGTTAATTGCTTCCAACCAAGACTGCATAAGGAAGAATGCTCAATATTCTGACTAAAATAATTTTTGGAATGATCCTTTCAGTCTGAATATTTTTCATACCTTTGTACCGTAAGAGTTTCCCAAACAAGCAAAGCGATGCAGACCACGGCAATTAGGACGGTTGCCAACTCATTACCTGAAAACGAAGTAATTCTTCTAACTCTCTTGATTTCAAAGAGGTATATTCCTTATACAGATTTACTGAAAATTCTAAATAGTTTATTATATTTGCTATATGGAAATGGTTGAATTTGAAGAAAAGGTAAGTTTATTTATCGATAAGGAGTGCAAAATAGGACATTTTGCCCCGATAATAGCAGCAGTGAGTGGAGGAGCCGATTCGGTGGCGATGCTCACGGTGCTGCATAATTTGCGCTACGAATGTGTGGTGGCGCATTGTAATTTTCATCTTCGCGGTGCCGAAAGCAATCGCGATGAGCAGTTTGTGCGCCAATTGGCAGCAGAGCTCAATTTGCCACTCGAGGTGGAACACTTCGATGTGAAGTCGTATATGGCTCAGCATAAGGTGTCTACCGAGATGGCGTGCCGCGAATTGCGCTATGCGTGGTTTGAGACCCTCAAGCAGCGCTATTCGGCACAAGCTGTGGCAGTGGCACATCATAGCGACGATGCCATAGAGACATTTTTCCTGAATGCTGCACGCGGAAGCGGTGTGCAGGGCCTTGCAGCCATAAAGCCTCGAAATGGCGATGTGGTGCGACCTATGCTCGATGTTGGCCGCTACGATATTGAAGAATATCTGAAGAAGTGCGGACGCACCTTTGTCACCGACAGCACCAATCAAACCATAGATTTTAAGCGCAACAAGGTGCGCAATGTGCTTGTGCCCATGTTCTGGACGGTTTTGCCCGAATCGCAAACCGGCTTGCTGCGCACGCTTCGCGACATGCGCAGTTCGGCGCGATTGTATGCCGAATTTGTAGATGCCAAGAAGCGCGAGATATGTCAAAGTCGTGGCGGAGGAGTGGTGGAAGTGCGTTATGAGCCCCTTCTTGCCATGCGCGAGGCAGAGACGATGCTTTTTGAGATACTCAAGGACTACGGATTCAATAGTTGGCAAGTAGCCGAGGTGTGGAATGCATTGTGCCATAGCGGAAAACGCTTCTATTCAAGTCTTTACGAACTGAGTGTGGAGCGTGAGTGTCTTATTATCAGTCCCGGAGAAGCCGTGTCGGATGCAGAAATAGAGGTGAATTTTTATGACCACACTACTTATGCCGGAATAATTGAGTTGGAGAGAAGGAGCGGGCGGTTTACGCCCGGCGATGTAGACGGAGCCATGAGCATAGCATTGAGCAATGATGTGCTGCAAGCAAAAGACGTGGTATTGCGCCGATGGCGAAAGGGCGACCGCATGCGACCCTTCGGGATGAAAGGCTCAAAATTGCTGAGCGATTTGTTTGTGGATATGAAGATGGGCGAGAGCGAGAAGCGCTCGGCGTGGGTGCTCGAAGTGGATGGCACCATAGTGTGGGTGCTCGGACGCCGCGCCGCCGATGCTTATCGCATAGCAAAGAACGATGAAGGCTATGTGTTATTATATTATGTGGAACAATCGGAGTAAGCAAAAACAGCGAAAAAACTATTAGCGATGAAAAAGATTTTGATAGCCATAGTGCTGATGGCAATGGCGGTGACCACCGTAAGAGCAGCGCACGGAGCGCCAAACTATCCCTTGCCACAGAACCCCGACACCTTGCGAATACTTGGAGTGGGCAACAGTTTTACTGACGATGGGATGATGTATTTGCCATATCTGCTGCAAGCGGCAGGGATAAAGAATGTGGTGCTCGGACGCTTGTATATAGGCGGCTGCACCCTTGAGCGACAAGTGAAGGAATATGAAAACAACAATCCCGCCTATGTCTACACCAAATCGGTGAATAACAAGTGGACCACAGTGAGCAAAAATGCCACCATGCTCGATGGCTTGCTCGATGAGAAATGGGATATACTGGTGGTGCAACAAGCCTCCGGCGTGTCGGGGAAATATGAGTCGTATCAGCCTTGGCTCGACCGTTTGATAGAAATATTGCGATTTAATTGCCGCAATGCCGGTGCCACCATAGCCTGGCAGCAAACATGGGCATACAGCACCGACTCCAACCACCCCGAATACCCCAATTACGAGCAAAATCAGCTCGTGATGTATAAGGATATAATGGAGTGTAACGAGCAACTGCTCGATGACACACCCATCGATGTGGTGATACCAACCGGTACAGCCATTCAGAACTTGCGCACTGCTATGCAAGATGCTCGCGACTTCACTCGCGACGGCTATCACTTGAATTATAAGATGGGGCGTTACACGGCAGCTTGCACATGGTTTCAGGCGCTGATTGCGCCGGTGTTTCGCACCACCATCGAGGGCAACGCAAGCCGTTTGAAAGGTTCGTCGCAAGCACTTACCGATGCCGAAGCCTTAGCTTGCCATTTGGCGGCACGCCGCGCTTGTGCACGCCGCTTCAAGGTGTGGAAGTAAACATCGAAGGATTTTTTGCTAAAAAATGAGATGATAGGAGTTACCTAATGCAACATATAGGTGGCTCCTATCATCATTATATTATATGTGTAAGTCACAACTTCTCGATGGCAGCGATGAGAGCATCGACTGCTTCGGGGCGAGTGGCCCAACTTGTGCAGAAGCGCACTGCCGTGCGGCTCTGGTCGATGCGAGTCCATGGTGAGAACACAAATTGCTTGCCCAGGATTTCGATTTGCTCGGTGGTGAGAATGGGGAATTGCTGATTGGTGCTGCTATCTACCAAAAAATCGATGTCACGGCGAGAAAAAGCGTCGCGAATGCGCAATGCCTGCTTCACGGCATGCTTCGAAATCGAGAGGTAGAGATTGTCGCTGAAAAGCGTAAGAAACTGTATTCCCAGCAGACGCCCCTTGGCGAGCATAGCGCCTTGCTGCTTAATGTGATAGCGAAAATCGCGCACATCGAAGCGCCTGTTGGTAAACACCACAGCCTCGCCAAAGAGCGCGCCCACCTTGGTGCCACCTATGTAGAACACATCGCAGAGGTGAGGCAAATCGGCGAGCGTAATGTCGCATTCGGGCGAAGCCAATCCGTAGCCCAAGCGAGCACCATCGATAAACAGCGGCAGATTGAGCCGTTGGCAAGTGCTGTAGATGTCGGAGAGCTGCTGTTTCGAATATATGGTGCCTGTCTCGGTGGGAAAAGATATGTATACCATACCCGGCTGCACCATGTGTTCCGGACCATCCTCGGCGAGGTGATCGGCCACCGCCTGCTCTATCTGAAGAGCTGAAATCTTGCCCGCATTGGCAGGAAGAGCCAGCACCTTGTGCCCGGTGTGCTCAATGGCACCCGTTTCGTGCACATTGATGTGCCCGGTGTGGGCGCAAATCACGCCTTGATAGGGACGGAGCAACGAAGCGATGACGGTGGTGTTGGCTTGCGTGCCACCCACCAAAAAGTGCACCGAAGCATCGGGGCAGCCAATAGCCTCGATGATGGCACGGCGCGCCCGGGCACAATAGCTGTCCTCACCGTAGCCCGCTGTTTGCTCCATATTAGTTGCCACAAGGCGCTCCATTATTGCCGGATGCGCTCCCTCGTTGTAGTCGCATTGAAATTGTATCATCATTTTGAGGTTAATTATTAATTACAATAAGGTAAAAATCTATCGCAAAATTATAAAAACCGTGCAAACAGTTAAACTTTTTGCACAAAAGATTGTTGAGAAAGAAAAAATTCGTATATTTGCACAAGAAATCAGAAAACGAAGGCACAAAAGCGAAGTGAGCTATGTGATGTGACCAAGATTTGTGCCGTATCCTATATTAAAAAATACAAACAATCACATTTTAAATAAAAGATAACAAATACAAAGTTTGTTTTTTAGCATCGTTGTGCGATAAGAGTATTTGAAGAGTGAAAAAAAATTTCACCAAGCGCACACGATATGGAACAACTCCACTAATATATCTTTATGTACACATTATTAGAATTGAACGCTATGCCTGAGAACGAATTGCGCGCAGTCGCCAAAGAACTCGGCATAAAGAAGTCGGATACCGAAACGTTGGAAACGCTGGCCTACGCTATCATCGACCATCAGGCAGAGGTGGCGTCGAAGGACAAAGCGAGCAACGGAAAGGCAAAACGGACTACTAAGAAAAAAACGGAAACAGATAAAGAAGCAGCGGGCGACGAAAAGAAGCCGGCAGCCAAGCGGACAACAAAAAAAGCAGAGCCAAAAGCAGCGGCGTCGGCAAAGAAAGCAGCAAAGTCCAAAACGGATGATACCGCAGCGGCACCTGCAGCCGAGAAGAAGACTACTCGCAAACGCACCCGCGTGGCTGAAGTGAAGGCAGAGGCAACTCCTGTGGAAGAAGCAGCACCTGCACCCGTGGCTGAAGCAGCGCCTGCACCTGCGGAAGCACCTACACCCGCTCAGCCTGCCGAGCCGCAACCCGTGCAAACCACCGAGCCCGAGGTAAAACCTGAGCAAAAGGAAGCGCAAGCAGCACCTGCACCTACCGAAGCTCAACAACCCAATAACGCCGAAAAAGAGAAAGAAGTGGAAAAGACCACATTCACTCCGCGTGTGTTCACTCCCAAAGGTAAGCAAGATGCCGGTGTCAATCTGCTCAACGAATTTTTCCCGACCACGGCAGTAAGTTTCCATCCCCGTTCGCAGCAAGAACGCGAAGTGGCAGCCAAGCGAGCCGCTGAGGAAGCAGCCAAGGCTCCCATAATTCTCGAGGAACCAAAGGCAGAGAAAGAGCCCAAGCAAAGCCGACAGAAAAAACAAAAGAAACAGAAACAGCAACAATTGCAGCAAGAGTTGCAGGAAAATCCATATCTCGAAAATCCTTACAACTTCGAGGGTATACTCAAGGGAAAAGGTCTGCTCGAAGTGATGCCCGATGGCTATGGCTTCCTGCGCTCGTCGGACTATAACTACCTTACCTCGCCCGACGATGTGTATGTGTCGCAAGCACAAATAAAGCAATATAGCCTCAAGACCGGCGATATAGTGGAAGGCAACATACGTCCGCCACGCGAAGGCGAAAAATACTTCCCGCTTTGCGGTGTTGACACCATCAACGGCGCATCGCCCGAATTGGTGCGCGACCGTGTGCCTTTCGAACATCTCACTCCGCTTTTCCCCGATGAAAAGTTCGACCTCGTGAGCAAAAAGAACTACAATATTTCCACTCGAGTGGTAGATTTGTTCTCGCCGATAGGCAAGGGTCAGCGCGGACTGATTGTGGCACCGCCTAAGACCGGTAAGACCATGTTGCTCAAGGATATAGCCAATTCGATAGCCGATAACCATCCCACCACACACCTTATAGTGCTGCTTATAGATGAGCGCCCCGAGGAAGTTACCGATATGCGTCGCAGTGTGAAGGCCGATGTTATAGCATCTACCTTCGATGAGCCCGCCGAGCGCCATGTGAAGATAGCCGGACTGGTGCTTGAGAGCGCAAAGCGCATGGTGGAATGTGGCCACGATGTGGTGATTCTGCTCGACTCAATCACACGTTTGGCACGCGCCTACAACACCAATCAGCCTGCTTCGGGCAAGATATTGTCGGGTGGTGTAGATGCCAATGCATTGCAGAAACCAAAACGATTCTTCGGTGCGGCTCGTAACATAGAGGGCGGCGGCAGCCTTACCATCATAGCTACTGCACTTATCGAAACAGGTAGCAAGATGGATGAAGTAATCTTCGAAGAATTTAAGGGAACCGGTAATATGGAACTCCAGCTCGACCGCAAGCTATCGAACAAGCGCATATTCCCGGCTGTGGATATCCTGGCATCGAGCACACGCCGCGACGACCTTCTTATTCGTCCCGAATTGCTCAGCCGCATGTGGGTGCTTCGCAATTTCTTGAGCGACCGCACCACCGTGGAAGCTATGGAATTTATAAAGGACCGTATGGAAAAAACTCGCAGCAACGAAGAACTGCTGCTCACCATGGACCGCTAATAAGGCAAATAATTCGCCTCAAAGAGGCATAACAAAGCAAAAGGCTGTGTCGTAATAATTGAAAAATTTACGGCGCAGCCTTATATTTTTTGTTGTTTAGAATTATGCAAGCGCGAATTATTGGGCTTTAGCGAGAGTTTCGGTAATTCGGTTTAGCGAGGTGTCCTTTAGCACCACGGTCATGTGGTGCAGCAGATAGAGAGTGGGGATGTTGCTGATGTGATAGGTCTGTTCGCTTTCGATAATCATATCGCGGTCGAAGCCGTTGACTATGATGTCGGGCATTTGGCTTGCGCGCCACATTTGCTCGTCGCCGAAAGGGTAGATGCCTATGATGGCAAGTTTGCCCTCCGCCACAAGTTGGCGAAGCAATTCGTTATGCTCTATTTGCTTCTTGAGCAGAGCGCAATCGTGGCAATCAGGGTCGTTGAATAGCAGCACAATGTAGGGAGCCGCAATGGTGCTGAGCGATTGAATCGAATCGTCGGGGGTGACGAAAGAGATGTCGGCAGCCTTGGTGCCCGGGCGATTTTTCTGCACCAGTTCGAGCATCGAAGCCGGGCGAATCTTCTCCACATCCGAGAGCAAAGGCGACTCTACCACAGCCTCGAGCACATCGATGAAAAGGCCTTCGTCGTAGCCCTCGCTACCCGGTGTGTAGAGATACTTTTCGGCTTGCTCGGCAGTGGCTAAAACGGCAGCACTGCTGTGAGCACCGCGTATGCGCTGCACAAAACTTCGGGCACACGATTGCGCATCGGTGTTAAAAATGCCAATTATTAGTGCCAAATATGTAGTGAATAGTAATCGCATACTGCAAAATTAAATAAAATTCTTAACTTTGCATAAAGAGAAACAAAAATGAAATAAAGAAATGGCCGGAATTAACAAAACCAATGCAGCGCGGCTGCTCGACAAAGCCAAAATAAAATATGAGTTGGTGCCCTACGAGGTAGATGAAAACGACCTGGCAGCCACTCACATAGCCGAGCAACTCGGGGAAAACATAAAGCAAGTGTTTAAGACACTGGTTCTCAAAGGCGACAAGACCGGACACTTTGTGTGCGTGGTGCCCGGCGACGATGAAGTGGATTTGAAAAAGGCGGCAAAAGTGTCGGGCAACAAGAAAGTAGACCTTATAGCGATGAAGGAATTGCTGCCCACCACAGGCTATATAAGAGGCGGATGTTCGCCCGTGGGCATGAAAAAGAGTTTTCCCACCTATTTTCATCACACTTGCCGCGACTTCGACTACATATATGTGAGCGCAGGAGTGCGCGGACTGCAATTTAAGATACAGCCCGAGCCGCTCATAGCTTACACACGCGCCACCCTCGCCGACATAGTGGCTGAATAGGCGAGAAAAGAAACATAATTACGAAACCCAATCAAAAGCAAAGCGATATATGCGAAACAAAATAGGAGAAATATTCACACTTACCACCTTTGGTGAGTCGCACGGACCTGCTATAGGCGGCATAATAGACGGAATGCCCTCAGGAGTGGCAATCGACGAGGCGTACGTGCAGCGCGAACTCGACCGCCGTCGTCCCGGACAGTCGGACATAGTGACCGCTCGAAACGAGAAGGACCGTGTGCGCATACTCTCGGGCGTGTTCGAAGGCATTACCACAGGCACACCCATAGGTTTCGTGATAGATAATGAAGACCATCACAGTGCCGACTATAGCAATATAGCCCGCTGTTTCCGCCCCTCGCATGCCGATTACACCTACACATCGAAGTATGGCATACGCGACTATCGCGGAGGCGGACGATCGTCGGCACGAGAGACGGCAGCCCGTGTGGCAGGCGGCGCATTTGCCCGCAAAGCGCTTGAGCAGTTGGGTATCAGCATCGTGGCTTACACCTCGCAAGTGGGCAATATAGCACTCGATAACGATTATCATCGCTACGACCTCAGCACCGTAGACAGCAACATAGTGCGCTGCCCCGATGCCGCCGTGGCAGAGCGAATGATAGAACTCATACGCCAAGTGCGCTCCGAGGGCGACACTATAGGCGGTGTGATAACCTGCGTGATAAAGGGCGTGCCCGTGGGACTCGGCGAACCCGTCTTCGGGCGACTGAATGCACAGCTCGGCGCTGCTATGCTCAGCATCAATGCCGTGAAAGGTTTTGAATATGGCTTGGGATTTGATTTCGCCGAAAAGCGAGGCAGCGAAGTGCTTGATCGCTTTGTGAACAACGACGGCAAGATAAGCACCCTCACCAATAACTCCGGAGGCATACAAGGCGGCATTTCAAATGGCGAAGACATATACTTCAGAGTGGCATTTAAGCCCGTGGCAACGCTGCTGCGCGATGTTGAGACCATCGATGCCGACGGCAATCCTATGGTGCTCAAAGCCAAGGGCCGTCACGACCCGTGTGTGCTGCCGCGCGCTGTGCCCGTAGTGGAGGCTATGGCGGCTATTACCATTCTCGATAACTATCTCATCAATAAGACAGTATGCCTATAATCGACAATGTGGGATATTGCGACTATGGCGACTTTCTGCGCCGTTATTTCGACTGCAAAGTGCAGAAAATAGCCATCGATGCCGGATTTGCCTGCCCCAATCGCGACGGAACGAAGGGTGTGGGCGGATGCATCTATTGCAACAATCAGTCGTTTAATCCCGCTTATTGCCAAACCCGCATCTCGGTGGCTGAACAGATAGCCAAAGGCAAAGATTTTTTTGCCCGAAAGTATCCAGAGATGAAATATTTGGCTTATTTTCAGGCGTATACCAATACTTACGGCGAATTATCCACGCTGCGCGAGCTTTATGAAGAAGCCCTGCGCCAAACCGATGTGGTGGGCATAATCATTGCCACCCGTCCCGATTGTATGCCCCAAGAACTTCTCAACTATCTCTCCGAACTGAGTAAAACGCACTTTGTGATGGTGGAATACGGTGTGGAAACCTCGCACGATGCTACCCTCAAGCTCATCAATCGCGGTCATACATGGCACGATGTGGAAGATGCAGTGACCCGCACAGCGGCAGCCGGTGTGCTTTGCGGAGCACACCTCATATTGGGCCTTCCCGGTGAGGATATGGAGCACTTTGTGACTACGGCAAAGCGCATCTCTGAATTGCCGCTTAGCACTGTGAAGATGCACCAGCTACAAGTGATAAAAGGCACCCGATTGGCGCAGATGTATGCCGTCGGCGAAGTGACGCTGAAGCAGTGGACCGCCGATGAATATATAGACGTGTGCATAGAGATGCTCAAGCACCTGCGAAGCGACTTGGCAGTGGAGCGATTTGTGTCGCAGTCGCCCGACGGCTTGCTTATATGTCCGCGTTGGGGCTTGAAGAATTATGAATTTACCAACCGACTCAACAATAAAATAAAAGCCCGGCGAGTGAGCCAAGGCAGTGACACTTAAAGTCGGAAAATGAATTGAAGACCACCCTCCGGGTGGTTTCTTGCTATAATGGAACTTCCGTGAAGCTCTACAGCCGATTTCACAATCGATAGTCCGAGGCCGCTACTGCTCATATTGCGATTGCGGTCCTTGTCGATGCGATAAAACCGCTCAAAAATCTTGGGAAGGAAGTTTTCGTCAACGCCCTTGCCATTGTCGCGGAACGAGATTCTGCCATCGTCGAGCAGAGTGATGATTATCATAGTGCCCTCGGAGTAGAATGCTGCATTCTTAACGAGATTGGTGAAAATATTGTAGAGCAGTGTTACGTTTGAGTGCACGATAAACATGTCGGGCAGATTGTGAGAGGCTTTCATGCCGTATTGGTCGAGGATTGGACGCAAATCTTCGAGCACATTATTGATGCAGTCGGTGAGATTGACGTCGTCCATCAAAATAACTTCCTTGCCATTGTCGAGGCGAGATATGACGCTCAGACTGTAAGCCATGTTCTGAAGGCGCTGGGTGGTGTCGAGGCATTTTTTCAAGAATCGGCGGCGCATGTCGGGCGTGATTTGTTCATCGTGCTCGAGCAGCGTGTCGACGTAGCCCTGAATGATGCCGATAGGGGTTTTTATCTCGTGGTTCAGATTGTTGAGAATAATCTGCTTTGAGAGGAGTATATCGCGTTTGTTTTTCTCGTCCTCTTCTGTTTCGGCCGCTTCATCGGCAGAGTGGCGTGGTTGAGAATTTACATACTCATATACGTCGGAAGCGATGTTATGTAGACCTCGCCACTTGATAATCTCGGGCGGAGGCACACTACCGGAGTGTAGTCCCTGGTGCACATATAGTTCGAGTCGGATAATCTCTTTTTTTATCATAACCATTATGTAAATTCCCACTGTAATGGTTATTAATAAGATGATTATCGCCGACAGAGTTAGGTTGAAGAACGAAGGGTTGAGCCCAAGAATCTGGAGAAAGAAAATAAAAAGTGCTATTGCCACCATCATGATGGCAATGAACACTAAAGAAAGTGTGACTATGGCATTATTTCTGACTATTCTCTTGAAAGCCGTAACCATAGCCTAATCGAGTGATAAGGTATGACCCATATTCGCCAATTTTCTTGCGCAGGCGAGTGATATTGGTGTCGATGGCACGCTCAGTCACTTCATCGCTCTTGCCCCAAATGCTCGAAATGATTTCCTTGCGGGTGTAGATGCAGTTGGGATTAGAGAGGAAGAATACCAAAAGTTCGAGTTCGGTTTTGGTTAGGCGCACCGGTTCGCCTTTTATGATGCAAAGTTTGTTTTTCTTGCTGATACAAAGCTCGCGGAAGTGAATCTCGTTTTCGTCGGCGTTGTTATTGTTTTGAGCTTCGAGATTTTTCACCATCTGAGTGCGGCGGAGCAAGCTACGCACGCGAGCGAGCACCTCGCGAATTCTGAACGGCTTCACTATATAGTCGTCACCGCCTATGTTCAAGCCCTTGACGCGAGCATCTTCGCTGCTGAGAGCACTGCAGAAGATGATTGGCATAAACTCGGTGGCAGGGTCGCCCTTTAGGCGCATGGCAAATTCATATCCGTCCATATCTTTCATCATAATGTCGAGAATTATGAGAGAATAGGATGGAATGTCGAGTTGCATGGCAGCTACGGCGCTCGGCGCTACGGTTACGCTGTAACCTTCGAGTTCCAAATTGTACTTTAAAATCTCACAAATAGAATCTTCGTCATCTATAATCAATATCTTGTTATCCATAATCTAATGTTTTGGTATTATTTTATTTCACAATAGGGGCAAAGTTCAGTATGATATATGAGCCGATTGCGCTGACAATCAGCCTTCTCGTCAGGATGGGGGCGCGGCATAATGCCACTCTTATTTCACGCCGCGAGTGCGATAAGTGCAGCGAATCTTGCCGTCGACAATTTTTTTCAACTTTCCGGAGATAAGTTGACGGCGTATGTTGGAAATATGGTCGATAAACACTTGACCTTCGAGGTGGTCGTATTCGTGCTGCAGCACGCGTGCGAAATAGCCTTCGAACACTTGCTCATGACTCTCGAAGTTTTCGTCTTGCCATTTAAGGTTAACTTTCTCGATGCGGCTCACATTTTCGTGAATTCCGGGTAGGCTTAGGCAGCCCTCTTCGCGCGATTCGCGCTTACCGTCTTCTATCACCTCGAGCACGGGGTTGATGAGCACCATCTTGCTGTCGGCAAGTTCGGGGAAAGTGTCGGCGAGGCACGATGCATCGATGTAGATAAGACGAATGTTCTTGCCCACTTGCGGAGCAGCAATGCCAATGCCATCGCTGGCATACATGGTTTCCTTCATATTTTCGATGAGACTGCTGAGTTCGGGATACGAACTGTCAATCTCAGTAGATACTTTTCGCAATACGGGATGACCGTAGAGATATATTGGTAAAATCATATATGATGATAAAAATAGATTCTTGTTATTATGATGCGTAAGACTAAATTCGTTATTGTTGAGCGAAATTATAAAAAAAACGACACCAAAACAAATTTTGCGTAATAATAATGTGGTCAAAAATATCATAAAAAAACTAAATTGGGCACATTTTGCCTACTTAGTTACATCGTTATTTCGCACCGGTTACTCGAGCGGAAAAAAATGACAATCGAGCCGCATTAGTAGCACGATTGTCATAGAAGTAGTGTTATAATGGTGTCAGCCACTTGTCACAGATGAGTGTGGTGTGGCAAAATGCCATTAGTTGTTTTCGGGACGGAGTTTGCGCACGGTAACTGCAGTTTGCCACATTTCGCTTTCGCGAAGAGCGCGAAGTTCTTCGTTGAGCTTGTCGCGATAGTCGGGTTGTGAGTTGCTGTCGATAGAGATTTGAGCTTCGTTACCGCTCTTAACGCTTTGGTAGAGGCGTTGCACAACAGGCTTGATGGCATCGTGGAACGGAGTCATCCAGTCGAGCGCGCCGCGTTGAGCAGTGGTAGAGCAGTTAGCATACATCCAGTCCATACCCTTTTCGGCAAAGAGAGGCATAAGCGACTGAGTGAGCTCTTCTACTGTTTCGTTGAAAGCTTCGCTTGGAGTGTGACCATTTTCGCGGAGCACTTCGTATTGAGCCAAGAGAAGGCCTTGGATAGCGCCCATAAGCGAGCCGCGTTCGCCGGTAAGGTCAGAAGTAGCTTCGCGTTGGAAAGTGGTTTCGAACAAGTAGCCCGAGCCGATGCCTATACCGAGAGCGATGGTGCGTTCGTAAGCGCGACCGGTTACATCCTGATAGATAGCGTAAGAAGAGTTCAAGCCACGGCCTTCGAGGAACATGGTGCGGAGCGAAGTGCCCGATCCCTTAGGAGCCACCATGATAACATCGATATCGGTAGGAGGTACGCAACCTGTGCGGTCGTTCCAAGTGATGGCAAAGCCGTGAGAGAAATAGAGCGCCTTGCCCGGAGTGAGATATTTCTTGAGGGTAGGCCAAACCGACATTACAGCTGCATCGCTGAGAAGGCACATGATGATGGTGCCCTTTTCGCATGCTTCTTCGATGCTGAATAGTGTTTCACCCGGTTTCCAACCGTCGTTGATAGCTTTTTCGAAAGTCTTGCCTTGGCGTTGACCGACGATTACGTTAAAACCGTTGTCGCGAAGGTTCATACTTTGACCGGGACCTTGCACGCCATAACCGATAACGGCTATTGTTTCGTCTTTCAACACTTCTCTTGCTTTTTCAAGAGTGAATTCTTCGCGGGTTACTACATTTTCTTCAACACCGCCAAAATTTAATACTGCCATAGTAAAAAATGTTTATTTATGTATTAATGTTGTGTAAGAATACTATTTCGAGTTAGTTAATGTTATAGTTCCGAGCTGCGCGGTTCGAGCAAAATGCGAGCTCGGCAGTGAGTAGCGCCGTTGTCGTCGGCTATTTCGAGTCGCACATCGTTGGTGCTGCTGTCGACGTTGAGCGTCACTTCCACGTTGTAGAGGCACTCGCGCACATAGGCTATCTCAAAACGCTTCACGAAGCAGCTTTGATAGAGCTCGAGCGGGAGTTGGTTCATAAGCAGCTCCACATATCGCACGCTGTTGACGTGGCGATTGATGTCGAGGTCGCAATATTTGAAGCAGTGCTTCTTGGCGTGGTCGTCGGCCACGGGCAAGAGTCGCGACGGAGTGCTTATGGGGCAAGGATGGTCGCTTACCACGTCCTTGAGGAAGGTGAATCGCGATATGTCGACTATCTCGCGGGCCTTGCTGTCGATGACTGCCCAGATGGTGCGAGCATATCCCAGAGTGGAGCCGTCCTGGTCGAGAATCTTGAAGTTACGAAACGAGAAATGACGATTGGTGTTCTCCACCCAGGTGACGAAAGTGTATTTTCGGTTCACCTTAGGATATTGAGTCATCTCGATGCTCACGCGCGACAGCACCCAAGCGAGGTTGTCGGCGCTGAGAGTGGAGTAACCTATGTTCCACATATCGGCATGCTCGGTGGCGACTTCGATTATGCGCGTTAGCAGCAGCGTGATGGGCATTTCGCCCTCCGGAGTGCATTCGCCCGGCGCCAAAAAGTAGCGATGGCTATATTCTGTTATTCTCTGTTGCTCCATACATCGGTGGGACGTCGATTTTTCTCTTCGTTGTCGAGATACATACTAACGTATTCAAACGGCGAGCGAGTCACAGCCACGCGTCCGCTGCGGGCAAACTGGCGAATGCCGTATTTTTTGAACTCATAGAAGAGCGATTCGGTCTCGTCGTAGTGACCGGTTTTCTCCACGATGGTGTATTCGTGAGTTATTTCGAGAATGCGGGCATTATGCTTGCGAATAATGCTCTCGAGATTAGGCTCTTCGAGGAGTTTGATGGTGGGCACCTTGTAGAGCGCAATTTCCTGATACACAATCTCATCGTCGGTATAATAGAATGCCTTTATAACCTCGATGATGTTTTCTATCTGTTGCACTATCTTCACAATGTCGTCCTTAGAGCAATAGGCAGTGACCGTGATTTTGGAGATGCCCTTAATCGAAGAAGGCGAAGCGCTGATGGTCTCGATGTTGATTTTGCGTCGAGTGTAGATGATAGAAAGTTTGTGGATTATACCTACGCGGTTTTCGCTGAACACGGTTACCGTGTAGAGAGTATTATAGTTTGTCATAATCGGTTTTTTGTTTCTTGATGTATTTCTCAGTTTTGCTTAACAAGATGTTGTCGAGAACACTTCCCGAAGGCACCATAGGGTAAACCAATTCGGAAGGGTTGATGTTTACATTTAAGAGATAAGCTCCGTCGTGCTTCACCATTCGGTCGATAGCATCGTCGAGTTGGTCGGGAGTTTCCACGTTTTCGGCAGGTATGCCGTAGGCGTTGGCTATCATCACGAAGTTAGGGTTGACGAGCGGGGTCTCGGAGTAGCGTTGGTTGTAGAACAGTTCTTGCCACTGGCGCACCATACCGAGGAAATCGTTGTTGAGCAGAACGATTTTCACATCTACATTGTATTGAAGAATCACGCCGAGTTCCTCGATTGTCATCTGCAGACCGCCGTCGCCGGCAAAGAGGCAAACGGTGCGATCG
The DNA here is from genome assembly GCA_004563195.1 of bacterium. Lineage (GTDB taxonomy): Bacteria > Bacteroidota > Bacteroidia > Bacteroidales > Muribaculaceae > SFTJ01. The sequence goes on from SFTJ01000017.1 coordinate 17,149, forward strand.
GGGGCGGCAATCTTGGCTCCAATAGCAGCGGGCAAACCGAATCCCATGGTGCCTTGGCCGCCCGATGTGATGATGCTGCGCGGGCGTGTGTAGCGGAAGTATCGAGCCGACTGCATTTGGTTTTGACCCACGTCGGTGACGAGCACGGCTTGATTGCCGGTGGCTTCGGTCACTTTATGCACCACTTGACCCATGGTGATTACGCCGTTTTGAGGGTTGATTTCGTCGTTGATAACTTTTTCGCGTTCGATAGCCCAATCATCGTCGAATGAGCGAAGCCACTCATCGTGGTTGGCAGAGTGCACAAATGGGAGCAACTGCTGCAAAGTGGTTTTTGCATCGCCGTTGAGGCCTACAGTGGTGGGTATAACCTTATCGAGTTCGCTCTTGTCGATATCGATGTGAATAATCTTGGCTTGCGGAGCGAAGCGGTCGATATCGCCCGTAACGCGGTCGCTGAAGCGCATACCCACAGCTATGAGCACGTCGCAATTGGTGGTGGCTATGTTGCAAGCCACATTGCCGTGCATACCTATCATACCCTTGTAGAGAGGATGGTCGGAGCTGATGCATGAGAGGCCGAGCAGAGTGGTAGCTACAGGGATATTGGCTTTCTCAGCTATGGCAGCCAATTCTCTTTCGGCACCCGAAATGGTAACGCCGTTGCCGGCAAGAATAAACGGGCGTTTGGCGTCGTTGATGATGTCGGCAGCCTCGAGCAGAAGCTTTTTGGGCACATCGGGATAGGGGTTATAGCTGCGTATGTAGTTGCATTGGCGATAACCGTTCCATTCTATTTTTTGATTTTGGGCATTCTTGGCCAAGTCGAGCACAACAGGCCCCGGGCGACCGTTGGCAGCGATGTAGAAAGCACGCGCCACAGCCCAAGGGATGTCCTCGGCGTTACGAATCTGATAACTCCATTTGCTCAAGGGCTGAGTGATACCAAGCACATCGGTTTCCTGGAACGCATCACTACCGAGAGCCGATGCTCCCACCTGACCCGAAATCACCACGAGAGGAGTGCTGTCCATCTTGGCATCGCCCAGACCTGTGATTAGGTTAGTGGCGGCCGGACCTGAGGTTACAATCACCACGCCGGGCTTGCCGCTGACTCGAGCAAAACCCTGTGCGCTGTGTATTGCTCCCTGCTCGTGACGGGCGAGGATGTTATGTATCTTGTCGCGGTAGTCGTAGAGCACATCGAAAACGGGTATGATGGCTCCACCAGGGTAACCAAAGGTGGTTTTAACGCCTTCGGCGATAAGTGAAAGAATGAGCGCTTCGGCTCCTGAAATTATCTGCCCCATAAAATATAGAGTTTATTGAATTTGAGTTATCTAAAAAAACTGTTTTTGCTGTTTTAAATATTATTGGTTTTGAGAGAAAAGTTGCTGTAGAATCACTCTCTCACGCCGCCACGGTCGGCCGAGGTGACCATCGAAGCATAGGCTTGAAGAGCTTTCGAAACCACGCGATTGCGCTTGTGCGGAGTGAAAGCCAGTTTGCCGCGGCTTTCTTCTTCGGCGCGTCGTGCAGCCAACTCTTCGTCGCTGATGAGCACGTTGATGGTGCGCTCGGGGATGTTGATTTCGATGGTGTCGCCGTCCTTCACGAGAGCTATGTTGCCACCGCGAGCAGCTTCAGGCGAGATGTGCCCAATGGAGAGACCCGAAGTGCCACCCGAGAAGCGGCCGTCGGTGATGAGAGCACAGAGTTTGCCGAGGTGTTTCGATTTGATGTAGCTGGTGGGGTAGAGCATCTCTTGCATGCCCGGACCGCCCTTAGGACCCTCGTAGGTGATAACTACCACATCGCCGGCTTCCACTTGGTCGTTGAGGATGCCATCTACGGCGTCGTCTTGCGATTCGAACACCTTAGCCTTACCTGTGAAGTGGAAAATGCTTTCGTCCACGCCGGCGGTCTTTACCACGCAGCCATCCTTTGCGATATTGCCGTAGAGCACAGCGAGGCCACCGTCCTTCACATAAGCGTGTTCGAAGTCGCGAATGCAACCCTGAGCGCGGTCGGTGTCGAGTTCTTTATATGTGCTGCTCTGGCTGCCCATCTTGGTGGTGCGAACACCGGCAGGAGCCGATGACCAGAGGTTTTTAGCCTCGTCGCCAAATTCTTTGCCGTCGATAGCAAAGCGGTCGATGGCTTGCTCGAGAGTAAGACCGTCGACACGGCGCACCTTAGTGTTGAGCAGTCCCTGCTTGGCAAGGATGCTGAGAATCGACATGATGCCACCGGCACGGTTAACATCCTCGATGTGATAGAGTTTGGTATTTGGAGCCACTTTGCAGAGCACCGGAGTGCGTCGCGAAAGGGCATCGATATCTTTCATTGTGAAGTTCACGCCGGCTTCGTTGGCAACGGCGAGGAGGTGAAGCACGGTGTTGGTGCTGCCGCCCATGGCAATGTCGAGAGTCATGGCGTTGAGAATGGCTTCGCGCGAAGCTATGCTGCGAGGGAGCACCGATTCGTCGTCGTCGTTATAATAAGCGAGCGCATTTTTCACTATTTGAGCAGCGGCTTTCTTGAAAAGAGCAATTCGATTGGTGTGAGTGGAAAGCACGGTGCCATTGCCTGGGAGAGCCATACCGATGGCCTCGTTGAGGCAGTTCATGGAGTTGGCGGTGAACATACCCGAGCACGAACCGCAAGTAGGGCAGCTGTGCTGTTCGATTTCAGCCACTGTCTGGTCGTCGACTGAAGGGTCGGCCGATTCAATCATTATGTCGATAAGGTCGAGAGCGCGACCATTCCAGCGTCCGGCTTCCATAGGGCCGCCCGAGCAGAACACGGTGGGGATGTTGAGACGCATCGAAGCCATGAGCATGCCCGGAGTGATTTTGTCGCAGTTGCTGATGCAAATCATGGCATCGGCACGATGAGCATTCACCATATATTCCACACTGTCGGCAATCATATCGCGCGAGGGCAGCGAGTAAAGCATACCGTCGTGGCCCATAGCTATACCGTCGTCGATGGCGATGGTGTTGAATTCGGCAGCGAAGCAGCCCAGACGCTCTATTTCGGCCTTAATAATCTGCCCGATTTCGTGCAAGTGGGTGTGACCCGGCACAAACTGGGTGAACGAGTTCACTATGGCAATGATGGGCTTGCCCATCTGCTCTTTTTTCATTCCGTTAGCCATCCACAGGGCTCTTGCGCCCGCCATGCGTCGACCATTCATGGTCACGTCGCTTCTTAAAGGTTTGCTCATATTGCGTTTGTTAATTTTTTATACTTATTCTATAAAAAAACACCTTTCCGATGTGTTATGGAGGAAAGGTGCTATATTCTAAATCGTATTTTTAAGTTCAAAACTTGTTATCAGCAATTATTCAGCCAACTTCCTCCATAAATTACATAATAATGACCACGACGCCCACCAGCACCGACAGCACATTAATAATAATATTTACAGATAGAATAGAGTTCATATAATTGTCGTTTCTTGTTTTAACTGAACGATGCAAATTTACACTACATTTGTGATAACTCCAAATATTTTGTGGTTTTTTGTAAAAGAAAAGGCAAATTTTCTTTCAAATTATAGTTTTGCGAGTGCAAAATGCATACAATCGGAAGTGAAACTTGCCTTTACTGGAAGATGAAAGAATTATTAGAACGTCACTTTTTAAGTTGCTCGGCTATGAGCGAAGCGAGCAAGGGCACGCCGCGCTCTATCTTTTCCTCGGTCATAAACGAGAAATTCATGCGCATGGTGTTGCGGCATTGGCCGTTGGGATAGAAAAACGAGCCTGCCACATAAGCTACACCGCGGTCGAGAGCCACGTCGTAGAATTGCACCGTGTCGAAACCCTCGGGGAGCACCAGGAATATGAACAGACCACCTTCGGGGTGAGTCCATGTCACGCCCTCGGGCATGTGCTTCTCGAGGAGCGAGAGCAGCAAGTCGCGTTTGTGGCGATAGAGGTCGATGGTGTGCTTGAGGTTGGCGTCGAGACGGCCGCTTTCGAGAAATTCGGTTGCCACATATTGGTCGAGAATAGGCGGGCAGAGGTCGAGAGCCTGTTTGCACACATATATCTTATCCAAAATCTCCGGATTGGCAATAATCCAACCCAAACGGAATCCCGGGGCAAAAATCTTGGAGAACGAGCCGAGCAAAATCACGCGGTCGGGAGCGAGCGAATACATGGTGGCAATGTGTGAGCCCTCGTAGCGAAGTTCGCGATACGGGCTATCTTCCACTATGAGGAAATCGTAGCGCTCGGCGAGGTCGATGAGCACTTTGCGCTCATCGAGCGTGAGCGTTTCGCCCGAGGGGTTCTGAAAATCGGGCACCATATACAGGAATTTGATTTTCTTGCCCTGAGCCAATGCCCCCTCGATGGCTTCGACATACATTTCTCGCCAAGTATTGAGGTCGCTATGATGTTGCACACCCACTATGTGAGCACGATAGGAGTGAAACGACTGCATGGCGCCCAGATACGACGGTGCAGAAGTGAGAATCACATCGCCCGGGTCGACGAGCACGCGAGTGCACACATCGATGCCTTGCTGCGACGAAGAAGAGATTTGAATTCGCTCAATGTCGACACCATAGCGTTTGGCAATGGCGGCACGCAGTTCGGGCACGCCTTGAGTAGCGCCGTACTGAAACACGCGGCTGCCATATTTGTCGATTGTTTCGGCTATGGTCTGCTTTATGGCTTCGGTGGGGAAAGTGTCGGCCGAGGGGTAGCCACCGGCAAAGGAATAGATGGCGTTGAGGTCGACACGCTTGAAAATTTCTCTCACCGGCGAGCGGAAAAACGAGCCAACGTCGAGCGAAAACCTATGTTGATAATCTATGTCCATAACAATAATTAATGTAGAATATTATCGGAGAATATCCTCAAGAGTAACCGAAGCCGAAGTGTTGGCATCGCGGTATTTCACAATCACGGGAGTGTAGATGTGAATACCCGCATCGGCGCCGGGACCTTTGGTGACGGGTCGGCTGCCAGCCACTACCACAGCACCTTCGGGCACCACCATCTGACCGTTTTCGTTGGCACGGATGTAGTCGCCTGTGGTGGCATCGTAGATAGCCGTAGATGCATTGATGATAACGCCAGTGGCGATAACAGCATTTTGCTTCACTATGGTGCCTTCGTAGATGCCGCAATTACCGCCGATAAACACATTATCTTCGATGATAACAGGCAGAGCGCCCACGGGTTCGAGCACGCCACCGAGTTGCGATGCCGCCGAGAGGTGCACATGCTTTCCCACTTGGGCGCACGAGCCCACGAGGGCATGCGAATCGATCATGGTACCCTCGTCGACAAATGCACCTATATTAACATAAGATGGAGGCATCATTATCACCGAAGGCGCCAAGTAGGCGCCGCAGCGCACGCTGCTGCCGCCGGGCACTATGCGCACGCGGTTTTCGGCAGTGAAGCGTTGAGCCGGAATGGTATCTTTGTCGAAGAAAGAGAATTGGCCTTGCGACATGTCGGTGAGATTTCCCAAACGAAATCCCGAGAGGATGGTTTCCTTAACCCATGCATTCACTTTCCATTCGCCATCTATTTTTTCGGCTACGCGCACCTTGCCGCTTTCGAGGTCGGCAACCAATGCATGAAATTTATTGAGTTCTTCTTGTTGAGTCATAATAAGAAAAATGTTTAACAGATTAAAGCATATCGAGTTGACGCAGCGTGTCGACCATAAGTTGGTAGGTTGATTCCGAAGCAGGAGTGAGCGGCGAGCGCAAACTGTTGTCCATCAAGCCGAGAGCGTGCATGGCAGCCTTGGCAGGGATTGGATTGCTCTCCACGAAGCAGTTCTTGAAAAGCGGCATCAGCTTGAAGTGCAAATTGCGAGCTTTGATGAGGTTGCCGTTGCGAATGGCATTCACGAGTTCCATCATCAGACTCGGCACAATGTTAGAAGCCACGCTGATAACGCCGTGAGCACCCGAAGCTATGAGCGAAAGCGTCTCATTGTCGTTGCCGCTGAGCACGGTGAAACCGGCAGGGGCATTGCAGATGATTTCAGAAATCTGCTGATAATTCGACGATGCCTCCTTAATGGCGATGATGTTATCGATTTCGGCAAGGCGCAGAGTGGTCTCGGTGGCGAGGTTCACGCCTGTGCGCCCCGGCACATTATATAATACGATATCCTTCGAAGTAGATTGAGCTATTTCTTTGAAGTATTGGTAAAGACCTTCCTGAGTGGGCTTGTTGTAGTAGGGAACCACAATAAGGAACGCATCCACGCCGTGGCTGTCGAGAAGCTTCATATTTTTAACGGTGTGAACAAAAGAGTTGGTTCCGGCACCCACCACAAGAGGTAGGCCGTGAGCATGTTCGCGGCAACATTCGAGAAGGTTGATGCGCTCTTCATCGTCGAGGCAAGGAGTTTCGGCAGTAGAACCCAGAGGCACCAGGAAATTGATGCCCGATTCCACCTGACGCTCAACACTTGCGGCGAAAGCCTGATAGTCGACTTCGTTATTTTTGAAAGGAGTGAGCAGCGCCGTGCCACATCCTGTTAATAGTAATCGATTCATACTTGTATTATATGATTATATCTTTAAATTCATGAACTCCGGTTATTTTTTCAGTCATAATAGCAGCTTGCACGGCACCTTGAGCAAATCCCTTGCGAGAGAACGCTTCGTGAGTGATGGTGATGCGGTCGTTAGTGCCTTCGAACCCCACGGTGTGGATTCCGGCAATCTCGCCACAGCGCACCGATTGCACTTGAGTGGAGCCGCCCATAGCATTGTCAACAATCTGCGCAAGCGACTTGGCGGTGCCGCTTGGAGCATCGAGTTTGTGCTTGTGGTGCATTTCCACTATGTAGGGGTCATAGCCGGCATCGGCGAGCAGTGCCGAAGCCTTAGCCACAATGGCAAATGTAACATTCACGCCAAGCGAAAAGTTCGACGCATATATCATGGTGGTGCCACTATTGCGGAAGTATTGCAGCACCTCGTCCTTGATGTCGTTCCATCCGGTGGTGCCCACCACCACGGCGCCGAAGCGGTCGGCGAGCAGGCGATAATTGCTGCGGAAAGCATCGGGAGTGGTAAAATCGATGCACACGCATTGCTTGGCGGTTTCTATATCTATTTCAGCTACGTTTTCGGTGGGAATGTAGTCGATGCCCTTATCGATGAGAATCGACTCAATCATGTGCCCCATCTTGCCGTAGCCACTTATTACTATCTTCATTGTTGAAACAAACTTTTGTGAATAGAGTTGACTATCTCGTTGAGTTGGTTGCGCTCAATAACGAAGCTCACATTGATGTTAGAGGCGCCTTGTGAAATCATGTTCACATTGTAGCCGTTGAGGGCGTTGACTATGCGCTGAAGCACATCGTCGTGATTAACCACATTCTTGCCGATAACCGACACTTGCGACTTGCAGTTGTCGACATTGACCTGAGCAAACTCCGAGAGTTGCTTGGTGAGGTGAGAAATGTCTTGGTTTCCTGCCACGGTGACTGATATGTTTGCTTCGGATGTACTGATTATGTCGACCGAGATGTGATTGTCGCTGAACACGCCGAACACTTTCTGCACAAAACCGGTGGCATTGATCATTTTAGGCGAGAAAACGTTAATCATCAATATATCTTCCTTCCACGACACAGCCTTAGCGCCTTCGCCGATAAGCGAATTGGCAAGAATGGCGGTACCTTTGTGGTCGGGATTCATCGAATTGAGCACAAATATCGGAATATTCTTCATGATAGCCGGCTCGATGGTGAGCGGGTGCAGCACCTTGGCGCCGAAGTGAGCCATTTCGGCAGCTTCTTCAAACGAAATCTGCTCCAGACAAAGAGTGTTGTCGATGTAACGAGGGTCGGCAGAACGCACGCCATCGACATCGGTCCAGATTTCGATTTTCTCGGCATTGATAGCCATACCGATAAGCGAAGCCGAGTAGTCGGAACCGCCGCGGCCGAGCACAGTGGGTTCGCCATCGATAGCCGACGAGATAAATCCCTGAGTGATTACGGCTTGAGCGTGCTTAAGGCCTTTTTCGATAATTCCCGGCACGCGAGCATTGATTTCGCTGAATATAGGGTCGCTATTGAGAGGATTTCCGCTCGAAATTATCATTTTTCGTGCGTCGAGCCACTCAGTGTCGATGCCATAGGCATTCATAGCGTGAGCGATGATGGTAGACGAGAGGATTTCGCCTTGCGAGATGATGATGGCTTTGCTGCGAGCCGAGAGTTCGCCGAGGGCACACACCGAGAGCGCCACTTTTTCGAGGTAGTCGCAAATGGTGTTGATGTCGCTGATGGCTTCGTTGAGGAAGTGGCCACTGTCGGCAAGGAGTTCGCTTGCAGTGTCGATGTGACGATTGCGCAATTGGTCAAGAAGACTTGCAATCTCTGCTTCGTGTTGAGCAGCAGCCTCGCCGGCAATTCGGTAGAGTGAGTCGGTGACTTTCGACATAGCCGAAACCACCACTACGGGGCGCTGGTCGAGGCGACCGCGCACTATCGAGATAGCTCTTTGAATGGCTTCTTTGTTGGCAACCGATGTGCCACCAAATTTCATTACTATCATAGTTATAAAGATAAATTATGTGATGATATGTTATAAATTTTATTAATTCTTGTTGATGAAAATCGATTCGTAGATTTTTACGTATTGGTCGGTGGCTACCTCGAGGTCGCGGCGTGTTACCGATTCGTGAGGCGTGTGAGCCACCGTTATTGAGCCCGGACCACATAGCATCTTTTGCTCGAAGCAAGTGAGGTGCGGAGCGTCGCTGCCGAATGCCACTGTGGTGGTGGGAATGCCGTCGACGGTGAGGAATCGGGTGGGAGTGTCGCCACCGAGTGCCTGCACGCTCACATATTTTCGCCACGGCTCTTCGCCTTGGGTAATGCCCGCCATAAGGTCGGTGACAAACTTGTCGGAAGCAAATGTGGTGCGGAAATAAATGCGGCAACTAAGGTGATTGCTCAGAATGTTTTGGGGATTATCGCTGATGAGTTTGCCCACATTCCAAGTGGTGGGCCCCAAAATTGCGTCGTTAGGAATCTCCACCGAGCGGATGAAATTGATAAGGTTGATAAAGTTGTCGACAGCCGAGATGCCGCGTTCGGGGTATCCCGAGTGGCAGCTGATGCCGGTGATATCTATTTGAAATGCTTTGGTGCCCTTGGCAGCCGACACCATAGCATTGTCGGTGGGTTCGCCCACGAGCAGATATTTGGCGCCTGCATGTGTCTTTGCAAAATGCTTTGCTCCAAACGAGCCGGTTTCCTCGCCGGCGAGGAGCAGCAATCCGAAATTGCTGTAGCCGCGCTGCTCGAGTACGAGGCAAGCCTGATAGAGCGACCAAATCTGCCCTTTGGCATCGCAAGTGCCTCTGCCGCGGAAAGTTTCGCCGTCGAATTGTGGAGCGATGTAGGGAGGCACGGTGTCGAGGTGCGTGCAGAACACTATCTGCGGGTCGCCCCAACTGAAAAGCAAGTTGAGCGTGCCATCGCCCACTTCCATGATTTCTACCGAGCTTTGCGGTGTGACGAGTTCCTTGGCAAGAAACTCAGCCAACTCGCGCTCCTGCGATGACGTAGAGTCGATAGAAAGCATCTTTATAAACCTATTGTAATCCATCTTTTTTCAAAAAAATATTACTCTGTTTTTATTCTTGTCTTATCATAGTTTATTTTAATCTTCGTCGCTAATGGCTTTTAGTGGCTATTGACAATTTCAAAAAAAGAGCAACTCCACTCACATGGGGCTGCTCCTAAAAGTAAATTGTTAATAAAATGTCATGATAATGTCCAAATCATAAAAAATTTACAAACACACGCCCCTAACAGACTGAAGCCTGTTTTATCTGTTTGACGATATGTTTGAATGATTTGTACATTACTTAAAAAAATTGGTTGTTATTTAGCTACAAAAAAACCATTAGGTTAGAAAACCACTGCAAAAATATTATGCATCAATCATATTTGCAAATATTTTCACAATTTTACATTTCTTTAGAGATTGGTAGCATTTTTTTGCGATTACTTAATGCCACATTCCTTCAACAGTTCTTTTGTAGTACCATGACGTTTACCATTAAGAGCGTCGAGCCATTTATTTAAGTTGTTGAACTTCATCTTCGAAGCCGCGCGGTCGAAATTTTCGGGATTGGTGATGCGAGTGAACACCACGCGCTGAATGCGAGTGCGGGGGCAGGTGGCAATGCCATAACCGGCATTCACAGGGTCGTCGGTGGGACCATTACTGCTCCAGTATTTCACATCGCCGTTATCATCGTAGCCCAAGAACACCACGCTGTGGCCGTGCTCTTGCTCGCTATCGGGATTGTTGTCAACGCCGATAATTGCGCCCGAGTCGCTGCCGGCAGTTTCGTTTCGATTCCAGAAGATTTTCATAAAGTCGCCGGGTTCGGCTTCAGCCCAAATGCTGTGGTTGCACCACTGCTCATCGGTGAGATATTTCTCATCTTTCGATTCGCGCAGTGCTTCGGTCTTGGCGCCGCGAAAGGCTGTGAAGTTGTAGCCCGCCTTGAGTTCAGCCACGAGCACGGCAAAGCCCGGACCATTGGCATTGGCGCGTCCCCAACAACCCTCGCCATCGCGTTGGTTGAGACCTTTTTCGTTCACCACATCGGTAATGCCCACCAGAGGTTTGATGTTAAACCACGCCATGCGCGAGATTTTGCCATCGGTGTCCCAAATCAAAAGGGCTTGAATGAAGGCGCCATAGGTAGCGAGTGAGCAAAACGAAGGAGTGGCTTTCTTGGGGTCGAAATTAGGACGCGGGTCGGCGAGGCGCATATTATAAGCCTCGTTGAAAGCACGCCAAGCACTCTTTTTGAACTCCGGAGTAGACTTTCGCCCGGTGTAGTATCCGCCGTTTTGCGGAAACGAGTCGACTGCAGCAAGCACGGCATTCTGCCAGGCACGATTTAGCTCGCCGTCCTTAGCCGACGACGATAGAGGCATGGCAAGCGCAGCGCATGCGGCAATCATTAGAGTATACACTATTCGTTTCATATTGTTATAGTTATCGTATTTAATGTGTGTGGTGAGAGCAAAAGTGCGATAATTGCATAACAAACCATTAAAAACACTTTTCGACTGCAAATCTACACCTTTTTCTTGAAATGAGCACTATATAGGAGATTGAAACATTGCAAAATGGCGTAATTTATATATAATGTGTAGCAATAATGCGAAATAACCGAGGAAAAATGCTTACTTTTGCAGTTATGGGACGAATATTAGCAATAGACTATGGGCGCAAGCGCACAGGTATAGCAGTGACCGACATACTGCAAATAGTGGCAAACGGGCTCGAGACCGTGCCCACTCACACTTTGATGCAATATCTAAAGGACTATGTGAAGCGCGAACCGGTGGACAAGATAGTGATAGGACTGCCCAAGCAGATGAACGGCGAGCAGTCGGAAAGCATGAAATACATCAAGCCATTTGTGGCACGATTGGCAAAAGAGATGCCCGAGATGCCCGTGGAGATGTATGACGAGCGCTTTACGAGCACCTTGGCGCATAAAGCGATGATCGACGGCGGCATGAAAAAGAGCGACCGTCGCGACAAGGCACGCGTCGACAGCATTGCTGCCACCATCATTCTCAACGACTATCTTCAGAGCAAAAGTCGCGGGTTTTGACAGCGATGAGAAGCATGGAGGTTTGAAAATAATGTAAGAAAGTGCTAACTTTGTGCACATTTTTTTCGAAAACAATAGATGAAACAAAAGAGCAACTATATATTGGTGAAGATGCTTGTGGCAGCGTGTGTGATGCTGCTCACGGCGTGTAGCACTACCAAACACGTGCCGGAGGGAAAATATTTGCTCGACGATGTGAAGATAAATATCACCGACAAGGATAAAGACACGCCACTCAAGAGTGCTGAGATGATGAATTATCTGCGACAGATACCTAATCATAAGGTGCTTGGTGGATTGCGTCTGCAATTGGCATTCTACAACCTCAGCGGCAAGGACAGCACCAATTGGTTCAATAAATGGGTGCGCCGCGTGGGTAGCGCTCCGGTAATCTACGACCCATCGCTCACCGATGCGAGCGTGAAACAGTTGAGCACCGCTTTGGCAAATAAAGGTTATATGAACTCCACGGTGACTGTCGACACATTGGGAAATATCGATAAAAAACGAATGAAAGTGACCTATAACGTCACCTTCGGCCAGCCACACTATGTGTCGTCGATATCGTATAACATCCCCAACGATACCCTTCGCGAACTCATTCTTGCCGACTCGGCACAATTTCTTGTGAAGCAAAATTCGGTGTTCGACCGCAATTTGCTCGACGAAGAGCGACAGGGCATAAGCGAGCGATTGCGCAGCAAGGGCTATTTTGCTTTCAATAAGGAATATATCACATTCACAGCCGACACGGCAGCCGGCGAGAAAAATGTGAATCTCACCATGAATCTTATGCGCCCCTATCTGAGCGAGAGTATGCCATATTACACCTCGCATCGTCCGTTCTATGTGCGAAATGTGACCTTCGTCACCAGCTATAATCCCGCCACTATGCACAATAGCACCGACTTTGATGAAAAAGACCTTGTGTGGCACAATGACTACCGCATATTCTACGGCGACGACCGCTATCTGCGAGCAAGTGTGCTCGAGGAGAGCTGTTTCATCAGTCCCGGCAAGCAATACAACAGCAAAGACGTAGATCGCACCTACGAAGCGTTCGGCCGACTGGGGATAGTGAAGTTTGTGAACATAGAACTTGTGCCGGTGGGAGAGATCGACGGCAAGATATGGCTCGATGCCTATGTGCTGCTCTCGCGCACCAAACCGCAGACGGCATCGGTGTCGCTCGAAGGCACCAACTCGGAGGGCGATTTCGGCTTCGGCGTGGGTCTGGGCTATCAGCACCGCAATGTGTTTAAGGGTTCGGAGATTCTCAATGCCAAGTTTAAGGCAAGTTACGAAAGCCTCTCGGGCGACCTCTCCGGCTTTATCAACGATAACTACTCGGAATATCAAGCGGAGTTAGGCATACGCTATCCTAAGTTCAAGGCACCATTTTTGAAACGCAGTTTCAAGCAGAAGATATTGGCACAGACCGAGTTTGCCCTCAATTTCAACTATCAAGAGCGCCCCGAATACACTCGCGTGATAGCCGGAGCAGGATGGCGATACCTCTGGAGTGAGCGCACCAACAAGACCCGCCACACCTTTAATCTTATGGACCTCAACTATGTGAATCTGCCCAAGAGCAAGAGCAGTTTCATCGAAAACATAAGCAATCCGCTGCTTCGCTATTCCTATGAGGACCACTTGATTATGCGCATGGGTTACAGCTATTATCACAGCAATAAGAAAGAAGCAAACATGATGCGCAAGCTCTATCAGCCCGATGTCTACACCATAAGAGTGGCAACCGAGACAGCAGGTAACTTGCTCTACGGCATATCTAATCTTATAGGACAAGACAAGGAAGACGGCACATATAAAGTGGTGGGAATCAACTACTCGCAATACTTTAAGGTAGATGCCGACTACTCCTTCACGCATAGCTTCAACCCCAAGAGCAGCTTAGCCTTCCATGTGGGAGTGGGAGCAGCCATGCCTTATGGCAACAGCAAGGTGCTGCCGTTCGAAAAACGCTTCTATGCCGGTGGCGCCAATAGCGTGCGCGGCTGGGGAGTGCGCACATTAGGCCCCGGCAGCTACTTCGCCACCAACTCCGTCAACAGCTTCATCTATCAGTGCGGCGATATTCGCCTCGACCTCAATTTGGAGTATCGCGCCAAACTCTTCTGGGTGCTCGAACTCGGCGCATTTATCGATGCCGGAAACATCTGGACCATAAGAGAATATGAAGACCAGCCCGGCGGTGTGTTTAAGTTCAACAAATTCTACGAGCAGATAGCCCTCAGCTACGGACTCGGCATAAGAATGGACTTCACCTACTTCCTGCTGCGATTGGATGTGGGTATGAAGGCGCATAACCCCGCATCGGGTCAGGAGCGCTGGCCATTGTTGCATCCCGATTGGGGTCGCGACTCGGCATTCCACTTCTCGGTGGGCTATCCGTTCTGATGGCAGCTGATGCATAAGACGGCAACGAGATTTATTTCAACAAATATAGAAAAACCGAAATTAAGATATAAGAAGTATGAAAAAGTTAGTGATTTTTGACCTCGACGGCACATTGATTAACTCAATAGAAGACCTGGGTCAAGCAGCAAATTATGCATTAAGCAAAAACGGTTTCCCCACTCACAGCTTGGCAAGTTATCCATTTTTTGTGGGCAATGGAGTGCGCAATCTCATCCGCAAGGCACTGCCCGAGGAAAACCGCAACGACACCACCATCGACAGCCTTTTGAAAGACTTTAAGGAATATTACGACGACCATAATGTGGACTCCACCAAGCCCTACGATGGCATAATGGAGCTGCTGAAGCAGCTCCAAGAGCAAGGCGTGAAGTTGGCAGTGGCATCGAACAAATATCAGAAAGCCACCGAAAAGATAGTGTCGCAACTCTTCCCCGACATAAAATTTGTGTCGGTGCAAGGACAGCAAGATGGCGTGAACGTAAAGCCCGACCCGTCGATAGTGTTCAATATATTGGGAGTGGCGTTGGTGCCAAAGGCCGAGGTGCTCTATGTGGGCGACTCAGGCGTGGATATGGAGACCGCTCGTCGTGCATGCGTCGACTCGGTGGGCGTGACATGGGGATTTCGCAGCGAGAAAGAACTGAACGAATATCATGCCGACCGCATAGTGCATCGCGCATCCGATATTTTCGACATAGTGATGGATGTGAAGTGACACAAGCCCTATGGCAAGGCAGCAATAAATTCAGACGAAACGAGGCAAACGATGAAAATTGCCGAAATGTTAAACAAATTTAAAGCAGATTGTTGCCGACCTACGAAATTTGTAGTAACTTTGTAGAGAAATTAAGTCGGAATCAGGCGATAACAAGTATATTAAATGTTTCACAATAAAAGTTTTTAAAGAATGAATTGGATAGTAGATTTGTTTACAGGCACATCGATAGCCCATTCAATCTTGGTTTACGCATTGGTCATAGCATGTGGTGTGATCTTGGGTAAAATGAAGATATTCGGAGTCTCGCTGGGTACGACCTTCGTACTTTTTGTGGGTATTCTGTTGGGCCATTTAGGTTTGACTGTAGATGCTAATGTACTGCACTTCATCAGAGAGTTTGGTCTCATCTTGTTTATCTTCTCCATAGGTATGCAGGTGGGTCCCGGATTCTTCTCGTCGTTTAAGAAGGGCGGTTTGATGATGAACGGCTTGGCAATGTTGCTGATAGGCCTGAACATCGTGGTAGCGCTGTGCATCTATTATGGTGTGGGCAATGTGCGCATCACCGATATGGTGGGTATCCTGTCGGGAGCGGTGACCAACACCCCGGGACTTGGTGCAGCACAACAGACCCTTCTCGAGACCAAAGGCGAAGCGGCAGTGGCGCTCAACGAAGCAATGTCGATGGGTTATGCGGCAGCATATCCTCTCGGTGTGGTAGGTATCATCTTATCGATGATTTTGGTTAAAGTGTTCTTCGGAATCAAGATAGAGGAAGAGAGCCGCAATTTCGAAGAAGATAGCGAGGACAGCTACTTGAAGCCGCACGTTATCACCCTCGAAGTGACCAATAAACTTATCAACGGCGTTACCGTGAAGCGTTTCCACGATATGATCGACCGTAACTTCGTGATTTCGCGTTTGCGCAAGGTAGACGGCAGTCTCATTATTCCTAAGTCCGACACAGTGCTCGAGGTCAACGACAAATTGCTCGTGGTAATGTCGCAACAAGATGAAGAAGCGTTCACCATGTTTGTGGGACCAAAGATAGAGATGGACTGGGAAACCGACGAAACCCAAGTGTTCTCGCGCCGCATTGTGGTAACCAACAGCCAGTATGTGGGCCGCAAATTGGGTAGCTTGCGCTTGCACAAAGGTTATCGCTTGAATGCCACTCGCGTAAATCGTGCCGGTGTGGACCTCTTTGCTCGTCCTAACTTGAGCCTTCAGATAGGCGACCGCATCACAGTGGTGGGTGGTCTTGATGATATCAACCGTTTGGCTCAAAAACTCGGTAACTCGCTCCGTCGCCTTAACGAGCCTAACATGTTCACCATGTTCGTGGGTATTTTCTTGGGTATTATCCTCGGTTCAATTCCAATCTTCGTGCCCGGAATGAGCGTTCCTATGAAGTTGGGTCTTGCCGGTGGACCACTTGTAGTGGCAATCTTGGTGAGCCGCTTCGGATATAAACTCAAATTGGTGACCTACACCACCAGTGCAGCCAACTTGCTTCTGCGCGAGATAGGTATCTGCCTCTTCTTGGCATCGGTGGGTATTGCAGCAGGTAAGGACTTTGCCGCCACCGTATTCAA
This sequence comes from bacterium, assembly GCA_004563195.1. Lineage (GTDB taxonomy): Bacteria > Bacteroidota > Bacteroidia > Bacteroidales > Muribaculaceae > SFTJ01. Next base: position 33,558 of record SFTJ01000017.1, read on the forward strand.
TACACAAGGTGCTCTGTGGGTGCTCTATGGTTTCCTTATCACCATGATTCCAATGTTGGTGGTAGGCATCTTGGCACGCTGGCGCTATAAGCTCAACTATTGCACCATCACCGGTTTGCTTTCGGGTGCTTCGACCGACCCCCCTGCATTGGCTTATGCCAACAAGGTGGCTAACAACGACGCTCCGGCAGTAGCATATTCTACTGTTTATCCGTTGACTATGTTCCTGCGTGTGATTTCGGCTCAGTTGCTGGTATTGCTCTTGGCTTAGGAAAAGATTTTTTGATAAATAAGAATATGATAGTGGTGCAGAACTTGTCGACGATGGGTTCTGCATCGTTTTTAAGCTACAAAAAACATTAAAGACGTAAAACCAAAGAAATGAAGAAACTGATATCAGGAGTAATGGCTATGATAGTAATGAGTGCAAATGCCGCGCCATCGCCCGAGAGCGATAAGCTGGCACAATTTAATAAGCGCATAGATGCAGTGGAAATATCGGCCGAAAGTGCGCCGTTGATAGGTGTTACGCCCACCGGAAGCACACCCACCTCGGTGTCTAAGCCCTATATCGATGCCGTGCTGCGAGCAGGCGGTGTGCCTGTGGTGATAGCCGCCAACCCTTCGGCAGAATATTTGGCACAAGTGGTGACGCAACTCGACGGCGTGTTGCTTACCGGTGGCGAAGACATCGACCCCGAATATTTCGGCGAGAAAGCCATCGAACAGCTTGGAGCGGTAGACGATGTGCGCGATGAGGTAGAGCTGGCAGTGCTGCGCTTGGCTGCCAATCGCAATATTCCGGTGTTTGGCATCTGTCGAGGTTGCCAGGTTATCAATGTAGGCTTCGGAGGCACGCTTTATCAAGACTTCCCTTCGCAGCGCGGGCAGCAAGTAATTCATCAGCGAGTAGACGGTGAGCGCTCGCGCCACATGGTGACCATCGATAAGGATAATATTCTCTACAAAATATTGGGCAAAAGCGAGATTGAGGTGAATAGTTCGCATCACCAGTCGGTGCGCGAAGTAGCGCCCGGGCTCAAGGTGGGCGCATATAGCCCCGATAGCATAGTGGAGTCGGTGGATATGTATCCGGCAAAACGAATACTCGGAGTGCAGTGGCATCCCGAGGGGTTTGATGGCAAGAATGAGGATATGAATCGCCTGCTCGAGTTTTTTGTGGGCGAAGCACGCTTGTATAAGACCGCAAAGGCTATGCACGGCAAGATGCTGAGCATCGACACCCACACCGATGCTCCGTTGGAGTTTGAGGACGGAGTGCAACTGGGAGTGCGCAGCGGCAATCGCGTGAATGTGCCCCTGATGCGCGACGGATTGCTCGACTCGCAGTTTTTGGCAATATTTGTGAGCAGCGACATCAAGGTGAAGCGAGGCGAAAACACCGTTCGCGAGCCACGACCGCTATGCCTCGACACCTATGAGGAAAGCAACCGCCGCATGGAACAGCTGCTCGACTCGATAACTACCCAAGTGAAACGCTATGAAGCAGTGTGTGGCATAGCAGAAACCCGTGCTGAAGCCCAAAAGCTGAAACGCGAGGGCAAGAAAGCATTTTTCTTGGGCGTGGAAAACGGACTGTGCTTGGGCGAAGACCTTAGCCGCATAGCACAATATCGCCACCGTGGCATTCGCTACATCACCCTCACTCACACCTACGACAACCAGTTGTGCCACTCATCTACCCACACTGCCGATGCTTCGAAAGGACTTACAAAATTAGGCAAGAAAGCAGTGAAAGAGATGAATCGACTTGGCATACTTGTCGACCTCTCGCACGCTTCGGAAGGCACATTTTGGGATGTGATGAAACTTTCGAAATATCCCGTGTTCTGCTCACACTCGGGCGCAAAGGCGCTGTGCGACAACGACCGCAATCTCACCGACGAGCAGTTGCGAGCCTTAGCAGCACAAGGCGGAGTGGTGCAGACCGTGGCTTATGCGGGATTTCTGCGCAATGACAAGCAGAATGCCACAATCGACGACTTTGTGCGGCACATAAAGTATATGGTGGATGTGGCAGGAATCGACCACGTGGGCATAGGCACTGACTTTGATGGCGGTGGTGGTATACCGGGATTTGAGACCGATGCCGATGCCGTGAATGTGACCATGAAACTCATCGAAGCCGGCTTCAGTGAGGCAGAGATAGCTAAACTTTGGGGAGAAAATTTCTTCCGTGTGCTTTGTGAGGCCGATAAGGCAGACAAACGCTGATTTTCAGGGCAAGAGAGCCATCACGGCAAAGAAAATAATAGGCACAAGCAGACTCGGCAGCAAGTTGAGGGTGTTACAGTCTTTGATTTTCATCAGGCTCAAGCCCGAAGCAATGATGAGAATGCCGCCCACTATCGAGAGTTCGGCAATGAGCGAATCGCTGATAGCCGATTGCGACAGGCGAGCCATGAGATAGAACGCACCTTGCCAGCAGAAAAGCACGGGCGCCGCCCAAATCATGCCAATGCCATAGGCTGAGGCAAGTACGGTGCTCGTCACGAAGTCGAGCGTGGCATTGGTGTAGAGATAAGTGTTGTCGCCTTGCAGAGCGCTGATAACGGGTCCGAGCATCGAGAGAGTGCCAATGCAGTAGAGCAGAATGCCTGTGGTGAGACCCTCGGCGAGGTTCTTGGTGCCGCCACGCGATGTGGCGCGATAAAACCGTCCTGCAAGGTCGAGCCGAGTGCCCACAAGAGAGCCTATGGCAAGACTCACTATAAAAAGCACCGGATATTGGCTCTGCGGCAGATAGGTGATGGCGGCTTTCATACCAATCACGAGCGCGGCGAGGCCCATTGCACAGAATAGAGTGTCCTGATACTTGGGTTTGATGCCCTTGCGGAGCAACGCGCCCAGAATGCTGCCCGCTACTATGGCTATTGTGTTGATGATGGTTCCTGTCATAGAAGCAAAGGTAGTGATATTTTTTTTCAAATTGTCGGTTTTATCGAAAAAAAACGAGAGGTGAGCCATAGCAGGCAGCACCTCTCGAATTATGTTTACGGTAAGGGAAACCGCATTGTTTCTGTGTGTCGTAGCGCAATGCCGCTAAGGGCATCAGTCATCCTGTTGGTTTTTGCGTCGCGACTCCTTTTTGCCCTCCGAAGAACTTGTGTCCTTCTCCTCTTTGATGTCGATTTCGTTGCCTTTGAGGTCGAAAACACGGTATTCGAGGTAGGCGAGCGATTGGTTGGGAATAATCTTGAAGCCGAAGCCGTATTCCCTGTGCCAACGCAAGTAGTCGGAAATCAAACCGCGCTTGATGTAGGCATCGACGAATGGGTGCACATACATCTTAAACTTTTTGATTTTCAGGTTGTTGACCAAATAATCGATTTTGTCTTTAATGACGTCGGTGAAGAGCAACGAAGGCTGCACTTCGCCTTTGCCGTGGCAAGAGGGGCACGATTCGCTGGTAACGATATCGAGAGCCGGTCTTACTCTCTGGCGAGTGATTTGCATCAAACCGAACTTGCTGAGCGGCAGAATGTTGTGGCGGGCACGGTCGCCGGCCATAGCGGCACGCATGTGTTCGTAGAGAGCTTGTCGGTGTTCCGACTTAGCCATATCGATAAAATCGATAACAATAATACCTCCCATATCGCGCAGACGCAGTTGTCGCGCAATTTCGTCGGCAGCTCGAAGGTTTACATCGAGTGCGTTGCTTTCTTGGGAGTCGGAGTTCTTAGATCTATTGCCTGAGTTCACGTCGATAACGTGAAGCGCCTCAGTGCTTTCGATGATAAGATAAGCGCCCGACTTAAATGACACCGTCTTCCCGAAAGAAGTTTTAATCTGCTTGGTGATGTTGTAGTGATCGAAGATCGGAACATCGTCGGCATATAATTTTACAATGTCACTGCGGTTGTTGGCAATCAGGCTCACATAGTTGAAAATCTGTTCATAGACACCTGCGTCGTTGACGAAGATGTTTTCGAATGAAGGGCTAAAAATGTCGCGAATAACGCTCACGGCGCGGCTTTCTTCTTCGTAGATAAGCGCGGGAGCTTCGAGCGACTGAGCTTTAGCAAGGCTTTCTTCCCAATATCTAACAAGAGTTTTGAGTTCGCTGTTTAGTTCTGCCACTTTTTTGCCTTCAGCCGAGGTGCGCACTATCACTCCGAAGTTCTTGGGCCGTATGCTTTCGATAGTTTGGCGGAGACGATATTTTTCTTCCGCCGATTTAATCTTTTGAGATACTGAGATTTTGTTGCTGAATGGTGTCAGCACAAGGAATCGGCCTGTGAACGAAATTTCGGTAGTTAGTCGTGGACCTTTCGACGAGATAGGCTCTTTAGCTACTTGCACGATAAGCTTTTGACCGAGGGAGAGAACATCGGAAATGGTACCGTGCTTGTCGATGTCGGGCAGCAATGGGGTGTTAGACAGAATGGGAACTTGACGAGTGTCGGCAAGTGCGTTGTCTATGAACTTTGAATAAGAGCTGAATTGTGAACCTAAATCAAGGTAGTGAAGGAATGCGTCCTTTTCGTAGCCTACATTTACGAATGCGGCATTCAATCCGGGCATCAACTTCTTTACCTTGGCAATGTAGAGATTACCCACAGCAAACGACGCATCGCGTGTCTCTTTTTGCAGCACTACCAGTCGGCCGTCTTCGAGCAGAGCGGTAGATATGTGGGTTGGTGTTACGTCAACTACTAATTCGCTTCTCATTGCAGTGTATAAAAATAACTACTTTTGTAAATAAGGTGTGAAGACCAAACCGCCGTTATATGTATTGTATCGTTTTTTTAAAATTTGAAAACAAACTAACCTGTTTTCTTTATTTTTTTTGTGGTTTGAGGATTTTGTTTTTTTGCAATTCAGGGGGCTTTGAAGTCCGTTGGGGGGCTGCTCAGCCCTGAAGTGCAAGGCGGTCTGTGAGGAACAATCGTGCAAGGGCTCAACAGTGCTGCGTAGTGGAGTGCCGAGCTGCCATATAAGCACTTGCTTGTGAAATGATTAGTCGCATAGAGCGGCTTTGAGAAAAAATCGCGTATAAGTCATGTGGGTGTGCCAATAGTGCAATGCTTGAGCCGCATAGTTTTCGGGGCGAAGGCTGCTCTATCGAAAAAAGCACAAAGAACAAACGAGAGTAAGAATTCACAATATGTGTATGTTTTCCCTTAATCTTGTTTGTTCTTTATATGACTTAATTAGAAAGTGAGAAATAAGTGATTATTTCTTCTTATGACGATTCTTTCTAAGTCTCTTTTTGCGCTTGTGGGTAGCCATCTTGTGGCCTTTTCTCTTTTTTCCGCTTGGCATAGCTGTACTTAGTTAAAGGGGTTAATAAAATCTGATTTCTATATTAAGCAATTCGAAATTGAGTTACTTACTTCTTAACTTGGTCCATAAACACTTTGGCAGGTTTGAAAGCCGGGATTTTGTGTTCAGGGATGATGATTGTGGTATTCTTAGAGATATTGCGAGCTGTCTTCTGTGAGCGAGTCTTGATGATGAAGCTGCCGAAACCTCTCAAATATACATTTTCGTCGTTAGTCAACGAATCCTTAACAATCTCCATGAACTTCTCTACAGTTTCAAGAACTGAGGCTTTGTCGATGCCAGTTGATTTTGAAATCTCGTTTACGATGTCTGCTTTAGTCATTGTCTTTATTGTTTAAAAATATTATTCATTTAGTGCAAAAATTAATGGATAATAATTTCTAAAAGAAAGTAATATCCAATAATCATCGCGAGGGCAAAAAGCCCCTTTTTGATTTAGCAGTGCAAATATCGCAATTATTTTTGACTTTGCACTAATAATCAGGCATTTTTTGTTCTAAAAAAAGCAAAATTGTGCCACTTTGCGCACTTTGGCTGATTATGAGCGTGCTTTTATCAGTTCTTGCTGTGCTGTGAACTTGGGGAACAACTTTATCATAACAGGTATTATTATAAGTTCTGCCACTATCACCACGCCGAGCACAGCCCAATAGCTGCCGTACGATTCGCCAATAATCTTAAACACCACCGAGCGTATGGGGCCGAGGATTATGCTATGCGTGCCGAGCACTATGAGTGAATATCGGCCTATGTAGGTGATTACGGGAATGTGAGGAAGGTTTTTGCAGAACCAGAACAGGCTGCTTATGGCAATAAACGGCACGGCATAAAGCGATATGAATCCGGGCAGAATGCGGTCGTGGATGCTGATTTCGGGCGCAATGAAGAATAGCACAGCGAGCACCACGGGCAGCACGGCATAGCCCCAAGCGTCGCGTTTGTGAGGGGTGAGGGCATCGAAGTGCTTGAATAGGTGACCGAGCATAAAGTAGGGGAGTGATACCATGGCAGTGTCGAGCTGCATGGGCAACATAAATCCCGAGCGGGCTATGATCCATCCCGCAGCTGCTATGACAGCTATTGCCACATATTGCCATGTGCCGGGCAGATATTTTTGGATAATGTAATATATAATGTTAACCTCGAATAGGCTTAGCAAGAACCAAAGCGCATTGCTGTAGTGAAAATCGTTGAGCAAAATGGGGTCGAGCAGATATTTCCACTGCCAAGAGTCGCCCACGAGTCCTATGCGGTCGAGATGAAGCACCTCGCAGCATATCATGGCGAGAATGCAAGCCATAAGGTAGAAGAACACAAATGGCACCACTATATTATTCACTTTGCGACGAGCAAAATCGGCAAATCCGTTATATGTTTTGAAGAATAGCCCCGACAGGAAGTAGTAGAGCGGTACTCTAAACGACATGAGCATGTGATTGGCATCGCCGTAGATATTGCAGTTGGGGGTAATATGGTAGGCTACAATCATGAGGATGCAGAGCCCCTTCATGAAGTCGAGGTAATGTATTCTGGGTTTGATTGATGACATTGTTATTATTAACTATTAGTTTGCATTATCGTCGTTGTTGTCATTATTGGCATCTCCGAAACGCGAGCTGAGAGAGTGGCTCATAAGCCAGGCAAGCATATCGGGGGTTTTGACATAATCTTGCCAGCAGATATGTCCTCCCGAAGCACCTTCGTGATATACCACCTCGCTGCCAAGGTAGAGTAGGCGTCGATAGGTCTGGCGAGAGCCTTCAACGGTGATAATATCGTCATCGGCGTTGTGAAGCATAAACAGCGGTACTTCGTGGTCGGTTGAAAATCGCTCGGGGTTGATGGTGCCGCAAAACGATAGAGCAGCAGCAAATATGCCAGGGTGACTTGCTATGAAGTCGAGAGTGCCTATTCCGCCCATAGAGTGTCCGGCTATGTAGATGCGCTGAGGATCGATGGGATAATTCTTTTCCAAATCTACTATGAGTTGGCAGATGCCGTAATCCATGTAACTATGTTTCGGGCTTAACTCCATATTATTTGGTGAAAAACTTTTCGGTCGCTTTTTCAAGCCCCAATAAGCATCTTCGGGGCATTGGGGATAAACCACGAAGGCCGGATAATCGGCATACGACATGAAGTAGTTGACGCAATAATTCATCTGGGCGATATTGTCGCTGCCACGCTGGTCCAATCCGTGCAGATATATAATCAGTGGCAGCGGTTGCTCACTCTCTTCATAGCCTTGAGGCTTGAACAAACGGTAGCAGAAGCTGTATTTTTCGCCCATTCTGAAAATCATGGGAGATGTAGGGATAAAGTCGGTTTTCAGGTTTGAAGGTCGAAGGTCGGGTTCCGACCAACAAACGAGGTCGGTGTAATCCTCGTTGTCGTCGCCGAAGGTGTCGTCGTGGCATGCTGCAAATGCAAGCGCCAATGCGATTAATATAGATAATCTGTTGAGGATTGACATATTTGGATTGCTGTCTGTTATGGTGTTTTTTACTCTTGATTGCAAATTTAGTAAATTTTTCTGAATATTGCCGATTGTAGATAATTATTGTAAATTTGCCAAGCGAAGGTAGCATCGGGTAAATGCCCGATAGTGCCCGGCGAAGAAATTAAATTATAAGAAAAAATGATAGATAAGACAAAGATAAAGACCGTATTTTTAGACATTGACGACACCGTGTGGTGGTTTACTGAGAATAGCAAAGTCTCGCTGCGACATGTCTATGATTATTTCGGGCTGAGCGCCTATGAGCCAAGCTACGAAGTGTTTCGCGACATATACCTAACCAAGAATCATCAACTTTGGCAGCTTTACCACCACGGGAAGATAGAAAAGGACTATCTTATCACCGAGCGATTTAGATTTACGCTAAGCGAGATAGGCGTTAGCGCAAGGTTGGAAACCCTTGCCAAGGAAATAGATGATGAGTATCTGCGCTTTCTTGCCGAGCAGCGCATACTTGTGCCCGGCGCTCGCGAATTGCTCGAATATCTCAATGCTCGATATGAAGTGCATGCACTCAGCAATGGATTTAAGGGCGTGCAAGACCGTAAACTCATATCGGCAGGAGTGCGGCATCTGGTGGACAAAATCATTATCTCCGACGATTGCGGCATTACCAAGCCACTGCGTGGAATTTTCGACTATGCCTTGGCGCAGTGCGGCGCCGACGCCCGGTCGACGGTGATGATAGGTGATAATGCCGATGCCGACATAGCCGGTGCTCACAATGCCGGTTGGCACACCATTTATTTTAATATCAAAGGCACCGAAAAGAGCGATTGTGCCGATGCCGAAGTGCTCAATCTTGCCGGTGTGACGGATATTCTTTAGACAATGGATAATAATGTGAAACAGATGTTTGGTGTTTAATATCTTTTAACGGTTTTGTCGTAGAAATTGGTGTATTATTAACTAAATTTGTGATGGCGTGAGCGCGCAAAATTAGTGGATGGGAGCGACTAATTCGTTCATATATCGATTAGTCGTGACGCATAAACTCAAAGCGGGCATGCATATTAGTTAAGACTAACCGAGAAAACAAAGAAACCTAAATAAACTTAAATTCTAAACTGATAATTTTATGAAGAAAGACATGTCGCGCCGCTCGTTTATTAAGACGGGCACAACAGCAGCTATCGGGCTCTCGATGATGCCGGGAACGGTTTTCGGGTCGAGCAAGGACTCAAAAAAGAAGAAAACCGTAAAGACAGAGAAATTGAAAATACTTGGAGTAGGCATAGGCGGTAGAGGTGCAGCCGTGTTGCGTGAACTTGAGACAGAAGATATCATAGGTTTGTGCGACGTAGACTGGAAATATGCCCAGCACGTTTTCGAACGCTACCCCAAAGCCAAACGTTACAACGATTATAAAAAGATGTTTGCCGAGATGCTCGATGAGTGCGACGCTGTGGTGTGTGCAACTGCCGACCACACTCACGCCATCATCTGCGCCGAAGCAATAGCAGCCGGCAAGCACGTGTATTGCGAAAAACCGCTCACTCACACCGTTTACGAGTCGCGCCTCTTGACCAAACTCGCAGCCAAGCATCGCGTAGCTACCCAGATGGGTAACCAAGGAGCATCGGCCGACGGAGTGCGCAAGGTGTGCAACTGGATTTGGAACGGCGTGATAGGCGAAGTGACCCGCGTGGAAGCATTTACCGACCGCCCAATATGGCCGCAAGGCTTGGAACGCCCAAAGGAAACACCCGAAGTGCCGTCGACACTCAATTGGGATGCCTTTATCGGACCGGCTCCTATGCGTCCCTACAACCCCATCTACACCCCTTGGAACTTCCGCGGATGGTGGGATTTCGGCACAGGTGCTCTTGGCGATATGGCTTGCCACATACTTCACCCCGTGTTTAAGGCATTGAATCTGAAGTATCCTATCAGAGTGCAAGGTTCGTCTACACCATTGCTGTCGGAATCGTGTCCGAATGCCGAAATGATAAAGTACACATTCCCGGCACGCGACAATATGCCCAAGGTGGCAATGCCACAGGTCGACGTTTATTGGTACGACGGCGGTTTGCTGCCCGAGCGTCCTCTCGACTTGCCTGCAGGCAAATCGCTCAACGATGCCGGTGGTGCACTTATATTCTACGGCACCAAGGATACACTAATATGCGGTTGCTACGGCAAGGATCCATATCTCTTGTCGGGCCGCAATCCCGAAGTGCCTAAATTGTGCCGCGAAGTGACACTTTCGCACGTTCAAGACTGGGTGCGCGCTTGTAAGGAAGACCCCGACAATCGCATTCTGTCGGAATCGGACTTCTCACAAGCAGGTCCGTTCAACGAAATGGTGGTGATGGGCGTGAATGCAATACGCTTGCAAGGCTTGAATCAAGTGCTCGAATGGGACGGCGAAAAGATGGAATTTACCAATATTCCAGCCGAAGCCACAGTGCGCTCGATAGTGAAAGATGGCTTCAGCATCAAGGATGGTCACCCCACATTCCAGACCACTTACACCGAACCGGTGAATGCGCGTCAGTTTGCAGCCGAGCTGGTTCGCCACAACTATCGCGAGGGTTGGGAATTGCCCGAAATGCCCAAGTGATAATAGAATAAGCATAAAAGAAATCGAAAAAATAACATAATCGTAAACTCACAAATATGAAGAAAATATTGTTTTGCCTTGCATTAGGCGCATTGGTAGCATTGGTGTCGTGTGGTTCAAGCACTAAGCAAGCCACCGAAGAAACTGAAGAAAACGCAGCTCCGGCTTACAGCACAATGGATAAGGAGCAAGTGGATTTGAGCAAATTTAAGGTTGATGACGAAGGCTATATAGTGCTTTTCGACGGTTCGAGCCTTGAAGGCTGGCGTGGATATGGCAAGGACGAAGTGCCGACGCGCTGGAGCATCGATGACGGCTGTCTTAAGTTCAGCGGCACAGGCACAGGCGAAGGTCAGCAAGGTGATGGCGGCGACATCATTTTCGCTCACAAATTCAAAAACTTCGAATTGTCGTTCGACTGGAAGGTGTCGAAGGGCGGCAACTCGGGTGTGTTCTATTTGATACAAGAAGTAACTACCGAGAAGGACGGCGAAACCATTCTTGAGCCATCGTATATTTCAGCTCCGGAATATCAGATTCTCGACAATGCCAACCATCCTGATGCAAAGTTGGGTAAGGATGGCAACCGTCAGTCGGCTTCGCTCTACGATATGATTCCGGCAGTGCCGCAAAATCAGAATGCCTACGAGCAGTGGAACGAGGGCAAGATTTTGGTTTACAAAGGCACTGTGGTTCACTCGCAGAATGGCGAAAACGTGCTCGAATACCACTTGTGGACACAACAATGGACCGATATGCTTCAGGCAAGCAAGTTCAGTCAGGAAAAGTGGCCGTTGGCATTTGAGTTGCTCAACAACTGTGGTGGTGAAAATCACGAAGGTTACATCGGTTTCCAAGACCATGGCGACGATGTGTGGTATCGCAACATTCGCATTAAGGTGCTTGAATAAAGTGAGACTATGAGAAAAAACATAATAATAGCTGCAGCCGGCGCTTTAGTGGCACTGGCTGCAGTGCTAAATACCTTTTCGTGCGTGGCAAAGAGCAAGAAAGAAGTGGGATTGCAGCTTTACTCCATTCGTGAACTTATAGGCGATGCCGACAAGTTTGCCAAGAATGGAGCACAAGTGATGGCGCAATTGGCAGAGATGGGTTATACGCATGTCGAGACAGCCAATTACTCCGATGGTAAGATATATGGTTTGGCACCTGCCGATTTTCGCGCGGTGGTGGAGAAAGCCGGATTGAAAACCTTGTCGACACACACCACACACTTTATCAGCGACGAAGAAAAAGCCTCGGGCAACTTTGCCGAATCGTTGAAGTGGTGGAAGCAATGCATAGCCGACCATAAGGCTGCCGGAATGAGCTACATAGTGGCTCCAAGCATGCCTATCCCCGGTACACTCAAGGAACTGAAAGTGTGGTGTGACTACTATAATCAAGTGGGCAAACTATGTGCCGAATCGGGAATGAAATTTGGCTATCACAACCACTCGGGTGAGTTTCAGAAAATAGAGGACAAGGTGATGCTCGACTTTATGCTCGAAAACACCGATGCTCGATATGTGTTCTTCCAACTCGACGTTTATTGGGCAGTGATAGGCAAGGCAAGTCCGGTGGAATATTTCAAACGTTATCCGGGCCGTTTTACGCTGCTGCACATTAAGGATTATAAGGAAATAGGTCAAAGTGGTATGGTGGGATTTGATGCCATCTACAAGAATGCCGATTTTTCGGGAGTGAAGTATAACATAGTGGAACTCGAAGCCACCACAAGCGGCTACTGAAAGCAGATTTTGTTAAGAAGAAGTATTAGGCTTCGCTTTGCTCAGCGGTTAATAGGACTTCGCTACGCTCGGCGGTTAATAGGCTTCGCTATCGCTCAGCGGTTAATAGGCATCGCTATCGCTCAGCGGTTATTAGGCCTTCGCTACGCTTGGCGGTTAATAGGCAAAATTTTTTATTTTGCGTTTTTGGGGACTATTGGTTGCGCTATTTCGTCAATATTGCGACTGAGCGATGCGAAGGTTTGCTAACTGCAAAACTTTAATTTTTACAAAAAAAGAATATGAGTGTTTTTTCTTTTGAAAACCTGGATGTTTGGCAGGAGTCGCGAAATCTTGTTAAAGAAACTTATTTGCTTATGCGGGTTTTTCCTTTTGAGGAAAGGTATGCCCTATGTAACCAGATTCGCCGAGCTGTAGTTTCTGTCCCTTCCAATATTGCCGAAGGAGCCGGCAGAATGTCGAATAAAGAAAAATCACATTATATAGAAATCGCTTACGGTTCGTTGATGGAGGTATATTGCCAAATGCAAATCGCTCGCGATTTGGAATATATTTCAGAAGAACAACTCACATCTATAAGAAACCGAGTTTTTCGTATCTCCAAAATGCTATCCGCCTTGCACAAAAGCTTTCAATGATCTAACTGTAGTACAAGCTGCCGCATAACCGAAAGTGTGTCAAAACGCCTTTTTTAAGAGAATCACCCCTGCCACAGCTATTTGTGACAGGGGCGATTCTTTCAATTCGGGCATTATGACACACTTTCTTAATAACCGCAACGCAGTTGCCAAAATAACCGCCAAGCGAAGCGCAGGCCGCATAACCGCTGCGAAGCAGCCTAATAACCGCAACGCAGTTGCCAAAATAACCGCCAAGCGTAGCGCAGGCCGTGTAACCGCTGCGAAGCAGCCTAATAACCGCAACACAGTTGCCAAACTAACCGCTGCGCAGCAGCAAAACTACTCGACGAGTGATATTCCGCCGATATCGGTGAGGCGGGCTTTTAGAGGGGCGGCTTTGTCGGCATTGAGTTGCACTGTGATGGTGCAGCAATTGTCGAAATCTTGCGATAATATTTTTAAATCTTCCGATTTCAGCACTTTCATCACATCGTTCATTCCCAAATATGGGAAAGTGAAAGTCACGGTGGCTTGTTCGTGACACTCAATGATTTCGCCGGCGCGAATGGCTTCGGCAGCCGCCTCGCGATAAGCCACTATCAGCCCCGATGTGCCGAGTTTTATGCCACCAAAGTAGCGAATCACCACTATCACTATGTTGGTGAGTTCAAACGAGTTGATTTGCCCGAGAATGGGTTTGCCGGCAGTGGTGGCGAGCATCGTGATATTCGTTTTGATACTGCTTGATTACGGCTTTGGCTTCGTCGGCGCTTTGCACAGGCACGGCGAAGGAAATGAATTTGCTCATTTTCTCTTTGTATAAGCCTTGCGAAGTGGCTTTGATGGTTCGGAAGAAGTCGCTCATATAGCAGTGTGGGGTGTTTTGTAGTTTTCTTTATTTTGAGTGATAGTGAGTTTTGCAAGTGCAAAGTTAGTCTTGAAATGTGGTTAATGCAAATAATAACCCGATTTCGGTGCTGAAAGCGTGGAATAAGAGTGAAAAATATCGGTGCAAAATTCTTTTTGCTTTGGGAAATTATTTAAATTTGCACTGCAAAATGCACACAAAATGCACACAGAATAACTGAATTATTAACAAAATACATAATTAATACACTATGGCACAATGGTTTGAATGTAAAATAAAAATCGATAAGACCACAGCCGACGGCGTAATCAAGACCTCTACCGAGAATTATTTGGTAGATGCATTGTCGTTTACTGAGGCCGAAGCACGCATAACAGAAGAAATGCAACCCTATATTTCGGGTGAATTTAAGGTCGACTCGGTGAAGCGAGTGCGCGTGAGCGAAATGTTCTTCGATGAGACCGGCGACCGCTGGTATAAGGCGAAAGTCAACTTTGTGACTCTCGACGAGAAGAAAGGTGTGGAAAAGCGCACTGCAAGTTACATGTATGTGCAAGCCACAGAGTTCTCGAAGGCACTTCAGAACCTTATGGAAGGTATGAAAGGCACAATGAGCGATTTCGAAGTGGCATCAATAACCGAAACCACACTGCTCGACGTGTTTAAGGAAGACCTCACAGGCCCCGAATCGGCACCTCAAGCATAGCAAAAGGAGTAGGGTTATGAGCGTAGCATCAGAAATAATAAGGTTTACCGACGAATTGCCGGCAAATGTCCGATTGGTGGCTGTGTCGAAATTCCATCCGGTGGAAAAACTGATGGAAGCCTATTCGGCAGGGCAGCGCATCTTCGGCGAGAGTAGGGTGCAAGAGTTGGTGCAGAAGGCGCAAGAAATGCCTGCCGATGTGCAATGGCATTTCATAGGCCATCTGCAGACCAATAAGGTGCGAGCATTGTTGCCCCATGTGAGCCTGATACATAGCGTCGACTCCGAGCGACTGCTCGACTGCATCGATAAAGAAGCCGAGCGTATAGGACGCACGGTGGATGTGTTGCTGCAGATACATGTGGCTCAGGAGGAGGCGAAATTTGGCTTTACGCTCCAGGAAATAACTCAATTGGCCAATAGCGGCAAACTCACCGCCATGTCGCACGTGAGAGTGGTGGGAGTGATGGCTATGGCCACCAACACCGACGATGATGCCGAGATACGTCGCGAATTTGCCGAGGCTCACCATGTGTTCTATACGCTGAAAGAAGGCTGTTTCTTTGGCGATGAGCATTTTTGTGAGCTCAGTATGGGCATGAGCGACGATTATCGCTTGGCGATAGCCGAAGGGGCGACAATGGTGCGCATCGGCACCACGATATTCGGCGCAAGAGAATACTGAATTGTCAGCACAAGAGCGGATATGCAGCCCGGCGGCGCAATGCAGCGTAGGAAAATCACTTCGCAGCATAGCGCTGCCGCTCTTTTTTTAATAAGATGTAGCGCCGAAGCGCACAGTGCGTAGGAAGTGATGAAAAATGATGCAAAAATGCTATTGCGAAGATGTCTTTTTTATAAAATGTGTGCGTATTTCGAAAAAAAAGACTAACTTTACACAAAATTGAGAGATTAGTGCATAGCTATCGCGAGTATATCAGTTTGTGCTATCTTAAAGCTAAACGAAACAATTAACTAAATATCAATAAACTAACTAATAAAAAACATGAGTAACAAAACGAAACAATGGGGCGCTATCTTGGTGATGATTGCCCTCTTTGCTATGATTGCCTTTGTGACCAACTTGTGTTCACCAATGGCAGTTATCGTGAAAAACCAGTTCGGCGCAAGCAACTTTGCAGCCCAAGTGGGAAACTATGGTAACTTTATGGCATATCTGTTGATGGGTGTACCATCGGGTATGTTGATTAAGAAGATTGGCTACAAGAAGACAGCCCTTTTGGCCCTTATCGTGGGTATTGTGGGTATCTTGGTGCAATGGTTGAGCGGCTCGATGGGCTTCGTGGTTTATCTTATCGGTGCATTCATCTCAGGCTTCTGCATGTGTATGCTCAACACTGTGGTAAATCCTATGCTTAACCTTCTTGGTGGTGGCGGTAACACCGGTAACCAGCTTATCCAAATAGGTGGTGTGTTCAACTCTACAGCAGCCGTTGCTGTTTACATCATCATGGGTGCTCTTATCGGCGATGCTGCAAAGGCTCAGATTTCCGACGCCACTCCGGCGCTTATGATTGCACTTGCTATCTTCGTAGTAGCATTCATCGTAATCCTTTTCACTAAGATTGAAGAACCACAAAAGATTGAAGAAGAGAAGCATGCATCGGCCGAAAAGCCTAAATACTCGGCATTCTCGTTCCGTCACTTCAAGCTTGGTATCCTCGCTATCGCATTCTATGGCGCAGTAGAAGTAGGTCCTCCTACCTATATTCTTCAATATCTTACAGCAGCAACCGATGCCGCTGTTCCCGGCTTGGCTATGGATGCCGGCTACTGCGGTACACTCGGCGCTATCTACTTCCTGCTTATGCTCGTAGGCCGTTTCGTAGGTGGCGTTGTTGGTGGTAAGATTTCTACCAAGGCTATGATTTCATCGGTTAGTGGTGCGGCTGTAGTATTGTTGGCTCTCGGCATCTTCTTGCCTACCGACATCACAGTAAGCATTCCGGGCGTTGACTACACAACATTGTCGCTCGTGTGGGGTAATGTGCCTGTAGGCATCTTGATGTTCTTGCTCGTAGGTCTTTGCGCATCGGTTATGTGGGGCGGTATCTTCAACCTCGCTACCGAAGGTCTTGGCAAATACACTGCTGTGGCATCGGGCGTATTTATGACTATGGTTTGCGGTTTTGCTATCATGGTGGGTATCCAAGGTCTTGTAGCTGACTTGACCGGAAGCTACTTGTTGAGCTTCTTGGTTCCATTGGCATGTGCTGCTTACATTCTTTACTTCGCACTTATCGGTTCGAAGAACGTAAATACCGACATTCCTGTAGAATAATCTCCGACCGAAAATATCGGAATTTTCGATAAAAAAGGCATCGGCAACTCGCATATTGGCGGGTAGTCGATGCCTTAATTGTTTATATATGAAAATATTTGGCAATATATTGCGTGAGATAGGATATTAATTGCTATATTTGTAAGTATTTTTTGACATACCTAAAGGAAATCATACTCAAAATTTAAATATGGCAATAAATGTATATGAAAAGGCAGCTGATAATATAAGAATTTTAGCTGCTTCGATGGTAGAAAAGGCAAAGTCAGGACACCCCGGAGGTGCAATGGGCGGAGCCGATTTCGTGAATGTGCTTTATTCAAAGTATCTGGTAACCGACCCTGCTGATCCCACTTGGATTTCTCGCGATCGATTCTTCCTCGATCCCGGACACATGTCGCCAATGCTTTACGGCGTGTTGGCTCTCACCGGCAAGTATTCGATGGAAGATTTGCAGCAATTCCGTCAGTGGGGTAGCGTCACTCCCGGTCACCCCGAGGTCGACCCTATGCGTGGTGTTGAAAATTCATCAGGCCCTCTCGGTCAAGGTCATGCTATGGCTGTGGGAGCTGCGTTGGCCGAACGCTTCCTAGTGGCTCGATTTGGCGAAGTTTGGGCACATAAGACCTATGCATTTATCTCCGATGGCGGTATTCAAGAAGAAATATCGCAAGGTGCAGCCCGCATAGCAGGCTATTTGGGCTTGAGCAACCTTATAATGTTCTACGATAGCAACGATGTACAGCTTTCTACCGACTGCAATGAGGTGAGCAGCGAAGACACTGCAGCTAAATACCGCGCTTGGCACTGGAATGTGATAGAAGTTGACGGTACCAGCGCCGATGAACTCTCGAAAGCCCTTGAGGCAGCCATCGCCGAAACCGAGCGCCCAACCATCATTATAGGCAAGACCATTATGGGCAAGGGCTGCGTTACAGCCGAAGGCGCAAGTTTCGAAGGAAAGTGCAGCACACACGGACAGCCGTTGAGCGCATCGGGTGCTTCGTATGAAAAGACTGTAGAAAACCTTGGTGGCGATGTAAACGACCCATGGAAGATATTCCCCGAGGTGGCAGAGCTCTATGCCAAACGCGAAGCCGAGCTTAAAGCTATCGCGGCAGAGCGCAAAGCCGCTCAAGAGGCTTGGAAGCAAGCTAATCCCGAAGCAGCTCAAAAACTCCAATCATACATCGACGGCAAGTTGCCTGAAATAGACTACGCCGCTATTGCACACAAACCCAACATTGCCACCCGTGCCGCTTCGGCCGATGTGCTTGCAGTTTTGGGCGAAAAGGTGGGCAATATGATAGTGTCGTCGGCCGACTTGGCTAACAGCGACAAGACCGATGCATTCCTCAAGAAAGTGGGAGCCTTCAAGCACGGCGACTTTAGCGGAGCATTCTTGCATGCCGGTGTGGCAGAATTGACCATGGCCTCGATAATCAACGGTTTGGCCCTTCACGGAGGTGTGTGGGCAGCTTGCGCCACATTCTTCGTGTTCAGCGACTATATGAAGCCCGCTATGCGTATGGCTGCTTTGATGCAATTGCCTGTGAAATATATTTGGACACACGATGCATTCCGTGTGGGAGAAGATGGCCCGACACACGAACCGGTGGAACAGGAAGCACAAGTGCGTCTGCTCGAAGAACTGAAAAACCATGCCGGACGCAACAGTATGCTCGTGCTTCGTCCTGCCGACGCTGCTGAAACCACAGTGGCTTGGCAGATGGCAATGGAGAACACCGATACTCCTACAGCACTCATCCTTTCGCGTCAGAATATTAATGATGTGCCATCGGCTACAGACAATCGTTATGAGGACGCCCAAGGCGCACGCAAGGGCGGCTACGTGGTGGTAAAGGATGAAAATCCCGATGTGGTGCTTGTGGGCAACGGCTCGGAAGTGTCGACTTTGGTAGCAGCCAACGAGTTGCTCAAGGCCAAGGGCGTGAAAGCACAGATAGTGTCGATTCCATCGCTCGGACTCTATTTCAATCAAGACCGCGCTTATCGCGAATCGGTGATACCAAGCAACAAGCCCGTATTCGGCTTGACTGCCGGACTTCCATCTACTTTGTATCGAGTGGTGGGAGCTAACGGAAAAGTATTCGGTTTAGACCACTTCGGAGAGTCGGCTCCCTACAAGGTGCTCGACGAAAAATTTGGTTTCACAGCCGATAAAGTGGCATCAGAAATCGAAAAATACTTGTCCGACTATTCAAAATAACAGTAAAATGATGCTTTTTTGAACCTTTTTTTTAAATAATTAAAAGGAATGCTCACTTATTTCAATAATTAATATTAAATTTGCATAGCATTTTGTGGAAATTATTAATCGATAGATAAACATTAAACAAAAATTATGAAAAAGATTGCTTTAATTGTAGCTCTATGCTCAATGTTGGTTCCTTCTTTGAAAGCACAAGAAGTAACCTATGTAGAAGATCCTGCTCAAGGATATCTTTTCAACAAGTTTAAGGACAACTGGTTTGTCCAGGGCGAAATTGGCGGAAACGTACTTCTTGGCCCGAACGACTCAAAGGTTGAAAGTTTTGGCGACCGTATAGGTTATGCATTCCAATTGTCAGTAGGTAAGTGGTTCTCACCAATTATAGGTGCTCGCCTCGGTGCAGATGCATATCTCGCAAAGGGTGCTGCTCGCGGTTTGGGTAACGACCTTGGTCTTCGTCCTGACTTGGATAAGGCTGAAAATGCTATCACTCAAAACGCTTGGAACTTCGGTCCTACAGGTGATGTTTTGATTAACCTTACTAACTGGTGGTGTGGCTACAAGCCGGGTCGTGTTTACAATGCTATCTTCTATGCAGGTGCAGCTGTAAACTTCGTTTCTACCAAGGACGTTAAGGAAGGTGGCTGGTCGTTCGAAAACGGTGACTCTCACAACCTTTCACTTCGTGTAGGTTTGTTGAACAAGTTCGCTGTTTCGAAGCACGTAGACATCCTTCTCGATATCCGTGGCGACCTCGTTCAAGAGCACTATGACACAAATAACACCAAGAATGGTCTTTTGACAGCTCTCGTAGGTGTTGGTTACAACTTCGGCAAGACCGAATGGAACGCACCTATCACAGCCGTATGCCCAACTTGGAAGTACACCGATGCTGAAGGTGATGCACTTGCTGCACGCTTGCAAGCTGCTGAAGCTAAGATTGCTGACCTCGAAAAGCAACTCCGCGACTGCTTGAACCGCAAGCCTGAAGTTGTTGAGGGTGTAAACACCAAGATTGTTAACGCAGTAGCTAACCTTATGAAGGAATCAAACGACAACTACATCCTCACCGGTTGGGCTGATAACTACACCGGTACCGACAAGATCAATGCTAAGCTTCGTAAGGACCGTGTAAACGGTGTTAAGAAGGCATTGGTTAGAAAGGGTGTTGAAGAAGGTCGTCTTGACGCTCAAATCAATGATGGTAACTTGACTAACTTCGGTGCTAAGAGCGCATCGCTCGACCGTGCCGTAACTATCCAAGTTGCAAAGTAATTTTTAGATAATCATGGTATTGAGCGTCTTGCTGAGTAATTGGCAAGTCGCTCAATATGCTTTTAATACTTTATATTAATTAATAATTGTTGAAAGTCTAATTATAATCTGATATGAAAAAATCAACTCTTATTGCAGCTCTAATGCTTTCTGTCGCATCGTTTGGAGCAAATGCACAAAGTGTTACCTATGCTGAAGATCCATCACAGGGACTGCTTATCAATAATTTCCCAAACAACTGGTTTATCCAGGCTGAAGGTGGAGCCAATGTATTTATGAGCCCTAACGACACCAAGGTTGAGTCGTTTGGCGATCGTATCACTCCTTCGTTCCAACTTTCGGTGGGCAAGTGGTTCTCTCCGATATTCGGTTTGAGAGTATCAGGTAATGCATTTATGATTAAAGGTGCTTCCGACGACCTTCATGTGGTGAGAGGCGATATGGCTTTGCGTCCCGACCTCGACTATGCTAAGGATGGCTATGTAGCTCAAAAGGCGTGGTTCTTCGGTCCTAATGCCGATGCTATGCTCAACCTCACTAATTGGTGGTGCGGTTACAAACCAGAACGCGTGTATAACGCAATCCTTTATGCAGGTGCCGGCGTTTATTTCCCATATGCTAAGGGTGGTAATACTTCTAACTGGCATGGCACAAATATGAAGCCATCGCTCCGTCCGGGCGAAGATTGGGTACACACCGGTTCAAGAGCTCTTAACACTCGCGTTGGTTTGTTGAACAAGTTTGCTGTTTCTAAGCACTTCGACGTATTGCTTGACGTTCGTTTCGACTACATCCAAGAGAATTTCGACGATATTGAGTACACTCGTAACGGTAACCTTAATGTGCTTGTTGGTGTTGGTTACAACTTCAATAAGACCGACTGGAAGGCTCCTGTCACAGCAGTATGCCCAACATGGAAGTACACCGATGCTGAAGGCGATGCACTTGCTGCACGCTTGCAAGCTGCTGAAGCTAAGATTGCTGACCTCGAAAAGCAACTCCGCGACTGCTTGAACCGCAAGCCTGAAGTTGTTGAGGCTATCACTGGCGTACAACGTAAGGTGGTAAATGCTGTTGCTGAGGTAATGAAGAATACCGACAAGGAATATTTGCTTACCGGTTGGGCTGATAACTACACAGGTAACCACAAGATCAACACTCGCCTTCGCAAGGGCCGTGTAGCTACTGTTAAGGCTGCATTGGTTAAGAAGGGCGTTGCTGAAAACCGTCTCGAAACTCAAATCAACGATGGTAACCTTACTAACTTCGGTGCTAAGTGTGCATCACTTGACCGTGCCGTTACTATCCAAGAAAAGAAGTAATAAAGTCAAGAGATTTTTTAATCGAATATACAGAACCGAGTTACCTAAAAGTAGCTCGGTTTTGTTGTGTTATGACACAATAATTAGTTATAATTTTTTGCGAATTTCGGCAGTTGTAAATCGGTTGCAGTGTGGTTTTGATAGTAATATCAAGCAGAGTTTTATATGCGATGTGGTGGTTAAGCTGGAGACTATCAGCCTCCCCGAGGCTGTAGTTGTGTGGGGTCCGGGACACCACACCGGTCGCTTCGCTCCCTCTGTGTGGTGCTAACCATAAATCTGCCTCTCCGAGGCTGTGCGGCGGTCATCGCGGAGGTGGTTTTAACTCGGATTTTCACAGATTTTGTGTGGTGGTTTTTAATACGGATTTTCACAGAGTTAAGCCTAGATTATCACAGTATTGTGTTCGTACGAGCCATATTTGTGATAATCGGTGGTTTTTAATTGCCGGACCGCCGCGTAGGTATCCAACCTGAAAGGTTGAATGCCGATGAGATAGCCCGACTGTTCTTAGCCGGGGTGGAGCGTTAGCGTAATCCCAGGAATACCCGTCATCAAAAGAAAAGCGTTTGAATGGAGCGAAAACATTCGTCGTGGCAAGTGATGTTCGCGTTCTTCTCTACGCATACGGTGGGGCGTCAAGATACCGAGGGTTTAGCTTCGCTCCACCCTCGGCTGCGAGCCACTCGCTCGGCTCGGGCATTCGACCTTTCAGGTCGTGCTGTTGTGTTATTTTACACGAATTTTCATGGAATTCGGCAGGGATTTTTCGGTGTTGTGGTTAAGCTGGTGATTATCAGCCTCTCCGAGGCTGTATTTTGGGTGGGGCGGGGACACCACACCGGTCGCTTCGTTCCCTTTGTGTGGTGCTAACCATAAATCAGAAAGTGTGTCATAAGCCAGTTATTCTGTGACGCAGATAAGTGGCAGCGCAGAGCTGTCGCTGTTCTGGCGAATGATTTGCGAGCATGAAAAAATTTTGGGCGCCGGTGTGAATTTTTGCCAAATTTGCTTCAGTGTGCGGAGTAATGCGAATATAAGACCGTCTTGGGCCGTGAGTGGGCTGAGGATGACGCTTGCAGTTGGGCATGGCATCCCATCTGCTTGATGTTGCAGCCAGGCTATGTATTTTTTGAGGTTGTGCGCGATGGCACGTATCGCCAAGTCCATACGGCATCTGCGGCTTCCGAAGTGGCGGAAGCGTCGGTAGGCGCCAGCCCATTTGGTGTGGGCGAAGGTGGGCTCGACGTCTTTGGAGCGATTATACAGCAGGATCTGCCCGACGTCGCTATCAAGTTTTTCTCTGATCTGCGGCTTCAGGAGGTGCCATTCTTTTTTGCGTTTCACCTCGCGGTAGTCTTTGAGGTGTTTGCCGTGGCATTTCTCGCGGAACGGGCATGCGGCGCATTGGTCGGTGCGGTAGTATTCCTCTGTGTATGAAATTTCGCTTTTTTCCTGTGTCGATTCACGGATTTTCCGGAGTGTTCCGCCCGGGCACTTGAGCGAGCCGTCTTCCTGCTGAGGCATGTATTCGGCTTTGTATGTGTCGGGCGCAAAACGCGGGGAGCTTTCCTTGTCGTACATTGAGTATTTGAAGTACGGATCTATTTCTCTTTTCATGGCGAGGATGTAGTTCTCGTAGGAGCCGTAGCCGGCATCGGCGGCGAGCTTTGCGGGTGCGAACTGTTGGGGCAGCGAGTCAAGGAACATGGGGAAGGCGCTCAAATCGGTGGTCACGCCGAAAAGGTTGAACCACAGGATGAACTGCGACTGGGTCATAAACTGTACGTTGTACATGGGGCGGCACTGCCCGGTGTGCATCTTGTCATCCTTGGGGTACATGGCAACGCTGTCCGGATCGGTGGATGCGGTCCCCGATTTGTCGCCGCACATCTCGTCTCTGGTGCGGTAGTGGTCGGCTTTGTCGAGCCGTTCTGCGAGTTCCCTCTTGTCGGATGATGACAGGTCGAGATTCCCCTCTTACCTGCTCGGCTGACATATGCACTGAACGGTCTCGCTTCTTTTTGTTCCCTGTTTCATCTGAGTTTGCAGGGCTTTCATTGCCGTTGCTTGTCGGACTTGAGTTGTCAGTGTCGTCATCGTGCAAGTCACCTCCGTCATCAGCAAGTCCTTCGGCATCCTCCTGCTGTGCACGGCGAGCATTCTCTACGATGGCCTTTATCTTGGCCGTGTTCTGCTCGGCATACCGGCGCTGTGTCTGAGCCCACACCAGTTTGGTGCGCGACGCGCGCGACTCCACGGTGGTGCCGTCTACATACGTGCACTCCTCGAAGCTGACCATCCCCTCAGAAACCAGCGTCTCCACCAACTTTGTAAACAAGGAAACCGTTCGCTCATCCCCCAGATGCACGGACCGGAAACGGTTTATCGTGCTGAACGACGGGGCCTCGTAATTGGTAAACCACTGGCATACCGCATCCAGTCGGCACAAATCAGCGATGGGGCGGCAACCGTAGATATTACGCGCATAAGCATACAACACCACTTTCAGCAACACACTCGGATGATAAGGCGGCGCTCCGCCTTCCTTATAGGTGGCCTCGACATCTCGCAGGTCGAGACCGTCTACGAAATTATTAATCACGCGCTGAACCGACAGCCTGGGGAACAACTCGTCATAGCCCGGAACGGGTATGAACATCGGTTTTTGTCGATAGTCTTTGAAATACATATAGCGATTGCCAAAAGGGGTTTATTATGCTATAAAGTTACTGATTATCAAC
>SFTJ01000155.1 GCA_004563195.1 bacterium
GACGGCACCGGGATGATGTTCCAGCTGCTCACGTCGTAGTCCTCGGCATAGAAACCCTCGGGACGCATCGACGGTTCGGGAACGAAGTTGAAATACCAGTCGCCGTTGAGCAGCATAGCGCTTTGACTCTTGGTGTAAGCCCAAGGGAAAGCATAGTGCTCGGCATCGGCGGTCATAGCATCCTCGTCGGGGTAGGGCGTGAAAGTGGCGTGTCCCGGTTCCTTGTTTTCGGCGAAACGCGTTTCGTCCTCCCAGATAGGTTGTTCGCCTTGATTTAGGTTCAAGCCATCGTCGAGAGTGAGGTGAGTAGCCACGATACGGAAAAGAGCAGCGTCCGATTGGGCAGCCTTGGCGGCATCGGTCATCACCACCTTAGAGCCCTGCACGGCAGCCGCCCATTTAGCGTGGTTAGAAGGCACGAGTTGCACCGATTCGCCCACGCGATTGGCGAGAAGCGGAAGCTACCCGAGAGTTCACTGATAGTCCAGAACTGGTTTTTGTCGGCTTTGTCCACGCTTTTCAAGATTACTTGCCCGCCGGTGCCATCAAATCCGAGCACCTTGTCGGGGTGAAGCACCGACACAATCTGATAGATGCGACGTTGGTCGAAGCGTTGTTGAGCGCATACTTGCAACGTAATCATCACAGCCAGCAGTGTTAATGCTGAGTTTAGTAACAGGTTTTTCTTCATATAGTCAGTTTTTTATGTATATATTATCGTGAAAATTATTATGCTGTAAATTGGATAGAAAATAAGGTTTTAAACTACTGCTTTGAGAGCCCGAGAGCCACTATGCCGAGTAGCTCAGGGGCTTAGGGACAAAGATAAGCAAAAGTTTCAGTATAGCACAAATATGCACAGCGGTTTTTTTGAGCCGTATATCAAAGCAAATGAGATTAAGGAGGACCGACAGGTTGCCTTTATTGTATTAAAATGGTGTTACAACCAAAAATTTTGTTTAACTTTGTAAAAACCGAGACTGTGAACTAAATTAAACCAAAAAACGATATGAAAAAAATCCTTTTATCTGTACTTTTATTGGCAACACTATCGTTGCAGCCTATATCGGCACAAACCCGCGTTACAGGCGAAACCGAAGAAGCATACCAAGACCGTATGCAGTGGTTTGGAGATGCAAAATTCGGCGTGTTTATCCACTGGGGCATCTATTCGGTGAGAGGAGTGTCGGAAAGCTGGTCGTTCTTCAACAATTATCTACCCTACGAAGAATACATGCAGCAGCTCGATGGCTTCACAGCCGAGAAATACAATGCCAAGGAATGGGTTGACCTCATAGAGCAGAGCGGTGCCCAATACACCGTGCTCACCACCAAGCACCACGATGGAGTGGCTCTATGGGACACCAAGGCAGGCAGCTTGAGCACCATCAAGAGTTCGGCAGCCAAGAAAGATTTGCTCGCGCCGTTTGTAAAGGAAGTGAAGAAGCGCAAGCACCTGAAACTCGGGTTCTACTATTCGCTTCTCGACTGGAGTCATCCCGACTATCCAAATGCCACACGCACATCCACACGCTACGACATCAAGCAAGACCCGGCTCGTTGGGCAAATTTCTGCAAGTTCAACTTTGCACAGCTCGAAGAGCTCAATGCCTATAAGCCCGCACTTTATTGGTTCGACGGCGACTGGGAACAATCGGCAGAAGACTGGAACAGCAAAGGCATTATCTCGCTACTTCGCAGCAAAAACCCCAAGGTGATAGTCAACTCACGCATACAAGGCTATGGCGACTACGATACCCCCGAACAAGGAGTGCCTGTGGTGCGTCCTACAGCCAAGTATTGGGAATTGTGCTACACCATGAACGACTCATGGGGCTATCAGCACGAAGACCACAACTACAAGACCCCCCACATGTTGCTCCGCACACTGTGCGACTGTATGAGCAACGGCGGTAACCTGCTTCTCGACATCGGTCCGCGTGCCGACGGTACCATCCCCGAAGAGCAAGTGAACATCCTCAAGGAATTCGGACGCTGGACAAGCAAGCACAAAGAAGCAATCTACGGCACCCGCGCCGGTATCCCGGCAGAGCACTTCCCCGACGGATATACCACGCTCAACAAAGCCGGCGATATACTTTATCTCTACATCCCCAACAAGGTGCGCGGCAATGTAGCATTGCGCGGCATTGTGAACAATGTGAACCGCGTGTGGGTAGTGGGCAACGGCACAATGCTCAACTATAAGGTATACGACAAGCCATATTGGAGCTCACTGCCGGGCCTTATCTACATCGACGTACCCGAATCGGTGCAAGACGAGCAGATAACAGTGATAGCAGTGCTACTTGATGGTCCCGCCAAGCTATATCGCGGTGCAGGTCAGGTGATTACAAGCAACTAAGCAGCAGCGACACTATATGAAGCGATATATCATTATAGCATTGGCATTGATTATAGCAATGCCAATGTTTGCAAAGAAAGCCAAGGTGAAAGGCTACGAGATAAGCTACACCTACAATAGCCGCGGCACCATAATAGGCGCCGCCGTGATGAC
>SFTJ01000156.1 GCA_004563195.1 bacterium
GTCGATGATATTATCGATAACAACCGGCTTCATGGCTGAGAGAGTGTGCTGCGTATAGGCGAATCCGATATGCCGACTGCGATGGTCAATGTCGAACTCAGCCTCGAGGAAAAGTTCGAGTTTCTCGAAAAATTCCGTAACGCTCCAATGAGGCAAAGCGTTAGCGAATTCCGGCATAGACCAAGCATAAGGAAGAGTATTGCACACGAGAAGATATTTGTGCTCCTCTTTCTCTTCCCAAGCCGAGAAGTCGTAGGAGTAGCCTACGGCCTCACAAATACGCTTTGCGATGTAAATCAAGTAAGGCTGCCACGACAATCCTTTCGTATCGCTATGCCACGAATACGAGCCGTTTTCGTACTTCGTACAGTTTTGAATGTTGCCCGAAGCATCATTCACCCACGGCAGAGCCACGAAAGAAAGATTGTAGAAGCCATCATTCCAGGCATTCATCGGAGAGATTGCCGAAGTCAAAGTAACAGTCGGAGCGCCGAGGTCGAGTTCGTTGATATAGATTACATCGAAGGTAGTATCGAAGTTCACTTCGGAACGACCTTCGAGGAATTGCGTTTTCACTTCGGCTTGGGAGATTTCCGTTACTACGATAGAGCCACGCAGAATAAGCGCTCTATCTATGATTTGGCAGTCGAAAATCACCTTTTTAGCCGCCACATCAGCACGATTGATGTGTCCAAAGATAGCGATGTTCTGCGAGCATCCACGTAGCGGAAAGGTGATAGTGAGCGAATAGCCGTCGGAGCCACTGAACAGGCGATTGTCGGCGATATATTCAAACGAAGTGCTCTCTTTGAGGGCCGCGAGTTTGCCGTTAATAAGAATTTTCATATATTACCTTTTTGATTTAGGAGATTTGTTACGAATCAAACGATTATAATCATCTTGGGCTTTGTTAATGCCTTTGTCACCGGTGACGGTAGCCACCGTAACAAAAGGCTCGTTCAACCTTTCGTTCAGTCTGTCGAGAGTCTGCTCGATCTTCGTGTTAGACGAAGCTTGAGTAGGAACATTAACGATGACATTAGGCTGAACGGAATGCTGCGGGTTGGAAGCAAGAAGCATCGGAGCCGTTATAGAACGCGACACGTCGGCTGCGTTTAGCGATCCGAAAGTGTTAGTTCGTTGGGCGTATTCGAGAGCCTCGATAATCGGGCGAGTTTTCGGCGACTTCACAAGTTTTTGAGAAGCGACCCATTCCCCGGCGTGAACGATGCCGACAGGTTCATCGGAGCGACCGTCGGGAGTAAAACCGCCGACCGAATAGCCCTGTGCTTCCGATGCTTGCTGCTGTTTCTTAATGGCAGCCACTTGCACCATGCCGGCAGCAATAGCCATACCTGCCGCAATCGGAGCAAGAATGTAGCCGATGACCGGGATAGCGGCGGCAGAGCCGTAGGCGGAAATTGCGTTTTGAGCCGTTTGAGCCACCGCTTGGATAACCTGCATGGCGAACATCTTGCGGTTCGCCTCATTCTTCGCCTTGGCAATTTCCTTTTCCTTTTGCGCCTCGAGTTTCTTCACCTTGTAGGAGTTGCCCTCCGCAGCGGAGATTTCCTTATCGTAGCGTTTCTCAATGGCGGCCGATTCGATTTCGAGTTCCGCTTGAACAAGCGATGACAACGAAGAAAAGATAGCGCTCATTCCCGAAGTGAGTGTGGAGATAGCACCTTGCATCGCCTTACCGCCATCGCCCTCAAGCCACTCGACCGAGTCGGCAACGGCACGTTGCATACGATTGCGTTCATCTTCTTCAGAGAGCAAACCATAACGCTTTTGCAGAGCGAGTTTCGCCTGCTGAAAAGCCTCCTCGATGCGCAGTTTTTCGTCAGCATTGTCACCGGCAGCCGCAATTTCACGGTCATAGACCGTTTGAAGCAACGCCAAATCGGTATCG
This sequence comes from bacterium, assembly GCA_004563195.1. Classification (GTDB taxonomy): domain Bacteria; phylum Bacteroidota; class Bacteroidia; order Bacteroidales; family Muribaculaceae; genus SFTJ01. The sequence goes on from SFTJ01000156.1 coordinate 1,913, forward strand.
TATTTGGCTTGCCGCTCTTGCGGATTGTCGCCGAAAAACTCCTTTTTCATCGAGGCGAGTTTGCGTTCATGTCCTTCCATTTCACGATGGCGGCGTTGCATCTGCGCTATCAGCAAAGACTGCAACTGCTGCTCCGCCTGAAGCCGCTCCTTGGAGCCTTCAGTATAGATAGCAACGAGGTTACGCTGATGCTCGATTTCAAGTTCCTCGGTGCGGTTGTCGTAAGTTTCCTTAGATACCTAAAATCCGCAACTATCATCCAATACACGATTAAGGGTAGATTTATGAGTCGTTAGTAGCAGCTTTCAGTAAAAAGCAACAGCACAACATCAAT
>SFTJ01000157.1 GCA_004563195.1 bacterium
GCCGCAGGGGTTGTAGATAATGTGCAGTGTATACTCACCCGCCGTCAGGGTATCCAAATACGCCGCCTTCAGGGCGATGGTGCCATCGGCCGAAACGGTGTATTGGGTGCTGTCAATCAGCACGGTGCCATTGTAAATGTCTTTCACGGTATTTCCGTTCAAATTCACCTTAGCGGTGACATCCTGCGTTTCGGTTTTAGTAAAACCGATGCTGTGGGTGTCGGCAGTGGCATCGGTATACACCACCATACCGCCGTCGGCACTGACCACCATGATGTTTCCGGCTGCATCGCTCACCCGCACATATAAGTATTTTTTTCCTTGCTCGGTTACCGTTATATTGGCAGAGCCGTTTTTCAGCTTGAGAGCCGTCCATACTGAGGTATCATCCTTGACCGCCTGTTCCGTAGTAAAGGGTTTCTCAGTTACCAGATATTCAGCGGTATCAATGCCGCTGCCGCCATCATTGGCGACCACGGTGACATCGACCGTTTCTTTAAAGAACAAGCCAAAAGTAAGCTTGTTGAAAAACTGCTTCCAGCTCACCGTTTTTGCGGTAAGCGTCACATCCGGGGCGATGGTATCCGCCACTCCGGTCACCTCTACCGTCACATTGTCGGTGGGCACAAAGGTATAGCTTCCCTGCTCACGGATGGATGCGGTGATATCGGTGCCATTCACCGTGATCTTAAAGCTGTCGGTCTCGGTATAGCCGTTTTTCAGAGAATAGCTGAGAGTGAGCTCCTCACCCCAGGCCAACTCCGTGCTGTCGGCAGTGATGGTATAACCCTTTTGAGCGTCACTTTCCGGCAGTGTGACCTGCATTTTCGGACCTTCTGACAGGGTGATAACAGTCGGTGCAGAGCTCTCAAAATTATAGTTATCCTTGTATCGCACATAGTAGGTCATCGGCTGAAGAGGATTGTTTATAGTGGAGGATTTCAGCGTACTGTAGGTTTTACCGCCGTCACTACTGATCTGCATATCGGTTGTCAGCCCCTCAATGTAGGCATCATTTTTGCCTTTAATGGTCTCGTTATGCCCTATCAGCGTCGGCGCCTCCTGTGCTCCACGCCGAACCACGTATTGGGCGGTACTCGTGTTGGAAATTCTATAGTTGGAGGTGTTGAGGTACGCCTTTACGGTATATCTTCCCGCCAGCGTCGGCGGAGTGGTAACATAATTGTAAAGCGTATGGTCGTTTGAATTACCGTAATACTTCAGTATAACTGCCGTGGTGGTGTCTCCCTCCACCAAGCCATTATCTATGGTGGCGGTGGCAGGCGTAATGGTTCCGCCGTAGGTGCCGCCGTTGGGAGTGATAGTCACGCTGATCGGCTTAGGGTTTATGGTGACATTAATCTGATAGCTACATTTGGCATAGTGATTAGCTTTGGGTTTAAAATCTATCCAATAATATCCGCTGTCTGACACATCCTTCGGCACCTTTGTTCTCCACACCCATTCGCCCTCGCAGGAGGCGGAAACGCAGGCAAGCGAGGCATCGAAGGGCTTGCCGGTGTAGGTGGTATTGATGCCCTGCACCTGCAAGATCGGCGAAATTGTCTTGGCTTGAATTACCTTGCCGTTTTCAAAGGACATCACATAGCCGGATAAGTCAGAGGTAAAAAACGACCAACTTTCGGGAGTGCCGTCAGTAACATTTTCCTTGTCCTTGCTGTAGGTAGTCAGGGCGGTTTCGGTAACGCCGATGGTGCTGCCCTCACGCAGCACAGAATCGCTGCCGGCGGTTACGGTGATGCTTCCCGGGTTGTCACAGTGGGCAATCACGTTGCCGCCGGTGTTCCCGGTGATTTTGATTGGACCCAAGACGGCATCGGTATTTCTGCTGCCTTTCGGTAGAGCAATGGCGGTATCCACCTCCTCGCCGTGCAGCGCCAGCGTGGAGTTTTTAAGAAGCTTTATACCGCCCTGCTTATTGCCGGTGATGGTGCCTCCATAGAGTTGTATTGTATGCTTCAAATCCTTAAAAGCCTCATAGGGTTGAACACTGACATATATGCCGGCGCCTTGATTATCGGAAATTGTGCCGCCGTAAATATTCAGTTCATTCCTATATTTGCCCCAACCAAAGCCAGAAAAGTCATACAACTCTTGATGTATGCCATGAGATTGATTTCCGGTAATAAGGCCGCCGTACATATTAAGAGCACCGCCTCTGAGATAAACCGCCTCATAATTATTTCCGGTTATTTTGGTTTGAATTTCGCCTGCCACGCTAATAGCGGAAAAATGGCGTTCAATGTCAGTTCTGTTGGTACTGTCGTCGCTGGGGTGGGTGACACCGTAAATTTTGGTAGCATCCTTTCCGAGACCGGAGGTCAAGGTGACAGTACAGCTGTTAGCTGCAATGATGGCGGAATAATAATGCTGGTACCAGTGCTGCAAGCCGGTCAGATCCACCTTGATATCATAGCCCTGAGTGATGATGGTGATATTGGCGCCCTTGGGAACAATCCACGGCTTGGTCACTGTAAAATCGCCCCCCATGATATATGTATCGATAATCAGTGAGGGATCATTTTTGGCTTCAGCCTCAGCCTTACTGAGCTCATACGCCAAATTCAGTTCTTCAAAAGAGTAAATATAGCTTGAATACTCATATTCTTTATCTTCATACTTGCCGGTGTCCGGATTATATTCGTTGCGCGTACCCCGGCGAATCGAGGGATCCCAAGTAGCAACCTTTGGACTGGTGTGCCCCAGCATATCATGGTGCGCAAAGCTGCCACAGACACAGAGACGTGATGTAGCGGCATGCACCACCGTAAACAAGCCGCAGTCGGTCGACAAAAAGCCGAACGAAAGGCAAATCGCCAAAAAAAAGGCAAAAACACGTTTTTTCATAAAAAATATCTCCCTAAAAAATTTTGTTTTATTCTGTCCAAGTACCCGAACGTGCCGTTCGGTGAGCTTCGGAAAAATCACTTTCAAAATAATTCTCCAACTGTTCAAACAATTGCCGAAGAACACTATCGGCAAGTTGGTTTAGATCAAGACTGCGAATAAATGCAAGTATCTGCTCGATTTCTTCCTCACCGACACGGTAAATTCGAAGAGAAGCGGTTAAAAACCGTTCGATTTTTCTGTAAAGCGGAAAATGCACGTCGCAAGGCTTTGCCATATACCCACGCATCAATGCCGCCGTTCCGATGTCAAGTTCGTAAAACTGACTTTCCTCATAATCGGGGAAACGGTCGCCGAAAATGGCTTTC
>SFTJ01000158.1 GCA_004563195.1 bacterium
AGCGGTTTTGCCATATCCTGCCTCCTGCACCGAGAACGCAACTATTCTTTTGCGCTGCATGGGCATACCACCTCCTTTTCAGTAAATTTTGACTTTTCACGGAATCACCACCTTATCTTCCAATATTTCTATGACATACCGAAAAATCGGGCTGCCAACATAAATAGAGGGCGGCAGAATGCCCTGCCGCCCTGAAATCAATATTCAGTCGCTTCAAAATTGCCATCCCTCACGTTCGCATAAGCCCAAAATGTCAATGCACGGAACATTCAAGCTTTTGCAGACATACGGTATTTTCTTTTCACCTTTTTTATTCTCTTCGGTGATTACTGTTAGTCCATACTTCATGGCTGTGGCAATTAAGAAGGCATCTCCCGATGATTTGACTTGCTTGAAATCGATAAGTTGTGGATTAGATGTAACGACCTTTTTGACGTTATCCTGAATATCATCATCAATGGGCAGCACCACGCCATGTAACCCTATGTACCATTTTTTTAAATCGTCATCATTCACTTCTTCAATTATTTCCGAGCAGGTTACTATGCGCTTTTGCTCAATTAGCTCGTCCATGTGATGCCAAAGTGTCTTATTGATGCTTCTCCGATGTGGTTCATCATCTTTTTGTGAAAGGATCGAAGATGTGTCTATGATATATTTGGGTTCAGAATCATGATTCACCATTTCGATACCTCCCACATAAATTTTTCTATATGGTTCTGTTTTACGCCGAGATAGCGAGATATATCCTGCTTGTCAAAGTAACCCTCTCGATAACCATGAAAGAATGCCCGGCATAATGCAGGGCTATTCTGGTCAATAGCCTCACGCGGAATATTCCTAGGAATACCTTTACCAGTTAGCTTTCTATATTCCTGTGCAGCCTTTCGCTCGTTTTCAAACTGTGATCTTATTGCGGCTATCAGCATCGCATACTTAGGTTGTCCAATTTTCCCAGAATCCAGTAAACGGCGACAAATAACTTCCTTACTTACTGAAAACTTATCCGCTAGTGATGAAACAACGTCCAAATCTATTTCTGATTGCGTATAGCTGCCAAGCTGTTTGTTCAGATTTACCCGGGGTACAAGAACTTCTCCAGCAACCGCGTTGCAAAAGACTTCCTCCGCCTGTGCGGAAAATGAGTCAATCATGTCATTACAGATAACCGAACTTCGCTTAATCAGGTGGACAAGTTCATGAATAATCGAAAATGTTTTAGCCGGGTATCGATCATCATTATTAAGCCCGATAATTGGCATTGTGGTGTCGTATATGGCAAATCCACGGGCAACCTCAGTATCTACGCCGGTAAAGCAATGCACAAATACACCGGCATTCTCGACAACATTGCGAATGTATAAATAGAACTGCCTTGTGCTCTGGCATTTATATTGCACATTTGAATCAATACCAAGACTATTTCTGATTTCTCGTGCCCAATGGATAACATTATCATCTGGACAATTTATGGACATACCAAATTTCACTGTGCGCTCTTTCAAAGCTTGCCTGGATTCCAGAAGCAAATCGCGAGCAGAAAGAATATCGAAAATAGCAAGATTCAATGCGCTGTTATCAACAACTGCGTCGGGCAAAGTACGGAGATTTCGCATTTGAGGCAAGTGCTTTACATTAATGTCACTTGCATTCATATACAGTCCGGCAAACGGAATACGGTAACATTTTGCGATGGATTTTGCCTGATTTATTGTGGGAAGCTTCCCTGATTCATTATTTTCCCACAGAACAATTTTTTCTTCCTTGAACTTTGTAATCCGTGTTACATAGTCAAAAGATATGGCTTTCTTCTCTCGTATAAAGCGCAAAGTGTCTTTATTTATGCGAGCATATATATACATAGGTGGAACCACCTCCTCTTACAGTGCCTTTATCGTCTCCACAAACTGGCTCATGCTGACAGCTCCCGGTAGGAGATTTTCTCCATCCCTGAACACCATGTAATAACGGTACTGGCTCCCGGCGGCAGTCCGCCATGCGCGTCCCAATTCAATCTTTTCCCGGCTGTCATCGTTTTTCAGATGCTCGCCCTTGGTTTCTGCAAAGATTACCTTGCCGCTCTGGGTCATAATCATAATGTCCGGGTAGTGCTTAATATAGCCGTTGATGGCAAATCCATGCCGGGAGAGATTGCGGTGCCACCAGCGAACATTCGGAAGGGCGGTCAACTCCATAATCAAATCCTGTTCCAGCTGTCGCCATCCTCGGCTTCATACAAAGAACCGCCGTATATGTCTGTGCTGGTCGTGGGATGAATAACTGTCGGCAGCCGATAGGACGGCTGGCATACGATGCGTTCGGTTTCCAGCCATTTTGCAAAGGTTTCCCGATAATGCGCGTCCAGCAG
>SFTJ01000159.1 GCA_004563195.1 bacterium
AGTTAAGCCTCACCACGCCGATGGTACTGCGAAAGTGGGAGAGTAGGTAACCGCCCCCTGAGCCCCGGACTGAAAAGTTCGGGGCTTTTTTCATTATCCGCACCCGCCACAGAAAAAGAACCGCCGCCAAAGCGCCGAAAATAACGACGGTCGCGAGGTGTGAAAATGGAAAAATAGCTGAAAGTAGGCTCGAAATGAAGTAACTATGTTGGTTGTGATGGGTGTAAACTGGTGAGGATGAGTGTGTTATCATTAGAGGAAAATTTGTGGTGACTTTGAGGTGCTAGTTGCGTGTTGGTGATGCGTGGTTTTAATTTTTTTGCATATAGTGTGGAGTTTTTTTAACTTTGCGGAAATTTTTTATGACGATGGAGTATATTGGAGAGAGTATAGCGTTATTTGTGTCGGTTACTTGGACAGCTACGGCGTTGTTTTCGGAAGTGGCAAGTAAGCGGTTTGGGGCTATACAGTTGAATGTGATACGCATGGCGTTGTCGCTTGTATTGTTGATGGTGACGCTTTGGATATTCACCGGGGCGCCTTATCCACGAGGAGCCGGCGGGGATGCTTGGTTGTGGCTCTCGCTATCGGGATTGGTGGGCTATGTTTTTGGCGATTACTGCTTGTTTAATGCTTATATATTGATTGGTTCGCGATTCGGGCAATTGTTTATGACCCTTGCTCCGCTTGCTGCGGCAGCTGCCGGGTGGGCATTGCTTGGCGAACGGATGTCGGGGGCTGCAGTGCTTGGAATGCTGATTACCATGTTTGGCATAGGCATGTCGGTGCTTGGCAAAGCAGACGGGAAGGCAAGATTTTCGCTGAAATTGCCTATAAAAGGTTTGCTGTTAGGCATAGGTGCGGGCATAGGACAAGGCGTAGGCCTTGTGTTGAGCAAAATAGGTATGGAATACTATGAGATGAATGTGCCTGTGACCGATGCTGTGAATGAGATGATGCTTCCTTTTGCGTCGACAATGATAAGGGCAATAACCGGAATGGTGTTTTTTGTGATAATACTGGCGCGGAGCGGAAAATTGGGCGACTTGCGGCGCTGTGTGAGCGATGGTCGGGGCATGCGCGCGGCAATAGGAGCAACCGTTACCGGACCATTTATAGGTGTGGCGCTGTCGCTGATGGCGGTGAGATATACCGAGAGCGGAGTGGCGCAGACACTGATGGCTTTGACACCGATATTTATTTTGCTGCCATCTTATTTGCTGTTTCATCAGCGAGTGACCATGCGCGAGATGCTTGGTGCGATAATAAGCGTGGCAGGTGTGAGCTTGTTTTTCTTATGAAAAATGTGATATTTTTCGGTAAGAATAGATATCTTTGCCAATAGAAAACCCGAGATTTGCAAAGATGAAGCAAATCGGATACCATAAAACCGGATATTTAGCGCAAAAAAAATTAAGAAACATGGGCGACAGACGAAGATTTCTGAAAGAATTGGCAATGGTGAGTGCAGCTGCGGTGGTTGCACCCGATATAGTGGCTAAAAGTAGTAACGTGAACGAAAAAACGGTGCGCGAAGCAGTGCGAGCTGCCGACGACTTTATGATAGTGGAGCGAAAGAATGCGTTGCCGATAACCGGCACATTTCTCGACGAGATATCGCACGACATACCGCATCAGAATTGGGGCGTGCAGCAGTGGGATGCCGATTTTCGTAATATGAAAGCCATAGGCATCGACACGGTGATAATGATACGCTCCGGCTATAGGAAATTTATAACCTACGATTCGCATTATCTGATAGGGAAAGGTTGTTATCGACCCACCTACGACCTTCTGGAAATGTTTTTGACACTTGCCGACAAGTATGATATGAAGTTTTACTTCGGATTGTATGATTCGGGCCGATATTGGGACACCGGCGACCTGACATGGGAGATAGAAGACAACAAACATGTGATAGAAGAAGTGTGGCAGGGCTATGGGAGCCGACATAAGAGTTTTGCAGGATGGTATATCAGCGGCGAGATAAGCCGAGCCACCCGAGGCGCGATACGGGCATTTCACGATATGGGAAAGCAGTGCAAGGATGTTTCGGGCGGGCTTCCCACATTTATATCGCCGTGGATCGACGGCAAGAAAGCCGTGATGGCAAGTGGTAGTGCGCTTACCAAAGAAGAAGCAGTGAGCGTGGCTCAGCACGAGAAAGAATGGGATGAGATATTCGACGGCATACACGATGTGGTGGATGCGTGC
>SFTJ01000160.1 GCA_004563195.1 bacterium
GAGCGACATTGAGGTGATTGAGATGCTTGATGCGGCTGCTCCATGGCGAGACCTGCAAGACAGGCTCGCCAAGAACACGACCTGCCGCAAGTTTGCTGTGGTGTCGAGAATCCCGACCCCTGACAGCACTTATTATCCCATTCCTTATTACGCTTCGCTTTTCAAAGGAAAATGGTATAACATCAAGCAGCTCATCGGACTTGCCAAGGAGTCGAAACTCCGCAACTCCGCACCTATCAAGTATCAAATCGAGATTTCCCAAAAGTATTGGGAATCTATCTTCCGCAGTGAGGGCATCACCGACCGACGCAAGCAACAAGAGCGCATCGTGCAGGAGAAGCAGAGCATTCTCGACTTCCTCACCGGGGCGGAGAACAGCGGCAAAGCCTGGTTCTCCACGTTCTACGTTACACCCGACGGCAAGGAACAGCACGATGTGGTCATCAACAAAATTGATGACTCCAAGGAGGGAGGTGACTGGAGCACCGACATTCAGGAGGCAATCAACATGATTTGCTTTACCCTGAGGGTACACTCAAATCTTGTCGGCTCAGTGCCCGGCAAGGCACAGAGTAACAACTCCGGCTCTGACAAACGCGAGTTGTACACCATAGCCCAGGCCCTTCAGAAACCATATCACGACCTGCTTTTCACCGTCCACCGCATCATCATCCGCTTCAACGGTTGGCAGGGCGTGAAAGTGGATTGCCCCTTCATGCAGCTTACCACTTTAGACGAACACCAAGACGCAAAACAAGTTACGCCCAATGAAACTGATAACTGACCAAGCCACTCTCGCTCCCTACATTCCCAATATGATTGTGAATGTCAAGGGCGAAACCGCTCTTTTCGATAAAATCGCGGTTCACCTGCAAGCCGCCGAGGATTGGGTGATACGGACGTTCACTTCGCAAAAGCCGTTCACCGCTATTGTCGGCTACGCCGCCGACAATCAAATCCGCACCTTGACCGCCCGGCTCATTGTCGCCGAGGCGTTGCGACTTGCTGTGCCCTCGCTTGACCTCGTTTTTACTCCCAACGGTTTTGCAGTGACGCAGACCGCCAACCTCACCCCGGCATCCAAACAGAGGGTTGACCGCTTGATTGGCTCTCTCAACACCCTGCGCGATGACTGCATCTCGCAATTGCTACCGCTCCTGCCCGGAGTGTCGCAGTGGCTCAACTCCGAACGCGCCGAATACTTCGGCGCAACGCTTTTTCCCACTCTTGAAATCGTGGAGCAGGTGCCCGGCAACACTCCCAAATGGGAGCGTTGGCTCGAACTTCGCCCCAAGGTCATAGACCTTGAAGCATCGCTTGCAGAGGAATGGTTCTCGCCGGAGCTGATGTCGGTTCTGCGTGACCGCAATCTGCGCCAAACGCTTCCCGACACCGACAAGCGGTTCGTTGCCGAAATCCAAGCGCAGATAGTCGGCTACCTCACCAACGGCTCATTCTCCACTCGCCGCCTGGCCGACATCGTGAACTTCATTCGCCGAAACCCTGCGGCTTTCCCCGAATGGCACAACTCCGCAACCGCCCAACTTTTCAGCCCACCCATTTTCAAAAACAAGAAAACATCCGCAGGATATTTCTTTTAGTGTTTTGTAGTGTGACGAATTATGACTATCTTTGCACCTATATAATAAAACTAAACCCAATAGCTTGACGAGTCAGGGGCTGCCGGGAATCAATACTGCAAAGTTAGTTCCTCGCAACACGAAGACCTCTTTAGTTTAAATAGTTATTAGATTATGAGATACATTATACTATTATTGAGTATCTGCATTAGCTTTTATGTAAATGCAACAGATATCACATATCAAGGCATTACTTTTAAAGATCTTGTTAAACATAAGGAATGTAAAGCGAATTTAGTTCTTCATACAGATACCACTTTTAAATATGGAAGTGATGTTATTAAATCTCCTATTATAAAACTAAAAATTAGAGAAAGCAACGGTTCTGAACTTACAGAGGTTTGGTTTACCAAAGCTAATATTAAGAGTTGGCAATATTTGGATTATTTTGATAAACTAGATCTTCATGATTGCATTCTAATATATAGTAATTTTTACAATTATGTTATAGGCAGAAAGTACGTAGGTGATTTCCTTAGTACGTTTATGGAGGATGTAAGAGATGAAGATGCTATGAAATATGCTATGGAAGCGTATATACTAAAAATAGACAAAGAAGGAAAGATTATT
>SFTJ01000161.1 GCA_004563195.1 bacterium
GCCTTTTCCCTTTTCAGGCACGCGATGGCCTACCGAAAGCATGGCTTTGAGTATGGCGCACGAGGTGTCGTCGCCTAAGCAGCCCACTTCGCCGGTCGAAGCCATGTCCACGCCGAGCACCGGGTCGGCATTCTGCAAACGGTTGAACGAGAACTGGCTTGCCTTGATGCCCACATAGTCGAGGTCGAAGAGATTGTGCGAGGGCTTCTCCACTTTCTGTCCGAGCATCACGCGAGTGGCCATTTCTATGAGGTTGAGTTTGAGCACCTTGCTCACGAATGGGAACGAACGCGAAGCGCGCAGGTTACATTCTATCACCTTAATGTCGTTGTCGCGAGCCAAGAACTGGATGTTGAACGGGCCCGAAATCTTGAGTTCGGCAGCTATGGCGCGGCTTATGCGCTTTATGCGGCGCATGGTTTCCACATAAAGCTTCTGCGGTGGAAATTGTATGGTGGCATCGCCCGAGTGCACGCCTGCAAACTCGATGTGTTCGCTTATGGCGTAGGCAATGATTTCGCCGTTTTGAGCCACGGCATCCATTTCCACCTCCTTGGCATGCTCTATAAATCGACTCACCACCACAGGGTGTTTTTTCGACACATTTGCAGCCAAAGCGAGGAAACGCTGAAGTTCTTCAGCATTGGAGCACACATTCATGGCAGCACCGCTGAGCACATACGATGGGCGCACGAGCACGGGGAATCCCACGCGGTCGACAAATGAATTGATATCGTCCATCGATGTCAGCGCACTCCATTCGGGCTGGTCCACGCCTATGCGGTCGAGCATAGCCGAGAACTTGTCGCGGTCTTCGGCGTTGTCGATGCTGGCGGCGCCGGTGCCGAGAATGTTCACTCCGGCAGAGTCGAGACGCAGAGCCAGGTTATTAGGAATCTGGCCGCCGGTCGACACTATCACGCCGTGCGGATTCTCGAGGTCGAGAATATCGAGAATGCGCTCGAAGGTGAGTTCATCGAAGTAGAGACGGTCGCAGATGTCGTAGTCGGTCGATACGGTCTCGGGGTTATAGTTAATCATCACGCTCTGATAGCCCTCCTTGCGAATGGTGTTGAGCGCTTGCACGCCGCACCAGTCGAATTCCACCGACGAACCTATGCGATAGGCGCCGCTGCCAAGTACTATTATGCTACGATGGTCGTTGGCATATTGCAAGTCATTTTCGGTGCCGCCGTAGGTGAGGTAAAGGTAATTGGTGTTGGCGGGGAATTCGCCGGCGAGGGTGTCGATTTGCTTCACGGCAGGGATAATGCCAAGCTTTTTGCGCAGCGAGCGCACCCACATCGAGCCCTCTTCGCTACCCATGGTTTCTTCCACGCCAAGGGCGCGAGCCACTTGAAAATCGGAGAATCCCTGGCACTTGGCGGTGCGCAGGAGTTCGATGCTCTGCTCGCTGAGTTGCGCTGCGTGGAAGTCGGCTCTCTCGCTGTGGAGGCGCTTGGCAGTGACCATAATGTTATGGAGTTTCTCGATAAACCAGCGGTCGATTTTGGTGAGTTGGTGTATTTGGTCGACCGTGTAGCCGGCGCGCATGGCCTTGCTGATGACAAAAATGCGTTTGTCGGTGGGTTCGCGCAGTGCTTTATCGATGTCGCTGATTACGAGTTCTTTGTTTTCTACAAATCCGTGCATGCCTTGACCTATCATGCGCAAGCCTTTCTGAATGGCTTCCTCAAACGAACGGCCTATAGCCATTACTTCGCCCACCGACTTCATGCTCGAGCCCAATTCGCGGTCCACGCCGTGGAATTTGCCGAGGTCCCAACGTGGAATCTTGCACACCACATAGTCGAGGGCGGGTTCGAAGAATGCGCTGGTGGTCTTGGTGACCGAATTTTTTAGTTCAAACAAGCCGTAGCCGAGTCCGAGTTTGGCAGCCACAAAAGCGAGCGGGTAGCCGGTGGCTTTTGATGCCAAAGCCGAAGAACGGCTCAGACGGGCGTTGACTTCGATTACGCGATAATCTTCGCTTTCGGGGTCGAGGGCATATTGCACGTTACATTCGCCCACAATGCCTATATGGCGAATGATGCGAATGGCGAGTTCGCGCAGTTTGTGATACTCGCTATTGGTGAGCGTCTGCGAAGGAGCCACCACGATGCTCTCGCCGGTGTGAATGCCCAGCGGGTCGAAGTTTTCCATATTGCAGACGGTGATGCAATTGTCGAAACGGTCG
>SFTJ01000162.1 GCA_004563195.1 bacterium
GTCGCCATTCAGCCACTCCACCGAGTCGGCAATGGCACGCTGCATACGATTACGCTCATCAACCTCTGCGAGCAAACCATATCGCTTTTGCAGAGCGAGCTTTGCTTGCTGAAAAGCCTCCTCGATGCGCAGTTTTTCGTCCGCATTGTCGCCGGCAGCGGCAATCTCGCGGCCATAGACAGTCTGCAAGAGAGCCAAATCGGCATCGTATTTGGCTTGCCGTTCTTGCGGATTGTCCCCGAAAAACTCCTTTTTCATCGAGGCGAGTTTGCGTTCGTTCTCCTCCGTCTCACGCTGGCGGCGTTGCATCTGCGCTATCAGCAAAGACTGCAACTGCTGCCCCGCTTGAATTCGCTCCTTACTGCCCTCGGCATAGAGTTGCAACAAATTACTTTGGTGTAAAATCTCGCTCTCCTCGATACGTTGGTCGTAAGTATCTTTAGAGATAAAACCGTCAATATAGTTCTGCTTCAGCAGAGCGACTTCCTCATTATAACGCTGCTGTTCTTCCTCTAACGACCTCGCTGTAAATTGCTTTTTCTGTTTGAGTACAGCCTCCTCATAATCCGCCTGGATTTTGAGCTTTTCAGTAGCCGAAAGGTCAGTGCGAGCGAGCAAAGCCGTGAAGTAGTTGACCGCAGCGGCATTCATTTCGTCGAGGTAATCAAGATAGTTCTTCTTACCTGTGGCATAGTCGATGCGAGCTTGCGCCTCGGCACGTTCTCGAGCATCCTTTTCCGCAGCGAAGCGGTCGGCAGTGTCCGTAACAGTCGGCACATCGTTGCCGTAATTTCCTGCGCCGCCATCGCCGCCACTGCCGCCGCCACCGGAATTGTTATTGTCATTGGCTGACGGCATGCCACGCTCCGCCTTTTCCCAACGGTACATCTGCAAGAGTTCCGAAGCCTGTTCCTTGGTCATATACTGCGACTGCATAGAGCCGTCCGACTGAATAACAGGCACAAGACCGCCGTCAGCCGCACCGTTAATCACACGTTGGATTAAGGTCATGGCGGCATCGAGTGTCATATCGTTAGCATTCTTCGCCGGACGCACACCATTCTCCATATCATCGAGGTTGCTCATGCGATTGCGGTAGTCGCCCATCTTCCCTGTGATACGGTTGAAGATAGCCACCGGAGTATTTGCATTGTCAGTGAGGTGCGACAAAGTAAACTTGCGTTGATATTGAGCAAGCAAATCCTGGATATGCTTCGGAATGGCAACGCCTGTCGCCACCTGCTGCGAAGTAGCCGCAACAATCGTCTGTGCAGTCTTCGCATCAGCACCGAACTTGATAAGCGACTTCCGTAAAGCCTCGAGGTCATCTTGAATGTTCTTCGTATATTCCGTAGTGATAGCGTCACGAGCCGCAGAGATGCCACGCACCTTGGCATTCTGCCTCACGGCGAAAGTAAGCCGCTTGTATGCTTCTTCAAGGTTGGTGATTTCACCGCGTTCATTGATAAGCCCTTGAAGATACTTGCCATACTGCTTGATAATAGCGTCTTTCGCCTCCTCATACTCCTTGGTGCCTTTGCGAGTACCCTCCAGAGTGCCAAAGAGCTTGTCAAGGTCCTGCTTCTCCTTTAAGCACTGCTCATCGAAACCGGCAGTAGATTTCATCGCCTCGTCCATTGCCTGTTTGTACTCGTCAACCTTGGTAACAAGGTTGTAGATAGCCACACCGACAGCAACGACGGCAGCAATGACAAGTCCCCAAGGCGAAGCCTTCATCGACTGATTAAGGAACGTCATCGCCGTTCCGGCAGCCTTGGCACCGTGAGTAAAGCGAATGACAGCCACCTCGCAAAGACCGACAACATATTTGAAAGCAGTCATTACTGTTCTGCCTAAAAGCAGTACACCATTCCACGCTGCAGTTGCCACCTTGGCTATGCCGACAGTGGCATAATAAGATGCGATAGCCGCCACGAGAGGCACAATAACACGGCGGTACTCGATAAGGAACGACACAATCGTATTAAGGACACGGAGGAAAATTCCCGAAGAAGTATAGATATGCTTCATAACCGGATAGAGTTTTTCACCGAGTTCGATAGCGAGTTCCGTTACACGCTTCTTCGCCTTGTCGATAGCCGCCTGAGCCGTGTTATTGAATATTTCATATTCCTTGGTTGCAGACGTTGCTTCACGGAACGCCTTGTCAGCC
>SFTJ01000018.1 GCA_004563195.1 bacterium
GATGGGGGCTTGGAAATCAAAAAAACAGACTCGACCACCTTGAATACGATAGCCGAGTCATATTTTCTTTCGTTAGTCAACTTTTATCGGACAGCAATAGATTTTTATGTGATTATTTATGAATAATTTTATTCTACTAATCATCATCCCCCCTGCGATAAGTATCTACTAACTCGGCACCACCAAGCACACAGTAGGGCGGCTCCGATTTTACTCAGAACCACCCTACACAATTAAGATTTATCCATTATTTATCCTTAATTGGCTATCTTGAGCACGCCACCGTTGCTTGCTTTCACCACATATATGCCGCGTTCGAGGCTGCTGATGTCCATCTTGGTGCCTTCGCCTGCCTTCACTTGCACACCACTTGCGTTATAGATGACTGCAAAGGTGTTTTCGCCGAAGTTTACGGTTTGCGATGCGCGGTCGTAGCTGATGCGCGGTGCTGATGCGTTCACGCTTGCCACACCCGATGTTTCGCCCTTGATGGTGAGTTTATCGAGGCAGAAATAACCCGGGGTGTTCATGCCATACGTTCCCGAATCGCTCGAATCCATAGTGAAATAGAGTTCATTTACTGCACCAAGCGATGTGAGGTCTACATATTTCCAACCGCGGTTCACACTGAGGTCGCCGTTGGCATACGATGCCATGGTCACATCAACTGTAGCTTCTGTTTCGTCTTCCTTCACTCCGTGAATGGTGAGGGTGAATTTGTCGTCTTCGCGATTGAATGTGCGGCCATAAGGGTTGCCTTCGAGCACATTGTAGTAGGCATAGGAGTTGAGATTTACATACACGCCTTCCACTTCGTGTGCCATTCCGTCGTTGAATATCATCTGCGTGGAGTTTTTTCCGTTGTATTCCGAGTAATATGCCACCAAATAAGGCACTTCGGCGCTCACTTCGAGCACGCCGTTTTCGTCGCGCTTCACGCTGCCGTCCTCATCGAGCACTATACCGCCTTGTGCCATATTGCTATATTGATAGGTGTAATAGTCGCTGCGGCGGCTGTTGTCGGCTGAATTTGATGCTGTGAAGCCCCACCAGGTGTACCAATCGGGATTGCAGTTGTGAATAAATATGAAACTCTGACTTTCTATCACTTCCTGCGCTTGGTCTAATGTTCCGGTCCATGCTCCGGTTTCGCTGTCGAATGTGAGTTCGGCGGTCGACTTGGTGAGGTCGAGTGTGATGGTTTGGGCATTGAGGCTCGCTGCCATCATTGCTGATGCTACAATAGTAAATATTTTTTTCATATCGGTTATTGATTAAAAAATTTGTTTTGATTTTCCATTTATATTATCGCACTTGCACCATAGCCACACGGCTATCGGCGCGCACCACATAGAGTGCCGGGGTGAGCGCGGCTTCGCCATCGCCTTCAAATCGGGCTGCCAATGCGCCGCCAAGAGTATACACCGACACTTCTCGTGCGCCTTGCACTTTCACCATGCCCTCGCAGCCGGCTATCTTTATGCCGCCGTCGCTCTCTATTTCGGTCACGCTTGCCGTGGGATGCAGGTCTTCGGCTCCGCATATCTCGGTCGACATTTCGCCTATCCAGCCGTGCTCGTGATTGACGGCTGTATACACTTTCACAAAGTCGATGGCAGGCAGATTCACGGCATTTCCGTCGGCATCTACTGCCCATCCTATGTCGTAACCTTTATTTGCGCTATTGGGTAGGTCGTCTACATAGCCCCAGGCGCGCGGAGTAGCCACATATCGCAGTCCGGTGGCGGCTATGTTCACCGTCAGGCACTCCAAACGGGTGCCTTCGAATGTCATTTTTTCATCGCTAATCCACGAGGGCCAATAACTGTTGGTGGTGTGAAAACTATTGCGCTTCACATATCCCTCGGGCTCGGCTTCGCAGTTGGTGGTCCACTTTATGTAGGTCTTGTCGATGATGGCGCTGTCGTCGGCATCGGGGTCGGCTGCCGTGGCTCTGCCGGGGTCGGGCTTCTCGTAGGTGATTTGATAGCCGTGGTAGGTATTGGCTGCATTATAATCGCTTCCGGCGAGTTCATACCACTCATCGTCGGGCAATCCGTTGCCGTTGGCATCCACCGACACCATCACTATGCCGGGCTCACTGCTTGCATAGTTGGCATCTACAAGGTCGTAGACGGCGTTGCCATACACCATAAAATCGCTCTGTCCGCTCACATTCACCACCCTATGGTCGAAGCCGAACACCACATAGCCGCCAAATCCGCCCAGGCTTATCATTCCGTTGTCGGTGCCACCCGATATTTGCTCTTCGGCTTTGGCTATCATGCCGGCTTCGGTGTCGCCTTCTTCCCACTCGGGTATCTCGTTGACAAACTGTCCCGGCGCGGGCCGGAAGTCATACACTTTGCTTATGTATTTGCCGTTTTGGGCTTGCACTGCCATTGCTGTGGTGAGTGCTGCCGTCATTATCATTGCTTGGAGTTTCATATTCTTATTATTTCGTTTCATTGTTTTCATCGTTCATTACGGTTTTCGCCCAGGAAGGCTATGTGAGCGGGCACATCGCCGGTGCGCACGCTCCACTTTTTCACACCGCTGCTATCGTAGCAGTGCAGATAGCCGGGATTTACCATATTTCGGGCATCGGTAACGTAGATATCCTTGTTGATGGGATTAACGGCTATGCCATAGGGTGCTTTGATATCCTTTTCGCTGCCGTCGGTGATAAAATTCTCGCTCACGCACTCTTGCTTTGCCACGTCAACTATGGCATAGGTCACCTTATTGACCATCTCCACGTGGCTCCATGCGCTCGACACTATATATATCGAGTCACCATCAATCCACATATTGCTCACCGGCACATCCAAGTGCTTCACCATGCGACGTTTGCGCACATCGTAGCAGTAGAGGCTCGATTCCACTTGATAGTAGTCGCCTCGGGTGGCTATCCACAGTCCGCCGTGCCTATCGGCAACCAAACGGCTCAAATTGATGTCTACATCGATGTTTTCTTCTACCTTAAACGATGCAATATCTATCACGCTCACCGTGCGCTCGTAGTTGGGCACGCGATAGCCGCCGCTGTTGGCCACATATATCTTGTCGTCAACTATCTCTATGTCGTCGGGCTGATAGCCCACTATGCACTGCGCCACCACTTGCAGCGTGGCGGTGTCGACTTTTGCCACATAGCCGAGTTGCTGATAATCGGGGTCGATTACCACGGGTCCGGCATAACTGGTGACGTAGGCATAACCCTTATGAAAGGCTATGTAGCGGCAGTTGGGTATGTCCACTTGCCCTATGCGCTTGGCGCTGTGCTTGTCCATAACTTCCACCTTGTTAGAGCAGTTAATCACGGCATACAAGCGGCTGCCGTACACTGCCAAGTCATTGCCCACATCTCCGAGTTCTTTGGGCACATTGGGATTGGCGTTGCCGTAGATATTGCGGGTGTAAACGCCGGTGCTGAGGTCGTAGTAGTCGAGGGTGCACTTATTGCTGCCCATATTGCCTTCGTTGAGCAGATAAAACCCGCCCACGGCACTGTAGTCGGGATTGCTCACCTGCACTTCCTCGGGGATGAATATCACATCATCTTCGCGGCAGGAATAGAGCATGGCGCTCAGCAATGCCATAAGCATTATTATCAATATGTTATGATAGCCGTTTCGCATCAGAAGTCGAATTTCAAAATCAGTTTATAATTTCGTCCGGGCATGGGATAATTGCGTATCACATCATACTGCTGGTCGAAGATATTGTTCACCTCAGCCGTAACTCGCACTCCCACTTTGCCAAGATTGAATCGATAGCCTGCCGAGAGGTCGTGGGTATACCACGGTTGCTCGTAATTGGCAAGAATATTCGATGAGTTGTGATAGCGTTCGCCCACATAGATAAAGCTGTAATTCAGTTCAAAACTCTTCCATTTGGCTTGGGCTATTACGCTGCCGCTGTGGCGGGGTATATAGGCTATCTGACCCTTGTAGGTGCCTGCTTCATCGGCGCAATCGCTCGGGTCGGTATAGTCTTGCGCTCGCTGGTAGGTATACGACAAACCGCCTTCCACGCCTATGCCGTAGGGCAGACTCAACGCCACCTTGGTGGTTACGTCCACACCGCGTATCTTCACCTTGCCTATGTTCATCATCATCCAGCGATATTGCCCGTTGCCCTTTGGCACGGCTATTATCTTGTCGTCAACCAAGTTGTAATATCCGTCTACGCTCACATCCACGCTTCGCAGCACGCTGCCATCGAAGTCGGTGCGATACACTGCTCCTACATCATACTGGGTGGAGTACTCGGGATTGAGTTGTGCATTGCCCATATCGGTGTAATAGAGGTCGTTGAAGGTGGGCATACGGAAGGAGCGCTTGTAGAAGGCGCGCACCGTGAGCGCCTGGTCGGCAAACGGCTGATAACTCACAAACACTGCGGGCGTAACCTTGCTCGTGGAGCTGCTCTTTTTAGCCAATTCCACGCCGTCGTTGCGCACTTTATAGCGGTCGGCCACAAAGGTGCCGAGCAAGCTGGCTTGCGCCTTAAATCGCTGCCAACGATAGGCTGTAGCAAGCGCCACAAGTGCCATATGGCGTGTGGGATAGGCAAAATTCACAAGATTGGCATCTAGGTGGTTCCACTGGTAGTCTACACTCAGATTGGCGTCCCATCCGTCGGTGATGCGCACGCGATTTGCCATCGACACATATAGCTCGTCTTGCCAAAATTCGTTATCTATATACATCAATGTGGTGTCGGGATTGAGATAGCGCATATAGTCGTGGGCATATTTGGCATTCACCATCATGGTGTAGCGCTCGCCTATGGTCTTGCGCACGCTGCCTTGGGCAAAAAAGTTGCGGTCCCACTGGCGCTGCGAGTTTTTCCACACATTGTTCACTATCGCGCCGGGTATGCCTTTCTCGGCATCGTAATAATAGAGTTTGGCGTTCCAGCTGCCGCGATAGAGCGTGCCATAAAGCCCGCCTTCCACTCGCAGAGCTCCTATGTCGCCATTGCGTCGTGTGGCGGTGGTGTCCCACGCCAGGGTGCCGTCGCTGAAGCGCTTGCGATAGCGAAATTTATATTTGCCGGTTGCGTAGGTATACTCGGCACTCACCGTGCCACTCACTTTTTCGCTCAAGCGGTAGTCGAGTCGCATCGAGGGATTAGCAAGCCCGAACGAACCGGTGCGCATCGTCACATTCACGTTCATGCGCTTGTCGTCATCAAAACGCGGTCGTCGCGAACGCAAATACACCGTCCCTGCCGACCCAAAATCCTTTGCCGACTGAAATATCTCGCTCTTTTGGCCATTGTAAACGGTCACTTCTTCGATATTATCGAGCGAGAATTTGCCTAAATCTATCTGTCCGTTCTGCGCATTGCCGAGCTGTATGCCGTCGTAGAACACGCCGAGGTGATTGGTGCCCATCGAACGGATATCCACGGTCTTCACGCCACCCACGCCGCCGTAGTCCTTTATCTGAACTCCCGAAAAATAGCGTATGGCATCTGCCACCGAGTGGCTGTTGAGTCCCTCGAGTCGATTGCCGCTCAGCGTCTGCGCCGGTATCACCTCCACATAGGGCTTCAAATTGCCCACCACGGTCACCGTGCTCAAGTGCTGCATCGAATCCACACGAAACTGAGCCATCCCGGCAAGTGCCGACATAGCCACTAAAAGCAATATGTATATTCGATTTTTCAACATTTGGCTCTACGCTTTTTATGCTTTTCTCGCACCCTGAGCATAAAACCTGCCTAAAACACGACACTTCTCGTTTTTCCGCTCTGCCATTAGCTGCGGCGCCGCGTTTTATTCGTTGTTTCAAACCCTAAGTCCGAGAGTTTTCGATAAAACAAACTCATTTCAGGCAGGTATTCTGGCTTGCTTCGCTTGGTGCCACGGCCTTCCCACAGATTATTTCGTCCATAGTGACCATGCTTTTGTTGCAGCACCAGCATCTCATTGTTGTAGTGAAGCTTACAGCAGCGGCTCTGCTCGGGATTCTCACCCGATTCCCTTTTCATCAGTTCACCACCCCAGCAAAAAAACCAAAGCAATGCACCGACACCTGAAAATGCGATGCTAAATTACCGCTTATTTCTCAATTCCACAAGAGATTTAACTATATTTGATGGCACAAGCAGATTAAGTAATATCTCTTAGCCGCCATCATCTTCAAAAACCACAACAAATATGTACTAAAACGTTATTACTCCTCCTTAACTATCATTTTTCACCCACTTACGGAGGACTAATACGCTATTACTCCTCCTTAACTACCATTTTTTACCCACTTACGGAGGACTAATACGCGATAGTGTGAAAATCCGTGCAAAGACAATCTTGTGAAAATCCGTGTTAAAATCGTCGCAAAAACCACCCGCATGAGATGGAGTGATGCGAAAAAAATTAGCCGTCAGGGAATTCATTGACGGCTAAATCTATAGGTATTCGGCTGCCTTGCGGCAGGGATTTGCGTTGTTATAATCCGCGTCCGTGGCAATTCTTATATTTCTTGCCGCTTCCGCATGGACATGGGTCGTTGCGACCTATCTTTGGACCGTTGTTAACCACCGGAGCTGTCACGCGACGCTGCGACTGCGATGCTGCATTGCCCACTTCGCGGTTGGTGTTAGCGCCGGGATATGCTTCCTTACTCTCGTTATATTGCTGACGACGAGTAGATTCGCGTGGCACTTCGCGGGTTTGCTGCACTCGATTGTTTTGTGCATTGTTCTGTGCATTTTCGCTGTTTGGAATCTGTCCGCGCATCAATATCGACACTGCCTTGGTGTTCATCTCGGCAAGCATATCGCCAAAGAGGTTAAACGACTCGGTCTTATAGATTACCAACGGGTCTTTCTGCTCGTAGCTTGCGTTTTGCACCGACTGACGCAATTGGTCGAGTTCGCGCAAATGCACCTTCCATGCTTCGTCGATAGTCATCAAGAGCACCATCTTTTCCCACGATTTCGATATCGACTTACATTCGCTGTCGATAGCCTCACCGAGATTGCAAGTGATGCCATAGATGCGGCGGCCGTCGGTGATAGGCACTCTCACAAGGCCTTCTCTGCCGTGCTCGGCTGCGATAGTCGATATCACAGGCATCGACACTTGTGCCAAGCGTTCTTGCTTGTGATTGAATGCTTCCACCACCTTTTCGTGGAGCAAATCGATACATTCCTTGGTGTCGAGTTTGCCATATTCTTCGGCGCCGAACGGCATATCGATGGCAAATGTAGTCATCACGTGCATCTTGAGTTCATCGTAGTCGCTGTAGCGTTCCACCACATTTTCCACGGTGCTCTGCAGCATTTCCATAATGTCGAGTCCCACACGCTCGCCCATAAGTGCGTGGTGGCGGCGGGTGTATATCACATTACGCTGCACGTTCATCACGTCGTCGTATTCGAGCAAGTGCTTACGCACACCGAAGTGGTTCTCCTCCACGCGTTTCTGTGCGTTCTCTATCGAGCGGGTCACCATAGGTGCTTCTATCATCTCGCCTTCTTGCAAACCGAGGCGGTCGAGCATCTTCACCACCTTGTCGCTCACAAATTGGCGCATTACAGGGTCTTCGAACGACACGAAGAACACCGAACTACCGGGGTCGCCCTGACGTCCGGCACGACCACGCAACTGGCGGTCTACACGGCGCGATTCGTGGCGCTCCGTACCGATAATGGCAAGACCTCCTGCCGCCTTTACTTCGGGCGACAACTTGATGTCGGTACCACGACCTGCCATATTGGTGGCTATGGTTACCACACCCTTGCCGTCCTTCTGCTGACCTGCCAATGCCACAATGTCGGCTTCGGCACGGGCTTTCTCCGGCTTGGCGTTCAAAAGCTGTGGCTCTATCTTCAAGCGCTGCTTTACCATACGGTAGAGAAGTTCTGATATTTCCACCGAGGTGGTACCCACAAGAGTGGGTCGACCCATAAGGTGCATCTTCTCTATCTCGTCGATTACGGCGTTGTATTTCTCTTTGCGGGTCTTGTACACGCGGTCGTCCATATCGATGCGTGCCACCGGTCGGTTGGTAGGGATGGTCACTACATCGAGCTTATAGATATCCCAAAATTCGCCTGCTTCGGTTTCTGCCGTACCGGTCATACCCGAAAGCTTGTGATACATGCGGAAGTAGTTCTGCAAGGTGATTGTGGCAAATGTCTGTGTAGCGGCTTCCACCTTTACGTGCTCCTTGGCTTCTACTGCCTGGTGCAAACCATCGCTCCAGCGGCGACCTTCCATTATACGGCCGGTCTGCTCGTCTACTATCTTCACCTTGTTGTCGTCGGTTATCACATAGTCTACATCGCGCGTAAACAGTGCGTAGGCCTTGATAAGCTGGTTCACGGTGTGCACGCGTTCGCTCTTCACCGCATAGTTCTGCATCAACTCGTCCTTCTTCTGTGCCTTCTCTTCGTCGGTCAACGGCTCGTTTTCCACTGCCGAGAGTTCGCTTGCTATGTCGGGGAGCACAAAGAACTTGGGGTCGCTGTTGCCCGATGCCAATTCTTCATAACCTTTATCGGTGAGTTCCACGCTGTGGTTCTTTTCATCGATTACGAAGTATAGCGGGTCGGTCACTATGTGCATTTGGCGACTGTTGTCTTGCATATAGTAGGCTTCCTGCTCGAGCATAGCGGGCTTTATGCCTTCCTGGCTCAAGAACTTGATGAGCGGATCGTATTTCGGAAGACCCTTAAATGCTCTAAACACCAACAAAGCACCTTCTTCGCGCTGCTTCTTGTCGTCGCTCAGCATGAGTTTCTTGGCATCGGCAAGCAACGAGGTCACCAACTTGCGCTGGCGGTCGTAGAGTCGCTCTACTATGGGCTGATATTGCTCATACATCTGGTCGTCGCCCTTGGGCACCGGACCTGAAATGATAAGCGGCGTACGGGCATCATCGATAAGCACCGAGTCCACCTCATCCACGATGGCGAAGTTGTGTGCGCGCTGCACGAGGTCCTCGGGCGAGGTTGCCATATTGTCGCGAAGGTAGTCGAAACCAAACTCGTTGTTCGTACCGAATGTGATGTCGGCATTATATGCTGCACGACGCTCGGGCGAGTTGGGCTGGGTCTTGTCGATACATGCCACCGACAAGCCGTGGAACATATAGAGCGGTCCCATCCACTCCGAGTCACGCTTGGCGAGGTAGTCGTTTACTGTCACCACATGCACTCCGTTGCCGGTAAGGGCGTTCAAGAACACCGGAAGGGTTGCCACAAGGGTCTTACCTTCACCGGTGGCCATCTCGGCTATCTTACCTTGGTGAAGCACTATACCACCTATCAACTGGCATTGGTAGTGTATCATATCCCACACGGTCTTGTTGCCGCCTGCCACCCAGCTATTGCGGTAGAGGGCTTTGTCGCCTTCGATGCTCACAAAGTCGCGGCCTTGGGCTGCCAAATTGCGGTCGAACTCGGTTGCTGTCACTTCCACCACTTCGTTTTGCGTAAATCGGCGGGCTGTATCCTTCACCACGGCATACACCTCGGGAAGGGCTTCCTCAAGGCCTTTTTCCAAGATGTCGAGTATCTCTTGCTCCATCTTGTCCACGCGTGCCCATAGCGGCTCACGCAAGTCGTAGTCGGTGCGTTCTATCTCTTCTTTTACGTTTGCTATCTCGGCTTTCTTGTCGGCTATGCTATCTTGCAAGCGCTTTCGCACTGCATCGATGCGGCTGCGCAACTCATCGTTGGTCAACTTCTCTATCTCCGGATACACCGCATTGATCTTTTCGACCACCGGCATTATCTTCTTCAAGTCGCGAGTCGACTTATTGCCAAACAGCGATTTTAAAATGTCACTAAATCCCATTTTATATTTCGTTTTTTATATTTCGTTTGTTTTAATACCCATATTGGGAAAGAACCCGGCAATGAGCTTTTTCCAATCGGCAAAGATAATTAAAATGTTTTGATTATTAGCAAGATTGCCTCACTTAATACAGCGATAGAGGCATATATCTTGCGGCATTGGGCGAACGGATGCGCAATATGCGCGACACGGTGGGCGCCAGGAACGAGGCGTCGATGGCATCGGTGATGCGCTGCGACTTCACTTGCGGTGCCAATATGAATGCCGGCACGGTCACTGCATTGTCGCGAACATGGGTAACCTTGCTCTGGGCATTGAGTGTCTCCACTATGCTCCAGCCTGCCGTTACCTTTATCACCACATCGCCTTGCAGCGTGGGCACCATCACGCGATTCAGCTCCTTGAGGTCCTCGTTGACGGGGTTGTTGAGTATTTCTTCATAGGTATAGGCTGCCTTAACGCCGCTCATCTGACGCAAAAATTCGCTCGACTTGGCTCGTATCTCGCTCAGGTCGATGTTTTTGTCTTTTATCAGTGTGCGGTTGAGGTAGAAATGGCGGTTGTAATAGCCGTTTACCCACTGGCCGTTGCCGTATATCGCCATCAGATACATATTGAGCAGCGATATGGCGCGGTCGGGATAAAATTCGCCCGATGGGATGTTGTATTTTGCATCTACGGGACGGCCATCGGTATAATAGCCGGTTGAGGTCACAAACACCACCACATTGTTCATGCCCACGCTCTTGTCTACGGCGTCGAAGAGGCGCTCAAGTTGGGCATCGAGGCGTATGTAGGTGTCGTGAAGTTCGAAACGGTTGTCGGCATCTTTGCTATATTCGTAAGGCGCTGCCGTATAACCTATATTGAGCATATCGAGCTGACCTCGACTGCCGAGTTTCAGATTGTTGATATAGTCGATTGCCACCGACGTAACTTCTTCATTCACAAGCGCCGACTGCTTGAATGCGCGATAGCGATTCTTGTCGTTGTCGGGATAGTTGTATCTGAATTTGTAGAATCGGCGTGCCTCGGGTATGTCCACATAGCGTTCGAGTGCCAATGCGGGCTCCCATGCCATGGTGTTGAGGCGATTGGAGAGCGGCTGACTGTAGTTGCGGGTCTTAAGGCACTGCGGCACATCTTTGTAGAAAGTGGAAGTCGACCACTTGCCGTCTACGTCGTTAATCCAGAATGCGCTGTTGGCGGCATGGCCTGCCAGTATTATGGCTTGCTGGGCGTCGGGGGCTATGGCATACACCAAGCCGAGGCCGTCGTTGTTCACTCGCACTTCGTCGGCGAGCGTCGACACGGTGAGTGCCACGGGCGACAGTGTTTCGTTGGTAAAATTACCCATACACTGTGCATCGGTGAGCACCGGCGTTGCCTTCTTGGTGCTCGGGTCGAAAATCAGTGCTTGCGGTATGCCGTTGATGTTGGGATAAGCGCCGCTCATCACCAATGCCGTACCCGAAGCAACATCTAAGTTGGCACAATTGAAGTCTACATTCTCAAAGTATGCGCCTTCGCGTAGCAATCGGTTGAATCCGCGTTCGCCGAAATAACTTTGCAGCAGTTCTATATAATCGCTCCTAAGCTGGTCGACCACGATGCCTAACACCAATTGCGGACGACCGCTCTTGACTTGCGACAACGCAGAAAATGCCACCATCGATGCCACGATGCCGGTCAGAATACGATTTGCTTGTCGCAGGTTCTTTCTCATTTCTTTTCTGTCTATCTTTTTTAGTTCTATTATTCTCAAAAACTGTGCCAATTGCACTTTTCGCCGCAAATTTAGCAAATTATAGCCAATTATCGGCAATTATCACTCACAAAAAGCCTTTTTGCACACGCACTTGTGGCTCGCAGGCTCACTTCACGCATCCGCGCTTGAGCGCTATCACATAGTTCACAGAGCGTATGAGCGATATGCCTGCCATGGGCACCAATGCCATATTGCCCGATTGCGGCAACCAATACCACCCCGCTGCCAACAGCACTATCAGCAATGCATTCACCACATGTATTATTGCCACCAATGGGCGCATCCTCTTTATCCACTCCATTATGGCGGGCAACAACAGCAACGGATGCAGCCACACTATGTGCAGATTGCTCGACGTGCCGTAATGGCTCGACACGAAGGTGAGAAATGCCACCAGCACGCCCACCAAGCCATATACACCAAACACCACGCTATCCAACCAACGATAATGGCGCTTGCCAAGGCGTTCTTTAATGGTGAGTGCAAGCACTATCACCAGCAGCAGCGTGAGCACAAACATGGGCGTGAGCACCATAGGCGTAGGTCCGAGCACGGCTCCTTCGTCTCCACCTTCCACAAGTATGTTGGTGGCTTTTACCACCGGTATGCGCTTCCCGTCGCGCTCTTGGGTGGCGTCTGCCATGGCTTCCATCAGTATTATCGGGCTGAACATCTGTTCGCGATAGTCGAGCTTATGGTCGAGGTCGTAGCCGAGCACCATATCGATGCCGAATTGCTGCCACGGATAATTCTTATCGAAAAATGCCATTATGCTTCGGAATGTGGCCTCCCCGCGCTTGGGATTGCCATATTCGAGGCTGCCGCCCACGGCATTCTCTATGATATCGCGGGGCTTGGTGGCGCAGTTGTTATATGCCCATCCGTAGCGATATACGGCATTCTCGGGCTGCACATTATTCCACAAAAACGATATTATGTCCACCTTCTGGGCATCATCGAGGTCGAGCACTTGCTCCACTATCTTG
The DNA here is from genome assembly GCA_004563195.1 of bacterium. Taxonomy (GTDB): domain Bacteria; phylum Bacteroidota; class Bacteroidia; order Bacteroidales; family Muribaculaceae; genus SFTJ01. The sequence goes on from SFTJ01000018.1 coordinate 12,572, forward strand.
CGGTCTTCATAGCCCTGTGTGAGATATTGCATGGGATAGGCGGCAAGGCTGTAGTCGCAGTCGCCTTTCACAAATCGGTAGATAAATCCGCTCTGCTTGAAGTTAAAAATGCCGTAATTGAACAGCAGGTCTTGACCCTCTATCTGCACTCTTATCATAGTGTGACCATAGAGTTCGTAGTTTCGGCTGCCGGGATAGCAAGTAACAAGCGATATTTCGGCTTGTATATGTGTCTCTATCGTTGTGGGCACCGACATTTCGCGGCTACCCTTCTCTGCCACCTTGGTTATGTCGGCTGTCTCGCTTTGTGCCGCCACTTGTGGCGCAAGCGCCATGGCTATCATTGCCATTGCCAAGCGCATTATCTTCATCATCTCCTTCTTCATTATTTTTTATTATTCTTTCCTATTTGCTGTTACTGGCCTTGCTGACGATATTCGCTTGGCGACATACCCACATGCTTCTTAAAGTATTTGCCGAAAAACGATTGGTTGGCAAAATTAAGTTCCCGACTCACTTCCTGCACCGTGAGCGTGGTGGTGCGTAGCATCTGCTTTGCTTCGAGCACCACATATTCGTCAATCCAGTCGCTGGCCGTGCGGCCGCTCACTTTCTTCACCACCATCGAGAGGTGCTTGGGCGAGATGCACAGGCGATTGGCAAAATACACCACCGAACGCTCCTTGCGATACTCTGCCTCAAGCATCGAGTAGAAGCTATAGAAGGTCTCTTCGTTGCGCGAACGCTTGAAATTGCCATACGAGAAATGATCTTTATATATCGACAGCAATTCGTAGAGCACCGAGAGAAGCATGCTGTTAACTTGCTTATTGGCATAATGAGCACGCACGGTGCGTATCTTGCGCCATATAAACTCGTAGTATTCCATTATGCTTGCCGTCTCTTCCTCGCTCAGAGTCACCACCGGGGTCTGTCTAAAGTCCATCAGTATGGGCAACGCCGATGTGATGTCGGGCAGCAATTCTTCCGACACCTTCTTGCTCACCACTATAAACACGCCCTTAAAATCTTCGCTGCAACTATAGCCGTGCACTATATGCTCGGGCATCAGCGTCACAAGCTCGTTACGGCGTATATTATAATCTTGCAGATTCACCTTCAGGCTCGCCGAGCCTTGCAGACAAAGCGCAAACAACGGCTGGCTCAATTTCCATGGCAGACGATTAAGTTTAATCAGGTCTAATTTATCAAACAACACCACTGCGTCGTTGTGCCCCCTTATATGTTCGCTATCGCTAAAGTCAATTATTTCTTTTAATATCTTCATCGTTTATTATCCTTCTTCTATTCAACGCCAAATTTACGAATTATTGGTCTATTTTTCCTTATTACACCCCGTAATTTTCGCTTATTTTTCACATTTTTATATTATTTATCTATTTTTTTACTCTAATATTTTGTCAATTCAAAAATTATATAGACATTTGCAGCACAAATAACAATAATTCGTTATTATAATTGCACTTTTCTATACAGATTCTATTCATAAAATTACTAAAGTCCCACTCGTGAGAGCCGGACTTTTTGTTTTTTATATACCTTGCTTTTCCACCCGAGTATCCTTCGGTTTCTCATCCGAATACCACTTATTTTTTCACTGATTATTAAGCAATAACACTCGTTTCTGTCACCATCGATGTTATTCACTCGCAAGCTTCGAAACCATTGAGTCTTTCGCGTTCGGTCATTAACCCCAACCTGCCTTTTACTCTCTACCGGCAAGTGCGAATTGAAGCCTTACCCTATTTGTATATTTTACAATAAGCACCTCCTAATCGACTTTCGTTCACATTACTACACACATTACATCATTTTTACTCATAGGCTCAACTTTTTCGCCGCGGCATCTGCAATTTTACATTTTTTAATATTTATAGACCAACTTTCTTATTTATTATATTAGCAATAATCACTATTTTTGCAATAACATTTACTCACGACAATAAAGGCTTAATACGATGATAAAACAAATCTACAACGGAAAAATTCACACCCCCTCAGGGTGGGTTAACGGAGGCTCCATAGTCTTCGAAAACGGCAAAATATTAGAAGTAAAAAACGATAGTCTGCTTATCGATGGCGCTGAGCACATCGATGCCGATGGTGCTTATGTCACCCCGGGCGGCATTGAGACTCACTGTCACGGTGGTGGCGGCCGCGACTTTATGGAATGTAAGGAAGATGCGTTCCGCACAGCTGCCAAGACTCACCTTAAGCATGGCACTACCACCATATTCCCCACTTTAAGCTCTTCGTCGCAACAGATGATCGACGAGGCAGCCGAAGTGTGCGACCGAATCATCGAGTGCGGCGATAGCACCATCCTCGGTTTGCACCTCGAAGGTCCTCACCTCAATATCAAGAAAACCGGCGGTCAAATGCCCGAATACATCTGCAACCCCGACCCGGCAAAATACATCCCTATGATTGAGCGCTTCAAATGCATCAAGCGCATCGATGCAGCTCCGGAGCTCCCGGGTGCTCTCGAATTCGGTAAATTCGCCAGCAGTCACGGCATTGTGATGGGTATCGCTCACACCACTGCCGAATACCCCGAAGTATTGGCTGCTTGGGAAAACGGCTACACCATCGCCACTCACTTCTACAACGCTATGGGCGGATTCCACAATGTGCGCGAATATAAGCACGAAGGCACCGTCGAAAGTGTTTACCTTATCGATGATATGGATGTGGAAATGATTACCGACGGCTGCCACTTGCCCGACACCATCATTCGTCTAATCCCCAAGTTCAAAGGCATAGAGCACACCGCCATCATCACCGACTCGCTCGCTTGCGCAGGTAGCGACAGCAACTACATCTTCCTCCCGGGCGCAATCATCGAAGACGGCGTTTGTAAGGTGGCCGACGGTAGCGCTCTCGCAGGTTCAATCGCCACTATGGACCGTCTCATCACCACTTGCGTCAAAGCCGGCATTTCGCTCTTCGACACCATTAGAATGGCATCAGAAACTCCGGCTCGCATTATGAGCATCAGCGACCGCAAGGGTCAACTCGTGGCCGGTAAAGACGCCGATATTCTCCTTCTCAACCCCGACACTTCGCTCAAAGCGGTCTACTCAATGGGTTGCTTAGTGGAATAATCACAATATTGCACACCCTCCTCTCTCCCACCGTTTATGGGTTGGCAAAATCCATCGGCAAGTAATTTCGGCAGTCGCACAAAGCGCTTAGTGAAGCAAAAGAAGCTTTTTTATGCCAAAAATCGCATTTTTTTCGCGCCATGCTTGCAAAAACCGATTATTGTCCGTAACTTTGCACCCGTCTAACAGAGATGGTGAAATTAGCTCAGCTGGTTAGAGCGTCGGATTGTGGTTCCGAAGGTCGTGGGTTCGAAACCCACATTTCACCCACCAAGAGAAGATTTCGATACCGAAGTCTTCTCTTTTTTATTATCCCACACCCCACCGGTCCGACCGGTCCGACAACACCCATCACCCGACGCAAAAAAGGAGGCGTATAGGTCAAAAAAAGGATGACTGCTCGCTTAGAATCGCGAACAACCATCCTCTTCGGTTATTTTCGTAATATATAGCTTTTTCTTTATAGTCCGAGCTGCAACTTCACCAGACTGGTGATATCCTCAAATTGCGGACCAAGGAATGCCACGCCCGGCTCATTTACGTCGTAGATTAGCATAAAGCCTTGTTCCTCGCCTATTATCTTTATTGCATCATCTATGCGCTTTCTGATTGGGTCTAACAACTCAGCTTCTTTGTTGCGCAAATCTTCCGATGTATTCTTCATAAACAACTCTATCTTATCGTTGTTTTCCTGCAATTCCTGCATGCGTCGCTCCTTGATGGTTCCTGCCGTCTTATTGTCGAGGTTCATGGCTTGAAAGTCGCTGTATTTGCGATTAAACTCGTCCTGAAGCATCTTCAACTCGGCTTTATATTGGTCGCTGAGGTCTTGCAGTTGCTTTTCGGCTATTGCCTTTTCGGGCATCATGTTAAATATCTCAAGCTTATTCACTTTTCCAAACTTCACTTGCTGCGCCTGCATGCACACCGGCATAATCACAAGCGCCATCACTATCATAAGTTTCTTAATCATATCAATGTGTTGTTATTTATGTGATTATTTATTTCTATACACAAAATTAGTAAAAAACCCTTTATTACCAATGAAAAAGCAGCGGCGTTTCCATTTTTTTAGGAAACGCCACGTGTTATCATTAAAAAATCAAAAAATTCGGTACCGTTGTAGCCGATGTAGAGGACCTGTTACTTGATGCCAAGCTTAGCCTTTACGAGTGCTGTTACATCTTCGCTGCCGTTGCCCTTGTAGATAATCGATGGGATAGCGAGGTCGAAGATATAAGTGAAACCGTTTTCTGCACCTACTGCTTGAATTGCTTGTTGCAACTTAGCCTGGATAGGAGCCAAAAGTGTTTCTTGTTGCTTCTGCAAGTCTTGTGCTGCTATCTGTTGGAAGCTTTGAATCTTCTGATACTTTTCTTGCAATTCTTGTTCGCGACGTGCTCTCATTGGTTCGGGAGTGCTGTCGTTCTGCATCTTTTGGAATGCTTCGTAGTCCTTTTGGAAATCTTCCTGCAAACGCTTGAATTCTGCGTCATACTTTTCTGAAGCTGCCTTCAAAGTGTTTTCTGCAGTTGCCTTTTCAGGCATTACATTAAAGAGTTCGGTGGTATTCACTGTGCCGAACTTGAGTGTCTGAGCCGAAAGGCACATCGGAGCTGCCAATAAAACAGCCATTAAAAGTTTCTTGATCATGTCGGTTAATTATTATTTTTTGTATTTTGTTCGTTTTCGAAAATCCGATGCAAAGATAATATAAAAATCGCTATTTTACACCACTTTACGCATCATTCTTATAGATTTTGCCTATGCTTTAGCGGCACATCACTTGCCGTAGCCCATCTTGGCGAGCACTTCGTTGCTGACGTCGATGCGTGGCGAGGCAAAAATGATGCTTTCGCTCGATGCGCGGTCGAATATCACCGAATAGCCGCGTTCTTCGCTCACTTTTTTCACTGCGTTATACACTTCGTCCTGTATGGGCTTGATGAGGGCTTGGCGCTTCTTATACAGTTCGCCTTGCGGACCAAAGTATTTGTAGCGAAGTTCGGTAGCTTCTTTTTCCTTTGCCACTATCTCGCTCTCTTTTTTCTTCTTCTGGTCGTCGGTCAAAAACACCATTTCGCTCTGATAGTTCTTATACATCGCTTCGGCTTCCTTTGCCAAATCGTCAACTTCTCGCTGCCAACGCTGCGACACCTGATTGAGCTGCTCGTTTGCCATCTCATACGAAGGCACGTTCTTCAAGATATATTCCATATCCACGAGGGCAAATTTCTGGGCATACGATGCCATGGCACATGCCACTACTGCTATCACGGTTAATGCTATTCTCTTCATAACTTCGTTTCCTTTTTGAGTTAATTATATATTAATTGTTTTGCCTTTCTATCTGTTTAGACTCTAATCAGCGGCTTTGGTTTAGTCGATTTGTCGCTTTTAGATTTTTTAGCAAGTGCGAGAGAAGCGTTATTTAATCTCAAAAGCATCTCAAGCGGCCTTATTCTCGCCACTCGAGATGCTTCTTCGCTATGTTGCTTTATTAGAATTCTTGTCCGAGCACAAAGTGGAAGTGGCTGCCACCCTTCGAGCCGAGCACGGTGTCGAAACCATATGCCCAGTCGATACCCATCATACCAATCATCGGCAGGAAGATGCGAACGCCCACACCGGCACTGCGCTTGATGTTGAATGGTGAGAAGTCCTTCACGCGAGTCCACGCATTACCGCCTTCGAGGAATGCCAATCCATAGATGGTGCTGCTTGGCTGGAGCACAAACGGGAAGTGCAATTCCATTGCGAAGCGGCTGTAGGCATAACCTTCACTTCCCCACGGGGTGAACTGACCGTTGTCGTAACCGCGAAGGGCGATGGTCTCGGTTGCATAGGTGTAGCTGCCCGACATACCGTCACCACCCACATAGAAGGTCTCGAACGGCGACTTGAGATATTTGTTCCAGCTGCCGAGCAAACCTATGTCGGCGCGGGTCATCAACACGAGTGTATATTGTCCGTCGGGGTTGGCAAGCGGTGTATAGGTGCGCGATTTAAACTTGAGTTTCCAATATTCTATCCACTTATACATCTCTTTCTTCGACTGCACGGTGTTGGTTTCCGCCAATTTCTTCCAGTCCTTATTGCCGAAGAGGCTTGCCGGAGGTGTCATCTGCAAGCTGAGCGAGAACTGGCTGCCTCGACGGGTGTACAACGGGTTATCGATACTATTGCGCGCCAAAGTCAAGCCCAATACGAGTGAGTTCGACACACCATTGTTCATATAGTAGAGATATTCCCAGTTCTTCAAGCTATACCACTGATAACTCAATTCGGCTGTGAATGTGAAGTAGTCGTCAGGCCACTTCAAGCGCTTTCCGAAGCCCACGGTCAAACCTGCCATCTGCAGATACTTGTTGGGGTCGTAGGCGTTCTCGTAGTAGTTGCCGCTGTTATAGCCGGTGTAGTAGCTCGAGTAGTAGTTATAGATATAGTTCTGATATGTGCTGTTGTAATACGATGAGTTGATACCCGTCTGTCGCGAATAGAAACCGGTTATCGAGAGCGAGTTAGGTCGCTTGCCGCCAAACCATGGATCCAAGAACGAAAGACTGTAGGCTTGGTAGTACTTGGCATTGGTCTGGGCACTGATGGTGAATGTCTGTCCTTCGCCCTGTGGGATAATTCCGCGATATGTGGATGGGTGGAACAGGTTCTTCATCGAGAAGTTGGTGAACTTCAAGCTCAACTTACCGATAATACCTGTTTGACCCCAACCGGCTGAAAATTCCACTTGGTCGTTGGCTTTCGACTCAAGATTGAAGAGGATGTCCACCGTACCGTTTTCTTCGTTCGGCTCAGGACGGATGTCCATCTTTTCGGGGTCGAAGTGTCCGGTCTGAGCTATTTCACGCGCCGAACGCATAAGGTCGGCCTTCGAGAACAAGTCGCCGGGGCGTACACGCAACTCGCGGCGTATTACTTTCTCATACAAACGGTCGTTACCGTTGATTACCACCTTATTAATTGTGGCTTTCTTGCCTTCGAACATACGCATTTCGAGCGAAATCGAGTCTCCTTCTATGCGATTTTCTATTGGTATCAACTGATAGAACAGATAACCATTGTTCATATAGTAGTTCTCGATAGCGTCATCGTCTTCCTTGGTGCGCTTGTTGAGCAACTTCTGGTTGTAGACGTCGCCTTTTTCAAATCCGAGCACCGAGTTAAGGAAGTCACTGGGATACACGGTGTTACCCACCCATGTAATGTCGCGTATGAAGTATTGCTTGCCTTCGTCGATGGTCAAATACACGTCTACGGTCTTTTCGTCGAAGTTTACCACGCTGTCCTTCACTATCACGGCATCGCGATAACCTTTTTCGTTATATTTGTCGATAATCAATTGCTTGTCGTCTTCGAAATCCTTGGGAACGAATTTCTTCTGGCTGAAGAGGCGTATAAGGTCCCACTTTTCGTTGGTTTTCTTCATAGCGTGCTTCACGGTGCGGTCGGAGAGCACTTCGTTGCCTTCTACATATATCTTATGCACCTTTATTTTTTCGTGCTTGTCGACATTGATGTCCACTATCACCTCATTTTCGTTGCTGAGGTCTTCGCGCTGCACTATGTTCACTTCGGCATTCTTGAAACCCTTGTTGTCGAAGTAGCCTTGCACTATCAGTTTGGCACGGTCGGCTATGTTGGGGTTCATCTGATTGCCCTTCATCAAGCCCAGGCGTTGCTGCAAGTCTTCGCGCTCGCCTTTCTTCATGCCGTTATAGTTAATCTGCGATATACGCGGCTGTTGGCGCAACTCAAATTCCAACCATGCCTTGTTGTCGTAGACTTTCTCCACATTGATTTTCACCTTTGAGAACAAACCCTGACGCCAAATGCGCTTTGCTGCGTTGGTAATATCATTGCCCGGTATTTCCACCACCTGACCAAGCGACAAGCCCGAATAACCTATCACTATATAGTCTTCGTAATTGTCTACACCGGTCACTTTCAAGCCTGCTATCTCATATTTCTTGGGCATGCCTGTGAATATCACTTTGGGGTTGTAGATTGTGTCGTTAGCCACCTGCGCCACAGCGTTGCTGCTCGCCATGCCGGCCAAGATTGCCACCATCAGTAAGAGTTGCTTATATCGCATATTCGTAGTTTATATTCTTTTTCTGTGTTCGGGCTTGCGAGGCGTGCCTCTCAAACTCGTGCTTATATTAGTAGTTGTAGTTTATTTCTTTATCTGTTCGCTCGTCTTGCCATATCGGCGCTCGCGGCGCTGATACTCCAATATCGCCTCGCAGAAGTCGTCTTTATCGAAGTCGGGCCAATATTTGGGCGTAAAATACAGCTCGCTGTAGGCTATCTGCCAAAGCAGATAGTTGCTGATGCGCAGGTCACCGCCGGTGCGTATCAGCAAGTCGGGGTCGGGCATCCCGCGTGTGGTGAGACTATTGCTGAAGCATGCATCGTCGATGTCGTCGATGTCTAACTCGCCTGCCTTCACTCGTGCCGATATGCTCTTCACCGCCTCGAGTATCTCCCATTTCGACGAGTAACTCAATGCCAACACCAAGGTCAAGCCTGTGCAATGTGCCGTATCGTTGATGCAGCGTGTGAGTCGCTCGCGTGCAAACTCGGGCATGCGCTCTATGTCGCCTATCATGTCCAAGCGCACGTTGTTCTTTATCAAATCGGGCGTTTCGCGCTCTATAGCCACCACCACCAGGTTCATCAGTGCATCCACTTCTTCCTTGGGGCGATTCCAGTTCTCGGTCGAGAATGTATACAGCGTGAGATAGCCTATGCCTATCTGCGAGGCTATCTCGGTAATCTTTCTCACCGTTTCCACGCCTTTCACATGGCCCTCGGTGCGCTGCAACCCACGTTGCTTGGCCCAGCGTCCGTTGCCGTCCATTATCACTGCCACGTGGCGCGGTAGTCGTTGGCTATCTATTTGCTCTGTCATCCCGTTTTTGTTCCGTTCTATTTAGTTTTTTCTAATCTACATAATGGCATGTACGGCAGCGCTTGCCAAACTCATAGGTAACGCTCACCATTATGGTGTTATACCAATCGGTGTTCTTGGCAAACCCGCTTTCTATGCCGTTAAGATTGCTCAAGCCATCGAGGTTATCGCTCAATGTCTTGCGCATCGCAAATTCCAGTCCAAGGTTAAGGCGTTCCTTAATCTTGTATTTCACGCCCACGCCCATCGGTATGCTCACCGTAAAGGCGTTTTTGCGTTCGTTCGACGCCAATGTCAGCCCCATGCCAAGCGACAGATAGGGCGATATGCGGCTCAACTTCAGATATTTCGACCCTATGCCAAAATTCAAAAAGTTAAATTCAAACTGCGCCCCCACGTCATAGAGTTGCGAGTCGAATTGATATGTCTCTCCGCCGGGATACACATTGCTACCATCGGCGGTATTTCCACTTATGCCGGCTGTCAGCGCACTCGCTTTGAGTGCCATCCGGCTGTTGATTATATATCTAAACACCCCTCCGGCTGCAAAGCCGGGATGGGCGAAGACACTGCTTCCATTTGCTTCGCCGAGATAACTCGACATGCCCACGGCTCCTCCCGCCTCAAACCGATAGTCCTGCGCTTGCGCTGCCATCGCTGCTGCCAACACCATCATTATTACCATCAGTCGCTTCATATACTCTTTTTTATTCACTGTCTGAGTAGGTTGTTACACTGTTTTCTTCTTTTCTCGTCGTCTTTTACCCCTCTTCTCTGCGAGATTAGGGATTGGTGAATTTGTTGTTTCTTATATGAAAAACGATGGTTACCGCCGGGTTATTATCCTTAGCCTGACGATTTTTTCGCCTTAAATGATGGGCTTGAAAGTGAGTCGGTTGAGCACTCCGCGCCACACTTCGTTGCACACATTGCCGTCTTCGTTCACTCCACCGAAGAGGTAGATATACGGGCTGGTCCACGAACTTACGTCTTGCGACACTCGTGTGCTCAGCGGCAAGTCGATGCGCGCCCACACGGGCAATTTCTTCGATGGCATCGAGGTCCACACGCCGCCGTCCGATGCTCGCGTGTGCGTGGTCTCAAACACATAGGCTTGTGCACCGCATCGCGGCTCTATATAGTCGGGCATCTGCAGCAATTGGTCGGCTTTCGACCAGTACAGGCCCTGATGGCGCGAGATATACACGTCGCTGTTCATCAGTCCCTTAACATTGCGTCCGCCCACGGCAAACCATGCTCGGTGGGTGATGTAGGTAGTGGTTTCAGCCACTTTTTCGTAGTTTACGTATTCAAACACGGTCATTCCGGCAAGCGATGGCAATGCCTTGCTGCGTATCATGCTCCAAGCCTTGCCGTCGTATGCCCATACGTCGCCGCGATATTTGCCGTCGGATGTTATACCTCCCACTATAAAGCCTTGTGGTTCCACGCCCCACTCAAGTTCGCTATAGGTAAATTGCGATGCCTCGCTCACTGGGAAGTCGATGTCGACTTCGGTAGATGCAAAGCCTGCCTTGCGGGGATATTCGTCGTGCATATAGGCGCTGCCTTGCTTCTGCAATCCGAGCACTCGGTCGGTGTAACCGCCTATCATGGTGCACCATGTCACTCCACACGAGGTCCAACTTTCGCCGTCGGCCGAGGTATAGAGTGAGCCGTTCTCATCGAGGATATAAAGTGCATCACCGGTGGCTTCGAGGGTGCTCACATCGGGCACAAAGTCAAAGCGGGCATCCACTTTCTCCCATTGGTTGTAATATGGATTTTCGTTGCACGAAAGCACCAAACCTGCGTTGGCGCTATTCACCAGCGAATAAGCTTTCTCCTTATATACCACTGTTTTCTGTGCAAGCACTTTGCCATCGGCAAATGGCAAATCGCGACGCGCCAATTGGTTCCAATAGAGCGAGTCGGGTTCTTGAGTATGCACATTCACCTTTACATAATAATATGCTTCGGTGCCGTTGGCTGCCTTTACGCGCAAGCCCACGTTACCGGTAAAGTCGATGGTGTCGGTCTCGGTCTCACCAAGGGTAAACACAGTGTCGGGGCGCACCTTACCGGCCACCTGAACCACCTCTACACTTGCTCCCGAGTGCTCTATCGATATACGTAGTCCGCTCACATCGGTTCCCTTGGGCAACGAGTCGGCATTATATATGCGTCGATTAGCCAAATCGATTGAAAAGAACACCGAGTCGAGATTAAGCAATACGTCTTCATCGGGCTCCAATGCAAACGATGTGATTGCCGTACCACCGGAAATCACGGTCGGCGCACTATCTATTAGTTCTTCCTCATCTGAGTTACATGATACTGCAATCGATGCCACAAGCATTACAAGCAGTAGATATAATGGAAATTTTCTGTTCATCCTTTTTTATTTTAATGTGCAAATTTAATAACTAATTTGAAAATATACGGCATATTGGGCATTATTTCACTATTATTGACACTCTCAATGCCTTTTTTAGTTTTTGTTACCACATTTTTTAAGCTTATGCTAACTTTGTGGCTATCACTTTTTACCCACTCGGGCTTTTTCTTACTATTGCCTCTTTTTTGTAGCATTCTCATCCGCTCTTAGCGGCTTTTTTATTAACTTTGCCTTATGACTACCCATCAAGTGATATCTGACATCAAGTCGGCTCTCGCCAAGGCTTATCCCGAGGGCGAGGTGCGTGCCTTTGTGCGCATTTTGTTCGAGGAGTGGATGCACTATTCCACCGTCGACATTTACATGCGTGCCGATTCGGAGGTGCCGCCTTTCGTGGTGGAGAAGATGCGCCATGCCGTGCAGCGCCTCTTGCGCCACGAGCCCATTCAGCACATTGTGGGCGTGGCTCACTTCCACGGCCATCGCTTTGCAGTATCTAAGCACACGCTCATCCCGCGACCCGAGACTGAGCAACTGGTAGATATGATTGTCGACCGCAATCAAGATGTGCCCGACCTCTGTGTGCTCGACATTGGCACCGGATCGGGGTGCATCGCCTGCTCGCTTGCTCGCGCCTTGCGCTTTGCCGAGGTGCATGCTTTCGACATCTCGCAGCCTGCTCTCGACCTCGCCGCCGATAATGCTAGCAATCTGGGCGTAAAGGTGGCGTTTCACCACGTCGACATACTGAATGCCGTGCCGCAGCCGCAGCAATTTCACATCATTGTGAGCAATCCGCCCTACATATGCATGCACGAGCAGCAGCTGATGGAGGACAATGTGCTGCGCTATGAGCCTCACTCTGCCCTCTTTGTCCCCGACAACGACCCGATGCTATTCTACCGCGCCATAGCTCGCTATGCCTCGGTGGCACTCAAGCCGGGCGGAAAATTATATTTCGAAATCAATGCCGCCTACGGCAATGCCACGGCTCAACTTCTCGCCAACTTCCACTTTGCCGAAATTGAGGTCGCTCGCGACTTCTACGGCCGCGACCGATTTGTCTCGGCTTTATGGTTGCCTTGAAACCAACTGCTTTTTCTCAATATGGCTACTACAAAAAAGAAAATATCGCCCGAAAATGCGCTCAACAGACTCGCGGCTCTCTGCTCGCGTAGCGAACAGGCTGAGTGCGACCTCCGCGCCAAACTTGCTGCGTGGGCCATCGCTCCCAACGATGCCGACCGCATTATTGCGCGGCTCTACGAGATGCGGTTCATCGACCGCAATCGCTATGCTTGTGCCTTTGTGCGCGATAAATTTCGCTTCGAGGGCTGGGGAAAAATCAAGATTTCTTATCAACTTCGTCAAAAAGGCTTCGACGACAATGCCATAGCCGATGCACTAACCGAGATTTCCGACGAGGAATATGCCGAACGGCTCCACACTCTGCTCGCCGCCAAGGTGCGCAGCATCAAGAACAAACCATATATGCAAGCCAAGGCTGCGCTGGTGCGTTTTGCCGCTTCGCGTGGCTTTGAGCCTGATATTATCTATCGCACTATTCCCGATGTCCTGCCATACAACTCCACTAACCCTTGCGATGACGATGATGACAACTGCCAAGACGCTTATTTCGATGATTAAAAGCTACATCCACTCGGCTTGGGATGTGCTTATGCCGCGCACCTGCCCGGTGTGCCGCCACGCGCTGTCGCCCGGCGAACCCTATGTGTGTCGAAAATGTCTCGACAACCTCCCTCGCACGCTCTTCGAGACTCGGCAATTCAATTCCATGGAGCAGCTTTTCGCCGGAAAAACGCCCATATATCGCGCCACGGCTTATTTTTACTATCGCAAGCGCAGCCCCTACACCAACATAATTCTCGACACCAAATATCGCAATTCGCCGCGTCTGGGCGAGTGGTTCGGTGCCTATGTGGCTTCGCAGATTTTGAGTTCGGGATTCTTTCAGGGCATACACTGCATCATTCCGGTGCCTATGCACTCCTCAAAGCTCCACAAACGCGGCTACAATCAAGCAGATTACATAGCTCAAGGCATAAGCCGAGTCACCGGCATTCCCATAGCCCACAATGTGGTGGCGGTGATGCCTCACGACACGCAGACGAGAAAATCCATCTACGACCGCTGGAAGAATACCCAAGGGCTCTTCGATACTGTCAACACCCGGGAACTCGAAAACAAGCATGTGCTGCTGGTCGACGATGTGGTCACCACCGGAGCCACCTTGCTCAGCTGCGCCAAAACCATCGAAGCGGTGCCGGGAATAAAAGTTTCGCTTATGACGCTTGCTTCTGCCGTTCTCGACTGACGAATATTTACACATTAATAATATTATAACCCATATTTTTCACAATGAAGAAACTGCTCTTACTTATCGATTGTCAAAACGACTTTATCGATGGCAGCCTGGCAGTAGCCGGTGCTCCCGAAGCTATGAACGAACTCGCTCACTATATAGCCCAAAATGCCGATGAATACAGCGCAATAGCCGCCACTCTCGATTGGCACCCTTACAATCACTCTTCGTTTGCCCGCTATTGCCCGGAGGGCCCTTGGCCTGTGCACTGTGTGCAGCACACAGTGGGTGCCGCCCTCTTTCAGCCCATCGTCGATGCCACTCAAGGGCGCGAAATACACTTCTTCACCAAGGGCAACAACATTGCCACCGAGGAATACAGCATCTTTGCCAACCCCAAGAATGGTCCGGCACTGGCAAAATTTATCTCCGACGGTGCTTTTGAGCAAATAGATGTGTGCGGCCTATGCGGCGACTATTGCGTGCTCAATTCGCTCAAAGGATTGATAGATAACTGTTTCGGCAGCCTCATCAATGTGCTCCTGCCCTACACTCCATCTATCGACGATGGCTCCACCTTGCGAAATTTCCTCGCCGAAATAGCAAAATAAGCACAAGAAAATCACACCTTTCTCCACACTCACTCACCTTTAGTCAGACCGGTCCGACCCGTCCGACCGGTCTGACATGTCCGACTCGTCCGACTTCCACCCCCTCAAAAAAAAAGATAAAAAAAGCACCTCGAAATCACTTCGCGGTGCCCTAGGAAAAAAATAGTATGAATAAAATGTGGTATTAGGGTTAACTTTTATCTTTATATTGTAGACTTGCGCCTGTAATAATCGTTTTTAAAATATGGGGAACCGTGCATTTTCAAGAACTTCGCCACTCACTCTCGGCGGCATCTCGGAATTATTCCGAGATATAACGCTGTGTTTAATTTCATCTCAACTGTTAAGAAATTCTCGATTCCTACAGTTACCCATTTTGTTATAAGACTCCTTATTTCATCCTGTTTTCTTTTTGGATGAAGCAGTCTTATCAACCACAAATAATAAAACCTAAAAACTAACTTCAATCACCGAATCTTTATTCGGCCCTTTTTTACCTTAATTTCCCTTTATCGCAATACAAATATCTTGTCTATCTTCTTATTGAGTGCAAAGATAATGATTTTTATCCAAAAAACAAAAAAATTATTCCATAATGATACCAAATGCCCTCTGCAATGCCTTGTAGTGATATTGCATCGCTATTTTCGGCACATCATTCTGCGCTAAAAGTTGATTATTTTTGTCTATTATCCCTATTGCCGATGCTCCTAAAAAACACACAGCGTGCCGGGAAGACTCTCTCTCCTCGGCACGCTCATTCTCTATGTGGCGCTTTGCTGCCTTTTTACATTCGGCAGTTTGCACCTTATCGCGATTAGTTATTGTTATTATTTGCTAAGTATTCTCCACTTTAGTGAGATATTCGCGCGTATCGCCCGATATATCTCGCTTCTTCCACGGAACTATTATCGTAACAAGGGTACACAGCAAGCAAGCGTAGAATGTCCATCCTGCCATCTCTTTCACTGCCGAGATGGTGGCTTGCACTTGCACTTTGCCTTTGGCCGAAATGGCTGCCATTTGCTCCGACTCGGTCACCGACTTGCCTTGATATTGCATGCCGCGCACCGTTTGATTATAGGTGTTGGTGAGTTCCTGATTGGTGCGGTCGTAGTCGTGTGCATAGCGGGTAACATAATACTGCTGGCGCTGCTGGAACACATTGCTGTAGAGTGCCGATCCCACGCCGGGGCCTATAACCATACGCACCGAGAGCATCACACACACCCAAGTGGACATAAACTTAAACGGCATACGCTGGTTGGCATACACGGCTGTGAGCGAGTAGAGGAGCATCATTCCGGTGGCGCGTATTATCACAGGCCACTTCATGTGGCTGTAGAGTCCCTGGGTTTGTACCTCGAAGTACATGTAGAGCGACGACAAACCTATCAGCAGGAAGCCCAATGCAAACATATACTTCAAATGCACGCCTTTATTGCCGAAATACACACCTATCAAGCAGCCCAGGAAGTAGCCGAGCACCACCCAGTTGCCCAGTGTGGCATTCTGCCAGTTGTCTATCTTCATGCCCACGCCCACAAATATGTTGACAAACATTGCACTCGAGTTGAGCACCATAAGCAGGAAGAAGAGCAGCAAGCCCACCCTCACACTGCGAAGCTTGAACACGCTGAGCAGAAAATAGGGGCAACGGCGACTCCATTCGAGCCATATAAACAGCGCGGTAAACGCCACGCACAGCAGTGTGGCTATGCGTATCTCTTCCGAATCATACCAGTCGAGCACCTTGCCATACACCATAATGTAGATAAATGAGCACATCATGCCGCAGAACACCACCACATTGCCGAATTTGGCAAAATTGATGGGAAAATGCTGTCCGGGATAGCGGTGGAACGGCATGGTTACAAACAATATCACTATTGCCACAAGCATGGTGCCCATCATATAGTAGTAAACATATTGCCACTCATATTCGTATGCGAGCCATGCGGTGAAGCAGGTACCTATCTGGCCTAGAATCATAAAGAAGAGGTAGATGGTGGGCATACTCGAGGTTTTCTGCACATCGAGTTCGTCCCAACCTTTCTCTTCGGTAGGATCGTTGCCAGGTGTGATGTTGATGGTGGCTTCCATGCCAAAAGCATATTTGATGAGCGTAAACAGGTTGCACATCATCAGCACATTTCGCACAAAGCCCATCACCAAGCTGCATAGTGCCAGCAAGAAGAGGCTGTCGGTCTCGGCGCATACATAACTCAGCATGTACATTATCGAGAATCCCACTATACACATCATCTTCTCGCGGCGTATGCACACCAGTTGGTAGAAGAAGGGCGAGAAAGCCGCCATTCCCACCGAGGTGACAAACCCCACAAATTGTATGTGTTCCGACTGTATGCCCAATCCGCTTGTCATCTCTCCACTATTGGCGGAGTATACACCGCCTATGGTAAGAATAGGGATGAAGAGGATGATCAGGAACAGTATGCCAAGTGGCTTTGGCACCCAGTCGTAGAACGGATAATTTCGTGAATAAGTAGCACTCATATTACTTTCTTTCAGCCTTTACCACAACCATCATACCGGCTGCAAGGCGGTCGTTATCTTCGGGCGTGAGTCCTTCAAAATCGATGCGCACGGGCACGCGTTGCTGTATCTTCACAAAGTTGCCTGCCGAGTTGTCGGTGGGTACAAGCGAGAATTTCGAACCTGTAGCTCCCGATATGGCAGTGATGGTGCCTTCAAATTCCTTGTCGCCTATGGCGTCGACGGTCATCTTCACTTTCTGTCCCTCGTAGAGGCGTTCCACTTGGGTTTCCTTATAGTTGGCTATCACCCACTTTTGTGTGTCGGGGATGATGTAGGTGAGTGTGGTTCCGGCGCTGATATATTGTCCGTCCTCTATGGCACGGCGGCCTAGCTTACCATCGCATGGAGCCACTACCACTGTGTACGACAGGTTGAGCTTTGCCATCTCGAGGGCGGCTTGTGCGCGCTCTATGGCTGCTTCGGTGTTGGCACGACGGGTTTGCACTTCGTTCACGCCTGAGTAGGCGGCTTTTTGCTGGCGCTTCACCGATTCGAGTTTCTCGCGAGTTGCCTTCAACTCGGTTTCTATCTGCTCGAGCTGGATTGGCGATGCTGCCTTGCGCTCCACAAGGTTCTTATAGCGTTGCTGGTCCTTTTCGAGCTTGGCTATGCGTATATTGATTTCGCTTATCGATGTTTCGTACACCGATGCCGAGTTTTGAGTGGTGGCAAGGGTGGCGTTGATTACATTTGCGCCTGCCATGGCATCCTTGAGGGCGGCTTCGGCTTCCATCACTCTGATGCGATATTCGCGGTCGTCGAGCACAAGCAGGGTGTCGCCCTTCTGCACGCGCTGATGTTCGGTGAAATACACTTTCTTGATGTAGCCTGTGGCGCGCACGTTCACCGGTGCGAGATATTGCTCCACTTGTGCATCGTTGCAGGTTTCGGTCTTCTTATAGTCGAGAAATAGCATGGTCACCTTCACCACACCCCATAGCAATACGCCTATTCCGAGGGCGCTGGTTATCATCTGACGTATGCGTTGTCTCTTGAGTTTCTGTACCTTGGTTTCGTGAGTCATTTCACTGTTATTGTTGCTCATAATTGTCTGCTTATTATATTTATGGTGTATAAATTTTTGTAATTATTCTCTAATATTATGTAGTTTTTTATCGCCTTGGGGCTTCGCCGAGCAGCGTTGAAAGCTGTCCGGTGTATTTTAGTATCGACAAGCGCGCTATGCGATAGTTGTAACTTGCACTCAGATAGTTGTTCTGCGCCGAGCTGAGTTGCATCTCATCTTGCAGAACATCGGTCATAGTCACTATTCCCTCGCGATAGCGGTCGGTGGTGACGTTATAAACATCTTCGGCGAGCTTGTAGTTGTCCTTTTGCTTCACATAGTTGCGCTGGCTGTTCTGCAAGTCGTTGATGGCGTTCATATATTGTGTCTGAAGTCCTTTGTAGGCGTCCTCATACGATATCTTGGCGTTGTCGATGTCGATTTGTGCCTTGCGCACCTTCGAGCGGCGTCCGAAGCCGTCGAAAATGGGCACGCGAAGCGATATTCCCAAGCCGCTCGAGCGATACCAGTGGTTCGATTCTCCCGAGTGGAACCAATTGCCTATCTTATCGGTATAGGCTGAGAACATCAGCGAACCCGTGAGTGCCAGACTTGGCAGATATTCGCTCTTGGCGAGGTCCTTCTGCTGCTGGGCGAGGGTCACTTGCTCTTGAAGCAGCTGCAATTCATACAGGTTGCTGTCCAAACCTGCAAACGAGCTGATTTCGTCTATGCCGTTACCATCGGTCACCACGGCTATGTCGGCGTCGCTCGGATAGTCCATAACATACTTCAGCATATTATATTGCTGCACGAGCATTGCCTTGGCGTTGTCGTACTGCACTTGCATATTCTCTATATTTATGTTCACGCGCTTCACATCCACTTCTATCGCCATATCGTTGTCGTAGAATGCCACCGTTATGTCGCGAAGTTCTTTCAGTCGCTTTATGTTGTCGCCCACTATCGCTATTTGCTCTTCGGTGTTCTGTGCCATGTAATACATCTTGCTTATCTGCATTATCAGGTCTTCCACCGCTTTTTCATACGATAGCGAATTGATGCGATCCACGGTCTTTGCCAAGTCCATGGCGGTGAGTGCCATCTGGTTGTAGAGTGGCATCTGCAACTGCACTCCGGCTGCCGAGTTATATTGCAGTGTCTTGGTGATGTTATACTTCTTGCCGTAGGCTGTACCGTCGGTTACCGATACGGGTGGGTCGAAATTATCGTTCAGCGATGCCACCATGTTGATTTGGGGCAACAACTTGGCACGATTTTCACTGATTGTCAATTTTCCTTTTCTAATCTCGCCATCGGCTTTCTTCAGTCCGAGGTTGTTTTCAATGCCTGTTTTGAGGCATTCTTGCAATGTCATCTTCTGTTGCGCTCCGGAACTGAACACCATTCCGGCCATTGCTAATACCAAAATAACTAATCTCATATCATCTTTTCTTGTTTTCGGGTGCAAAGTTAGTCATAAACACCTCATTTCCACTATTCATTTTTGTGCCCTAATTGGTCATTTTTTACCAGCTGGTCATTTTTTGCCATTTTTTTCATTTTTTCTACTATTGACAACTGCCCTTAACGGCTATTTAGCAATAATTTTTTGTATCTTTGTGGTGTAAACAATCCATATCGGCATAACCGTATTTGAAACGAGGCAGTGAACATATTTAAGTATTTAATAATATCTATTATCTGCGCACTCTTGGCTGCATGCTCTCAGCACGGCTCCAAGAGCGATGTTATCACCGCCAACCGAATTTTTTCGGTCTATGCCGACAGTGTTATCGAGGGCGATTTTGTGGCTTACGCGCCTTCGCCTTGCGAAATAGTTTCGAACTATCGCAGTCCGCAATCATCCACACCATCGTGGCCGCTCGTTTTTCGCCTGGCTTTCAACATGCGCGACAACGAACTCTTGCCGGGGCATTTTCACATCGCTGCTTCACCTGCCGACACCATATTTGCCACCGCTTGCCTGCCCGATTCGGTGGAACAGCTCGTTCCGGGCGAACCCATTGCTCCCAACACTCGCTGCACGCTCCAAGTCGACCTGACTGACATGACCGAGGCTTTCGATAAGCATGGTGTGTGGGTCACTGCTGTGGGCGATTCTATCTTCGAAGGCGAACTCAATGGCGTGTGGGTGATTGGCAACATCGCTCCGCTCTCGTGGAGTCTGTCGTCGCTCGGCAATAACAATCAAGCAAAATTGCGACCCACCGACCGCAAAGGAATATTTCAACTCGACCTCGTGCTCAACCCCGACACCTATCGCCGCGACCGCGAATTTGAGCACTGGAGCATAGCGGCTCCCAATGCCGATTATCCGGTGTTCGACTCGCAGTTCAATATTGTTGATGCGGTCTACAATATGGCTATCGATGCCATCAGCGGCGCCTCTCCGAGCGAAATGTCGGGTTCAAAAACCTCGCTCGCCACTTTCCTCGCTCTCGCCTACCTCAATCCCGAGGCTTGCATCAAATTGCTGCGCTCTCGCGTGAGTAACGGCATCATTCGTCAAGACTCTACGGCTCGACTGGCTTCGCCCATCGTCAACGACCGCCTCATTTGGGCTGCTGCCGCCTGGCAGGTGTATTGCACCAACGGCGACCGCCGCTGGCTGGAATATGCTTTTAAAGTTATCCAAAACACGGTTAATGCCGATAAGCACATTATTTTTTGCAGCGACTTTTGGCTTATCCACGGCTGCAACAGTTTCTCGCAGCCCGAAGACTTATATCCGCGCTGGATGAGCGCCAAAGATTACTTCGAAAGCATCAATCTCGGTGCCAATGTAATCTATGCCTATTGCCACTATGTGCTCAGCGAGATGGCCGACGAACTCGGCATCGATGGCAATGACTACTACGAATCGTTTAAACGCATAAAGGAAAACATCAATCAGCGCCTGTGGAATGAGCGCCGGGGCACTTATTGCGCCTACCTTATCAACGAGGCATACTCGGCTCAGTCGGCTACGGTGTGCAACCTCGCCCAAGCGCTGTGCATGATTTTCGACATCGCCGACGACGACCGCGCCGTTACTCTGCTTCGTCGCACACCTTTCGCTCTCACCGGCATTCACGACATATATCCGCTGCAAATCACCGACCGACCCGAATTCGACGATTTGCCTTACATTCAAGCTCTTTGGAATCTGGCTGCCGCTCACAACGGCAACGAGGCGGCATTGACTGCCGGATTGGGCGCTCAAATTCGCGATGCGGCTTTCAACGGGTTTACGTCAAACCGTTTCTCCAAATCCGACCAGCTGCTCAATGCTTGCGCCAATGTGGCTGTGATGCTTCGAGCCATTGCGGGCATCGAGTTTCAGCCCTATGGTATAGAATTTAACCCCTATGTGCCTGCCTGCTTGCCGGGAACGAAGCGCATAGGTGGTCTGCGCTATCGCAATGCGATATTCGATATTTCCATCTCGGGCACCGGGTCGGAAATCAGCAAGATTACTCTCGATGGAAAGCCGATGAACAGCAATTTCATAGGTTGCAACATAAGCGGGTCGCACTCGGTGGAAATTTCGCTCACCGAGGGCATGACTTCTGAGTCGGAAATCAATATCACCGACTCGCACACACGGCCCTTCACCCCTTGCGTGGTGTGGCACGGCGACAGTGCTTATATCTCCAATTTCCGCCGCGACCTCACCTATTCTATTGTAATCAACGACCGAAAATACAACGGCATACACCGTTCGTTTGTGCTGCCGCGGCTCGAACAGCCGTTCAATATAGTATATGTGGTGGCAATGGACGATTATGCGCAGAGTCTTATCTCCAAACCGCACATCGTGTTCTCCGACAAGCATTTCCGATGCATCAATCTTGCCGAATATGCCACCCCGGGCACATCTCTCATCAAGGGCGACAACGCCGCTCGTGTGGTGGAATTCAGCAAAACCCGCAATAGCGCCATCACTTTCCCGGTGGTGGTTGACGAGGCTGGCGAATACTACCTCGATGTGAGTTTTGCCAACGGCGCTTCAAATGTGGGCAACTGCCCTATGTGTGCCCTCGTAGTGAATACTCACAAGCAGGACATATTGGTGATGCCGCAGCGCGGTGCAGGCGAGTGGAGCAATTTCGGTTACTCCAATATGGTGCATCTGCAGCTGCTGAAAGGTAAAAATGTAATCCGCCTGAACTTCGAGCCGAGCCTCAACAGCCATTTCTCCGAGATGGCTCTGCTCCGCCATGTGCGCCTGTTCAAAAAGTAAGCCCGGCATCCCACTCCTCCCCCACCAACAATGTTACTGTAATCAGACTGCAGAATTACTGAAAAAACTTCATCAGCCGGCGACAAAAACAAACAGCTGAAGAAACTATCTTGCCGCGGTGGCGCCTTGCACAGGCGTCGGGCGAAGGTTTCTTCAGCCATTTATTTATTATCAGGCTCTATGTGAGCCGAGTAGTGGCGTTTGCTTTATGCTCTGTTCTTGATTATTCGCTCGGTGACGTAGCCGTAGGTTGCCACAACACAGAAGCAGATAAACGGAAGAATAAATGATGCATTAACCGATGGCAGGAAGTCGAAGTTCCAGTTGTCGATAATCATACCTTGCAATGGAGGCATCAAAGCGCCACCCACGATTGCCATCACCAGGAATGCTGCTCCGAGGGTTGAGTCTTGACCTACATCTTCGAGTGCTACGCCATAGATGGTGGGGAACATAAGGCTCATAAATGCCGATGTTGCCACAAGGCAATACAATCCGGCATTGCCCACTATCAGTATGGCTCCTGCTGTGGTGCACATAGCGCAAATGGCAAACACCATAAGCAGCATGCGGCCGTTTACATATTTCATAAGCATGGTGCTCACAAATCTGCCGCTGAGGAACAAACCCATAGCAAGGATATTATACCACTGCGCTGTAGATTTGTTGATTCCCAAATTATCGGCATATTGTATGATAAATGTCCAGCACATTATCTGCGTAGCCACATAGAACACTTGTGTGAGCACACCGTAGCGATAGCACTTATTGTTCCACAAGCGTCTTAGCGAGTCCTTTACCTTGGGTTCTTCGGCTTTCTCCACCTTGGTATCGTTGTCACTCTTCACAAACAAGGCTATCACCACAAACATAAGCAGCACCACGCAACCGAGTATCACATAGGGATTGCGTATCACGCCCAAGTCGTGGAGTCGGATTGATGCTTTGGTGGCCTCATCGAGCATCGAGAATCCTATCTCGCGCACTTCGGCGCTGTCGCTCTGAAGCGACGAGAGCACCACGTTGCTTGCCACAAACATACCGCACAGCGAACCGATGGGGTTGAACGACTGGGCGAGGTTCAAGCGTCGGGTTGCTGTTTCGGGCGTGCCGAGCGAGAGGATATAGGGATTGGATGTGGTCTCGAGGAATGCGAGTCCGAATGTCAATACATACAGAGAGATGCAGAAGAAGCTAAACTCCTGATATTCGGCTGCCGGGATAAACAGGAATGCACCTATGGCATATAGCGCCAAGCCGAGCAAGATACCCTTCTTGTAGCTGTATTTTCGCACAAATAGTGCTGCCGGCAACGCCATAGTGGCATAGCCGCCATAGAATGCAAATTGCACAAGCGAAGCCTTGGTGGCCGATAGCTCCATCACTGTTTGAAACGCTGCCACCATGGGATTGGTGATATCGTTGGCGAAGCCCCACAGCGCAAACAGCGAGGTTATTAAAATAAATGTCAGTAGATATTTCTTCTCTACAAGTATTTGTTTTGCCTTTTCCATGTTTAGTATTTAACGTCTTCTTTTCTGTTAATCTCTCCTAAGGCTATAGCCTGCACGAGTATGTTGCCTATGCCTGTTGCCTCCACGGGGCCGGCTATCACGGGTAGCCCGGTTGCCTCCGAGGTGAGTCGGTTGAGCAACTTATTCTGGCTGCCTCCGCCTATAATATTGATTTTCTTTATCGGCTCAGGAAGCAGCGCATCGAAGTGCTTTATGCCCTTGGCATAGCGTGCCGCAAGGCTCTGAAGCACCACTCGCACCGTTTCGCCTATGGTTTGTGGTGTGCGATTTTGGCGCTCGGCGCAATATTGCTCTATGGCTTGCTCCATGTCGCGCGGATTGGCAAACACGGGGTCGTCTACATCGATTATGCTATCGATTTGGGCGCTCTCGGCGGCGGGCAATATCACATCGTATGCCACATTTTCGCCTCTTTCTTTCCATTGTGCCATCAGGCGCTGCAAAATCCACAATCCGGTGATATTTTGCAGGAAATTTATCTTTCCGCCCACGCCACCTTCGTTGGAGCATCCGCTCAAACGTGCTTCTTCGCTCAATACGGGCTCATCGAGGGTCACTCCGAGTAGCGACCATGTGCCACTGCTCAGAAATGCACACCCCTCGGGCGTTACAAACGAGGCACTCTGGGTGTCGTGACTGCCCACTGCCACCACTTTCACGTCGGTGCTCAGCCCCAAGTCGGCTGCCACCTCAGCGGTGAGGGTGCCGCGCACGGTGCCGGGCATCACTATCGGCGGGAACATGTCGCGACGAAGTCCGAGGCTCTCTATCAATTCGTTATTCCAATCTCTTTTCTTGGCATCGAGCAATTCTGAGGTCGATGCTATGCTATATTCGCAGTTGGCGTTGCCTGTAAGGTAAAAACTGAACAGGTCGGGCATAAACAGCAAGTGTTTTGCCACATCGAGTATCGGCGAACCTTCGCGTTTCATGGCTATGAGCTGATAGATGGAGTTGATGTCCATCATCTGCACGCCTGCCTTGGCATAATGTGCCGCAACATCGTGGTCGGCCATAAATTCGGCACATAACCCTGCTGTGCGCTCATCGCGATAGCACACGGGGAGTCCGAGCAGACAGCCCGCGGCATCCACGAAACCGAAGTCCACACCCCATGTGTCGATTCCCACACTGAGCACATTCAGGTCGGGGCGTTGCGCTGCTTTGCGAATGCCTGCTTTCATGTCCTCAAAGAGTGCCGGAAAGTCCCAATAGAGGTGCTTACCGATGCGTATCTGCCGGTTACCGAAGCGATGTATCTCTTCCAGTCGGAGAGCGCCGTCTTCGATGTAACCGGCTAACACGCGACCCGATCCTCCACCAAAATCTGCTGCAAGAAATGTATTTTTCATGCTGTGGAGTTTGGGGTTATCAGAATAATCCGTCCTTTGTAGTATGGCCCACGAAGTACATTTCGAGTGCGTCGATTTCTTCTTCGGTCAGCACATTGGGCTGAGTGCCGGCTTGCAGTGCCTGATAGGTGAGTCGGCATGCCATTTCGAAGAACATTGCTCTCTGGAATGCATCGTTGAAGTCCTTACCCACCACCACTTGTCCGTGCTTGAGCAGCTGTATGGAGTTGCGGGTCTTCATTGCTTCTACCACAGCATCGGCCAATTCGGGGCTGCCGGGGCGCAAGAAGGGTATTTCAGGAATCACTCTGCCCACATATAGTGGCACCTCGGCAGTGACATTGATGCTTGCCGGGCGGTCCTTCGAGCATGCCAACAGTGTGGCGTATGGGCTCTGGAAGTGAAGCACCACGTTCACATCGGGGCGATTACGCATAATGCCCAAGTGGAACACGCTTTCCATCGATGGCTTGATGCCGTTTTGCACTTCGCCGGTTTCCACCTTGCAGATGCTCACTTTCTCTTCCACGAGTTCGGGTAGCCAACTGCCTGTGCCGCTCACAAGGGCTTCGTCGCCTATGCGCCACGACAAGTTACCGCTCGAGCATGTGGTTAGGCCTGCTGCGCCCACTCTGCGTGCTTGGCGCACAAATTCTTCTATCTGAGTTTTTTCTATCATTGTTGTCTGATTTTTTTTATGTTAACGATGGTATTACTTATACATTGGGCCATAGGCTGCGCATGCGCGATAGTCAGCACCTTCCTTGTCCATGCCGAATGCATTCCATGCCGATGGGCGGAAGATATCTTCTTCGGGCACGTTGTGCATCGATACGGGGATTCTCAATATTGAGCAAAGGGTGATAAGGTCGGCTCCGATGTGACCGTAGCTGATAGCACCGTGATTTGCGCCCCAGTTGTTCATCACATCGTAGGCGGTCTTGAATGCGCCCTTGCCTGTTACGCGTGGTGCAAACCATGTGCACGGCCATGTATAGTCGGTGCGCTTCCACAATTTATCCGATACTTCATCGGGCAGGTTCACTGTCCAACCTTCGGCTATCTGCAAAGCCGGGCCAAGGCCCTTGATGAGGTTCAGGCGAATCATGGTTACAGGCATTTCGGCGCGGGTCAAGTAGCGCGACGAGTAGCCTCCTCCGCGGAAGTAACCGTTGTCGGCTGCACACCATTCGGTAGCTGCGAGCATCTTCTTCTGGTCGTCTTCGGTAACGTCGTACCATTCGCGCATTATACCATTGCCGTCGGCATCCTTACATTCGCCGCAAGCATCGAGACATGCTGCGCCCGAGTTGATGAGATGCAAGAATCCTTGTGCTTCCTTTGCCACGCCTTCGAGTTCGTAACCTGTGGTGCGTCGCACTGCTTCAGGACTCCAATATGTGCGCACATCGGCAAAGATTTGTGCACGGTTGGTCAAAAGTTTCATAAACAACATGCCCAAACCATTGAGCACATCGTTTTCGGTAGCCAAAATGTACGGTTCGCGAGCACCGTTCCAGTCGAACGAGCTGTTGAGCAATGCTTCGGCAAAGTCACCGTTAGGATAGAAGTCGGTCCATTGGCGTTGACCTTGGAAACCGGCTGCTATGGCATTGTGGCCCACCATCTCTTCTTCGCAACCTTCAGGCAGGTTCTTGTTGCCGTTCATAAGGTCCTTGATGATTACCATCATCTTCACCACAAATTCCCAGTCCTTATCCTTCTGCTCACGACTCTTCTGCAAGAATTCAGGATTCTTGTCCCATCCTTCCTTGCAGTATTTCTTGGTCCATGCAAGTGCCTTTTCGTATTCGGCCTTGTCGTAGATTTCCTCGGTCATGCGGCGGATAATTTCCACTTCGTCTACCGATTCCACACGCATACCCAAATATTCTTCGATAAAGGCAGAGTCGATAATCGAACCTCCGATACCCATACAAATCGAACCGATTTGCAACCAGCTCTTGCCGCGCATCGAGGCTGCTGCCACTGCTGCTCTACCAAAGCGAAGCAATTTCTCTTTCACATCTTCGGGAATCTCTTTTTGGTCGGCTTCCTGCACATCACGGCCATAGATGCCAAATGCCGGACGACCCTTCTGTGCATGGGTGGCAAGCACCGATGCCAAATATACAGCGCCCGGACGCTCTGTGCCGTTAAAGCCCCATACACCCTTTATGGTCAATGGGTCAAGGTCCATGGTTTCCGAACCATAGCACCAGCATGGTGTTACTGTCAAAGTGATGTCTACGCCTTCTTTCTTAAACTTATCGGCGCATGCTGCACTTTCCCCTACACGACCAATTGTGGTGTCGGCTATCACCACTTTTACCGGTTCGCCATTTGAATAACGCAAATTCTCTTCAAAAAGCTTCTTGGCGGCTTGTGCCATACCCATGGTTTGGTCTTCCAACGATTCTCTCACTTTCAAGGCCCCGCGACGGCCATCTATAGTGGGGCGTATGCCTATTACAGGATACGATCCCACCAATCTGTTTTCACTTTTCATTTTGATTAATATTGGTTAGTTTTTTAGTTTTGTTTTTATTCTGATTTATCTACAAATGTAATGATTAATTTTCGGTTTTCAAGCAATTTGCATTCTTTTTAATCTTTATTACTATCTGCAAACGCATTTTTTATTATTACTCACCACCCGATTATTCTGCAAAATGCCCGTTTCCACTCTCAAGATGCTGATAGCAATCACCATAAATGCAACTCTTGAGGCAAAATGGGTGGCCCATTGAAAAATTTTAGTAACTTTGCGATTAATATATAAAAAACTGCAAAACCCTATTTATACCAATCTTAACATTATGAACAAGATTATAAGCAAGGAATACTTCTCAGAGAAAGTAGTGAAACTTGTGGTAGAAGCACCTCTAATAGCCAAAGCGCGTCGTGCGGGTCACTTTGTGATAGTTCGCTGCGGCGAGCATGGTGAGCGCATACCTCTCACTATTGCCGACTCCGATACTCAATGCGGCACCATCACATTGGTGGTGCAAGCCGTGGGCGAATCCACCACCAAAATATGCGCTCTCAATCCGGGCGACTATCTCACCGATGTGGTGGGCCCGCTCGGTCAAGCCACAAAAATCGAAAACTACGGCACCGTGGTATGCTGCGGTGGCGGTGTGGGCGTGGCTCCTATGCTACCCATCATCCGAGCCCTTAAAGCTGCCGGCAACCGCGTTATCAGCATCCTTGCCGCTCGCACCAAGGAACTCATTATTCTCGAAAAAGAGGTGCGTGAAAGCAGCGACGAGGTGATTATTATGACCGACGATGGCAGCTACGGCGAGAAGGGTCTTGTAACTCAGGGCGTGGAGAAGGTGATTCTTCGCGAACACGTCGACCGTGTGGAAACCATTGGCCCGGCTATCATGATGAAGTTTGTGGCTCTGCTCACCAAGAAATACGATATCCCCACCGAGTGCTCGCTCAATGCTGTGATGGTGGATGGTACCGGCATGTGCGGCGCTTGCCGCGTGAGCGTGGGTGGCAAAACTCGCTTCGTGTGCGTGGAAGGTCCGGAATTCGATGCTCATCAAGTGGACTTCGACGGTTTGCTTTCTCGCTTGAGACCATAATTGTAATGCTTATTTTCAAAATAAAATCCCCAAGATAATATGGAAAACGACAATATATATGCCGCATCGCGCCAAGAGGAATGGCGCGAACAACTTCGCAAAAGCATGTCGCCCAAGGAGCGCACAGCCATTGAACGCGTAAAGATGCCGGAACTCGCCCCCGACTATCGCATCACTTGCAATGAGGAGGTCAATCAGGGCATCACTGCCGACATGGCTCTGCTTGAGGCCAAGCGCTGCCTCGACTGCCCCAATCCGCAGTGCGTTACAGGCTGCCCGGTGGGCATCAACATCCCTAAGTTTATCAAGAACATCGAACGCGGTCACTTCGAAGATGCCGCAGCCACTCTCAAGGAGACAAGTGCTCTGCCTGCTGTGTGCGGCCGCGTTTGCCCGCAGGAAAAACAGTGCGAAAGCAAGTGTATTCACCTCAAAATGAAACATCAGCCTGTGGCTATTGGCTATCTCGAGCGCTTTGCCAGCGACTATGTTCGCCTCAACGGCCTCACCGCCAAGCCTCAGTGCGACCCTGCCAACGGCATTAAGGTGGCTGTTATCGGTAGCGGTCCTTGCGGATTGTCGTTCGCAGGCGATATGGCTAAAAAGGGCTACGATGTCACCGTTTATGAGGCTCTTCACGAGATTGGCGGCGTGCTGAAATACGGCATTCCCGAATTTCGTCTCCCCAACTCAATTGTAGATGCCGAAATCGAAGGCCTTCGCCAAATGGGCGTGAAATTTGAGAAGGATTGCGTGATAGGCAAAACGCTTTCCTACAACGACCTTCACGAAATGGGCTATAAAGGCATTTTCGTGGCTTCGGGCGCCGGATTGCCTCGTTTTATGAACATTCCGGGCGAAAACTTGCGCGGCGTAATGTCGAGCAACGAATATCTCACTCGCGTCAACCTTATGGGCGCGGGCCGTCTCGACTGGGATACTCCTGTGCTCACAGGCAAGAATGTGGCTATCATTGGCGGCGGCAACACTGCCATGGACTCGGTGCGAACAGCCAAGCGCATGGGTGCCGAGAAGGCTATGCTCGTATATCGCCGCAGCGAGGAGGAGATGCCGGCTCGCCTCGAGGAGGTGAAACACGCCAAGGAGGAAGGCGTGATATTTATGACTCTGCACAACCCCGTGGAATATCTCGCCAACGAAAACGGTCGCGTGGCTACGATGCGCGTGCAGCGCATGGAGTTGGGCGAGCCTGATGCTTCGGGTCGCCGCTCGCCGGTGCCTGTGGAAGGCGCTATCGAGGATATTCCTGTCGATTTGGTGATAGTGAGCGTGGGTGTTTCGCCCAATCCGCTCGTGCCGAGTTCGATTCCGGGTCTCGAAGTGAGCAAGCGCAACACCATCGTGGTGGATGAAGCCACCATGCAATCGTCGATTGGCGATATCTACGCCGGTGGCGACATTGTGCGTGGCGGTGCTACCGTGATTCTCGCTATGGGCGACGGCCGTCGTGCTGCTGCCAACATGCACAGCATGCTGCAAGCTGCCAAATAATCCCGAAAAACATAAGATTTTTGTTTTTATACATATTACCTGACGATTTGAGTGCCTTATGCCTTTATCCTATATTGGCACGTGGTGCTCAAATCGCTTTATTTACATCAACTTAACTAATAATTACTATTATGAAATGTTCACATTTTCTCTCTTTGGCAATAGCCGCCACCATCTCGCTATCGGCGTGGGCCGACGAGGGTCGACTCATGCGATTCCCCGCCACCAACGGCGCTGATGTGGCGTTCTCCTATGCCGGCGACATCTACACCGTGCCCATTGCCGGTGGCGTGGCTAAGCGCCTCACTTCGCACAACGGCTACGAGATGTTTGCCCGTTTCTCGCCCGATGGCAAAACCATAGCTTTCACCGGCCAATACGACGGCAACACCGAAATCTTCGTTATGCCTCGCGAGGGCGGCGAACCCAAGCGCATTACTTTCACTTCCACCAATTCGCGCGACGAAGTAGCCGACCGTATGGGTCCTAACAACATTGCCATGGCTTGGACTCCCGACGGCAAGGGCGTGGTGTATCGCAATCGCATAGGCGATGGCTTCACAGGCAAACTCTGGATAGCGCCTCTCGACGGCGGTATGCCTCAAGAATTGCCGCTGCCCGAAGGTGGCTTCTGCTCTTACTCGCCCGACGGTAAACGCCTCGCCTATAACCGCGTATTCCGCGAATTTCGCACTTGGAAATACTACAAAGGCGGTATGGCCGACGATATATGGATTTACGACTCTGCCAATAAGTCGGTTACCAATATCACCAACTCTGTAGGTCAGGACATTGCCCCGATGTGGATTGGCGACGAAATCTACTACATCAGCGACCGCGACAACCGTATGAACATATTCGTATACAACACTGTCACCAAAGCCACTTCCAAGGTGACCGATTTCACCGACTACGATGTGAAATTCCCGAGTTGCGGCGGTGGCGTGATTGTGTTCGAAAATGCCGGTTATATCTATCGTCTCGACCCTGCCACTAAAAAATACAGCAAAATCACTGTCGAACTCAATCACGAGGGCAGTTTTGCCCGCTCTGAGGTGCGACATGTGGCTGAGTTTGCCCGCGGATTTAATGCTTCGCCCGACGGAAAACGCCTCTGCATTGGCGCTCGCGGCGATATTTTCGACGTTCCCGTGGAGAAGGGCGTTACTCGCAATGTCACTCGCTCATCGGGCGTTCACGACCGCGACGGCGCTTGGAGTCCCGACGGTAAAACCATTGCCTACATCAGCGACGCTTCGGGCGAAACCGAAATATGGCTGCACTCCACCGTCGACGGCAAAAACTCGCAACTCACTTCGGGCAACGACACCTACATTCGCAGCCTGGCTTGGAGCAACGATGGCAAGCACATCCTCTACACCGACCGCCGAAACCGTGCCGTGCTCGTGAATGTGGCTGCAAAGTCGAAGCGTACTCTTTTCGTCAACCCTACGGGCGAAATCGCTTTGCCTAAATTCTCGCCCGACGACAAGTGGCTCGTCTACACCAAGGACGAAACCAACGA
The DNA here is from genome assembly GCA_004563195.1 of bacterium. Classification (GTDB taxonomy): domain Bacteria; phylum Bacteroidota; class Bacteroidia; order Bacteroidales; family Muribaculaceae; genus SFTJ01. The sequence continues at coordinate 44,289 of SFTJ01000018.1, forward strand.
AATGCGCGTGATATACCTCTACTCTATCGAACAAAATAAGGAATATCCGGTCAC
>SFTJ01000003.1 GCA_004563195.1 bacterium
TCTCGTGCCCAAAAGGCTGAAAGGTATTACGAAGTTTATAGATGATGGCGGTTATTTCCCAAACTCTATCATTATCAATTTTGCCAACCCATCTGATGAGTTAAAAACAACATTTGACTTTATTCATAAAGAGGACAATTCCAATTGTGAATTCGGATTGCTCAATATTCCTAACGCATATGGAATTGCGTATATAATAGATGGGCAGCATCGTGTATATGGATATGCGAATTCAGCATATAAAGATGAACATACCATACCTGTAGTTGCTTTTGACAACATACCGTCAGAAGAGCAACTACAAATCTTTATGGATATTAACGAAAATCAAAAGGCTGTTAGTCCCAGTTTACGACTCGATTTAGAGGAGGACCTATACTGGCATGCAGACCGATTAGATTCAAAAATGAAAGCTTTGCGTTCTTCAATTATTAAGAACTTGGGGAATAATTCCAACAATATTCTTTACAATATGATTTCTATAGGCGAAGACCCTTCTAAGTTAAAATTTAAACCTTTTGACGAAGCGCTTAAGAAGTCATGTTTAATCCCAAAAGCCACTGCAACACAATGGACTTGCAACACAGATGTATGTATCTACAACATTAATGAAACAAATGTTGATAAGGCCATGAAAGAATCACGTAAGAAAATAACTCAGTTTATCGACAGCACTTATAGTATTGCAGACAAAATTATGGAGGAACAAACCAAGAATGATTTCCTTTTTTCAAACAGAGGAACTTTTGCATTCATTTCATTAATTGGATCACTACATGCATTCCTAATTCAAACAAATGCTATTCAGACATCCTCTTCTATCCAAGATAGGATTAAGGCTATTGAACCTTACATTGAACATTTATCAATTTCTCTTAACAATCTCTCGGATGAAGACAACAGAACAATAAAGGGCGTGTTAGGACAAGGTGGCGACACATTTTGGCTTCGTTCATATCAAAATATTATAAACAAGCAATTCCCGGATTATTGTCCATCAGAATTGACGGAATGGAAAGAAACTCAAGACCAATCAATTCAACAAGAAGGACAGAAAAAGAAAAAAGACATTAGGGAGCAGCTTCAAAAAATTGTATTCGTCCTACTAAAAAAGGTATTTGGCAATAAATGGAATAAAAATCGTGAAATTGCATTAATTGCCAACACCGTTAAGAAAAGAATTCTTGACGAATTTGGAGATAACGAAGACTTTGACGAGGACGATTACGATTGGACGGAATATGTCGAGATTTCTGAATATAAGGAAATTATCAGCAAGAACTTTAGCAATCCGGAATTTGAAAAAGCCTTTGCCATTAATCTCGGAATGAATTTCAGGTCGAAGGCGGATAAACTTAATTGGATGAGTCTTATTACAGAAACAAAAGGGAAAAAGGTTCAATCTCTAACTCGTTCAGACATTAACAAATTAGAGATAATTAATGGACACCTTGAAAAATTTATGCCTGAGAAAAATGTATAAAGAAATCGTTAGAATTGATAATTCCCTTCGGTCCTACCAACAAGAAGCAAAAGAATCAATTTTTGCTGCTTGGGATGAATGCGATAATGTAATGTTTCAGATGCCAACTGGAACAGGCAAGACACGCCTTTTCACATCTATTATTAGTGATATCAAGGTTTGGGGGGTCATCTACAACACAGATGCAAAAGTCTTAATTATTGCACACCGCATAGAGCTCATCGAGCAAATCAGCGAAAGCCTAAAGAAATATAAGGTTAACCATGGAATTATCGCAGGCGGCAAAGATAGGAACCTCCGTCCTGAAGTCCAAGTAGCCTCTATTCAAACAATTACTCACCGCTCAAATGCAGATGTAGCTAAAAGCTTAGCGGTAGATTTTGTAATAATTGATGAAGCGCATCACTCTGCCGCAAATTCTTACAAAAAGCTTTGGGCACTCTATCCAAACGCAAAAAAACTCGGTGTAACAGCTACACCATGGAGAATGAATCATTTGGGCTTTTCTTCCATTTACAACAAACTTATCGTTTCTAACTCGATAAAACAATTTATTTCAGAAGGCTGGCTTGCGCCATATAGCTATTACTCAATCAACGATAATAGTAAAACCCATCAAGATATCACTTCAATTAAAGAGTTCGACGTTGAGGGTGATTACAAAATATCTGCACTTGAGAAAGTTATGGACAAAGGCTCTATTAGGGCAAATCTTTTGGATAGTTATCTAAAACTCGCAAAAGGCAAAAAAGGTATTATCTATTCTGTAAGCCGTAAACATAGTGACCACATATGTGAAGAATTTAGGTCAGTCGGGATTAATATTGTCCGTATAGATAGCGAAACTCCACGAGATGAGCGTCGCCTTTATGTGCAACGTTTTAAAGCTGGCCATATCGATATCATTGTAAATGTAGACATTTTCTCTGAAGGGTTTGACTGCCCTGATATAGAGTTTATTCAACTTGCAAGACCCACAAAATCATTGGTTAAGTACTTGCAACAAGTTGGCCGTGGTCTGAGGCCTACAGCAGGCAAAACAAAATGCATCATTCTCGATAACATAGGCGCACATTTAGAATTCGAACTTCCCGACTCTGACAGAACTTGGGAAGAGGAATTTGTTGGCACAATTATCCATAGTACGAAGAAAAAATCTAATAATCGATTCGTAGATATTCCAAAAGAGCGGTCCTTTGAAGAGGGTTCCGAAGAATTATTATTGATTGAAGACATCGAAATAAATAGTGACATCAATCAAGAGCAAAAAGAATCCTACATTTGGACTCAAAAAGATGATGACTTATTGGCAACATTGTATTCTGAGCGTAAATGTCCAATTGAAATTATATCTACTGTATTCAATATCGAAGAACCCATTATCTTAAAAAGATTAGAAGAGCTCAACATCCTTTAAACAAGTAAAATATCCCCGGCATATGTTCTTATACAAAAAAATTGTGGACCAATCAACCCCTGACTTTGACAATGGGTCACCCAAATCAGAAATTAGAGGGGGAGTAGGGGCTGGAGTTGACGCTGCTCCTCTGTCATGAGCATGATGCGAGTGTCCTGTGTGCCGTCGGGGAGCGCCACCGTAACTGTTGATATGGTCTTGGCGATGTCGAGTGCCTTGTCGACACTGAGGTGAATGCCAAGCGTGCACAGCAGACGCTCGAGTTCCTTATAGAGCTTGTAGGCAACAAAACAGATGCATATGTGGGCCTCAATGCGGCGCTCTGTGAAGTGGAAAATTGGACGGGCTTCAAGTGAGCCTTTGGTGATGCGAAATGCGCGTTCCACGACCCACAGTCCGTGATATTGCTCTATGACGTCGGTTGCCGGCAGGTCGGTGTTGGTCACGTAGCTTTTCAGCCCGTCCCACCTCGCGTCGTGTTCGATTTTGGCTTCGTCGATGCTCACTATGACATCGTTCTCTATAGTGAGGAACTTGTTGTAGCCGCGCTGATTGATGTTCTTCTTGCTGATGCGCCCCGATGCATAGGCCTTGTGAAGGCGCTTTATGCCTCGCTCTCGGTTGTGCCGATCCTTGGTGGCTCGTTCGTCGGAGTAGCTGATGATGATGCGCTCATCGCCGTTTATTGCCGTTTCGTTCAGCTTTCGGCTGTCTTTTTCGAGGGCCAGAACCCAGTCTCTGTGAGCGAGAATCGCTGTACAAAGTCATCGATTATCGGGATAAATGTGCGCCCCTCATATTGCGAGCCGTTGAAAATGTTGTATGATAGAGGATAGCCGTCGCGACTGACAAGCAGCCCGAGAACTATTTGCGATTCCGCTGTTTTCCCATCCTTTGAGAAGCCTGGACTACGTAGCACATCCTCCCGGGCTATGCCGATTTTGGTTCTTCTTGAACAAGATGAATGGGCTGTAAATAAGCATGTTATGCTATTGTTTTAGCCTCAAGGGTGGGCGAAGGCGGGTGGGGTTTAGCGATTGTCTATTGTGGCGATGTAGCGTAGGTTTAGTTGGTCGAAGAGTTGGTTGAGTGCGAGGGCTACGGAGATTACCGGGGCGTTGGAGAGAACCATCCAGCCCGATGTGTCGCTTCGATAGCAGTTGGAGTTTGTGCTACGGCGCACAAGTCGGTAGCCGTATTTGCCTTTCCGAACCCAAACGTCGGCGGTGTCGATTTTCTCGAACCCAATCAAGCGACCAAGCGCCACAAGTGTGTCAAAAATGCTCGATTCGTCTATCACAATCCCCTCTTTGTTGCGGATGATAAGGCGATTACGCATATAGTCAGTGCCACCGGCTATGGTGCGCGACTTGATTATTTTGTTCTCTTCTGAGCGCAGTTCGCTATACAATTCGCTCATGGTTTTGATTCTTATCGGTAATTCTTTGTCCATAATAAAAACATATTTTTGCCGTTCATCAATAGAAATTTTGCTTTCGCGGGCGGCCGTCAATCGTGGGCTATTTTATTGATTGAAAGAGTTTTGAGAACACATTTAGCATTTGTTCTACGGTTTCTTTGTTTGGAACGGGGATGTTGAGGCTGGTGTGGCCTTCGGCGTCGGTCTTTACGAGGCTGTCGACGAGTTGCTTGGTGGCTTGTGGCGACTGTAGTGTTTGCGCCAATCCGCTGATGAATGATATCCCTTGCGCCACGAGTTGCTGTGGCTCCACTGTGGCATCGCTTCCTCGCGGTACGGTGCTGTCGGCATTGGCGCTATCATTGCTGCCGGCATCGGAGGCGGCGGCATCGCTGTGGGTGGGCTTGTGCTCTTCGATATTGTCGCTTATGCAGTCGTAATAGCTGTCGGAGATGTCTTCATCGTCGTATTGTTCGTCGTCGAAATAATCATCTTCGTAGCCATAGTAGAATTCATCGTTGTCGTAATCATCTTCGTCTTCGAAGAGATAGCCTTCCAATGGTGATTCTTCATCGAAATAATCATCTTGGGCTGGCTTAGATGACGAGATGTGGCTATGCTGAGTGCTTTCGTTGGCTGCGGATTTGCTCTTATGCCGGGCGGGTGTCTCTGCAGAGTCGATTGCCTCTGCTGTTGTTGTGGTGGCGATATCGGTTTCTTTTTCTTCGGTGAGGTCGTCGAGCGCAGTTATAATCTGCTTGAATCGGTCTTCGCCGGCAAAGATGGTGTCTTCGCCGCCGTCGAGCACGCCGCTGAACATGTTTTGCTTGAAGCGCAATTTGTCAATCATGCGCTCTTCGATGGTGTCTTTCGACACGAGATTGATTACCTGAACGCCGTTTTTCTGGCCGTAGCGATAGATGCGCCCAATGCGCTGCTCGAGCACCGCGGGATTCCACGGTAGGTCGAGATTGATGATGAGCGATGCCGACTGCAAGTTGAGGCCCGTGCTACCGGCGTCAGTGGAGATAAACACGCGACATTCGGCATCGTTCTTGAAGCGCTCGGTCATCATGCCGCGCTTGTGTGAGGGCACTCCGCCGTGCAGAAATTCGTGCTCCACGCCGCGCTTGTCGAGGTCTTGTGCAAGCAATCGTGCCATGCGCTCCCATTGGCTGAAAACCACCACTTTGCTATCGCCCGACTGCAACATCTCGTCGATAATGTTCATGGCTTCGCCTATTTTCACGTCGTGGCGGGTGGTCTGGTCGAGCACATAGGTGCTGTCGCTCACCATACGCATTATGTTGAGACACAGCAGCAATCGGCGGCGGTCCGATTCGCTCAAAAAGTGTTGATGGTGCCATTTATGTATCAGGCGAGCCACTGTCTCCTTATTTTCCTCATGGATGTCCATCTGTTGCGGTGTCATAGTCACGAGCATGGTCATATCTTGGCGTTCGGGCAACTGAAGCGCCACATCCACCTTGCGGCGGCGAATGAGGCGTTCTGCGGCTTGCCGGCCCACGCTATTGAGATTCTTGTAGCCCACCACTTTTGTAGTGCCGTCGGTGACTATGCAATTGTGGCGAAATTCGTAGTATGGCCCAAGGCAATATTGGTCGACAAGTTCCATCACCGAATAGAATTCTTCAATCTTATTTTCGAGCGGTGTACCCGACAATGCCACCACGTAATGCGAATCGATGCGCCTTGCGGCTGCGGCTATAATGGTATCCCAATTTTTCAAACGTTGCACTTCATCCATAATCACCATATCCACCGATATGTGTCCCAAGTAGCGCACATCGTTGGCCATAGAGTGATAGGAAACTATCTTGTAGGTGCCGGGCATGCTATACATATGCGCACGCTTGGCGGCATTGCCTTCCACTATCAGCACATCGGCTCCGGTAAAGCGTTCTATCTCGCTCTTCCACTGATATTTGAGCGACGTGGGACACACCACGAGCACCGACTCGGCAAAGTGGTGGTGACGAAGCAACTCGGCGGCGCCGATGGCTTGCACCGTCTTGCCGAGACCCATCTCATCGGCTATCAGCGCGCGGCCCTTGGCGAAGGCAAATTTTACACCATCTTTCTGATATGGGAACAATTTGGTGTTGAGCAGATGGTCGAGTTCTTCATCGCTCATATTTTGGGCTATATCATTGCGGCGGCAGGCCTCACGCACCTCTATCACATAGCTGAGAGCATCGTCGTAGCATCGAAAAGTGCTGCTGATGGCGTATGCAGCCTCCAGAAACTCCGGAAAAGCGTTGTAGCAATCGCGGCGCAACACGCCGGCGTCGTCGAAATATCGCTCAGCGAGAGCCTCAAACTGCTCGCGGCATTCATCGCCGAGGCGAATGCACACCTCGCGCTTGTCGCGATACGACAGATAGACCGATGTATAAGATGGTAATTCGCCACTCACGGCATACTCAGGATGCTTTCGAAGCCATAATTTGAGCGACTCAAGGTGCTTGCAAGTGCCAAGGCGCGACGTTTTGAAATCGAGGCAAGAACAATAATTCCACTGGCTATCTTCGCCACGATACACCACCTTATAAGTGCGTCTAGTCTTGTTGTTGCTCACGCGAAACTCGCCCGGAGCATGCTTGGGGTCGACCGCATCGATGGCAAAATACTGCTTCTCGGCAGCCTGACGTCGCAGAGCCACCTGCCAAGCTTTCAGCGACATTCCTTCAGGCTTCATCGTCTCCGAAACATGCTTTCCGCCGCTCTTTTTTGCATCTTTTTTACCACTATTTTTAGCCGAATTCACCTTACTTTTAGCGCCAAACTTAGCCATTGCAAAAATCAAAAATTATTCAATAATTCCACGACAGTCGAGATATAAGGCGTTCTCAATAACCCAAGCAACACACTGTCACTCAGATACTTTACATATCGCAAGAACCTCAAATCCCGCCGTCACAATTTATAAAAACACACACGGCAAAACCACCAAAAACAAAGTTAACCCATTTCCCCCGAACCGCAAAACATTCCGGGAGAAAAAGATACAGATTATCTAAAAACACCTTGAATTCCCAAAAATCAACACTCCGCTTTCGGCACAAGAAGATGCTATTTGCGAAAATGAGAGCGAATTTTCTCTGCCATTTCTTTCAATGGCAGTTGTGCATAGATGCGCCCGAGTTCACTGACTGCAAAACTCTCCCGATATTATTGCATGAAATCGAACTCGGTAAATGGCAATGTTGCCGTAATATCAGATATTTTTCGTAACTTCACATGAAGAAAATTTTAAATAATTACCCCCCAAATTAGCCCGTGATGGGTTCATCGGGGGTTCTTTGTAAAGTTACAAAATATCTATGATATTGACAAACAATTAGTTGCCTATTAAATGAATACCCCTATCTTACGGCTTTTCTCCATCTTATTTCTCATACTTGGCTTGCAATCTCGTTTTTTCCTAGGGCACCTGTTTTTGGTTTTTGCTTTGGCGACGGATTCTTATTTGCGGATGGGTTTCGGGAAACAATAACCGACGCCGAAAAAGCAAATGCGTAAAATTTACACCACAAAGATATATGTAAATTTTCAATCTACAAAATTTTTTTGTGTAAATTTTACGCAATAATGCTGTTTTTTATCAATTCTGCCCTTGAAGCGTGCCCGAGCGAGTATATTGGAGCAAGGTCCCGAAAAGCCTCCTCTCAGCCGACGCGCCACTTTGTAGCGCGCTCGGGCGAGTATACGAGAGCTATTTATCAGCGCTCGGCTCGCATAGGATTGTGCAAAAAGTCCTCATAAGCGAGGCGGATGCCGTCTTCGAGTTCGGTCTTATAGGTCCAGCCGAGCGCGGTGGCTTTCGACACATCGAGCAGCTTGCGCGGGGTGCCGTTGGGGCGTGTGGTGTCCCAGCGTATTTCGCCTTCGTAGCCTGTCACTTTTGCCACGAGTTCGGTGAGAGCTTTGATGGTGAGCTCTTTGCCGGTGCCGGCGTTGACGGTTTCGTTGCCGCTATAGTTGTTCATAAGGAACACGCAGAGGTTGGCGAGGTCGTCGACATAGAGGAACTCGCGCAGCGGGCTTCCGTCGCCCCAACAGGTGACGTAGGGCAAGCCTTGCTCTTTAGCCTCGTGGAAGCGGCGTATGAGTGCGGGCAACACGTGGCTGTGCTCGGGATGATAGTTGTCGTTGGGCCCATAGAGGTTGGTGGGCATCACCGAGATGTAGTCGGTGCCGTACTGGCGATTGAGATATTCGCAATACTTCAAGCCGCTGATTTTGGCGAGGGCGTATGCCTCGTTGGTTTTCTCCAATTCGGAGGTCAAAAGGCACGATTCGGGCATAGGCTGTGGCGCCATGCGGGGATAGATGCACGACGAGCCGAGGAATTCCAACTTTTTGCAACCGTTTTTCCACGCCGAGTGAATCACGTTCATCTCCAGAATCATGTTTTCATACATAAAGTCGGCCAATGCCGATTGGTTAGCCACTATGCCGCCCACTTTGGCAGCGGCGAGAAACACATATTCGGGCTTTTCCTCGGCGAAGAAGCGCTCCACGTCATCTTGGCGAGTGAGGTCGAGCTCGCGATGCGTGCGAGTTATAATGTTGTTATAGCCCTGGCGATGCAGTTCGCGCACAATGGCCGAACCCACCATGCCGCGATGCCCTGCAACGTAGATTTTCGAATCTTTTTCCATCATTTCACTATTCCTTTCTCAAGATATTCGGCAAGGTTGGTTCGCATCACGCCTGCCACATGGTCGGCAGCCACTTTTTGCATATCGTGAGCCACCATTATTCTCACAAGTTCGTCGAACGAGGTGGTCTGCGGGTTCCAGCCCAACTGGGTTTTCGCCTTTGTTGGGTCGCCCCAAAGGTTCACCACATCGGTGGGGCGATAGAAATCCTCGCTCACAGCCACGAGGGTGCGACCTGTCTTTTGGTCGATGCCTCGTTCGTTTATGCCCTCGCCTTCCCAGCGCAGCTCAATGCCGGCATAGTGGAAAGCTAGCGTGGCAAACTCTCTCACAGTGTGCTGCACGCCGGTGGCTATCACAAAGTCCTCAGGCTTATCCTGCTGCAATATGAGCCACATGCACTCCACATAGTCGCGAGCATAGCCCCAGTCGCGCAGCGAGTCGAGGTTGCCCAGATAGAGGCAATCTTGCTTGCCTTGAGCAATGCGTGCGGCAGCAAGGGTGATTTTGCGGGTTACAAACGTCTCACCGCGGCGCTCACTCTCGTGGTTGAACAAGATGCCTGAGCAGCAATACATGTCATAGGCTTCGCGATACTCTTTCACTATCCAAAAGCCGTAGAGCTTAGCCACGGCATAAGGCGAATAGGGATGGAATGGTGTATTCTCGTTCTGCGGCACCTCTTCCACCTTGCCATAAAGTTCGCTGGTAGATGCCTGATAGATGCGACAGGTTTTCTCCAAATGATTGGTGCGCACAGCCTCGAGGATGCGAAGCACGCCCACGGCATCGACATCGGCGGTGAACTCCGGCGCGTCGAACGACACCTGCACATGGCTCTGAGCGGCGAGATTATATATTTCGTCGGGCATCACCTTGCCCACAAGCTTCACCAGCGACATCGAGTCGCCCATATCGGCATAGTGCAAGTGGAAATTCGGCAATCCCTCCAAGTGTGCGATGCGCTCGCGATAATCCACCGACGAACGGCGTATTATGCCATGCACATCATAACCCTTTCCCAAAAGAAATTCGGCAAGAAATGAGCCGTCTTGACCGGTTACTCCGGTAATCAATGCTTTTTTCATCTCTATTTGTTGTTTTGTTGTTAGAACATAACTCTAAATAATCATAATTATTGTATAACGAACGACAAGGCATATTGTTGTATGCAAAGCACAGAATGTTTGCAAATCAATAGCAAAAACAGCATTCTCCACCACCCCGCGCAGCAAGTTATTGTAAAAGCAAGCCACATTTCTTTTCCACCCCGCCATGCTGCGATAACCGTTTGCCCTTAAACATACACTTCTCGGCTTCATAGTTAAAAAATTATTTCGTATATTTGCGATTGTTACATATAACTGACTCAACTAACGCCTTTATCGGTTTAAAACAATGGTACTACTCTGCTACAGATATGGTTCGCTCTATAAATAACGAAACCTACTATGTGAAAGCAGGTAACTATTGGCGTTGGTTGAAGACGAAACTTGCAGCAATGGGCATTCAACCCGTGAGCGACACTCACGAGATGAAATTAGTTGCCCCCGATGGCAGAAGCGTGTGGCAGATATAATGGACGATTATGGAGTTCTGCTGTTAGACAAGCACTATCCCGAACAACCGTGCAAACGAGTTTCTTGATTGGTGTACTTATTGTGCCAATACGCTTGACGGTCAAAGCAAAAAGAAGGCATACTACCTCTTTGAGAGTGGAGATGAATCAAGATTTACTTTTAGATGCAATCGGCCGCCATTGGTATATATTACCGACTAAGGAGAATCATTATTCAGTATTTGAATACATAATTCGGTTATAATTTGAGCAAGATTCGGTTTTAATTCAGCTATATCCAAAATATATGAAATATCGTTTGATATTGATACCCAACACTTTAGCAAGTATAGTTCAAATGAATTTCGTATAAAAACATTATATTAAAAGTTTGTTAATTATGTACACACCTCCATTCAATATCAGTTCGCAAGCCATCAATCTGATAGCCGAAATATCAGCACAGATTGAGCGCTATGCCATACGCCTTGAGAACGAGAGTTTGCTATTGCGCAAAGCCAACCGCATACGCACTATCCATTCGTCGCTTGCCATTGAGGGCAACAACCTCAGTGAAGGACAAGTGTGCGACATCATCAACGGAAAAAACGTGGTAGCGCCATTGCGTGAGATTCAAGAGGTGAAAAACGCCATTCGCACCTACGACCTCTATAGCTCGCTCAATCCGTTCAGCATCGACGACCTGCTCCGCGCTCACGGCACTATGATGGAGGGACTCGCCGACGATGCCGGACGTTTTCGTCACAGGGGTGTGGGCGTGTTTTCGGAAGCCGGGCTGGTACACATGGCGCCCCCTGCCGACCGAGTGCCACAACTTATCAGCGACCTCTTTGCATGGCTTGCAGCATCTACCGACCATCTGCTCATTCGCTCCTGCGTATTCCACTACGAGTTTGAGTTTATACACCCATTCAGCGACGGTAACGGACGCACCGGACGCCTTTGGCAATCTCTTATCCTTGGCAAGTTGCACCCACTCTTTGAGCATCTGCCCGTGGAGAATATGGTGCATACCAATCAACAAGCCTACTACGAAGCCATTGCTCAAAGCAATGCGCAAGCCCAATCGGGCCCTTTCATCGACTTTATGCTTGGCGAAATACTTACCACGCTCAAAACACATCAAGGCGACAAAATAGACGGCGAGAATGTCGGTATAAATGTCGGTATAAATGTCGGTATAACCGAAGCCGAGCGACGGTTGTTGGCATTTATAGCCGGCAACCCACGCACCACTGCAGCACAAGCCGCTGAGGCACTGAGCCTCAGCAAGCGACAAGCCGAAAGACTCTTTGCATCGCTGCGCGACAAAGGCATAATAAGCCGCCAAGGCAGCAACAAATTAGGAAACTGGATTATAAACAATAAATAAAACCATCATATTATGAGCATGCCCATGCGATACGCAGTGTGGACTTCTGTCGAGTACAGATGTATTGGGCCATAGGACAACGTATCGTTGAGAAGGAACAGCAAGGCAGAGAGCGTGCCGACTATGGCAAAGAAGTGTTGAAAAGGCTCTCGGCAAGACTGACGGAGCAATATGGAAAAGGATGGTCGGAAGACAACTTGGAAAATTGCAGGAAATTGTTTTTGAACTATTCAATTACCGAACCGGTGGTTCGGAAATCTCATACCTTTTTACTGCCTTAGTCGCATTATCTCATTTTGATGCGAGAAAAGAATCCGCAAGCCAGAAAATTTTATGAAATTGAAGCATATAACCAACAATGGAGTAAGCGCTAGCTTCAAAGGCAAATTGCGAGTAGCCTATACGAGCGGCTTGCCCTCAGTCGCGACAAGGACGAAGTGATGCGGCAGAACATGGCAAGCAACTCCTCACTCAGTTGGCGAAAGACCTCACCATACGCCATGGGAAGGGATTCAACCGGTCGAACTTGACATATATGAGGAGATTTTTATAAAATGTGGGACGTTGTCCCACAAAATTCCATTACGCACAGCCTCTGTGCTTTATTTTGAGTTAATGTTGCATTTCTCTTGGAGAAACTTTTCGAAATCTTTCTTGTAATATCTCCAAGAATCTTAGTAAATCCGGAAATTCCAAAGACTCTCCATAAATAAAGCTGGAACGCATATCGTTATAATCCGACTCATACTTTGGGACTAACTCTGCTCTTGGAACAATAGTAATTGCCGATGGCAATTCCTTACCATAATCCACATATCCAACATGATAGAATTTCTTTCTGTGTTCCACAATGTCGTAGTATAGATTCGGGGCATTTAATGCCATCTCCAAATAATCAGTGTGTGATAGCTTCTCCAAATCATAGAAGTGGCGCGACATACGATATGTTCGCGGTTCTTGCTTCTGGTATTCTTCACAAAGTAAAAAGGCTTTTTCAAGGAATGTTCTTGCCGGACTTACGGTCTTGATGGTCTGAACTATATCAGCATCTACATCTTCGTTTTTATAAACCTGTTCAATCAGCGAAGATATACGTTTCAGTTCGTATGGTTCAGCCATAGAAAGGACACTGATTTCAATTTTCACCGTCGGCTTTGCATACGGAGCATCGCTGTTGTAAAGTGATGGATAATGAACAAAAATTACAGATGGGTCTTTATCGTGAGCAACCTTTCTCGGTTCGCCGGCTTCATCAGTTTCCTCATTTTCAGCCATCACCAACACATCTAATCCTAATTTGGATAATTGTTCTTTTAAGTCTTGCTTAAACTCGCCAAAAACGTAGTCTTGAGCCTTTTCTCTAAAATTGTGAATTTGAGTTTTGCTCGTGCATTGGGCACACGATAAATTCCTTTCGTTCAAGAAAAAGTCTCGACCAAGAGCCAAATCGATATCCTCACTGAAACGGTCGATGATATTCCAGCCTTTACTCAAACTTGTACCGCCTTTGAAAAGCAGATACTCGGCAGCCTGTGTGTGAAACAAAGCATACAATATGGCTGTTACCCACCAATCCTTTTCCGCAGCAGCTTCATCAATGTTTTTCGCTGCCACAACGCCTTGTATCATCGCCTTACGTTCATCTATCGAAAAGTTTATCCATTTACTCATTGCTGTTGTCTGTTTTGATGTTTCGTTTAATAATCTTTCTTACCCATACCGGCGTTAATAGCAAATCATGTTCAATTGTCGCTGTTTCAGGTGTTTCAGATAATAACTGAGCTACTCTTTTCTGCACCGCTTCGGTAATATTATTTTCTCCGATGTTACGGAGTGCCTGAACCAATTCCGGCATTAGTTTTCCTTTATAAGCAAAATTTTTAGGAACGCCATGTTTAAGCGTCACTGTTCTATTTCCCAATTTCAGCGTTCGAGGAGTGCCCGATGTTATGAAACAGGCATTCATTGGTACTTGTGTTGAGAACCCCAATCTATTGGCTGCAGTTTCGCCTGTAGGATACACCTTGGCTTTGTCTCTACGGGCAATCTCTGAAACAAGTTCAAAAGCAGAAGGATATACCACTCCAAATCGCGTATTCTTTGCCTTAATATACACACCTTTGGCAATTCTTGTAATCAACCCTTCTTTATTAAATTGAGCAAGAAGTTTCGTGACATATTCCACATCAAATTGAGGAAATGAAGACACGAAAAACGCAGCACCATATCGCGCGTATGCTATCTTTGCCCTAATTTTCTGTTCTACCGTGTTTTGCATATAATTTTAGACTTATTTTAAGTCGGAATAAAAGAGTTTTTTTCTAACACAAAGTTACAAAACAATTCGGAAAAACAAAAACAAGATACCGGCTTTTTTGATTGATATTTTACGGTGGAGTGAGCCAAAGCCGCGGACTATCGCTCCTCTGAAACGTCGTCCTCCGCAGGAAACAGCATATTGTCCAATCCCATAATCTCTAACCAATTGGATCAAATCGAATATTTGGCGGTAAATTCGTCACTTTTCGCCAACTTATGGTTTTCTTCAATCATGTTTTGATGATTTCGCAAGGTGGCATCGACGGAAATGGCGAAAATCGATTGTTTGGTGAAATATTCAATCCCTAAGGTGGCAAAACGCAAAATAGGCTGCGCCGGGGATTGCGGCGCAGCCTATGGAATGTGTATCAGGATTTATCGCTTACTTTTTCACGATGCGAGTGGTGCGTGTTACACCATCGGTGGTGGTGATGGTAAGGATATATACTCCTTGTGCGAGTGATTCGCCCGGCAATACGGTAGCACGACCGGGTGCACAATCGGCGCTGACGTTGAATATAGTGCGGCCTGCAGCATCATAGAGTGCGAATACTACATCGCTTGCTGCGAAGTCGGTATATACGTTGATGTCGCCATCCACGGGGTTAGGAGTAACGTTGAAGCTGTCGCTGCCGTTTACCACGTCGGCGATGCCCGACATATCCTTAACCTCGATGGTCAATGTCAAAGTGCCTGTTGCGCCTTGAGCGTCGGTAGCAGTGATAGTGGCTGTTACCACGCCTTTCTTCTTACCGTAGAATATTACACCCGAAGCACTTGGATATGCCTCAACGATGTCGTTTTCGGCAATGCCGAACGCGAATGTCATTGCGTCGCCATCAGGATCGGTAAAGAAGTCGGCGAAGTTGTAGATGCTCGATGTGCCTTCGATAGGTACTTCGGCAGGTGCCACTTCGAGGGCTACCGGAGCGCGGTTAACGTGCTCAATGTTGTAGCGTACGAATGCCTCTGAATACAAGCCGTGAGCATCGGTAGCGGTGATATCGAATACATTGCCTTCGGATGCGCTGCCATATTCGGCCTTGATAGCTACGTTGACTGTTACATTGCCATCTACGCCGCTCACTGTATAAACGCCGTTTTCACCTGCAACGGTGCCGTTGCCTGCCTCTATCGAAGCCACCACGGCATTGCCGCGCGGGTCGTTGAATGCTATGGTGAGGTCGTCGTTGTCGGGTTCGGTGATGATGATTGCCACATTGGTTTCTTCGCCTTCCTTAGCATATACTATGCCTTCGGGTTCGGCGATTACAGGCTTGCCGTTCTTGTCGAGTACGATTGGGAAGTTAACTACCGGCTGTTGAGGATCGTTGCTCTTGATTACGAGCATAGCCTTGTTGTTCTTCTCCAAGCGAGCAGAAATAGCGTTGATTTCAACCTTTACTTCGGTAGATGCGCCTGCTTCTACCACAGCGTCGGTGGCCGGAGTGAGAAGTTTCACCCAAGGCTCGCCTTGTGTGGTTTCGAGACAAGTGAGCATATATCCGAGCGAGCCATACTGATCTTTGAAGATTTCGGCCACGTCGAACCAACCATACGATTCTACCCAGCCCATGTAGCGACCGGGCACTACAGCTTCTTCCTTAGGACAGATGAATGCCGGATAAGGCGAACCGGCTGCGTAGGTTACCTGTACGTGGAACTCTTCGCCCGGGTTGAGGAATACCGGGTTGTCGAGCTTGGCAACCACGAATCTGCCTTGAGTTGACGGAGTTTCGAGTATAAACTTGCCATGACCGAGCACATCGCCCTCACCGGGTGTGTGACCGCTAACGATGTCGATGTCTACACGGTAATCGCTTGCCGAGCCTTGTTTCACAGCCAAGTAGAGGTGCGAGATGTTGAAGCCCTCAGCCGGTGCTGTGAACATTACTGCTTCCTTAAATACATCGTAATTGTTACCTGTTCCGTAAGAGTAAGATACTTGTTGGAAAGTAGAAGCAGGATAGTAGAGTGCGTTGCGATATTCGAAATCGTTAGGCACATCAAACAAGTTGCCGCTTTCCGATGGCATTACGATTGCCGACTTGCACAATTCGCATGCTGCCGCATCGGCTTTAACCTTGCTGTTGTTGGCTTTGATGGTGCTCCATGGGTCGATGCCACCTATGCCACCATCGGTCTGCTCGCCCACACCTGTCGGGTCGAGGCTCAACGAGTAGGTGAGCTTGTATTCGCCATGTTCGTTCGACAAGTTGACGCTTTCGGTGAACTTGTCGGTTTCGTTGGTGGCTCTCACGTATATTTGGTCTTTATCAAGTTCCAAATATGGTGCCGGAGTCACTATATACTTAACGTGAACATCCTTGGTGAAGGCATCGTCGCGTTCTTGGTTGCACATGAAGGTTAGTTTGATGTCGTATTCACCCGGAGTGTAAGCAAAATCGCACGGCAACATTGGCACTGCAAATTCTGCCGGCTCATCACCCACTGTCATCGGCGCGCCGTTGTATTGGGTCCATCCCTTTACCATCTCACCGGTGTACCAGTCTTCTTGCTCTATATTTGCATAGAGCATAAACACATCTACGTATTCTTCTAACCAATCGTCATATACTTGCGGTGCGGTCATCTGCACGTAGTCGATGGTGAATGGAGCAGTACCTGCGTTGGTTACGGTTACAGGTGCATTGTACATTGCACCCATCTGTACCAATGGGTCGGAGTAATCTGTGCTCTGGTAGCCAATCACATGCTCTACCACGATGTCTTCGGGCCACTGCGGTGCTGCAGTACCGTTAATCTCTACATTCACAGGGAATACGAGATTTTCACTGCCCGGCACGTTGGTGGTTACCTTCAAGTCGGCATTGTAGCTGCCTGCCATGCGTTTGGTGTCTACATCGATAGTGATATTGTCGGTTTCACCTGCGGCAAGCGGCAATTCCACTACCGGAGTGAACTCTACGGCGCTATCGAACTTGAGCATACGTTCGGGCAACAAGATGCCTTGCGAACCGTCGACATTAGAAATGCCGGCGAGACCGAACGGTGCAAAGATGATGGCATCGGCAAATGCACCCTTGTATTGGAAGCGGAACGAGCCGTCCTTCTCAAGGATGAGCTGATAGCAAACGCCCACATTCATAGAGTTGCCATATTCGATGAACGAGATTACGGCGCGGTCGTCGGTTACATAGTGGAACGTACCGGCTGTCTTGGTCTGGTCCATAGAATGCAAGCCCCAATATGGTGCTATGATGTTGGTATATACTGTTCCTTGCGGGAATTCAGCCGGTGGCTCTGGCCACAAAGCGTCGTCGTGACGCTCGGTGAACGATACGAAACCGGTGTTGTAGACATACATCTTGGTGTATTTCTTGCCATAGAATGGGAATTCGAATGGCAGGTCTACGGCTACATAGTCGTGGAGCATGTAGTAGCTCAATGTGCGCTGCTCGCCCAGACCGTTGGTCTCGATATCTTCCCACTTGTATTTCACTGAGCTGTCGTCGCCCGAGAAGCTGTAAGCATAGCCTGTAACAGCATCATCTTTTTCGGGCAATGTGAGGCTTACCAATGGGTTGGGAGCGATAGAGTAACGCAATGTCTCATTGCCGGCATTTTCGATGCTCACGCTCTGCGATAATGGTGTGCCGCTCTCTACTGTAGCTGTGATATTGTCGGGAGTAATAGCTATTTCCGGACATCCTATCACTTCAGCCTTGATGCTGCAAGTGAGGTCGCCCTCGGCAGTGGTTACGGTAACCACGCCTTCTACTACACCTTCATTAGCTGTCGACACGGTGATGATGAAGTCTTTCGACATGCCCGGCTCGATATCTACAGCCTCAAATGCGCTGTTGTCGAACTTCAGTTTAGCTGCATCGCTTACTGCAACATTGCTTACCGTGAGTGTGCGGTGTCCTACGTTCTTAACCGTTACCGGCACTTTCTGTACCGATGTACGGAACACACTACCAAGGTCGATCGATTCCTTTTCAAGAGCTGCCTCGGGCTTCAATTCTGCACCGTCGATAACAGCCTCGAGACGCACGAATGAGTGTTCGGGGTTAGGATCGTTGGTAACGATGGTAAGGTTGTTGAATGTAGCTCCGGCATTGAGCGTTGCGTCGGCGCCTACTGTTGCCACCACCTCAACGGCTTCGCCCGGATTGACGATTGCGTAAGGTATGTTGAGGCTGCGAACGAACGATGCCTTTGGTGCTTCGAATTTCACTGCAGTTCCGGTAGCAAATTCGCGGAAGCGCTGGTTCTCATCGGTAGGTTCTTCCGAGCCCCAATAATCACCTTGGTCGGCACTTGTCACTGTCACTGCGTCGGCTACTGCCAGGTCGTTGATACCGCAGAAGAGGCCTACACCTTCCTGGAATACGCTGCCGGCCATATAGTTGTCGTAGTGTATCTCGATGTCGCCATTGCTCGACAATGTTATGTGGAAGCTGATTGGCGTAGTGTCATCGCCATATACGGTGGCAAGAACATTGATGAATTTCACCACAAACTTGCCATCTACCTTGGCATATTCTACACGCGATTGCGGACCCATCCACACTTGCTGGCCGTAGGCTGAAATCAATCCGGTGCCCTTGATGCTCTCTGAAGTAGGCGACAACGGCGAGCGGAATGCAAGTTCGTTTGGCGCAAACATGATGCCACCGAAGCTGGTGATATAGGCTTTCTCATAGGTCTTGCCGTAGTATGGGAACGCAAAACCTAAGTTGATGGCCGACGATACCACATTGTTGTCGGTGAATTGCGATGCGATGTTGGTTGCTCCTATCAGTTCGGGGTTGCCATCGTAGGCAAACGAGCTATAGCCATTAAGAGTAGACGATACGGTGTAACCGAACTGGTGAAGCTTGGCGCTCTGTCCTTCGATGCTCTCTTGCGAGAATTTCGGGAATACGAATTCAAGAGGATACTTACCGGCATTGGAGATGGTGAACGACTTCTGCACGTCGGCCTCTCCTACTGTAAGTGTACCGCAATCTACTGTCGAAGGATTGATAACCAACTTGGCGGGCTCGGTGGCTACACCTTGCACCACGATGTTGGCTTTATTGCCCTGATAATCGGTGAAAGTGATGGTTCCGGTGTGAGTACCTGCCTCGGTAGGAGTATAGGTGAGGTTGAATTTCACCTTAGTGCGTGCCGGGAAGCCGGTCTGAATCATCGATGGTCCGCTAAAGTGCGGCAACGACGAGGTTATGCTGTTGCTGTACAAGCCCGGCGACCACGCCGAACCTGCAAAGCGGCCATATCCGCGGTTGAACACCTCTACCTCTATTGTCTTGCTCTCGCCCACCAACAGCGAACCGAAGTTCACTATCTTGGGAACTACTATTTCAGGCAAATTGCCTGCCACCTTATAGGTAATAGGCAACAAATGCTCGGTGTTGCCGTCGCCCTCATTTGAGGTCAAGTGCAATTTGAGTTTATAAGTGCCGTTTACCATCTTCGTACCGTCGGCTGTTACCTCCACGGCTTGTGTCTCTCCCTTGAGCACTGTGCCCGATGCCGGGTTCAGCACGAGCATTTCGCTCCAGTCGGGATTGTTAGAGCGTGCAGTGATGGTCCATGCCATCTGTGTTGCCTGCGACTCGTAGATACTGCCTTTGAGCGCTTGGGCAAGTTGTGTCCATGTCTTGCCCTTGTCGTTACTCATGTAGCTGTATTGCGACACGGTTTCAGATGTGGCAAGTCCCATGCTGAGAGGATATACCTCCAAGTTGCCTTCGAAATGAACCACTACCCAGAACGACTCGCCCGGTGCGAAGTGTATCTGCTCAGGCAATGCTATAGGATAGTTGTATGCAAAGAACGATGGAGTAACCTCTGCTATACAAGTGGCCGACGAGATGGCGGCATCGCCCTTGTAGATTTGCACTACAGGCTCGGTGCCTAACGAACGTTGGCCATCGCCGTCAACATTGATGTGTGTAAGGTTGAAACCGTCGGGATAAGCATCGGCATCTACCTTAAACCATTGTGCCATCGAGTTGGGCAACGAGCGGTCTTCATCACCGATGTATGCCCACAACTGCGAGTAATATTTAATATCCTTTGGATAATCTTCGGCAAGATATTCGGGAGTTACAGTAGATGATGCACTGCTCTTTACCACCAAGCCGGCTATTTTGCCGCTGTAGGGCTTAACATTGCCCACTATCGGACGGCTAACCGATGAGGTGGTAATCGAAACGGTGCGCTTGTATGCTTCCCATTTCAAGATACCTTCGTCGTCATTGCCGATGTTGAATGTGGCTTTAGCCTCCGGAGCGGTGGCTGTAGAATTCATATTGAGCGAGCTCACATCAAGAGTCATCTTCGGACCGGCATTGGTGCTGATGGTCTTCACCTCCGACAATGCCGAGGCATTGCCCCAACGGTTAACGGCTGCTATTGCCACATAATAGGTGGTAAGCGATTTCAAACCGGTGATTTCGTGAGTGAAGCTGTCGCCCGACGAGCAGAACTTGGTATCGGCTACCGAAGTGCTCAAAGCGCTCAGATTGTCGGCAGCTGTAAACGGACTCTCGCTGTAGTAGATGATGTGATGGTGCACATTGTTGTCCGACGATGCCGGAATGGTCCATGTGAGCGAGATATAATCTTGAGCTGCTGCCATAGTATAGTCGGCTACAGGTTCGGGAGCTGCACCGTCGCCCATCTGAAGGGCCTTGGCTGCATCTAAGTAGCCCGATCCGTAAAGACCTCTATATTGCTCGTTATTGCCGAAACCGTAGAAGTCGTTGACCGATGTCTCAAGCTGCGTGCGCAAGCTCGAACTTACAAATGTAGGGCTGCCATACTTCGAAAGTATAAGAGCAGCAACACCCGATACGTGAGGTGTAGCCATCGATGTTCCTTCCAAATAGCCGTAGCCATTACTTGGCAAGGTAGAAAGCACACCACCCGACTCACCGTAGTCGAGCAATCCGCCCGGAGCGATGATGTCGGCCCATGCTCCAAAGTTGGAGTAGCTTGCAGGCATCAACTCATTGGTCATTGCTGTTACGGCAAGCACTTTGTCGTAGCATGCGGGGTAGTAGTCGCCTGTCGAACCCATGTTGCCGGCTGCAAAGATACACAAGCCACCGGTCATGTTGTCGGAGCGCGCTGTCTCGGTGAAATAATCTATGGCGTCGAGCACGGCTTGCTCACAGTAGCCGGGCTCGCTCCATCCCCACGAACATTGGGCGATGGTGGCACCACGCTCTGCGGCATACACTATCGCTGCAGCAAAATCACCGCTCGATGTGCCTGAACGCGAGTCAAACACCTGGCACGATATCATCTTCACGCCCGAACCTTCGGTGCCGTCACCACCTGCCACACCGGCCACGCCGATGCCGTTGTTGCTGACTGCCGCTACAGTTCCTGCCACGTGTGTACCGTGGTTGTGTGGATAAACGTCGCCACTATTGGTGCAGAAGTTATATCCGTAGATATCGTCTACAAAACCATTGTTGTCGTCGTCAACACCCGGTGTGCCGTTAAGCTCCGCAACATTGACGCACATGTTGGCTGCAAGGTCTTCGTGCTGATAATCTACACCACCGTCGATGATGGCTACCACTACTTTGCTGCTTCCGGTCTCGGTCTTCCACGCCTCAAACAGGTTGATGTCGGCGCCGGCTACCGATGTACTCAGATTGCCGTAGTTCTGATAATGCCACTGGTCGGGAAGTCGAGGGTCGTTAAACATATAGCTAACGCCCGACGACGCCTTCGGTGAAGCACTTGCTAATCGTCGCGCAAAGCCATTGCCCTCCTTGAGCTGCATAGGCACTATCTCTTCCGATAACTCTACGCCCGGCGTAGATGCAAGTATCTTACGCGCCTGATCCACCGATACATTCTCATCGAAATCGATTACATACCAGCGATCAAGGCCATATTCTGCACGTTGCTTTGCAAACTTCGGATTGGGAGGCAACATTGGTCGTATCGAATATGCCTTAATCTCTCGAGTAGCTGCATCCAATCGGGCCACTCCGGTGAGCGAACGTCCCTTCTCGGCTTTTCGCTGCACTTGGCCTACCTTGGCGGCTACTTCTGTCTGCAATTTCACGCGCACAACTCCCTTGGTCGGGGCAACGCTTTGAGCGTTGACAGTCACTGCCGAAGCTATCAAAATGCTTACGGCGGTGAACCATTTGTAAAATTTGTGCATAAAAATTACTATTGATTGGTTAATAAATATGTGATAATTAATGCTAAGATACAAAAAATTCAGCCATTAGGCAACATTACAGAGAGGGAATATTTAATGAATATTCAAAAACATTCACAGGAAGCGACATTAAGCCATATTTAATGCACCTTTTTGCTAATATCAGGCTGTCTCTTCAAGCGCCGGTGTTGGTATTACTATATCCATCCACCGCCCCTCTGCCGCAAAACACACTGCAAAACCACGCTCCTACATAGCGAAAAAATCACCACTTTTTGCATTGTTTTTGCATATTTCATTTATACCCGGAGCCCTACGCACAATGCCCCTACACACAGCTCACGCAAGGGAAAACGCCCAAAATAGTGCAACGAAAAACTTCTCCTACGGCACTCAAAGAGTTCGAAAAGATACACCAATGCCACTACTTGGCTCGGCCTTTTGAATATTGACCTATGCGGGTGCCGGTGCGATCGTAGGCATATCCGTTTTCTACTCTACCAAGAAAAAACAACTAATTGTTTATACGCATCTTAGTATTTTTCAACTATACAAAGTCCCCGATGGACCCATCACGGGCTAATTCGGAGGTAATTCATTTTTACCACCGGGAATTACGGAAAATAACTGAGTCTACGATGTCAGTGAACTCCTTAGCGAGCATTCCCTCAGACAGGCCGTCGGGAAACTGGCTAGAACAGAAACACAGCTGTTGGAGAAGAACAGCAAGAAGCAAATGTGTCGGTACATCGAAAGCGATGCCAACCAAAGAATACTCGAACAGCTTCGGAACGACATAGGTAAGATTATCTGATACAAAGCCGTTTGGAGGTGCTGAACTGTCAAATATATGTCAATAATTCATGGTTAATGAGCATATTTTTGAACAATCATACTACAATTAGAAATAAATGTAGTAAATTTGTACACAAAATAAAGTATAAAGATATGGCAGGCAAGAGATACAGCAACAGTTTTACCTCCTCGGGAATGGTAAAGGAAGAAGGACGGGCAGCATACTACAAACTGCTGGACAGTGTGCGTAAAGGTGATACCGTACGCATCAAGCGCGGGGTGTATGCCACAACCGAACAGCTGGCTGACACGATGATAGATGTGCAAGCCATTGTTCCGGGAGGGGTGCTGTGCCTTTTCTCCGCATGGAACGTGCATGGACTCACCACCTCGCTGCCACAGGCCTACCACATTGCTGTGAAGAGAGGCAGGAAAGTCACGCTACCTGTCTTCCCCAAAGTAGAACTGCATCACATTACAGAGACCATGTTTGACATAGGTGTCGAAGATCAGATAGTCAGCGGCTATCGCATACAAATATATAATAAGGAGCGGTGCGTATGTGATGCCATAAAATACCGCAACAAGGTTGGCATGGACGTTTGTGCTGAAGTGGTAAACAGTTATCTGGCACTACCAGACAGAAACCTTTCCCA
Organism: bacterium; assembly: GCA_004563195.1. Lineage (GTDB taxonomy): Bacteria > Bacteroidota > Bacteroidia > Bacteroidales > Muribaculaceae > SFTJ01. The sequence goes on from SFTJ01000003.1 coordinate 23,888, forward strand.
GCTTTTTGACTATGCCGACAGACTAAGAGTAAGAAGAATCCTTGAACAGTATATTGCGCTAAAGCTATGAGTGAAATCATAAACTATGGAAAATCCATCAGGGCAAGGCTGCTCAATGTAGCCAAGCAGGATACTTTCAATAGCCCACTAAGGTGCCTGAGCGATCGTAGTAGCGGTCGCCGTTTTCGCAACCGAGATACCAGCCTGTATGGTCGTAGAAGCGCCCGGACTCGATGCGGCCTACATAGCATCCTGTTCGGTCGTAGATTCTGCCGTTTTCGTAACGTCCTATCATGCTGCCACATCGGTCGTACATCTGTGCCGTCAAGTAGCAGCTCCCTTCTGCGGTTATCATTTTTTGCCTCTCAAGGAGGCTTAATAACTCTTTTTACTCTTCCGCCATAATCACGTCCCACACGGCTCGGCTGAGGTTGTGTGTGGAGTCATTGCGCGAATATTCCCAATACATAGCTCCGCGGAGCTGTTTCTGATTGGCAAACCGGCACTTTTCGGCGAGCGAACGGGCATTGTCGAAGCTATACACCACATTGCCTATGGAGTCGGTGAGATAGGCATACTGTCCTTCTTCGTTCCAATGCTCGGTGAGGGCGTTTTCGGTAATAAATGCCTGCATATCAGCGCCGCGTTCGGGTCGCACAGTGCCTTTGCCGTAGAATGCAAGGCCCACCACGAGTTTATCGGCAGGCACTCCGGCATCGAGGTGGTGCTGCACGGCTTTTTCGATGGTGAGATAGTCATCGTCGGCTGCACGCAGAGCCGAGTGATGGCGCGGCACCACTGCCATGTCGTACGACATCACATTCACAAAATCGAGATAGGGCAACACGGCAGGGAAATCGACATATTTAGCCGTAGCCACCGAGGCAAATGTGAGCAAATCATTATGTCCGAGTGCCTGACGGAGGTCGCGCATAAGGAGGGTGAAATTGTGCGTATCGTCGGGGCTCGAAGAGATTCCGGCAGCCGAACTGGTAGGATATTCCCAATCGATGTCGACGCCATCGAGTTTATGGCGATTAACCGCCTCAACGCACGATTGCACAAATCGGGCACGCAGTGTGCTGTCGGCAGCCATTTCGCTGAAGTTGCCGCTACCCCATCCGCCTACCGATATGAGCACCTTAAGTTTGGGGTTTTTAGCCTTTAGTGCCACTATTTGGTCGAGTCGCTCGGGACGACTTATTATGAGACTGTCGAACGAATCAGCCACATGGCCGAAGGCATAGTTGATATGTGTCATGAGCGATGGGTCGGGCACCACATCACTTCCGGCAGTGACATAAGCCACCACCACGCGACGATTGCCAAAATTTGATTCGTACACTTCCTTAGCCAAAAATATGGCTACTATCACGCATATCGCTATCAAAATGGTTCTTTTCATGGTTATAAATGTGTATAGTTTTAGTATTATTAATGATTGATTTCGTAGTAACATAACGCGGCGCACAGAGGGCGTAGCAGCAATTATAGCCACCCTGCCGAGCGATACCAGTCGATGGCTTCTTCCACTCCCTTCTCAAGGTCGTATTTCGGAGCGAAACCGAAGTCGGCTTGCGCCTCCGAGGTGTCGCAGAGCCAGTTGCGTTGCTTCATTATCTTGAATTTGTCGGCATTGAGCGTGCTCGGCTTCATGGTGAGCGTACCTATGGTTTCAGCCACGCGGCACACTATTTTCACCACCCAAAGCGGACACTTCACGGGCAACACCAAGCGTTTGCCGAGTTTGCGCGCCACTATCTTGCGAAATTCGTTCTGTGTGTAGCCACGGGGCTCGCTTATGAAGTAAGCCTTGCGGGCAGCACCATGCTCCAGCGAGTCGAGCACGGCAGTGGCAAGGTCCTTGACGTAGATAAAGGTGAGCATCTGCTTTTTAAAGCCTACCGTGAAGTCGAATCCCATCTTTATGCTCTTCATCATCAGATAATAGTCGCGTTCGTGCGGGCCATACACGCCTGTGCAGCGGAATATGGTGTAAGGGAAGTCGGCAATCGAGCGCAGATAGCTCTCGGCATTGAATTTCGACACGCCGTAGAAGGTATTTGGGAATGGAATGCTCTTCGAACTGAATGGTGTGTAGTTCTTGTCGTCGCCCTGCCCCATCACGCTCAGGCTGCTCATCATCAGGAACACTTCGGGCACGGCATCAAGGTCGCGCAGGGTCTCCACCAGGAGCTTCATATAGTCGCAGTTGATGGTTTGAAACATATTGAAATTGATGCACTTGGTGGCGCCAAGGTTGTGCACCACATAGTCCCACTTGCCATTCTTCTCGATGTGTTCCTTGAGTGTGGTGTGCAAATCGTCGGGCTCGGTGAAATCGAGTTCTATGAAATTAATACGTGGGTCGGTGAGAAATTGGAGCGAAGTGGTGGCACGCACAGCTGCCCAAGTCTCATAGCCGCGGCTGAGCGCCTCTGCCACTATAAAACCTCCTATAAAGCCTCCCGCTCCGGTTATCAATATCTTTTTTGCCATTTTCTCTTTTGCAATAGTTGTTATTAAAAATGTAAAATTAGTGCTATTTATCGGCTTTCCCAAATAGAATCAACCTTTTATTTGGCTAAAAAGCCCCGAAAAGTACCCGAAAGGCATCACCCGCACCCAAAAACCATGATGTGCAACCGGTGGGGAGATGTCGGACCTGTCAGACTCGTCGGACATATCCGATTAAGTCCGGAGGGGGCGATTACCTCTACTTATTTTCGCATGCCTGCCATAAAAAAAGAAAGGTGATGATAAATTATCATCACCAAGGCTTCTTTGCGTTTTCCTAAACTAAGAAAAAGGTTCATTGATTTATATGACCTAATTATGAATATTTTCCTTATGATTGAGCCTTGCTCTCGCAAACCCCATATCACTATATTTCTTTTTGCTACTGCAAATATATATCGTTATGAGCAATGCTCCAAGAGAAGCAACACTCTTTAATATTGCATTAATTAATTTTAAGATAATATTTAACATTTCAAAGACTTGACAACCAACCAATCGGTTGATTATCAGCACTATAGTATTTACAAAGAAATTACGCTAATATTTCGCCTCAAATTATTAAATAAATAAAGCATATAAAATGCTAAAAAAGCCGCGTCACACCACTACGGCTGCACATCGAGCACACGCAGCACCGCCGAAACCACCATTTGTGGCTGAATGCCTGTAAGGCAGAAGAAATCGTTGTAATAACACTTCTTGTCGCCAAAGAGCGAACACGGGCGGCACGCCATATTGAGTTGCACAACATTTTTCTCGTCTTGTTTCCAGCCCATAAAGCCGCAATAGGGGTGCGAAGCGCCCCACACCGACACCACCGGCACTCTCACGAGCGACGCCAGGTGCATGTTCATATTGTCCATCGAGAGCATCACATCGCAGTGGCTCAGCAGGGCGAGTTCCACAGGAAAACCGTAGCGGCGCTCTGCAAGCGACGTGGCATTGGCATATTTGGCTGTCCATTCACGAAATCGGTCGCGCTCATTATCGCCTTGTCCCAGAAAAAACAGTCGCACTCCGGGCACTGCCGACAATTGGTCGAGCACTTTCTCCATTAGATGCATCGGATAGATTTTGCCATTCCACTTAGCAAACGGCGCCACGGCTATCCAGCGTTCGCCGCTCTGCTTGGCGGGCGCAATGTGAGCAAACTCGGCAGGGTCGCCCTTGGCACTCTCACCATAGATTGAGGCAAAAGTCTCGTCGAACGAGAACCCCATGCGATTGAGCGCCTCGCGATAACGGTCGCGCTGCGTGACAAGCGGAAACATTCGCTTGTTGCGACGCCGCGTAAGGGCGCGCTTGCCTTTCTTGCCCTTATCGATGCGCACCACTTTCTTCACACCGCACATCCGCAGGCACAGACACAGCAACCACGACTGATATTCACCTTGCAGGTCAACCACAGCATCTATGCCATATTCATCTACGAGCCTATGAGCCAAGCGGCGAATAGCCCCGAAACTGCTGAGTTCGGTCTTATGATCCACGCTCACCACTGTAAGATTGGCAGGAGCATTCACAAACAAAGTGGAAGCCACCGACTGCGTGGCTATCACAAATCGCACATCACGATGAGCCTCACAAGCCGAATACACCACCGGAATCGACATCGCCACATCGCCCAAGAGGCGAAAGCGGGTAATCAACACATTGCGATATTTCGGTTCGTCGGTCGTCGACGGCACTTTATTTACATTATGACTCATTGCGATTGGTAGGATTAATTATAAATTTGTATCTCGCAAATCTATAAATAAAACTTGAATAAAGCAAATCAAAACCACCACAGCAGCAATTTTTCGTTGTAACGGCCGCAACGGGGGTGCTATTCCGTTATTTGACGCAATGTGACGCCTGATGCTGTGACTTCGAGGCTTACTTTTATGCCTTCGAGCAGGGGCATATTTGTGTCGATGTGGCCGCAGGGGAAGTCGAACGCCACGGGTATGCCATAGGGCTTAACCATACGGTGTATCATCTGCTCCATGGTCTCGCCGGTGCCGTCAGGACTCTGGCACTCGGTAAAACGCCCCACCACAAGACCTTTGATGCGGCTCAATGTACCGTTGAGACGCAGATTATAGAGCATTCGTTCGATTTTATATATGGGTTCGCCTATATCCTCGATGAAAAGTATCTCGCTCCGGGCGAGCAAATCAAAAGGTGTGCCAATCAAGCCGCACAGCACAGCCATATTTCCACCTGCAAGCATGCCGCATGCGCTGCCTTCGATATTGAGTGGGTGTGCCGGCAAGGAGTAATGCATTGAGCGGCCTTCGAGGATGCCGAAAAGCGTTTCTGCCACTTGGTCGATACCTTTCTCGGCGAGGTGTTTGGCCATCGAGGCATGCACGCTCACCACGCCGGCGCGATGCATGGCAGCATGCAGCGCCGAGATGTCGCTAAATCCGATAAGCCACTTGGGATTATCGGCAATGAGGTTGAGATTGAGATGCTCGAGCAGATGCACCACGCCGTAACCGCCGCGGCTGCATAGTATGGCTTTTATTTCAGGGTTGGCAAAGGCTTTGTGCAAGTCGGCAAGGCGATGTTCCACGGTTCCGGCATAGCCTTGAACGCAGTCCTTGCAGTGCTCGGCGAGTACGGGCACATAGCCACGCTCCTCGATGATGCGAGCGGCACCATCGATAAGATGTGGATAGATGCGACTTGCCGGCGACACTATGGCTATCTTATCGCCGGGCTTCAAGGGCGAAGGAATCGCCCCATATTTCACAGTCTGTTCCATGCTGCAAATCAAGCATTTACTTGCACCACGAGTCCTGCTTCGCGCAGACGCGAAGCTATTTGTTCGAGTTCTTCGGCACTCACATGCACGAGGTTCTGAGCTGGCGTGGCGCGGTCGATGGAATAAATCATCACTTCGCGAGGTTTTATCTGCTGATAGGCATAGAGCAGGGCATCTACCTCCTCGGGGGTGGTGTTATCGAAGTCGACACCCTCGTATGAGCCGCGCACAAACATAGTCTGCACTATGCACTGACCGGCAAACATCTTCAAGTGCTCCACCACTCCGGCGGGCTGCATCGAGGTAGACCCCGGGCGATTGAGTATGCGGAAGGTGTGCGGAATAGCCGAATCGAGTTTAAGTATATTGTTATCCACCAGTTTCAGAGCCTCCACCACTTGCGGCTTATGCAGCATGGTGCTATTGCTTAGCACGCTCACCTTGGCTTGGGGGTAATAGTGGTTGCGCAGGTTTATCACATCATGCACTATATTTTTGAAATCGGGGTGCAATGTGGGTTCACCGTTGCCCGAGAAGGTGATTACATCGAGTGGGTCACCGGCTTGCTGCATCTCAGCCAAGCGGTTGCGCAAGGCGCGCTTCACGCTCTCGCGAGTAGGCACTCCGGTGGTGCCTTGGCCTTGGGCATTAAATCCCGCCTCGCAATAGAGGCAATCGAACGAACATATCTTGCCATCGTTAGGCATCAGGTTCACGCCAAGCGACACGCCCAAGCGGCGGCTGTGTATGGGACCGAATACTGTCTCGTGAAATAATACTGTCTGCATAGTATCTGCTAAATAAAGTAATAATACGATGCGTCGAAGCCCGAGCCGACGGCAACAAAACATCGGCGCTCGGCTTGCGCTACGCAAAGTTAAAGCAATAATCTTATTTATCCTCAAAGAGGCTGATATATTTTTTTGCCACGGCTTCGGCGGAGAAGCGTTGCGACATGATGCGATTGAGTTCGTCGCGCGACTTTTTAGCCGAGTTAACAGCCCAATCGATGCCCTTCACAAAGTCGGAAATATCATCGCCGTGAGCTATGTATCCGGTTTCGAGATGGTCCACAACGTCGACTTGTCCGCCCTTCGCGAAGGTCACAGCCACACAACCCGAGGCAATGCCCTCAACGAGTGTGCCACCCAGCGATTCGCGACGCGAGGTCGAAATCACCACGTCCGACATGGCATAAAGTGCATTGATGCGACGCATAGGCACTTTGCCGAGATAGGTGTAAGGCAGAGCCAACTGCTTGAGCAGAGCCTCATTGCGAATTGCGCCAAAGAGTAGCAGATGGCATTTTTGAGCCAATTGGGGCTTATGTTCGGCTATATATCGAGTGACTTCGATGAGTCGGTCGAAACCCTTCACTACGTCATCGAGGCGAGCAGCGCCCATAATGAGCACTTTCTTGCCGCGAGGGATGCCAATCTCGGTGGCATCGAGCGGCGTGTGCGAGAAGTCCTCGATGGGAAATGCGTTAGGTATGATAGATATGTTGCTTCGGCTCATCAATGAACTGCGCAAGCAGCAATCGGCGAGCCATCGGCTCACAGCCACAAATTTTATGTCGGCTCGGCTGTAGAGTTGTCGTTTTCGCAGCAGAGTGGTGTGCGAGAGGTCGCCTTTTCGAGCCATAAATCCTAAGAAGGGGCAATTACCGCACTCCTGTTCATATCGGCGGCAATCGTAGGCATGGTGGCATATTCCGGTGCAGTTCCACATATCGTGCATGGTCCACACCAAGCGTTTGCCCATAGCCGCCAAGCGCTCTATTGAGCGTAGCGAGAGGGCGCCCTGGTTTATCCAGTTGAGATTAATCACATCGGCTTCCTTCACCCAAGGGTGCTGCGAAATGTCGGCGCCCCATGCCGCGGTATCCACCTGAAAGAGGCGTCGGCGCGAGAAACCGTTGTTGAGAAAAATCTGCAACCGCTCGGCTAAGAAATCCACTTGAGTGCGCCATCCTTTCGAGTAATTATCTACGCACTCCTCACTCGGCGACGAAAGCACCAGCATACGGGCATCGTGCCCTGCGCGGCGCAGCGCCTTCATCAGTCGGTGCGACACTATGGCGGCACCGCCCTCTATGTGACTTTTACATACAATAACAACCTTCATGGTTCTCTCAATAATCTATATATATAAATATGCCTTCCACACATTATCGTGGCAGCGAAGAAACGCTTATGCTTTATGCGGCGGGGGCAACCGAAGTCATCTTTTGCGGCCGAAGTCGGCGGGGATTTCGCCCCACTCCTCGGTTTTCCATTTTATGATGGGGTTAGCATATTGATGGGTAGCCAACCACGCCTCGGCTCTCCGTATCACATCGAAGAGCGACCGGTTTTTGGCGGTTTCCGGTATATTGGTGTTGCATTTTTTGTTTCGCACCCATGATATGGCTGTGCGGCTGTCGCTATAGATAGGCACCGGCTGCGGAGCATTGTTAAATAGCGCCAGGGCATGCACTATGGCAAGAAATTCGCCTATATTGTTGGTGGCAAGGGGTTCGAACTTCTTATGAAAGAGTTGCAGACCGGTGTGCACCTCCACGCCTTGATATTCCATCTTGCCGGGATTGCCGCTGCAAGCAGCGTCTACAGCCACCGCTCCGGGCAGTATCTCCGGTATGGCGCTGTAGTTCACCACATTGATGGGCGCTTTGGCAATGGCTCTGATAATGCCCATTTCGTCCTCGGGATTGCCGCGATAGGCGCGTATGGCAGCCTCGCACGAGTCGTAGGCCTTATACTTGGCGCCGGGATACCCTTTCACTCGAGCCTCGCAGTCCTCCCACGTCTCGCATATTCCGGGTTCGCTTCCCACCCACACCACGTACCATTTTCTTCGTGTCGACATATCCGAGTTACTTTTTTGCTTTTTGGGGTTTTTAATTCGTTTTTCGCTACAAAATTAATAGAAAAATGATGAATATTCCCCACTTGCCGAGCGATTTTTCACCTTTAGCTCCATCATTTTGCCGTAGTGGCTTTATAGTGCACCAATCGGCTATTTCGGCAATTGCGTTTTTGCCCACTGAGTTGATTATTACGAATGATTTACATAAATTGTCAATATTTGCAATTTTATACGATATTATTTGGCAAAATTTCTTGCGACGCAAAAATAGGCTATTTTTGTGCGGACCTTTATGGATTTGAATTTTTTGCTGCTATTAGAGAGAGAAGATTGAATGAAAAGAGCACAAAAGAGCATAATCTTATCGGCTATTCTGCTGATTACATTGTTGGTAGTGGTTGTATGCTATTTCTACAAGCATAACAGCCGCGACTACGATTATACTATATGGGTGGTTCATTCACACGAACATTCCTACGAGCAATATGTGGAGTATAACCAACTCCTCGAAAAGAATTTCGCTCGCCAAGGCATTCGCGCTCAATTCAGCTACAACTATCTCAACTGCAATCGCTTTATAGAGGTTACCGAGGACTCTATTTGCAAACACTGGATTGATAGCGTTGACGCCGCCGGAAAGTGGCCCGACTTGATAATCACTACCGAGGACCAAGCCACCTATGCTATGCTTGCAACCAACCGCGAGCAGCTGCGCCGCGGCCCCATAATGTTTGGCGGCGTGCGTTTTCCCAACTACAAACTCCTCGCAAAATACGACAATGTCACCGGCATACGCGACACCATAGAACTCGAGCCGTGTCTGCGTGTACTACGAGAACTGATAGGCAACCGTCACGCTTTCACCAGCCTCGACCGTCTGTTCTTCGACAGAAAAATCCTATCGCTCCTCGAAGCGCAGATGAAGGATTTGCCCATTTTAAACAATCTGCATTGGGACTATCGTCTGTTTCAACTGCAACGCGTGTCGCCCGACAGCACCACCATCACTTCTATCGCCATGCGTCAGATTGGCGACAACACCAACCGCGACGTTTCGCCCGAAGACCGCGCCAATAGGGGTAACGAAAACTTCTTTATGATGCTCGGCCCGCAGGGCATGTGCAACAATCTTTTGCTCAAATTCGATGCCACTTCGCACAGCATCGCCACCATGTCGCTGCGTCCGCAACTTTCGGGCATCAACAACCTCTTCGGCACTCAAAACAGCGCTATTGTGGGCGGATATTTCAGTTCTATCGACACTTGGGCTAAGGAACAAGCTGTAATGGGCGCCCAACTGCTTCGCGGCACAAAACCCGCCGACTTGCCCATAGAGTTGAGCAAAAAGGATTATTATGCCGATTGGGAAGCTGCCAAGAAATTCAATTACACGCTCGACCGCATTCCCGAATATTTCAATATCATCAATCTGCCTTTTAGGGACAAACACCCTGTGCTGTTTTGGTCGCTGATAGTGGCTGGATCTTTGATTATTATCCTCTCTATTTCGATATCGGTATTCTCGGCTCACAAAGCCACCCAGAAAACTCTCGCAGCCTACAAGGCATTGCGCGAAAACAAGATGGCTTACGACTTCACCAGCTCGTTTACGCAGAGTTTTGTGTGGCGTACTCACGACGAATCGGTAACCATCGACGACTCTTTCTGGGCATTTATCAACCAGCCCGTGCAGAGCCTCACTATGAGCGAATTTATGGAGCGTTGGGTGCACCCCGACTTCCACGAAGTGTATCGCACCGAGATTTTGGAATCGAAAAGCACCGAATATCACGCCGTGGAGCTGCTGTGCAACTTCTCGGGCAACGGCAATTACAATTGGTGGGAGGTGCGCACCAAAGGTGAATACGATGCCATGGGCAACTATGCCACCTTCGGTCTGCTCATCAACATCGATGATATGAAGGAACGCGAAGAAGAACTCATCCTCGCTCGCAAACGCATGGAAGAGGCCGACATCAAGGAATCGTTCCTCGCCAATATGAGCCACGAAATCCGCACTCCGCTCAACGCCATAGTGGGATTCAGCAACTTGCTTGCTTCGCCCGACGACCTCGTGTCGCAAGAAGAAAAAGAGGAATACTTCGAACTCATAAAGCAAAACAACGACCTGCTGCTCAAACTGGTGAACGACATTCTCGACATTTCGCGCATCGAGTCGGGATATATGGAATTTAACTTCGAGACGGTGAACATCAGTTCATTTGTAGATGGCGTGGAACATAGCTATAGCGTTCAAGCACCCGGTCATTTGAAGTTTATCTACAAGCCCGGTAAATCGGATATCAAACTGTTTATCGACACCTCGCGAGCTCATCAGGTGCTGATGAATTTCCTCACCAATGCGGGCAAATTCACCCCGGCAGGCTACATCACTTTGGGTTGGGAATATCATCACGACATCGATGAGGTGGAAATCTATGTAGAGGACACCGGTATAGGCCTCAGCGAAAACGACTGTGTGCTCATCTTCAACCGATTCTACAAGAAGAACGAGTTTGTGCAAGGCACAGGACTCGGACTCTCAATATGCAGTGTTATCGCCGAACGCCTCCGCGGACGCCTCACCGTGAAATCGAAAATCAATAAAGGCAGCCGTTTCTCCCTCTGGCTAAAACCCGTGCACAACGAGGAATAACCCTCGCAAAAAAATCCACTTGCCCCTGATTTGCAACAAAAACTTCCCAACTTGCCCCTGATTTGCAACAAAAATTTACCCAACTTGCCCCTGATTTGCAACAAAAATTTCACATGTTGCCCCTGATTTACGACAAAAAACCGTATATTTGCCCATGAATTACAACATAGCAGAATTATGTTTAGCAGAAGAATCATATCAAAATTAGAAGCGTGGAAACAAGACGAGCAGCATAAGCCCCTCATACTCAGAGGCGCGCGCCAAGTGGGCAAAACCACAGTGGTAAATCAATTCGGCACCGAATTCGATAATTACCTGTATTTCAACCTTGAAATAACCCAAAATGCTCGTCTGCTCGAAATGGACATACCACTCGACCAATTGGTGCAACTCATGTTTGCACAATCTGGCATATCGCCAAAGGAAGGCAGTACGCTGATATTCATCGACGAGATACAAAACTCGCCAAAAGCGATAACCCGCTTAAGATATTTCTACGAGCAGCGTCCCGACCTATATATCATAGCCGCCGGAAGTCTGCTCGAAAATTTGGTAGATGTGAAAGTGAGTTTCCCTGTGGGACGAGTGCAATACCTTGCCATGCACCCCTGCTCATTTTGTGAGTTTCTGCATGCATTAGGCAAAAACAATTTGCTCGATATAATCAATCGAAGCTACGATTATTCTTCGGCCTTCCACAACGAATTGATGCATCTGTTCAACCAATATGCCATAGTAGGTGGCATGCCTGAAGCGGTGCAAAAATATGCGCAATCGGGTGATGTATTGGCTCTTGACAACATATATGAGACCCTTATCCAATCCTACAAGGATGATTCTGAAAAATATGTCAAGGGGGGCATGTTGACTCAAGTGGTGCGCTTTGTGCTGTCGTATGGTTGGGCTTTTGCCGGCAAAACCATCACTTTAGGCAATTTTGCAAATTCGGGATATAAGTCGCGTGAGGTGGCCGAAGCATTCCGTTTGCTCGAGAAAGCTATGTTGCTCGAATTGGTCTACCCGATATCCTCCACACAGATGCCGGCCATACCCGAAACTCGCCGTATGCCCAAACTTGTGTGGTTCGACACCGGTTTGGTCAACTATCAAGCGGGGATAAGGCAAGAAATAATCGGTTCTACCGAGATGGTTGACTCTTGGCGTGGACATATTGCCGAACAGATAGTGGCACAAGAACTACACACACTCAGCGATAAGGTGAGCAGTCGCCGCTCTTTCTGGGCTCGGCCAAACAATGGTGCTGAAGTGGATTTTGTCATATCTCACCGTTCTCGCATCTACCCCATCGAGGTAAAATCGGGGACAAATGCACATCTGCGCTCGCTTCAAGTGTTTGTCGACAATTCCGATGTTGACATAGCCGTGAGAGTGTGGTCAAAACCTTACTCTGTCGACATCGTAAGAACTCCTAACGGCAAACAATTCCGCCTTATCAACCTTCCATTCTATCTTTTGAGTCGCATAGAGAGCATTATCGACTCGCTCAATTGAATAATTTCCGACAATGTGAACATCTGCGTGTCAGGTTGCAATATTATGCTTGCTTATAGAGATTGTTTGCGGTTTTTTGCTTAATTTTGTTGTGAAAAAGCAATTTAATCATCATTGCACTATGAAAACAATATTTCTGATAGGATATATGGGTAGCGGCAAGACCACGCTCGGCACAGTGCTAAGTGAGGAACTCAATTGCCGCTTTATCGATCTCGACGACTTCATCGAGGCCAAGCACAATAGCACCATACGCAACCTCTTTGAGCGCTTCGGCGAAGAACGGTTTCGCCAAATGGAGCACGATGCGCTGCTCGAGGTGGCTCACATGCCCTCGGTGGTGGTGGCTTGCGGCGGCGGCACTCCTTGCTATCACAACAATATGAGCACTATGAACGACTTGGGAATCACCGTGTTTCTCACCACATCGGAGGAGTGTCTGTTGGCTCGCCTCACGCTGCCCGAAGCCAAGGCCAAGCGCCCTCTTATAGCCAACAAAACCACCCAAGAGGTGCGCCAATACATACATCAAGCACTTACTGCCCGACTCCCCTTCTACAGCCAAGCTGCCATCACTTTCGACTCCACCGACATAGAGACCGCCGAAACCAATGCCGCCACTGCCAAAGTGCTTGCCCAACTGCTCCGTAGCCGATTCGGCGACTGAGATATGCCCCTCGTAGTCGACCCGACTAAGCTTTTTAGCAAAAAAATAGGGCATAACGTATTCAATATTAAGGTTTATTACTTACCTTTGTGCCCGAAAAATTTTTTCCACAGAGTATTCTCTCGCACAAAAGCATTGTTGCACTATGACAACAGCAGACATCAAACACATTGCCACCCGATGCCTCCGCATCGCAAAAGTAGGTTGGACTAAGTCATGGAGATGGTATAAAGGCCTTTACACAGGCACTCCATGGTACAAAAAAGCAATAGCAGGTTTCCTATCGCTCATTGCCTTGTTCGTTTTCTATCTCGTAGCTGTTAACATCAATCTTTTCTGGCTGTTCGGCCAGTCGCCCTCGGTGAGCGAGATAATGAATCCTGTCACCAACGAGGCGTCGCTACTCTACAGCAGCGATGGCAAACTCCTCGGCAAATACTTCAACGAGAACCGCACGCCGGTAGAATACGACGAAATCAGCAAAAATTTCATCACAGCACTCATCGACACCGAAGACGAACGCTTCTATCAGCACCACGGCATCGACTTCGAAGGCCTTGCTGCAGCATTCAAGGATATGCTTCACGGCAACGGACGCGGCGCAAGCACCATCACTCAGCAATTGGTGAAAAATATGTATCGCGTGCGCACCAAGTATTCCACCGGATTGCTCGGCAAGATTCCGGGGCTGAAAATCATAATTATGAAGAGCAAGGAGTGGTGTCTGGCTTTGCAGATTGAGATGCTCTACTCGAAGCAGGAAATCCTCGCCATGTATGCCAATACCGTGGACTTCGGTTGCAACTCGTTCGGCATCAACACCGCCGCCCGCACCTACTACAACACCAAGCCCGACAGCCTCACCATTGAGCAATCGGCGGTGCTCGTGGGCTTGCTCAAAGCCACCTCGTCGTATAACCCTCGACTCCACCCCGACCGCAGCCTCAAGCGCCGAAATGTGGTGCTCAGCAATATGCTCCGCCTTGGCCACCTCTCGCGCGAACAATACGACTCAATATCGCAACTCGACCTCGGACTGAAATTCCGCGTGGAGCAGCCCTACGACGGCCAAGCGCTCTACTTCCGCCAAGCCGTGGCTAAAGAGCTCAAAGACTGGTGCGACGAGACGGGTTATAACCTCTACACCGATGGCTTGAAAATCATTTCTACCATCGATTCGCGCATGCAAACCTATGCCGAAGAGGCTGTGGCAAAGCAGATGAGCGTGGTGCAGAACAACTTCAACAACCACTGGGGCAACACCAATCCCTGGATTGACGAAAATTATCGCGAAATAAAGGGATTTATCGAAAATATAGCTCGCCACAGCGACGCCTACAAGACGTACAGCAAAAAGTTCGACGGCAACGAGGACAGCATCTTCCACTACCTCAATCAGCCTCACCGCGTGCGTCTCTTCGACTATAAGGGCTATCGCTACGAGGAAATGAGTTCGCTCGACTCCATTCGCCACATGGTGCGATTTATGCACACCGGATTTGTGGCTATCGAGCCATCGACCGGAGCCGTAAAAGCTTGGGTGGGCGACATCGACTTCAACTCGTGGAAATACGACAAGGTCACCGCCAAGCGTCAGCCGGGCAGCACATTCAAACTCTTTGTCTACTCAGCCGCCATGAAGGCAGGCCGCACTCCGTGCGACTACGAACTCGACGGCTACATCGAATACGATGCCACCGACTCGCAAGGCAAACCCACCAAGTGGCGCCCTCACAATGCCAACGGCTATTTCTCCAATGCGCAGATGCCTCTCAAGGCGGCTTTCGCACAGAGTATCAATAGCGTGGCTGTGAAAGTGGGTATGGATGTGGGCATCGACAATGTGATTTCCACCGCCCACGACATGGGCGTGAAGTCGAAACTCACCAACGCGCCTGCCATCACGCTCGGCGCTTGCGAACTTTCGCTTCTCGAACTTGTCAACTCCTATTGCACCGTGGCCAACTATGGCAAAAGCCACAATCCCGTGTTGGTCACCAAGATTCTCGACCGCAACGACAATGTTGTTTTCGAAGCCAAGGTAGAGAACAAGCAAGCCCTCGATGCCCGCTCGGCATTCTATATGCAGCAAATGCTTATGGGCGGACTCACCGAGCCCGGCGGCACCTCGCAAGCCCTTTGGCGATTTATTCGCCCATTCTCGCAAGATACCGACTTCGGTGGCAAAACCGGTACGAGCAACAACCATAGCGACTCGTGGTTTGTGGGCGTAACACCTCATCTGGTGTGCGGTGCTTGGGTAGGCGGCGAATATCGCAGCATTCACTTCCGCACCGGAGAACTCGGTCAAGGCAGCCGCACAGCTCTGCCTATTTGCGGCTATTTCTACGAGAAAGTGCTCGCCGACAGCCGTTTTAAGCATTATCGCGCCAAGTGGCAAACGCCTAAAAACATCGACCCCGCCACCTACACTTGCCAAGGTTGCGTATATAGTGCCGAACCCGACTCGGCGTTTATTGCCGACTCTACCGAAATCAGCAATATGGGCGACCCGCGCAAACTCGTGTTGGAAACCGACGAAGATCCCATCATAGAGGAAGCACCCGGGGAATAAGTCACATATTAAATATATAAGAATAGAACTATATAGAGACATTTATTAATAACAACTAAAACCGAATTATGCAATCGATGAATCAATTCACCGACACAAAACCACACTACGCCCTCCTCGACGGACTCCGTGGCGTGGCTGCACTGCTGGTGGTGTGGTATCATGTGTTCGAAGGTTACCAGTTTGCCGGTGGCAAACCCGTAATCGACTTCGCCAACCACGGCTATCTTGCCGTTGACTTCTTCTTTATCCTCTCGGGCTTCGTTATAGGCTATGCCTACGACTCACGCTGGAAATCAGGACTCACCATCGGCTCATTCTTCAAGCGCCGACTCATACGCCTCCACCCTATGGTGATAATGGGCGTGATAATAGGTGCCATAGGATTTGCCACCGAGGGATTCACTCGCTGGGACGGCTCGGTAACACCTGTTTCGATGGTGCTACTGTGCATGCTCTCTTCGCTCTTTATGATTCCCGCTGTGCCGGGCGCGGCTCACGAAGTGCGCGGCAATGGCGAAATGTTCCCGCTCAACGGCCCCACATGGTCGCTCTTCTTTGAATATATAGGCAATATAATATATGCCTTGATTTTGCGCCGCTTATCCACTCGCGCTCTCAAGGCCACTACTGCAGTGGTGGGCGTGGCACTCGCCGCATATGCACTCACCGATGCCGCCGGATATGGCAGCATCGGCGTGGGTTGGACACTCGATGCCGACAATGCGGTGGGCGGACTGCTGCGCATGCTGTTCCCATTCAGCCTTGGAGCACTCATCTCGCGCATTTTCAAGCCATTGCACAATGTGAAGGGCGCATTTTGGATTTGCACTATAGCGCTGGCATTACTCTTTCATGTGCCGTACATCGAAGGTACTTCGCCTATAAGCTTCAACGGCATTTTCGAAATGCTTTGCATAGCCCTCGTGTTCCCGGCACTGCTCTGGATAGGCGCTTCCGGCAAAACCACCGACGACTTCAGCCGACGCGTTTGCTCTTTCCTGGGTCGCATTTCTTTCCCACTCTATCTGGTGCACTATCCTATCATGTACTCGTTTTACAAATGGCTAATTCGCACCGAGCAATATTCGTTTGCCCAAACATGGCAAGTGGCTCTATTGGTGATGGCTGCAAGCATAGTGCTCGCCTACCTCTGCCTTGTGCTCTATGAAACCCCGCTAAGAAACTTGCTTACACGACGATTTAATTCAAAAAAAATCTGAAACATTTCTAAATTGTTCCTAATTTTGCACTGCAAGAGCACTTTTTTTGATGAAAATCAAAGAAAAATCGAGCGATTTTACATTTTTTAATAATTGTTTACTTATTTTACGTTTGATTTTCAAAAAGTGTGCGTATATTTGCAGTGTTCAAAGGCAATAGATTGTAAAGGTTACAGATAAACGACAAGCTACAAACAACGAAATATATACTTGAATTTTGGTTATGAGGAGGGTGTGCATTTGTGAAAATGTGCACTTTCGCTTTATATATACCCCATGTTATAAAACAAGCCATAGTTATTGTATTTCATACAATTACACCGCATTATCCACATTATTTCAGGCAGTAGAAGCTACTCCTATTGCCCGGGGTATCACCTCCGCCTGCGGCATCTTCAAGCATCAGCCAATCAGCAGCAATCGCAAGCTCACAAGCAAAATTATCGGAAATATTGCCAAACGACCAAATTATATATATTTTAAGTTTTGTGCATGAGTTTTCACACGTAAAATAAACAAACATTCAATTTTGGATTTAAGATAAAAAGCCATAACTTTGTAGATAGCACTTAAAATAGACACAACAATGAAAAAACTCGTATTTTCAACCGGCGCCGGCATCAGCGCCGAAAGCGGTATCCGCACCTTCCGCGACTCTAACGGACTTTGGGAAGAATACCCGGTAATGGATGTGGCAAGCCACACAGGGTATCTGAAAAATCCCGAACTTATTCATAAATTCTACAACGGACTACGCAAAAAACTTGTTGACGCCCAACCTAATAGCGCCCACTATGCCATTCGCGACCTCGAAAGTATGTTCGATGTGAGAGTGATAACCCAAAATGTGGATGACCTGCACGAACGCGCCGGCGTGAGCAATGTGTTGCACCTGCATGGCGAACTCATGAAAGTGCGCTCCACCAAGCACGAAGAGCGTGTGTATACACTCACTCCCGATAACTTGGAAACAAGCCTCGACACACGCGACGAATACGGCGACCCGGTGCGCCCTCACATAGTGTTCTTCGAAGAACCTGTGCCCAACTTCTCCGAGGGTATGAAGCTGGCTCAACAAGCCGACATATTTGTGGTGATAGGCACTTCGCTGGTGGTGTATCCCGCAGCAAGCCTCATCGACTGCGTGCGCCCGGGCACTCCCATCTTCTACATCGACCCCAACCCATCGAACATAAGCCGTCCTAACCTCACTATCATCAAAAAGACGGCAAGCGAGGGCATGAAAGAACTTACCGAAATACTCAAAACCATGCAATAAGCCCGAAGCAACTTTTGCTTCACAGCTTGAGCCCCCATAACCGAGCAAGAGGCTGCGCCATAACCGACACCATAACTGTCGAGCTATGACGCAGCCCCTTGCTTTGTTTGCAAATATTGACAGCCCCGCCCTAACATTTACAAACGCAAACCTACACTCAACCCCCTCAGGAGTGCCTTCTGAGCGGTTGTTGAAAACTTTAATGCAATTCTCTGAAAAATAGTTGATTTCATTTTGTAAATAGTCAGATTTTTTTTGTAATTTTACATCGCTTATCAGCCCTTGAGCTATTATAATAGTTAACCGGCTGATTTTGAGCGAATAATGTGGTAAGTAAAAGATTGCAGCAACAAAATTTCAAAAGTAAACACCAAAACAGACAATGAACGAACCGGTATATCACACCCCCGCACTCTTCGATGAATGCATGAAAGGACTTGACATCAAGCCCGACGGCATTTATGTGGATGCCACCTATGGTGGCGGCGGCCACTCGCGCGGCATTGAGGGTTATCTCGGCGAAAAGGGGCACCTCTATGGCTTCGACCAGGACATCGATGCTTACGCCAACCGCATCGACAGCCCTCGGTTTACTTTTGTACACAGCAACTTTGCCTACCTGAGCAATTTCATGCGCTACTACCATGTGGAAGCCGTCGACGGCATACTTGCCGACTTGGGTGTGTCGTTCCACCACTTCGACGACGAGACACGCGGATTCTCGTTCCGATTTGACGGAAACCTGGATATGCGCATGAATCAGAGCAGCTCGCTCGATGCCCGCAAAGTGCTTGCCGAATACAGCGAAGAGCAACTTGCCGACATCTTCTATCTCTACGGCGAACTCAAAAGTGCTCGCCGCTTGGCTGCAGCCATAGTAAAAGCCCGCGCCAAGGCAGAGATAACTACAGTGCAGCAACTGCTCGATGTGGTGCGTCCTTTCATAAAGCCCGCACAGGAGAAAAAAGAACTTGCGCAAGTGTTTCAAGCACTTCGCATCGAGGTAAACGACGAAATATCCGTGCTCAAAGCATTGCTCACACAGAGCCTTAAGGTGCTTCGCCCAGGCGGTCGACTCGCCATTATCACCTACCACTCGCTCGAGGATAGGCTGGTGAAAAACTTCTTCCGAAGCGGCAACTTCGAGGGAAAGGTTGAGAAAGACTTCTTCGGCAAAGTGAATACGCCGTTCGAACTCATCAACAACAAGGTGATAGTGCCCGGCGCCGACGAAGTGGAGCGTAACCCGCGCTCACGATCGGCAAAACTGCGAATAGCCCGCAAGCTATAGCGCACAACAAAGAGAGAAACAAAAAAAACGAATATATTAAGCAACCCATAATCAGCATAACGCAATGGCAAAAGAAGAAAAATCGAAAAAAGACGCCGAAGAAGCCAAGGCCGGCATATTGGAGCGTGTCTGGAAAGGTCAGCTACTGCCCTTTCACTTCTTCAAGCGCCACCTGATACCCACACTCGCCGTGACGGGTATGCTGATTATGTCGATAGCCAACAAATACAGCTGCCAGGTGAAAATCACCGAAATCAAGCAGCTCGAGCGCAAATTGCAAGTGGAGCAAGCCAACCGCATAGGAGCAAGCGCCACCTACAACTCCATCACACGCGAAAGCAGCATGAAGCAGCTCATCGACACAATGAAGATCGACTTAATGTCGCCAGAACGACCACCATATAATTTAAATGAGTATGAATAAAAAACAGAAAAACAAGAAAAACATTCTATTCCGTTACGAGTTGGTCATAGCAGCAATGTTGCTTTTCGCCATACTCATCATTACCGAGCTGGTACGCACCACGGTGGTACTCGCCGACGAATGGAACAAACGAGCCGAGGAGATGGTAAAAGCCGAGATTCCCATCGTTCCGCAACGAGGCAACATCTACGCCGACAACGGCACTATCTTGGCAGCCGATATCACGTTCTACGATGCGTGTATCGATTTTAAAGCCGAAGGCATGAAAGTGAAGGCCTTGCTCGACACTCTTCCTGCTCTTTGCGACAGTTTAGCACACTTCCGCCCTGGGAAAAGCGCCGATGAGTGGTCGGCTCGCATTAAGGATGAATTGAAAACACGCAAAAACCGCGCATTCCGCTTGTTTGAGAAAATTACCGACAACGACGTGAAGCGACTGCGCACATTCCCGTTCTTGAGCTTGCCTCGCAATAAGAGCGGATTCTACACCACGTCGATTAAAGTACGCACCAAGCCTTACGGCACTATGGCTGCGCGAAGCATTGGCAACGTAGCCGAACGCGAAGACCGTGAGATACACGGCCGAAGCGGCTTGGAAATGGCGCTCGACTCGTTTCTCTACGGTCAAGCCGGTGTGGCTGAAAACGTACAGGTAACCACCGGTATGGCGCGCATGGTGAAGAAGCCTGCCGTGCCGGGATATAACATCACCACCACCATCAATGTGACTCTGCAGGACATCGTGGAGCAGGAGCTCGAAAAAATGTGTGTGGAGTCGAATGCCGAATGGGGCACTTGTGTGCTCATGGAAGTGGCCACAGGCGAAATCAAGGCCATCTCCAACCTCGAATGGAGTGAAAAGCGCCAAAAATATGTGGAGGGCATCAATCATGCCGTGCTCGGCTACGAACCCGGCTCTACCATAAAGCCGATATCGATGATGGTGGCGCTCGAAGATGGCCTCGTGAGCGACATCGATGCGCCTATCGTCACAGGCTCGCAAGTGATGTATGAGGGACGCCCCATCAAGGACCCTCACGGCGGTGCTGCGCTTTCGCCTCGTCAGATTATCGAAACTTCGTCGAACATAGGTATGTCGAAGATTATCACTTCGGGATTCTCCAAGGACAAAGGTTTTGCCGCCGAACCCGGGCGTTTCCGCGACCGCTTGGAAGAAATGGGTTTCTTCGAGCCTTACAACACCGGCATCTCGGGCGAACAAGTGCCTCAGATGCGCCGCTTGGGCAACACCAAAGCCGACCGCGTGGCACTCACGCGTATGTGCTACGGCTACACCTCGCTCATTCCGCCTCTGCGCACCCTCGCCATGTATAACGCCATTGCCAACGACGGCAAATATGTGCGTCCGCACTTGGTGAAGAAATTCTCGCGCGAGGGCGAGCCCGACTCGATAGTGGGCGTTACATATATTCGCCGCCAGGTGTGCGACTCGGTGAATGCTGCCAAACTTCGCATCTGTCTGCACGATGTGGTGTGGGGCTCACACGGCACCGCTCGCAACTTTGTGCAAGATCCCGATGTGGAAATTGCCGGCAAAACAGGCACTTGCTACACCACCGAAAACGGCAAGTACACCAACATTCGTCGCGTGTCGTTCTGCGGATTTTTCCCTTATAAGAATCCCAAATATTCGTGCATAGTGGTGATGCTCCGCCCCAATCGCGGTGCGGCAGCCAGCAGCGGCGTGGTGCTTCGCAACATAGCACATAAGATGTATGCCAACGGACTTCTCGGCTCCAACGGTCGAAGCGAGAAAGTGGAAAATCCGGCTCCCGCCACCATCTATGGCTCACTCGATGCCGAAAATCAATCCCAATTGGCGCGCGACCTTAACATAAAAGGAGCCCGCTCGTTTGCCACTCCCGGAAAAGTAAAGACCGGCGGCGTGCCCAATGTGCGCGGCCTCAACATACGCGAAGCCATAGCCATACTCGAAAGAGCCGGTCTGCGAGTGAAACTCAGCGGCTCGGGCTATGTGGCATCGCAAAGCATAGCCCCCGGCTCAAGTTTTAAGCGAGGCGAAGAGATAGTGCTCTCGCTGCAGCACTGATGCATTCACAGCGGGCAGGCTGCAAATAGAGCGAAGTTTGTTTTATTATTTTACAAAAAAGAGTTATTTTTGACGCGAAATATGAAGAAGTCGTTAAGCGAAATAATAAAATGCCTGAAGCCGCTGCAAGTGGTGGGTGATGGTAATGTGTTGATTCACGATGTGATATGCGATAGTCGCAAGGCCACCGAAGGTGTGCTGTTTGTGGCAATCAATGGTGTGGCAGTAGATGCTCACAAGTTTATTCCCGATGTGGTAGCCGCCGGCGCGGCAGCCATAGTGTGCGAAACTCTTCCCGCCGACCTCGCTCCAAGCACCACCTATGTGGTGGTGAAGAACACCACAATAGCCTTGCCTTTGATAGCCGACCAATGGTTCGACCATCCTTCGCGCCAACTCCGATTGGTGGGCGTGACCGGCACCAACGGCAAGACATCTACCGCCACTCTGCTCTACACTATGGCTGAGATGATGGGCTTCAAGGCAGGATTGATTTCGACAGTGCAAAACATAGTGCACCGCACAGCCTGCGATGCCAAACAGACAACACCCGACCCGCTTTCGCTGCAACGTCTGCTTCACGAAATGGTGGAAGCCGGATGCGAATATGCATTTATGGAAGTGAGCAGCCACTCAAGCGTGCAACACCGCATCGATGGTCTGCACTTTGCCGGCGGCATCTTCACCAATCTCACTCGCGACCACCTCGATTTCCACAAGACAGTCGACAACTACATCAATGCCAAGAAGGCATTCTTCGATATGCTTCCCGCCGAGGCTTTTGCCATTACCAATATCGACGACAAGCAAGGCATGACCATGGTGCAGAACACCAAGGCCAAGGTGCTCACCTACTCGCTGCGCGCCCTCGCCGACTTCAAGTGCCTGCTCGTGGAAAGCCAACTCAACCACACATCGCTCAACATCAACGGTCGCGATGTGGAAGTGCAGTTCACCGGACGCTTTAATGCCTACAACCTCACTGCAGTGTATGGCGCGGCAGTGTCGCTGGGCTGGGACCCGGAAGATGTGCTTGTAAAACTCAGTATGCTGGTGCCTGTGGCAGGACGTTTCCAGACCTTCCGCTCAAAGCGAGGCTACACCGCCGTGGTCGACTACGCCCACACCCCCGATGCACTTGAAAATGTGCTTGGCAGCATACGCGAAGTGATAGGCAACAAGGGCAACATCATCACAGTGGTGGGTTGTGGAGGCAATCGCGACGCCGGCAAGCGCCCCATCATGGCACGCGACGCCGCCAATGCCAGCAATCGCGTGGTGCTCACCAGCGACAACCCCCGCTTCGAAGACCCCGAGGACATCCTCAGCCAGATGATGGCAGGGCTCGATGCCGAGCAGATGAGTCGCACCGTGAAGATTACCGACCGCCGCGAAGCCATACGCATGGCTTGTATGCTCGCCGGCGCCGGCGATGTGGTGCTGGTGGCAGGCAAGGGCCACGAAACCTATCAGGAAGTGTGTGGAGTGAAGCACCACTTCGACGATAGCGAAGAATTGCAGAAAATATTCGAAACCGAGATATAATCATTTAGTTTTTTCCCAACGAAAACAAGTAAATTATATGTTTTACTACCTATTTGAATTATTACGCGACTTCGACATTCCCGGCGCACGACTGATGACCTACATCACCTTCCGCTCGGGCGTGGCTTTGGTGCTGTCGCTGTTTATCGCCATAGTGATAGGCCGAAAGATTATCGACCGCTTGCAGAAGATGCAAGTGGGCGAAATAGTGCGCGATTTGAATCTGGAAGGACAAATGAGCAAACAAGGCACTCCCACCATGGGTGGCATTATCATCATCATAGCCATAGTGGTGCCATGCTTACTTGTGGGCAAACTAAGCAATGTGTATATGCTCCTCATGCTCTTCTCCACCATCTGGCTCGGCTGCCTCGGTTTCGCCGACGACTATCTGAAATTGGCGCGCCACAACAAGGATGGCTTGAAAGGCAAATTCAAGATTGTGGGACAAGTGGGACTGGGACTCGTGGTGGGTCTAACCATGTATTTGAGCCCCAACATTGTGATGCGCGAAAACATAGAGGTGGAAAATCGCACAAGTCATGAGGTGGTGATAAAGCACAAGAGTGAGACCATCAAAGCCCCTCAGACCACCATCCCCTTTGTGAAGAACAACAACTTCGACTATACTTCGCTCACTCGATGGATGGGCAAGCACGCACAGACCGGCGGCTGGATACTCTTTATCCTCGTCACCATATTTGTGGTAACCGCCGTGAGCAACGGAGCAAACCTCACCGACGGCCTCGACGGCTTATGCACGGGCACCTCGGCGGTGATAGGAGTGGCGCTGGCCATAATGTGCTATTTGGGAGGCAACGTCATCTACTCCAGCTACCTCAACATTATGTATATCCCCGACAGTTCGGAACTGGTGGTGTTTGCTGCCGCTTTCATCGGTGCCACCATCGGATTCCTGTGGTATAATTCATTCCCTGCACAAGTGTTTATGGGCGACACCGGTAGCCTCACTTTGGGTGGCATTATTGCCGTGTTTGCCATACTTATACGCAAGGAATTGCTCATTCCGGTGCTCTGCGCCATCTTCTTCGTGGAAGACTTATCGGTGATGCTGCAAGTGGCTTACTTCAAATACACCAAAAAACGCACCGGCGAGGGTAAGCGCATCTTCAAGATGACACCACTGCACCACCACTTCCAGAAACCCGGCAATGCAGGCATCGACGCCATCATACAGCGCCCCATACAAGCCATTCCGGAATCGAAGATAGTGATGCGCTTCACGCTGATAGCCATCATGCTCGCCGTGGTGACTTTCGTGACGCTGAAGATAAGATAACAAATAAATAACCAACCGAAAATTATCAACTTATTATAGTCAAAAACATGAGTAACCGCAGAATAGTTGTATTAGGTGGAGGCGAAAGCGGCTCGGGTGCCGCAGTTCTCGCCAAGTTGAAGGGCTTCGACGTGTGGCTCAGCGATATGGGCGCCATCAAGGACAAGTATAAGCAACTTCTCGACTCCTATGGTGTGCAATGGGAAGAAAAGACCCACACCGAGGAGAAAATCCTCGCTGCCGACGAGGTAATCAAGAGTCCGGGGATACCCGACAAGGCTCCTATTATGCAGAAAATAGCACGACTGAATATACCCGTGATTTCGGAAATAGAGTTTGCCGGCCGTTACACCGATGCCAAGATGGTGTGCATCACCGGTAGCAACGGCAAAACCACTACCACCCTACTCACCTACCACATACTGCAAAGCGCAGGCCTCAATGTGGGTCTCGCCGGTAATGTGGGCAAGAGCCTGGCGCTGCAAGTGGCTACCGAGCATCACGATGTGTATGTGATAGAACTCAGCAGCTTCCAGCTCGACAACATGTATGAATTTAAGGCCAATGTGGCTGTGATTATGAACATCACCCCCGACCACCTCGACCGCTACGACTACAAGATGGAGAATTATGTGGCTGCCAAGTTCCGCATCACTCAAAACCAAACCAAAGAGGACTCTTTTATATTCTGGGAGGACGACCCTATCATCGCAGCCCAGCTCAAGAACCTCAAGACCGAAGCCAAACTGCTGCCTTTCAGCGAGTTTAATCACGAAGACGCAGTGGCTTACACCGCCAACAACCGCATGGTAATCGACTGCAACGGCGAAAAATGGGACATCGACCGCGATAGCCTTTCGCTCAAGGGGCTCCACAACCTCTACAACTCGATGGCGGCTGCCCTTTCGGCTTCGATTCTCGACATTAAGAAAGAAACCATACGCAAGGCGCTTGCCGACTTCCAAGCCGTGGAACACCGCTTGGAATATGTGGCTACCATCAATGGCGTGAAATACGTCAACGACTCCAAGGCCACCAATGTAAACAGCTGTTGGTATGCTCTCGAAAGCGTCAATCAGCCCACCGTGCTCATTCTCGGCGGCAAGGACAAGGGTAACGACTACACCGAAATAGAGAAATTTGTGAAGGAAAAGGTGAAAGCAATAGTATGCTTGGGTGTAGACAACACCAAACTTCACGCATTTTTCGACGACAAAGTGCCCACCGTGGTCGATGCCGGAAGCATGCAAGAGGCTGTAGACAAATGCGCCGCCCTCGCCTCCGAAGGCGATGTGGTGCTTCTCTCGCCGTGCTGCGCAAGCTTCGACCTCTTCAAGAGCTACGAGGACCGCGGCACTCAGTTTAAGGAATGCGTAAAGAAGATGCAGTGACAACCCTCTGCAAAGGCTTCGCAAAAAAAGAAATCAAGATATGAATAAAATGAATAAAAACACAAAAGTAAAGAATTGAAGATTATGACACAGAAAAAGCGACAGATTGAAGAAGAAACCGTGCAAAGCGGTGACCGTTGGATTTGGGGCATCTATATAGCCCTCTGTTTGGTGTCGATTGTTGAATCGTACGCAGCATTGAGCCAAGTTGTTGGCAAGCAGGGATTGTATTACCCGCTTGTCAAGCACTGCCTTTTGCTCGGCTCGGGATTTCTGATTTTGTGGGGACTGCAGCGTCTTCACTACACTAAATACATACCATTTATAAAGGTTTTCTCCGGACTGGTGTTCATCAGCGTTATTGCCGTGCTCTTCATAGGTAACGACGTCAACGGAGCCATGCGCGCCATTCCGGTGCCGGGATTAGGCACCATTCAACCTGCCGAATTGAGCAAACTTGCCATTGCCACGCTTGTGCCGCTCATCGTGTCGCGCAATCAGGTGGAAAACGGCGTTACGCGCCGCGGCGCCATTTTGGCTGTGAGTGTGGTGTGTGCCTTTGCCCTGTTTCTTGTGGGTCAGGGTCTCACCAACACCATTTTGCTCATGTTCACCAGTGTGATAATCATGTGGATAGGTGGCATAAAGGTGCGCCAACTCTTTATGGTGTTCGGCGTATACATTGCCATAGCCGGCTGTGTGCTGCTTATGAACAAGCACAACGATGAAAAAGAGGCTGAAATGAAGGCACATGCCCGCAACATCGAAATGGTGCAGAACGGCGAAGCTCTCAACGCCGATATGGCCGACGAAGGCAATCAACCCGGCAAAATGCATGCCTCTCGCCGCAGCGAAACCTGGAAATCGCGCATCGTGAAGTGGAAAACCAATCACGACTCATTGGTGTATATGCCTCTCACCCCCGATAATATGCAAGAAACCTATGCCCACATGGCTCAAGCCCATGGTGGCGTGTATGGCGTAGGCCCCGGCAACTCGCGCGAGTGCAGCCGCCTGCCTCTGGCGTTCTCCGACTACATCTTCTCCATCATCATCGAAGAAGAAGGTCTGTTAGGAGGCATCTTTATCATAGTGCTCTATCTATGGCTGCTCATTCGCGCCGGCTTGATAGCGAGCCGCTGCGCCCGAGCATTCCCGGCTCTGCTCATCATGGGTATGGCTGTGATGATAACCTTCCAGGCTCTGGTGCACATGGCCATCAATACCGGTCTGTTCCCCGTGTCGGGACAGTCGCTGCCACTGATTTCGGAGGGTGGCACCTCGGTGTGGGTGATTAGCGCTGCATTCGGCATCATGCTCAGCGTGAGCCGCCATGCCAGCCAAAACACCCTCGACAAAATGAAGAAAAAAGAAGAAGAACAGGACTTGCCTAAAGAGGAACAAGCCCCCAACCCTATGCAAATAATTCTCGACAATGAAAAGTAACAAACAAAACATGAACTTTTTAGTGAGTGGCGGCGGCACCGGCGGACACATATTCCCGGCTCTGTCGATAGCAGGCGAAATACGCCGCCGATTTCCTGAAGCCAACATACTCTTTGTGGGCGCTTTGGGACGCATGGAAATGGAAAAAGTGCCGGCTGCCGGATATGAAATCATTGGCTTGCCGGTGTATGGTTTCGACCGCAAAAACCTACTTAAGAACATAAAAGTGCTGTTCTACCTTGCCAAAAGCATAAGAATGGCTAAAAAAATACTCCGAGACTTTAAGCCCAACGTCGCCATAGGCGTGGGCGGATATGCCAGTGGTCCGATGCTCAAAGCGGCTCAAAAGGCGGGTATTCCCACCTTGCTGCAGGAGCAAAACTCTTATGCCGGAGTCACCAACAAACTCTTGGCAAAAAATGCTACAAGCATTTGCGTGGCTTACGAGGGTATGGAGCGATTCTTCCCTGCCGATAAAATAGTGATGACCGGCAACCCCGTGAGAGCGAACCTGCTCAACTGCACTGCAAGCAAAGAAGAAGCGGTGAAATCGTTCGGTCTCGACCCCGCCAAGCGCACTATTCTCATCATAGGCGGCAGCCTCGGCGCCCGCACCGTAAACAACAGCGTGATAGGCGGCTTGAAAGAGATAGCCGAACACGCCGATAAGGTGCAAGTGATATGGCAATCGGGCAAAATCTACGATGCCGATTGCCGCAAGGCTCTCGCCGAGTCGGGCGTGAAAAACGTGATTCAAAGCCCGTTTATCTCAAATATGGACATCGCTTATCGTGCCGCCGACCTCGTGGTGTCGCGCGCCGGAGCAAGCAGCATCAGCGAATTGCAGTTGCTCGGCAAGGCCTCGATTTTGGTGCCTTCACCCAATGTGGCTGAAGATCATCAAACCAAAAACGCCCTCGCTCTCGCCAATCGCGATGCAGCAATTATGGTCACCGATGCCGAAGCTCCGCAACGCTTGGTGAGCACTATGCTCAAAACGGTGGCTAATGCTCAACTCATAGCATCGCTCGAAACCAATGTTAAGGCTATGGCGCTCAACAACGCCGCCGAAAAGATTGTTGACAAGGTGCTTGAGATAATAGAAAAATAACCCTCCGAACCGGGGCATCACCCCGGCGTAATACTCGGAATATCTAAAAAAGACAACAACAACGAAAATGGACAATTATAGTTCTCTATATTTTGTGGGAGCCGGCGGCATAGGCATGGCTAACCTCGAACGCTACTTTCTCGCCAATGGCTACAAAGTGGCAGGCTACGACCGCACTCCCAGCGAACTCACTTCGGCTCTGATAGCCGAAGGTGTAGAAATAACTTTCGACGAACGTGCCGAACTGATTCCCGACTATTGCCGCGACTCAGCCACCACTCTCGTGGTGTATACACCCGCCGTGCCCGACTCGCACCAAGGTCTGCGCTGGTTTAGAGACAACGGCTTCAGAGTGATTAAGCGCGCTCAACTGCTCGGCATCATCACTCAAAACTCCAAGGCGCTTTGCTTTGCCGGCACTCACGGCAAAACCACCACTTCGAGCATGGCTGCTCACATCTTGCACCAATCGAGCATAGGTTGCAACGCTTTTCTCGGCGGTATTCTCAAGAATTACAACAGCAATCTGCTGCTCTCTGCCGATAGTCCCTACTCGGTAATCGAAGCCGATGAATTCGACCGCTCGTTCCATCACCTCAAGCCTTACATTGCCGTGGTGACCGCTACCGACCCCGACCACCTCGACATCTACGGCACCGAAGAAGCCTACTTGGAGAGTTTTGCCCATTTCACCGAGTTGATTACCCCGGGCGGCATGCTCGTGGTGCACACCGGACTGAAATTGAAACCTCGCACCGCTGAGGGCGTAACCACCTACACCTATTCGCGCAACGATGGCGATTTCCACGCCGAAAACATACGCAAAGGCAACGGAAAAATCATATTCGACTTCGTAACACCGCAAGGCGTGGTGCGCGACATCGACCTCGGCGTGCCTGTCGACATCAACATAGAGAACGCAGTGGCTGCCATGGCTGTTTGCCACCTCGTGGGTGCCTCCGACAGCGACCTTCGCAACGCCATTGCCACCTTTGGCGGCGCAAAACGCCGTTTCGACTTCTGGATTAAGGAAGACGGCGAGCATGGCAAGGTGGTGCTCGACGACTATGCACATCACCCCGATGAATTGCGGGCAAGCATACGCTCAATCAAGGACCTGTATCCGCACCGTAAGGTGACAGCCATTTTCCAGCCGCACCTCTATAGCCGCACCCGCGACTTTGCGCCGCAGTTTGCCGAAGCACTCTCGCATGCCGACCGCGTGATTCTGCTCGACATCTACCCCGCTCGCGAGAAGCCCATTCCGGGTGTCACTTCGCAGATAATTTTCGACCGCATCACTTGTCCCGACAAGATGCTCATCGATAAAGCCCAACTGTTGCACACCATCGAAACCAACAGTTTCGACATATTGCTCACCGTGGGCGCCGGCGACATTGTGACATTCCTGCCTCAGATATGTGAAATCATAAAAAAACGATAACCTCAGAGTGAAATTAAAGAGAAGCATAAGAATAGCACTATACATCACGGCAATAACCGTGCTGCTGACTGCGTTGATAGCTACCGGAATATGGGCTGACAACGAAGCCAAGCAGCAAGAGTGTCGCGGCATATCGGTGGTGATAGAAAACGCCGACAGTTCGTCGTTTATCACCAAAGAAAACATTATGCGCGAACTCAACAATCTGGGAATACACCCCGAAGGCCGACGATTCTCTCAAATCAACACACTCGACATAGAGCGACAACTCAACAAAATCGATTTCCTCGAAAATGCCGAATGTGTGATGATTAACAATTCGAGGCTGGAGATTCGTGTGGCTCAGATAGTGCCCGTGATGCGTGTGTTCGATGGCAACTCATCATACTACGTCAATGGCAGCGGCAAGCGCATTGTTGCCAACTCGCTCTTCCACAACGATGTGCCTGTGGTGAGCGGCCATTTCGACGCCAACTATTCGCCGGCTCGGCTCATTCCGCTGGCTCGTTATGTGGAGTCGAGCGCCGAATTGCGCAAATTTGTGTCGATGATCAATGTTGTTGACTCCAACAATGTGTTTATCGTGCCTTCGATTATGGGCCATGTGATAAATATAGGCCGCCCCGAAGCTTTCGACAACAAGTTTGCCAAACTAAAGGAGTTCTACACCAAGGTGATGCCCGACAAGGGATGGATGTACTACGACACCATATCGGTGAAATATAATCACCAAGTGGTGGCTACACGCCGTGTAAAAGCTGTGAAAACCGTGGTCGACTGGCGCGAACTCAGCGACGAAGAAGCCGACGACGAGCAGACCATGACAATGAGCGACACCAGCCGCGTGAAAGGCAGCGCTACCGAAGTGAAACCCGTGGCTGCAGAACCCAAACCGCAAACCAAACCTCAAGCCTCACCCCGCCCAGCGGCTGCGACCAAGCCCGCCGACAAGCCCGCCAAATCGCAAGCCGACAATAAGGTGTCGAAGGCTTTTAAAACCAATTAAACCAACCGGAAAAACAGAATAAAACAAAAAAACTCAATATTATGGACAATCAATATATAGTAGCCCTCGAAATAGGCAGCTCGAAGATTGTGGGCGCCTTGGCAGAAGTTGCGGCATCCGGACAACTCTTTATCAGAGCCGTGGAGTCGGAGCAAACCATCAACTGCGTGCGCTACGGTTGCATTCAAAATGTAGAAAGCACCAAGGCCACCGTCAACCACATCATCGCCAAACTCAATAATCACGTCGATGGCGACATAACGAGCGTGTATGTGGGTGTGGCTGGTCGCACACTCCACTCTGTGAGCATGGATGTGAAATACAACCTCGCTTCCGAGCAAGCTATCACCAATGCCATAATTAACGACATAATGAAGAAGGCGTGCCGCGAATCGTTCCCCAACTACGACACCATCGATGCCGTGCCACGCTCATTCACCATCGATAACCGCGAAGTGAAAGACCCCGTGGGCAACTTCGCATCTCACATCGTGGCACACATTACCATGATTGTGGCAAAACCCATCATCTCCATCAATCTAAAACGCGTGTTCAGCCCCAATATGCTCAAGGGATTTATCACCCTGCCCGTGGCACTCGCCGATGCCATGCTCACCGAGGATGAACGCACCCTGGGATGTATGCTCGTGGACCTCGGCGCCGAAACCACCACAGTGTCAATCTACCGCAAGGGAGCACTTGAATACCTCAACACCATTCCCCTCGGCGGACGAAACCTCAGCCTCGACATCTCGGCGCTCGGCATTCGCGAAGAGGTGGCTGAACGCATCAAAAAGAACATAGAGCACCCGCTCCGACCCACTGCCGACCCGGTGACCATCGACGGCATCAAGTCGAGCGACGCTGCTAACTATATCCTCGCTCGCACCGGCGAAATCATCGCTAATATCACCAATCAGGTGAGCAACGCCGGACTCACTCTCAGCGACGTGCGCACCATAGTAATCACCGGCGGCGGAGCCATGCTCAAAGGCATCGACACCGTGATAGCCGAAAACACCGGTCTGCCCGTGCGCATCATATCGAGCAAACCCGACGGCATAAACATTCGCACCGCCAACGAGTCGCGCATCGAGAATTTCGGCGTCTACTCCATCATGCTCGCCGCTGCCAAGCATATTGGCAACGACTCTTGCGTGTTTAAGCAATCATATGTAGCCACCCCGGTGCAACCCACCGACACCACCGTCAATAAAAGCCCACAGGACGAGAAGCCGCCGAAAAAGCAACCTGAGAGCGGGAAAAACCGTATGTCGTGGTGGGAACGCATGAAAAATCGTGCCGTAGACATTATA
Source organism: bacterium (assembly GCA_004563195.1). Classification (GTDB taxonomy): domain Bacteria; phylum Bacteroidota; class Bacteroidia; order Bacteroidales; family Muribaculaceae; genus SFTJ01. The sequence goes on from SFTJ01000003.1 coordinate 56,285, forward strand.
TCCGAAGAGAAAGAGAACGAAAACGACAACTATTAACGCCTGCAGCAGGCATTACATAATATCAACAATATTCAACACCCTAAGAAAATATGGATATGGATACTCAAAATAGATATCAAGAAGCAATGGAAGACCCCGGCTTCAAGACCGACATCGAACCACAATCGCCCATCATCAAGGTAGTGGGCGTGGGTGGTGGCGGCTGCAACGCAGTAAGCCACATGTACAACCAAAAAATACAAGGAGTGTCGTTCGTAGTATGCAACACCGACCGCCAAGCGCTCAACAATTCGCCTGTGCCGGTGCGCCTGCTCATAGGGCCCAACACCACACAAGGTCTCGGCGCCGGCAACGACCCCGAAGTGGCTAAAGCTGCCGCCGAGGAGAGCGAAGCCGAAGTGGCAGCACTCTTCGACGACACCACCAAGATGGTGTTTATTACCGCCGGTATGGGCGGCGGCACCGGAACCGGTGCAGCACCCGTGGTGGCTCGCATTGCTCGCGACAAGGGCGTGCTCACCGTGGGTATCGTCACCATTCCTTTCCTCTTCGAAGGCAATAAAAAGATTCTTAAAGCCATCAACGGCGCCGATGAAATGAGCAAATATGTAGATGCCATATTGGTAATCAACAACGAACGCCTTACCGAAATCTACCCCGACCTCGATTTCCTCTCGGCATTCGGCAAAGCCGACGACACCCTTTCTACCGCCGCTCGCAGCATATCCGACCTCATCACCGTGAACGGTAAAATCAACCTCGACTTCAAGGATGTTAACGCTACCTTGCGCAATGGTGGCGTGGCTATCATAAGCAGCGGATACGGCGAAGGCGAACGCCGCGTAACCAAGGCTATCGAAGACGCCCTCAACTCGCCCTTGCTCAAAAATCGCGACGTATACGGCTCTAAGAAGATACTTATCAATTTCTACTTCAATCCCAAGTCCGACCGCCCGTTCGTGATGGAAGAGGTGAACGAAATGCGCGAATTTATGTGCAACTTCGACCCCGATGTCGATGTAATTTGGGGTACTGCATTCGACGAAACGCTCGATTCGAAAATCAAAATCACCATCCTCGCTTCGGGATTTAACGTATCGCTCAGCAAGGAAGAAGGTCCCCAAAAACCCGCACAACCACGCACCGTTACGGCTTCGGTAACCGAAGAACCTGTCACCACTGCAACATCGGCTGCCGACCGCATTGCCGCCGAATACGGCACTGCCAAGGTGGAACAACACGAACAAAGCATAGCTCGCGCACGCTACTTGGTGCTCTCTAACGAGGATATCGAGAACGACAAGTTGCTCGAAATGATGGAAAGTACACCCACCTTCCGTCGCGACCAGCAGTTTAAGAACACCATCCGCGCCATGCAAAGCGGTGACACCAACGTATTCCCCGCCGAGCCAAAAACTCCGCAAAAGCCGAGCAACACCATCTCGTTCGACGACTAAAAAATCATAATCCTATATCCCGCGTCCCGATGAGCCTCACAAAAAGGCCTCATCGGGCGCTTGTTTTTAAGCCTTATTTCCATAAAAATCCGTGTTATGTCAGCAGCCTCAGAGACAATCATCCGCCGATGATTTATCTCTCACAGATTACACAGATATTTTGCATTGATGCCTAATCACATGCTGATGATTAAATCTCACACCGATTTCACAGATATTATATCGGCAACTGCACAGCCTCGGCTGATAATCACCAGCTTACCGCAGCCGATAACCGTAGCACGACCTGAAAGGTCGAATGCCCGAGCAAAACGAGTGGCTCTTAGCCGAGGGTGGAGCGTAGCGTAACCCTCGGTATCGTGCCACCCACCATTATGCGTCTGAAAGACGCGAAAATCGGCTTCCTCGGCGGCTGCTTTCGCGTCTTTCAGACGCTTTTCTTTATGGGGCATGTATTCCGGGGGTTGCGCTAACGCTTAACCCCCGGCTAAAAGCACTCGGGCTTCGCCCTCGGCGTTCAACCTTTCAGGTTGGATACCCACGCCGCCGATAACCGCAGCACGACCTGAAAGGTCGAATGCCCGAGCGGAGCGAGTGGCTCGTAGCCGGGGGTGCAGCGAAGCGAAACCCTCGGTATCGTGACGCCCAACCATTATGCGTTTGAAAAACGCGAAAATCGGCTTCCATAGCGGCTGCTTTCGCGTCTTTCAGACGCTTTTCTTTATGGGGCATGTATTCCGGGGGTTGCGCTATCGCTTAACCCCCGGCTAAAAGCACTCGGGCTTCGCCCTCGGCGTTCAACCTTTCAGGTTGGATACCATCGCGACTGCCGCGATAATAAAAAAACAGAGATTATCACAAACATAGCACGAATAAACACAGTATTGTGTAAATTCGTGTTCTAAAAAATTTGTGCAAATCTGTGTTTAAATAAGCACCGTTTTATGCAAATCCGTGTTAAAACGCCCACCGATGGCGGAGATGCTGAATTTTTAACTAAATTTTATTGCAATTATAAAAAATACTGCCTAAATTTGAGAAAACGAACCTTAACATCGGAGCTCATGAACATTCGACGTTACATATCAACACTTTTGCTCCTCTTTGGCTGCATTATATCACTGTCGGCTGCGGCTGTGCCCGATGTGCGCAGCGTAGTGCGCCAAGACGGCACAGTGGTGGAAAGCACCGACTATTATCCCTACGGCACCCCATTTCTGTGTTTGTGTCAATAATAAACAAATTTCTAAAGAATTAATTATGGTGAAGAAATTATGTAGCGCTTTGGCTATTAGCGTATTAATTAATGTTGTATCGTGTAGTCGTACATCAAATGCATCGGTTAAGAGCACAAATGATAGTGCGAATAATCAGATTGTAACCAGTGCGCCAACTCGGGTAATAGAAGTTTCTACCGGGAATAGATTCACTTCAGAATCGGAACAAAGAAGATTTCCGGATGTTTTACCTACTTACGATAGGGCTTTCGATGTAGCGTATGTTATTCTTAGTCAATTCTATGGGAGCCGGTGTTCAAAATACTATCCTTATACGGCATATTTATATAATGATTCGATATGGATAATTAAAGGGTCGAGGAACAGAATTTCAGAGGGCGGATGCCCGTATATAGAATTAAACAAGCATGATGGCAGAGTTTTGACAATTGAATTTGGTAAGTAGAGCAATAAAGTCATTAAAATTCGAATATTTATTATGGGCTACTCTGTGACCGTGTAAGTGACCGGACCGTTACGACAATTTGGTGCCTACCGATAGCCGACTTGTGAAATTTGAGAAATCAATTAAAAGATCCACAAAAACATAAAAGACCACAAATATGAAACTAAGACATATATTTTGTAAAACTGATTATGTGAGCGAATGGGCAAAAATGATGCATTGGGAATTTTATAGATCATCTAGATTTATTTGCTATTATTTGGTTAGGCGTATAAGGCAATATAAGTTTGAGACAGATGGCACATTCAAAACTATTGAAATACGGCTTGGATCAGATGCGCCATGCAAGATTGTACTTGAAGATGTCTTACAAGTACACTTACCAATTGACGAAAAACGCTATGAGTCGGTTCGTGACACTACTGATTATTCATATTATATTGAGATTCTACGAAAAGGATTTGAAAAGGCAAGCAAATTTAAGCATATTCCTTTAGATGAATTGAATAGATACTTGGATGAGTTTATAGCAAATGGTTATAAAAATGAATGGCAATATACCAAGGCAACATTTAAGGAATATGGAATACGGGTGGAAATTAATGCTATTTTGTCTACATTCAGACTTCGTCTAAATGCTGAGTTTTATAGCATAAAGTCAAAGAAACATTTGTGCGGTGGAATATTAGTATCTGCAATGGCAGATGAGTTCTATATTTATGGTCGAGGTGACAAGAAAGACAGAATAAAAATAATTAATGATACAATTTGCTATTTTGTAGGCTATCAGGAAAAATATCCCTTGTTCGTGTTAGATGTTTGGGATATAATTAATGGCATATATCGACCCAAATTAAATGATTATTCGAAATTTCTCAAAGAAGATTGGGAAAGAGATTGTTATGAATGTTATAAAGAATCATACACATACAAACCGAATAGTCCTTATTTCGACGAAACGAAGTATTAAGTATTAAGCATTAACTATTTTAGAAATTCAAAAAAATGTGTATATCAAATTAAAGGAACTACAGGGAGTGTGAAACAAGGCAATCGTTTTGAATCTGAATCATCAACAATTTATTGGAATCCGCTACAAGGACTATGTACCACCAATAATAATTGTTTATCCCCAACAACAATGTTAGATCATGAAGCTCAGCATTGTGTGAATTATGACAATAATCCACAAAAGTTTTCGAATGATTTAAATACCAAAGATAACAATTATGGCTCAATTGAAGAGAAAAACGTTATTGAGAATAGAGAAACTCAAACGGCAATTAAACACGGAGAAATCGACAATGAAAAGCATAGTAGAGATGATCACTATGGAGGTACATTTACTACAAATAATCCGACCCAGAACTATCAGCATCCTCCTATGTATTCTTTCTTTTACATTATGTGGGGCCTATAATATGCATATTGACGAGACGCGAGTCAATAAAATTGTGATAAAAATGGCACATTTAGGTACTTGTTTCGAGGAGGAAGTACACTTATCAAGGTTTGTTTGGAACTATAAAGCGTTGAGTAATAATGCGTTGACGCAAAAAGAACTAATCGACAAGAATGAAATACACTTATTTTGCTCAATGTTAGCAAATATGCGAGAGGAAACTCCAAATAGGCCGGTATATAGGCAAAGTGTTTCAATGAGCCCAAGCAATATAAACGCAAGGGATTGTTTGGTGCCATATTTGCTCAACCATCAAACAGACTTGCCTCGTTGCAATCATTTTATCGATGCCTTTCATGTGCATGTAAAAATAGAATTATACATGGATAATAGCAAGCACATTTCTGTGATATGGGGTGATGTCAGCTCTTTCGATTATAAGCGAAAACGCTATAATGTGACTGAAAATATGCGAAATTATTTATTGGAAATATATATAAATAGCAGGATATGAAACAAGATGTTAATATACTATTATTGTTCGTTATTTGCTTGATTGTGTGTTGCTGTGCCAAAACTCCATCAAGAGCCGAAGCGATGTCGGCTGATAGTGCAGAATTAGAAAAAAGCATCGATGATGACTATCCGTTCGTTACCGACCAAGCCGACAGTTTGGTTATAAAACTATGCCGATACGACCACGCACAGGAGCATGATTCGCTGATGGCTCGCTATGTATTCGATTATTTCTATGAATTGATTTGGGAAGAAACAGGAGTCGCCGAAATGACAAGTTATAAATATGGCGCAAAAGATTCGATATTAAGTATCATTGCGAAAGCTCCAACCCAAGGCCTTGTGCCTCCTATGTTTAGAGGAAAAGAATATCACAGTTATCTGGAAACAGAAACACCGGTAGATGACCAGAATATCGTTGCGAAAATAGAAATCTATAATAAAGAGCATCGATTGATTAATGTCCTGTGGTGCAGCCGCTATTACATCGACGGAATGGAAGAGTTTAATTATCCTCTGCGAAAAATAATGCCTAAAGCTATCATCGCGGAATTTGATAACATTCACAAAAGCGCGAAAAACTAATAATAGCGCAATCTTGCGCCAATCCGTGTTGCCCTCCCTCCTGTGAAGGACAGAGGTGGATGCGGAATGGGGCATTTATGGGAATAAAATAGTGTGATATTGCCAATTTTGGCGCTAATGGTCAGTCTATTTGGAATTTTATTGCTAAATTTGTAAGATTTTTGATAGATAGGCAGTTTATGCCTGAAATTTAACCAAAAGGCGAAAATAAAAACAACATAAAGCTTTATGAATATATCATATAAATGGTTGAAACGCTATCTCGATTTCGACCTTACGCCCGAAGAGGTGTCGGCAGCGCTCACCTCGCTCGGTTTGGAAACCGATTGTGTGGAGAAAGTAGAAACTATCAAGGGCGGCTTGGCAGGCTTGGTGGTTGGCAAAGTGCTCACTTGTGTAGACCACCCCGATAGCGACCACCTACACATCACCACCGTTGACCTCGGCGACGGCGAAGCCACTCAAATAGTGTGCGGTGCTCCTAATGTGGCTGCCGGACAGAAGGTGATAGTGGCTACTATTGGCACCAAACTCTACGATGGCGACCAGGAATTTGTAATCAAAAAATCGAAAATACGCGGAGTGGAATCGCGTGGCATGATTTGCGCCGAAGATGAGATAGGCGTAGGCACAAGCCACGCCGGCATAATAGTGCTGCCCGACGATGTGCAAGTGGGTACTCCGGCGCGCGACTACTATGGTATCGAAGACGATTATGTGATAGAGGTAGACCTCACCCCTAACCGCATAGATGGAGCTTCGCACTATGGCGTGGCTCGCGACTTGGCTGCGTGGCTCAAGCAAAACGGCAAAAAAGGTGTGCTCAGCAAGCCATCGGTCGAAGGCTATAAGGCCGACCGTGCCGACGGCGCCGTACAAGTGACAGTGGAAAATGCCGAGGCTTGCCCGCGCTATTGTGGCGTGACCATTCGCAACGTGAAAGTGGCTGAAAGCCCCAAGTGGCTCAAGGACCTCTTGCTCACCATTGGTCAGCGTCCTATCAACAACATAGTGGATATCACCAACTTTGTGCTTCTCGGACTCAACCAACCGTTGCACTGCTTCGACCTTGCCAAGATAAAAGGCGAAAAAGTGGTGGTGAAGACATGCGCCGAAGGCACTAAGTTTGTCACCCTCGATGGCGTGGAACGCACCCTCACCGAGCGCGACCTTATGATATGCAATGCCGAAGAGCCTATGTGCATAGGCGGCGTGTTCGGAGGCCTCGATAGCGGCGTTACCGAAGCCACTACCGACATCTTCCTCGAATCGGCTTATTTCCACCCCACTTGGATTCGCAAGTCGGCTCGCCGATTTGCCCTCAACACCGACGCCTCGTTCCGCTTTGAGCGCGGCATCGACCCCAATGCCGTGGTCTACAACCTCAAGGTGGCTGCAATGCTCATCAAGGAAGTGGCAGGCGGCGAAATCTGCGGCGATATAGTCGACATCAAGAATCAGGAATTCCCCGACTTCGCCGTAGAACTCAGCTACGACTACGTCAACAACCTCATAGGCAAGAACATAGGCAAGGACACCATCAAGAGCATCCTCTCGAGCCTCGAAATGCAGATAGTGGAAGAGACCGATGAGAAGCTCAACATCTTGGTGCCAACCTATCGCGTGGATGTGCAACGCCCATGCGACGTGGTGGAAGACATACTCCGCGTCTACGGCTACAACAACGTGGAATTTACCAGCGCCGTGCGCAGCAACCTCTCTTCGAAGAGCGCTACCGACTTCAAAAACGATATGCAGGAACTCATATCGCAGCAACTCACTGCCATAGGTTTTAACGAGATTCTCAACAACTCGCTCACAGCACTCTCCTACTATGCCGACTGCGAGACCTATCCCGAAGCCTCTGCCGTGAAGTTGATGAACCCCTTGAGCAACGACCTCATGCTTATGCGTCAAACACTGCTCTTCGGCGGCCTCGAAAGCATAGCTCACAACGTGAACCGCCGCAGCAGCAACCTCAAGATGTATGAGTTTGGCAATATCTACCAATACGACGCCAATGCCGACAACAGCGAACGCGTGCTCGCTCGCTACAGCGAAAACACCGAACTCGGCATGTGGATTACCGGCAAGACTCACGACGGCAACTGGGCCGAAGCTCCACGCGAAACATCGGTATTCGACCTCAAGAAGATGGTGGAAGACATATTTGCACGCTTGGGCGTGAGCGAGAAAGAGCTTGTGACAAAGCAAATAAAGAACGATGTGCTTAGCCCATGCCTCGTATACGAAAACCGCGGCGGCAAGGTAATAGCCGAATTGGGCGTTGTGGCAAGCAAGCAACTCAAGAAATTCGACATCTCGCAAGCCGTGTACTTCGCTCACATCAACTGGGACGCACTCATGAAGATGTGCGCCAAGAAGAAGGTGACATTTGCCGACCTTCCCAAGACCCAACCCGTGAAGCGCGACTTGGCACTGCTTATCGATAAGGAAGTGACATTTGCCGACATCAAGCGCGTGGTGACACAAACCGAAAAGCGCTTGCTGCGCGATGTGACCCTCTTCGACGTCTACGAAGGCAAGAACCTCGAAGCCGGCAAGAAGTCGTATGCCATCAGCATCACCCTTCAAGACGACCAAAACACGCTTCAAGACAAGCAGATAGATGCTACGATGAACAAAATCATCGCCAACCTCGAGAAGCAAGTAGGCGCCAAGCTACGCTAAAGCCCGGCTGGCGGCACTCGGCATAGCAAGCAAAAACATCAAAAAAAGAGACAGAAAAAACGAAAATAGAAACAACAATAAAAAGTAATTAATTACACATTTTTATGGGAAGAGCGTTTGAATATCGCAAAGCGCGCATTATGGCGCGTAACAGCAAGAACAGTAAAGCATTTTCTAAGTTCAGCAAGGAAATCACCATGTGCGTAAAGTCGGGTGGTGGAGATCCTGATACCAACAGCCGCCTCCGCACCCTCATCGCATCGGCCAAGTCGGCAGGTATGCCTAAGGATACCATCGACCGCGCCATCAAGAAAGCCACCGACAAGGACACCAGCGACTACAAGGAAGTGACCTACGAAGGTTACGGCCCATTCGGCATCGCCATCTTCGTGGAAGCCGCTACCGACAACAACACTCGCACCGTGGCCAATGTGCGCAGCTACTTCAATAAGTTTGGCGGCACTCTCGGCACTCAAGGCTCGCTCTCGTTTGTATTCACCCGCAAAGCTGTGTTCACCGTAGGCGCTAAGGACGGCGTTGATATGGACGAACTCGAATTGGAACTCATCGACTTCGGCGTTGACGAACTCTTCCACGACACCGAAGAAAACACCATCGTGGCTCAAGGCGACCCCGAATGCTACGCTCAACTGCAACAATACTTCGAAGAAAACGGCTTCGAAATCAAGAGCGCCGAATTTATCCGCATCGCCAACGACTTCAAGGAAGTAACTGAAGAGCAACGCGAAACCCTCAACAAACTTCTCGATAAGTTCGACGAGGACGAAGACGTTACTGCAGTATACCACAACATCAAAGAAGACGGCGACGAAGAATAATCTTACATCGCATTCTCAAGAATATCATCCACATCCCGCAGGCACACCCCGCGGGATGTGTTTTTTTGCCCAAAAAGAGAGCCGCATCTCACATATTATGAAAATTCGGCAACTGCCCGGCCCATCAAGAAGCTGATAGAAACCCACCTATCCACACACGCTGCAATTCGTCCGACATGTCCGACGGGTCTGACGGGTCCGACCTCGCCGAAATAATCCGCTGACCCCTCCTAACCGCGGCGCAGCCGCCATATAACCGCAACGAAGTTGCCGAATAACCGCATCACCAAAAGGTGATGCTTACTAACCGCGGCAAAGCCGCTAAAAAACTGCCGCGGTATTATTAAACACAGATTAACACGAACATAGCACGAATAAACACAATAATGTGGGAATCCGTACTTAATTCTGTGAAAATCCGTGTTAACCATCGCATCTGCTGAATTTTTCGCTATATCTGCTTGCAATTATGGAAAATACTGCCTAAATTTGAGAAAACGAACCTTAACATCGGAGCTCATGAACATTCGTCGTTACATAACTGCTCTTTTGCTGCTGTTCGGCTGCATTATATCACTGTCGGCTGCGACTGTGCTTTACGCCTAGATAATGATTCAAAAACTAATGGATTTCGAATTATCAAAAAACAAATATACCATGTTCCGAAAAATAAATATTATCAATATGAAGGTAGCAAAGCATCTAATTAGTTTATTCTTGATTCTGTTCTGTATTACTATTAATAGTTTTGGAGTAGAAAAAGGATATCGTGATACGGGTAAGACTTTCTATAAGACAGACTCAAGGTCTATTAAGACATTGAACTTAAACGGCAATCCTACATTTGATAGAATTGCTGAGCAAATTCTATGTGTTAAAGAAAGACTTCCAAAATGTTATTGGCGCAGTTTTAAGTATCCTGACATAAGTTTTTATTATCCGGATTCAATTATACAATCCGATAGTACACTGTATTTAGAAAATATCCGCACCCCGATAAGTAAAGAAGATTTGGAACATTTATTAAAAGGAGAGAAAGTGTCTCAAAAGGTTATGATATGTATTCTTCCGAGTAATATACCTAATTATGGTCATTCTATAATATTAACTACTCGTTATAATTTTCAAGTTGATGAAGAAGTTTATAACCTGCTAAAACAATTGTATACTTTTAAAAGGAAAACTTATTCTTATAAACACCGCTATAAGATTTATACAAATGGTACTGATACAATATCAAAGCCCACTATTGCTGTGTGTTGGGGTGCGGAACTGAGATTATTATACAATGAGGATTCTACTATAAGATTATATTCGTATGATTGCACTGATATGTTTACATTCTAATAGGACTATACTGAATATCATATATTGATGAAACGATATCTTTGCATATTATTCTTGTTGTTCGATTGCTTCATCTTTCGGGGTGACTATGTGTCGGCATTTGGTGCCGACCGCCTTGTGGAGGCGGTTTATACCGGCGCAGGCGATTTCTCAGCTGCTTATACCTACGATGCCAACGGCAATATGACGCGAGACCTCAATAAAGGTATCTCGAATATCACCTACAATTTGCTAAACTTGCCGGGAGAAATCACATTCTCCGATGGCAGGAAGGTAAAATATATCTACACAGCCGACGGGGCAAAGGTTCGCACTACATATTTTGATGCAACAGGCAGCCAGACGCTGCAAATCGACTATCTGGGCAACTATATCCTCCTCAATGGCGTTGTAGACCGCATTTTGACCCCATCGGGCTACATCAAAAACGATACCGTTTACAGCTATGTAAAAAAGGGAAAATGATATCAAAAATTCAGATTCAAAAATCAACGATTTGTATTCAAATAGCTTTCCATCAGATAACACTTTTGTAGAAGTTAAACAAATAAAATTAATACGACAATGAGATATTATTGCATGCGGCCTGATTTCAGGAAGGAAATCACAGGCGAGATATATCCACAAATACAAGAATACTACAACTTGGACTATTCGGAAAAAGGGCATCTTTTCACAGCGCATTTAGTTCATACTTATAATGCTACTTTTGTTAATAGGAGTAGATATTATGACAAAATCTATAGCAAATATCCAAGCAGGAGAGACTCATTAGAGGGCCTAAAATTACATTCTTGGTCAAAGCCTTCAGATGTAATCAGCTGTGCAATGGTGGACGAACCTCACTTGGTTGTAAGCAAAAAGTTTACTGAATTGCTGAAAACATGTGATGTGTCTAAATATCACATTAATAAGGCCACTATTTATTGGCGTAAAAAACTAATTTCGGATTATTACATTTTTTATCTTTTAAAATTAAAAGAATTTTTACCATATGTTGACCTTGAAAAAAGTGAGTTTTGTACATATAAGAATGTAACACAACATATGGATTACACTTTTGAAGGAGATTTTGTAGAAAGTTTTAATTGTAGGTCGGAGAAGGAATTATTGAATGTAAGAAATCATAAACCGAAAAACTTTGAAAAAGACGTAGAGTACAAAACATTTTGTAGTAAAGTGTATCTACGAAATACGTTGCCTGAAAATAGGGACATTCTAATCTTGTCGTTTATACCTTACGTCAAATACTACAAAGCTTTCTCTTACTGCTATAGCGAAAGATTTGTTGAGAAGTTCTTAAGTAGTGGACTTACCGGTGTTGAGTTTGAGCTCATCGATGAATTATTTGTCGATGAGTGATTAAGTCGGTGTGAGGTTATCTGCTCCGAGGTTATATTAACGTGAGTTTGACGAAAATAACTAAAAGATAGTGAACCGGTTATCGATTTCTCGTTTCAACTAAAGCATTGGTTTTTCGGGAAAAAGCAATAGGCGGAGATGCCATACATAAGGTTATTTACGAAGTTATGAAACAATAGGCGCCTCGAGTGCTCCGCATTGTGCCAATCCGTGCCAAATCTCACGCCTTTAGATGCAAATCATGGCTGCCGATAACACAAGAGGCCTCACCTACGTTGGTGAAGCCTCTCGATGCTTTATAATAACCTTAGTTGGTTTTAGTCGATAATATCGAATCCGGTGTACTTCTGCAAGCACTTGGGCACGCGTATGCCTTCGGGAGTCTGGTTGTTTTCGAGAATAGCAGCCAGGATACGCGGCAAAGCAAGAGCCGAGCCGTTGAGAGTGTGGCAGAGGTGAGTTTTCTTGTCTTCACCACGATAGCGGCACTTGAGGCGGTTGGCTTGATAGGTGTCGAAGTTTGAAACCGAACTTACTTCGAGCCAGCGGTGCTGTGCTTCGCTGTAGACTTCGAAGTCGTAGCAAAGAGCGGCTGTGAAGCTCATATCGCCGCCACAAAGGCGAAGTATGCGATAAGGCAATTCGAGTTTCACGAGCAAGCTCTCCACGTGAGCGAGCATCTCGCGGTGCGATTGGTCGCTGTGTTCGGGAGTGTCGATGCGCACGATTTCGATTTTAGAGAACTCGTGCAAGCGGTTGAGGCCGCGCACATCCTTGCCGTAGCTGCCGGCTTCGCGACGGAAGCACTCAGTGTAGGCGCAATTCTTGATAGGCAATTGCTTTTCGTCGAGAATCACATCGCGATAGATGTTTGTAACAGGCACTTCGGCTGTGGGAATGAGATAGAGGTTATCGAGACCGCAGTGATACATCTGGCCTTCCTTGTCGGGCAATTGGCCTGTGCCGTAGCCCGAAGCCTCGTTGACCACTGTAGGTGGCATGATTTCGGTGTAACCGGCTGCATTAGCCTCATCGAGGAAGAACTGAATGAGGGCGCGCTGCATGCGGGCACCCTTGCCGATGTAGACCGGAAAACCGGCGCCGGTTATCTTCACGCCGAGGTCGAAGTCGATAAGATTATATTTCTTGGCGAGTTCCCAGTGAGGCACCTTGGCGGCGTCGTTCACGGCATCGTGCTTCCAAGCACCCACGGTAGCCACTTCGTCGCTGAGGTTGCTCTTCACCACGAGGTTATCCTCGGCGGCGCGACCTTCAGGCACTATATCGTAAGGCATATTAGGCACAGTGAGAAGTATGGCGCGAATTTCGTCTTCGGCAGCCTTGAGACTTTCGTCGATTTGCTTGTTATTTTCCTTCAATGCAGCCACTTGAGCTTTAATAGCCTCGGCTTCGTCTTTCTTGCCCTGCTTCATGAGTCCGCCTATCTGGGCAGCCATCTTGTTGAGTTGGGCGGCTTGGTTATCGCGCTCGGCTTGAGCTGCGCGGCGCTGCTTGTCGAGTTCGATGACGCGGCGTATAGGTTGCTCGGCATCGAAATGCTTTTTAGCCAACTTTGCGATTACTTCTTCGGGGTTGGCATCGATTGCTTGTAGAGTTAGCATAATTCAGTTATTATTTCCTTTTTTCTTGTTTTCGTAGTAGAGTGCTTAAGCCAGGAGTTCCTTCACCTTGGCGCTGATGGCACGACCTTCGGCCTTACCGGCAAGAGCTTTGGTGGCCACGCCCATCACTTTGCCCATATCCTTTGCCGATGTAGCTCCCACTTGAGCTATGATAGCCTTCAGGCTCTCGGTAAGCTCTTCCTCGCTGAGCTGCTTAGGCAGATATTCTTCCATAATAGCAGCCTCGGCGAGCTCGTTGGCTGCCAATTCGGGGCGATTGTTTTCTTGGTAGATAACGGCAGTGTCCTTGCGCTGCTTCACCAATTTTGCTATAATCTTAAGTGCAGCATCGTCGCTCAACTCGCCGTTGGCTCCGGGCGCTGTCTTTGCTTCGAGAAAATCTTTCTTAATGGCACGCAATGTTTCGAGGCGCACCTTGTCGCGAGCCTTCATCGCTGCAGTGATGGCACTGCTTATTTCTTCAAACATACCCATAGTGGTTTTTCCTTCCTTTTTTAGTTATTTCGTTATATAGACCACAAAATTACGAAATAATTGTAGAAATTCAGTAACTTTGCATACTATTTTCTAAGTAATTGATTATGCGACAATCAGGAAAGAAGCACAACGAACACAGTTTTCGCCGCCCCGACAACATTCGCACCTATGCAGTAAGCGATGACGACACGCTGCTCTCGGCGGTGAGCAAAATACTGAGCGACCACACTGCCACCAAGATAAAGTCGATGCTCAAGCACGACCAATTTGCCATCAACGGCACTCCGTGCTCGCAATTCGACCGCGAAGTGAAGGCGGGCGACGAAATTGCCATCAATTTCGACCAATCGTTTGCCACATTTAAGAACCAGCGACTCGAATTGGTGTATGAAGACGACGACATATTGGTGGTAAACAAGGGCTACGGACTGCTCTCGATGGGCACCGACCGCGTGAAAGAGGGCACCGTCTACAGCCTTATGCGCGCCTATGTGAAGACTCACGACCCACGCAAGCATGTGTTTATCATTCACCGCCTCGACCGCGACACATCGGGACTGATGATGCTCGCCAAGAGCGTGGAAGCCAAAGATGCGCTGCAGCACAATTGGAACAACATGGTGCTCAGCCGCAAATATGTGGCTGTGCTCGAGGGCGAACTCGAATCGGACGAGGGCGTGGTGAAAAGCTATCTTGCCGAGAACTCGAAGTTTGAGGTGTATTCCACCAACAATCCCAACGAGGGCCAACTCGCCATCACCAACTATAAGGTAATTCGTCGCGGCCGCGGCATGACGCTGGTGGAAGTGGAACTCGACACCGGTCGCAAGAACCAGATACGCGTGCACATGAAGGACTTGGGCCACCCCATTGTGGGCGACCGCAAATACGGCGCCAAGCCCAGCCCCATACACCGCCTTGCACTGCATGCCCAGACGCTGCGATTTGTACATCCCATCACTCGCAAGGACATGAAGTTTGAAACTCCCATACCCGCAAAATTCCGCGGATTGGTGATGTAATCACAGCCACTCCCATCATAGCAAGCAACACGCACCATCAACAACAACGATTATTATGCCAAACGCAGAACAAATGTATGCCGAAGTGATAGTGCCCCTCGCGCTGAAGGGCTCGTTCACCTATAGTGTGCCCGCCGCCATGCAGCAAAGCTTGAGCGTGGGCAGCCGCGTGCTTGTGCAGTTTGGCAGAAAAAAGACCTACACAGCCATAGTAGTACAGATGCACTACCATGCTCCCGAAGGCTATGAAGTGAAGGACATTCTCGAAGTGCTCGACTCCGACCCCATCGTAAGGCATCCCCAACTGCAGTTTTGGCAATGGATTGCCGACTACTATCTGTGCACCATAGGCGAGGTGTATAAGGCAGCTGTGCCCTCGGGACTGAAGATGGAGAGCGAGACATTTATCAGCGTAAACCCCGACTGGGAAGAGACCCCCGACGACCATCTGAGCGAACGCGAACAGGTGGTGCTCGAATATGCCGTGCACCGCGACCGCTCGCAAATAGATGAAATATCGCGCGCCACGGGCTACAAAAATATGCTCCCGCTGGTGAGCCGTCTGCTCGAGCGCGGCGCCATACACGTATCGGAACGCGTAATCGATAATTATCGCCCCAAAACCGAAACTTATGTCACTCTCAATGCCGAGAAGGACGACGAAATCACGCTTCATAGCTATTTCGACTCGGTGGCTCGTGCCAAAAAGCAGGAAGCACTGCTGCTGGCGTTTCTCGACCTCTCGCACTGGATGCAACACGGCGAGCCTAAGGAAGTGACCAAAGCCGAACTGCTGAAACGCGCTTCGGTGACTCAACCTGTGCTCAAAGCAGCCATCGATAAGGGCATTTTCACGCTCTACAAGAAAGAAATCAACCGTTTTGCCAACCTCAACTGCGGCATCGACAATGCCCCGGTGCTCACCGATGAGCAGCAACGCGCCTACAACGAGATTATGGCGTCGTGGCGCGACCACAACATCACGCTGCTGCACGGCGTTACCTCGAGCGGCAAAACATCAATCTATATTCATCTCATTCAAGAGGCGCTCAACAAGGGCCGTCAGGCGCTGTATTTGGTGCCCGAAATAGCCCTAACCACCCAACTCACCCAACGCCTGCAAAAGGTGTTTGGCGACCGGCTGCTCATCTATCACAGCAAATTCAGCGACAATGAGCGCGTCGACATTTGGAAACGATTGCTCACAAGCACCGAACCGATGGTGGTGATAGGCGTTCGCTCGGCTGTGTACCTGCCGTTCGGCAACCTCGGCATGGTGATAGTGGACGAAGAGCACGACCCCAGCTACAAACAGCAAGACCCCGCGCCGCGCTACAACGGGCGCGATGCCGCTATAGTCATAGCATCGATGCACGGCGCAAAGACTCTGCTCGGCTCTGCCACGCCCTCGATTGAGACATTCTACAAAGCCCGTAGCGGCCGATTCGGACTCGTGTCGCTGCTCACCCGCTACGAAGGACTTCAGCTGCCCGAGGTGAAGGTTATCGACACAAAACAGGCTCGTCGCAAGAAGGAAATGAACGGCATGTTCTCCTCCGAACTCGTGCGCGAGTGCCGACACGCCCTCAACGACAAGCAGCAAGTGATTCTCTTTCAGAATCGCCGAGGCTATGCTCCTATGGTGGAGTGCAAACAATGCGCTTGGGTGCCTAAATGCCAAAATTGCGACGTGTCGCTCACCTACCACAAGCACATTCGCACCCTCTCGTGCCACTACTGCGGTTATGCCATCACTCTGCCCGACATCTGCCCCGCCTGCGGCCAACCCACCATCGAGATTGTGGGCTACGGCACCGAACGCGTGGAGGACGAAATCGACAAAGTGTTTCCCGACGAGAAAATATCGCGCATGGACCTCGACACCACTCGCAATAAAAACAGCTACGAACGCATAATAACCGAATTTTCGCAACATAAGGCCGACATCCTCGTGGGCACGCAAATGGTGACCAAGGGTCTCGACTTCGATGCCGTGAGCGTGGTGGGCATACTCAATGCCGACACCATGATTTCGTTCCCCGACTTCCGCAGCCACGAGCGCGCCTTCAATATGATGGAACAGGTGGCAGGTCGCGCCGGACGAAAGCACAGCCAAGGTTTGGTGATAATGCAGACCTCCAACCCCGACCATCCGGTGGTGGGATTTGTGAAACAGCACGACTATTTCGGCTTCTACGAGCACGAGATAGCCGAGCGCAGGCAATTTTTCTACCCGCCTTTCTGCCGCATCATCAACATATATCTCAAACATCGCGACGAGGCAGCCCTTATAGAACTCTCGGTGCACTTCAGCAAGATGCTCCGTGAGATATTCGGCTCGCGCATCTTAGGACCCGAGGCACCCATGGTGGCTCGTGTGCAGCAGCTCTACATACGCCAAATAGCGCTCAAGATGGAAACCGAAGCCTCGATGAAGAAAGTGAAAGAATATCTGCGCTCGGTCTACGAGAATATGATAAAAGCCGACTCTCGCATGAAAAGTTGCATTCTCTACTACGATGTCGACCCCGTGTAGACCCCACACTCTAATCTCCTTACCGAAAACAAGAATTATGACACCATATTTCGAACGATACGGCAATCATTATGCCACCATTTTGCGTCTTGGAATGCCTCTGCTATTGGGGCAGCTCGGCGTGATAGTCACAGGCTATGCCGACACTATAATGGTGGGCAACTATAATACCGATGCCCTCGCTTCGGCATCGTTTGTAAATAGCATTATGGCTTTTGTGCTGATGCTCAGTATGGGATTTTCCTACGGACTCACCCCGCTGGTGGGCGCACTCTACGGCAGCGACAACGATGCTCAACTCGCCGGCATGGTGCGCGGTGGCGTGGTGGCAAATGTGGCTTATGTGGCGCTCTGGAGCCTGCCACTCGCCCTGGGTTACTTGTTTCTGCACCGCATAGGGCTGCCCGAGCACCTGCTGCCCGTAATCCGGCCCTACTATGTGCTCCTGCTCATCTCTTTGCTGCCCATAGGCGCCATCAACGCCCTCCGACAGTTTACCGACGCCATCAACGACACCAAAGTGTCGATGTACATACTCGTAGCCGGCAACGGGCTCAACATTCTGCTCAATTATATGCTCATCTACGGCCGATGGGGCGCACCTGAAATGGGGCTCACGGGCGCCGGAGTGGCCACACTCACCGCTCGAGTGGTGATGCTTGCAGCTTATGTGGCATACATCTTGAGCCGCAAGTCCTATAACCGCTATCGCAGCCTTCTGCTGCATGGGCGCACAGAGAAATCACAATTGCGCCTCATCACCGTCACTTCGCTGCCCATATCGATGCAGATAGGCATGGAAACAGCCATCTTCACCGCGGCATCGATATTCGCCGGATGGCTCGGCGCCAACACCATGGCAGCCGTACAAGTGCTCACCACCATAGGGCAACTCGGATTTATGGTATATTACAGCCTCGGCGCAGCGGCTTCGATAAAGATGTCGAACTACCTCGGCGCGGGCGACACCACACGCATTCGCGAGGTGGCACATGCGGGTTATGTGATTATCTTGGCGAGTGCAGTGCTGGCAAGTGTGGTGTTTTACTTCTTCGGGCACGCTTTGGCCGAACTTTTCACCAACGACCAAGCCGTGGTGGCACTCGTGTCGTCGCAAATAGGGCTGCTCATTCTCTATCAGTTCGGCGATGCCACCCAGATAGCCTTTGCCAACAATCTGCGCGGCATAGCGCATGTAAAGCCCATAATGAATCGCGCCTTTGTGGCATACATAGTGATAGGCATACCGGTGATGTATATGCTATGTTTCCCCATAGGACTGAAAATCAGCGGCATCTACCTCGCCCACACCATCTCGCTGCTCACCGCCGGCGCCCTATTCTACCTCACCTTCCGCACCCGCATAAAAGAATTGGCGAGATAGATGCTACGAGAGCGAGGCGCATGTCACAAGTTGCGCAATAAGCGCATCAATCGGCCAAGTTCGGAGTAAGAGTATTCTCGTCCTGTCGATTGCTTCTCCTGCATTGAGCGGTCGGCATTGGTGATTGCCGCATCGAGGCTTCCGCCGTTTCGTTCAAAATAGCTGTGCAAACCCCTGCATTTAACAAAAAATTCGATGGTTTTATGATATTCCACACATCGATTCAAGTCTTTCAACAATGCTTCTTGGGTGTCATACGGGCGCGCCTTGTAGTGAAAATAGTAGAGAAAAAACAATTCGGTGCAGCGATGAGTTTCGAAGAACTCCACCTCGCAGAATATACCTTTCTTAGGCTTATTGATTGGTTTTGCATACTTTGCCAGCAATTTTTGATATTGCGACCGTTCGGGCTCTTCGTTTTTGGTATCCATGTCAATAATGCAGAAAATGTGGTTATAGCCCATTGCCACACCTTCTGCTATCTTGGCTTCGAGGTCCTTAAGATTTGTATGCTTGGGGTAATCGGGTTTAATGGTAAGTCGTTTGAAGACATCGCACAACGACTTGAAGAAGAAAAATTCCGTAGGACCCTCGCCAAGTATCAGCGTTGCTTGTCGTAGTTTTCCCATATCAGCCCTCCAAATTGATGAATATGCTTCCCAAGTCGGGTAATGCGCCCAAACGGCCTATGCGATAGGAATTATAAAGCGACAAATTCTTATGTAACCCGAAGGAATCGCCTCGCGAATATTCTGACGAGGCTGTCTCTTTATTCTTCTCCACAAACCACACAGCTCCCCTATTGTCATTTATCAAGTCTTGCGATAGAAGCGAGGTCTCCTGGCTGGTAATAATCAACTGCGACTCGGCAGAATTATATATAAACACATTAAGGTAATAGTATAGCAAATCGTAGTGCAAATCCTCACCCAACTCGTCTAGACAATACACATGAGAGCCGACTATCATATTGTATAGCGCCTCCAAAATGCGAATGTACTTCATCGTACCTTTCGACTGCCATTTGAGAGGAATAGTGAAATCACCGCCTGTAGAGTGATTGACAAATGCCACTGAGTGAGAAGTAGGACGGAGCAATGCCTCTTTTGCATCATCCGAAATGTTTTCCATCATTATGCGATTACGATATTCATCGGGCACGATGCGATCTTCTATCGTAGGTCTATACTCCATGATATTCAAGTCGGCTTTTTGAAGCATGGTGTTATAAAACCTGCGTTTTTTAGGGATGTCGTAAGCAGCTTTCAGAATTTCCACAAGCCCCTTATCGGCATCACCATCCACTTCGTGATAGGTTTCCATTATACGGCTATGCAGATTAGTAAATGGCGCAATATCGTCTTTAAGTGCAGTCTTTCGGCAAACCGACAAAACGCTATGATTATTCAGCGTATTCTCGCGAATGCTATCTTGCGTACGAACAAGCAGTTTGAGACTTGACCCGAACTTAATATCGGCTTGCAGATTGTCACCTACAAAGGAGCGCTCATAAAACAACGATTTGGATTTATTGGGGTAATACCACAGCGTTTCGTTTAGAATAAATTTATTGTTAAATACCACATTGTAGTCGTAGCGTATGCCGCCGACATAAAACGACACAAACATCTGTGTCGGTTCGTCTTTTGTGAGTACGAACGGATGAAAGCCTTCTATCTCTTGTGCCGCATCCGATTTGGGCTGCACAAGCAAACGAAAAACCTCATTCAATGCAATCAGCATATTCGATTTCCCCGAAGCATTAGAGCCATAGAGTATACCCAATTTATATAAAAACACTCCTTCCGACACCTCAACCACGAGTTCTGAAGCACCATTTTTTGCAACAAAACTCAGTTCTTGCATATCGCGAATGGAAAGATAGTTATTTACCCTGAATTCTCTAATCATATATATATCATTTATGCGCGTTAGTAATACAACTACAAAACTAATGATTATTTTTATTATTTCAGCAATTTTTACACCTATTTTCGTAATATTTCTACAATATATCGCAAAATTTAGGCTCATCCACTATTAGATTTCCAAAATTGATACAGCATTAGCACGACATACTATATGGTCAATAACGGCTCACTGCCTCGGCGAGAGAGACTATGCAGATAATTCCACACCGAGGTAGAGCGGAGTCGACGTAGTAATGACGCCAACCTCACTATCAGATTAATATCAAAGATGCTTATTTATCCCTTCTCACCGAGGCTTTTATATGCCAACAATCCCTTTTGGGTAAGCAAATATTTCTGACGAGGGCTGCGGGGTGCGTCGGGATACAACAATCGGAGGTATCCACCATCAATTGCCGGTCGGAGGTAGCGTTTTAAGAAATGATCCCTACTCTTTAGTCCTAAAGCCTGCATTATGCTTTTCATCGATAGCGGCTGATTACCAACCACTTCTATAACAAACTTAATATTTTCGTTTTCGATAATCAACTTGTCCTGTACTTGTATTGTACTTGTCTGCTATTAGATTCATCGGCAAGGTTAGGTTGAGTTTTCCACTCTCCCTAACTATCAGCGGGGAGGCTTAACGATTGTCTCCGTCGGCACACCTCTTGTTACAGCGATTTTAGGGTTGCACATTTATGCTTTCGCGTTCTTAATTGCCACTATTTTTTATTACCTTTGTATTTGGCAAATTGTACACTGACGCATGAGCTTGTGCTGCTATGCCCATAAGGCTGAACATCAAGCAACTACCTACAGCTTGGAGTGAGTGCTGTTTGCCGCATTACTAACACTGTTAATAACACATTGGCTGCCTCGGCTCGATGTCGGGCAGACAGATTTAAACAATAAAATATGAAAATTTACGGAAACATTTTCTTAGCACTATGCCTGATGGCACCTGTTGCCGGCAAAGCCGACATCAAGAGCAGTTCGCCCGAAGGCTACTTGTCGAGAGGCGTGGCAATGTATAACGACAAAAACTATGCAGGCGCCATCGACCAACTGACTCAACTTCAAATGATGCCTATCGATGCCAAGATGGCTGAATGTGCAGAGTTCTATATCGCACTTTGCCGATATGAGCGCAACGAGAGTCAAAGCAGCATTGCCCTTCAGCAGTATATCCTCTCACACCCATCGTCGCCGAATGTCGACTTGGCATGGGCTACCATAGGCAATCATCTGTTCTTTGCCGGAAAATACGGCGAAGCCGTGCGTCACTACGACAAGGTGCGCATCGAGGCTCTCGACGCCGACACTCAAGAGGACATATATTACCGCCGCGCCTACTCGCTGCTTCGCCTCGGCGAATATGAGCAGGCTCGCGTGGACATAAGCATGCTGCAAGGCACCAAGCGCTACGGCAATGCCTACACTTTCTATCAGGCTTATCTCGACTATGCCGCCGAACGCTACGATGCTGCTTTGCAGAAATTCAATCGCGTGAACCGCGCCGGCGAACTCGGCTATAATGCGCAATACTACATCTGCCAGATATATTTCACCCAAGGCGATTTCGAAAAGACCTCTACTCTTGCAAAATCGCTGCTCGCCGACGGTAATAACCCGGCATTTAAGAACGAGCTCAACCGACTCATTGGCGAATGTGCCTACCAAACCGGCGATGACGAGCAAGCCGAAAAATATCTCAAGACCTACATCGATGCAAGCGAGGGCGAACCCATCCGCTCGGCTGCCTATGCCTATGGCGTGGTGCAATATCGCAACGGCAACTACGACGAAGCCATAGCAAACTTCTCGAAAGCCACCGCCGAGAACGACGAACTCGCTCAAAGCGCTTATCAATATATGGGCAACTGCTATGTGCAGCTTCATCAGCTTAATCGCGCCTCGATGGCGTTTGAAAAAGCCGTGCAACTCGACTTCAACCGCGAAGTGACCGAAACGGCGTTCTACAACTACGCAGTGAGCCAAAACGAAGGCGGCCGCACACCGTTCAACAAGTCGATCGACATGTTTGAGCGATTTATCAACACCTACCCCAACTCGCGCTACACCGAGAAGGTGGAAGAGTATCTCATCAATGCCTACGTCACCACCACCGACTATCAGCGAGCCTTGCAGAGCATCAACAACATAAAGCGCCCGTCGCAAAAGGTGCTCGGCGCCAAGCAATATGTGCTCTATCAGCTCGGCGTGCAAGCCCTATCGAACAACGACGTAAAGGGCGCCAAGTCGATGCTCACACAGTCGCTCAACCTTGAGACCCACGACAAGAACATAGCCGCCGACACACGCCTCTGGCTCGGCGAATGTGCTTATCGCCTCGGCGACTACGCAAGCGCACAAAAGTATCAGTCGGCATTCCTTAAAACCGCCGCTGCAAGCAATGCCAACCGTTCGCTGGGCTATTACAACCTCGGCTACTCGCTCTTCCAACAAAAGAAATATGCCGATGCCCGCTCAAACTTCGAAAATGCCGCACAAAACGGCAATCTGAGCGCATCGCTCAAAGCTGATGCCTATAACCGCGCCGGCGACTGCCTCTACTACACCAAGCAATATGCCGCCGCCGAGAGCTGCTACGACAAGGCCTACAAGACCGATGCCTCGACAGCCGGCGACTATGCACTCTATCAGAAAGCCATCATGCAAGGCCTCGGAAAGAACTATTCGGCAAAAATCGAGGCTATCAACTCACTTATCAAGCAATATCCGGCATCGGCATGGGCAGCAAGCGCTCTGCTCGAGAAAGCCAACACCTATGTGCTGCTCAACGACAACAAGAGCGCCGAAGCAGCCTACCTACAACTCCTCGACGAGTATCCCGCCACTGCCGAAGCCCGCAAGGGTCTGCTGCAACTCGCCATCAACGAGCATAATATGGGCAACGAAACCAAAGCCATCACCACCTACAAGCAGGTAATAAGCAAATATCCTACCAGCGAAGAGGCTGCAGTGGCTGCCGACGACCTCAAACTCATATATGCCGATAAGGGCAACCTCAACGAATATGCCGACTTCCTGAGCAATGTGCCTAATGCTCCACAACTCAATGCCAAGGAAGTGGAACGCCTCACATTTGCTGCAGCCGAAAAAGCTGCACTTGCCGAAACTCCCGACCTCGCCAAGATGCAAAAATATATGGCAGATTATCCCGACGGAGCATTTGCGCCCAATGCATGCTACTACATGGGTCGCGACAGCTATCAGGATAAAGACTACGACAAGGCATTGACACTCATCAATAAAGCCCTCGAAGCCACCGACGCCTCGTTTGCCGAAGATGCCCTCGCCATAAAGAGCGAAATACTCATGAAGCAAGGCCACAACGCCGAGGCCATCGACACCTATCGTCTGCTCGAAAGCAAATCGTCGTCGCGCGACAACAAGATTATTGCCAACCTCGGCATAATGCGAGCATCGAAGGAGATGAGCCACTGGGACGATGTGCTATCGAGCGCAGCCACCCTGCTCAGCCTCGGCAGCCTCACCGCCAACGAGGAACGCGAAACAATACTCAACCGCGCCATCGCCTACACCCATCTGGGCAAGAAAGCCGAGGCTAAAGCCGACTACGCTACTCTCGCCAAGGACGTTCGCAACGAAGTGGGCGCTCAAGCCGCCTATCTGCACGCCAAGATGCTCTACGACGAAGGCAAGACTGCCGACTGCGAAAAGCACCTCAATGCATTTATCGACGAAGGCACTCCTCACCAATATTGGCTTGCCAAGGCATTTATCCTGCTCGCCGATGTTTACCACAAGAAAGGCGATTCGTTCGAAGCCTGCGAATATCTGCGCAGCCTCAAGAGCAACTATCCCGGCACCGAAGGCGACATCTTCACCGATATCGACACTCGCCTCAAGGCCTGGGAAAAGAAGTAATGCCTGCACAGCATGAGAGAGAGTATTTTATCCATCATCACGAACAACAATTATGCATAACATACACAAAATGAAACGATATGCTTTGATTGCAGCAGTGTGCTCACTTGCCCTGGGCGCTACCGCTCAAACCCAAAACCTCACAAAAGAAATCACCGTAGAGAAGGACTATGTGCCCGTAGAGCACAAAGCCACCAAGCAGAATGCCCTACCCAAGGTGCAGCAGAATCCTGCCGACATGAACGCCACTCTCACTTATAGCGACTGGGCTATGCCGGCTAACGTGCCTGCCAAAATTCCCACTATGACCCCCTACGGCTATCAGACAAATAAGCAGTGGAGCACAAATAAAGGCTATGCCGACCTTGGCATAGGTTCGCAACTCAACATAGTGGGCAGCGCCGGCTATCGCGTGCTCGACAACGACTCGCATCGTTTGGCGCTATGGCTGCAGCACTGCAGCTCGTTCTTGGGCAAGAACTCATCGCCGGAGGTGGAACTGCCCAACAAGCAGAAATACAACGACAACACCATTGGAGCCAACCACACAAGCCAATTCTATGAAGGTACGCTCAGCATCGATGCCTCATTTAATTTCGACATCTTCAACTACTACGCAGTGGGCAAAACACCCTCTGCCGAAGAAGGAGCGATTACCCCGGTTGAGTTGGCAAACAACTTCAGCGAAGACATACTCGGCTCGCAGAAGTGGATGCAATTTCTTGTGAGCAGCGGTTGGCAGAGCCGTCGCAATGACCGCAACTACACCTATGGTATAAAGGGCGGATTCGGCTACGGCGGTTTCAGCAAATCGGGTATCCAACTCCCCGACTACGACAATGGCGCCAAAGAAACATCATTCTTCATCAATCTCAATGCCAAATACTTTATTCAAGACAACTTGAAAGTGGGTGCTGACCTCGGTTTCGACTTCGCTTCGTATAACACGCTTCCATCTTTCGACTTCGACACCTGGAAATACAACGCACGCAAGCACAGCAGCCTCGGCGTTGCCTCTGTTTCGCCATTTTTGCGCTATCAGCGCGAAAATTTGCTCTTGCAACTCGGCGTGAACTTCGATATAGCCATCAATTCGGGCTCTACATTCAACGTATCACCTAATGTGAAAGCCGACTATAACTTCACTCCCGGCGTAGGTATCTTCCTCGACCTCAAGGGCGGCACTCTCATCAACCACTTGTGGCAAATGAAAGCCCTCAACCGCTATATCAACCCCACAATGTGCTACAAAACATCGGATGTGCCTCTCGACATCGAAGCAGGCTTCAATCTCGGCGCATGGCAAGGTTTCTCGGCCAAGATATTCGGCGGTTTTGCCTCGTATAACAGCTATATGATGCCTCAATACACCCAAGCAGCTATGATTCCGGCTTCGGTATACGATTTCACCGAGGTGGATATGCGCTCTGCTGTGTTCTATCGCGGCATGAAACTCAGCGGATGGAAGGCAGGCGCCGAATTGGGCTACAAATATCGCTCGCTCGTAGATGCTAAGGCTCGCTTCACCTACTCGCCGCAGAACGACGACGAGGGCTGCATACTCGGTCTCGACCGCCCCGAATATGTAATCGATGCCAACATCGCCATCTGCCCTATTGAGCCGCTTCGCGTGAACATAGGTTATGAGATGCGTGGCAATCGCGCCATATATGGCACTCAAATCCAAAACAACGGCGAAGACTATTGGGAAGCTTACAAACTCAACAATGTGATGAACCTCAAGCTTGGCGCAAGCTATCGCGTGATGCCTAACCTCACCGTTTTCGTCAATGCCGAAAACTTGATGAACAAGCAATGGGATTGGTTTATCGGTCACGGCGCTCAAAAGCTCAATATTATGGGCGGCGCCGGCATAACATTCTAAAAAAAACAACTAGTACCCAATTTATACCACTATGAAAATACATCTTTTGGGCATGGCAATAGGCATCAGCCTATTGTGTGCCACAACTGCATCGGCTCAGGAAAAGCCTTATTTCTCAAAGGGAGCCGACATTGGTTGGGTCACCGAAATGGAAGACCACGGTAAGAAATTCTATAACGCAGGCGGCGAGGAAACCGACTGCTTCGTGCTGATGAAGCAATTAGGCATGGATGCCATACGCCTGCGCGTGTGGGTAAACCCCGATAAGCGCTACAACGGCACAGCCGATGTGGTGGCAAAGGCAGTGCGCGCCCGCGAAGCCGGTATGGACGTGATGCTCGATTTCCACTATAGCGATAATTGGGCAGATCCCGGGCAGCAACGCAAGCCTCGCGCATGGCGCACCTACTCGGCAGAGCAGATAGAGCGCGCCATTTACTACCACACCGAGAGCGTAATCGAGGCAGTGAAAGCAGCCGGCGTGGAACCTCGCTGGATACAGGTGGGCAACGAAATCACCAACGGACTCCTGTGGGACACCGATACCAAGACCAGCGGAGCGCTCTACACCAACCTTGAGCATCGCGTGCCCTATGCTGCCAACACCAAGAATTTTGCCCGATATGTGGCTTCGGGATGCAAAGCCGTGCGTAAGACTCTCCCCAAGGCTCAAATCATTATCCACCTCGACCGCGGTATGGATATGGGCAAATACAAATTTGCGTTCGACATACTCAAGCGCTATAAAGTGGACTACGACATAGTGGGAATGTCGATTTACTCGCAAAACGAGGCAGGAACATCGTTCCACAATCCCATTACAGGCAACGACGAAACTCCTGCCACAGTCACCGACGTGATGAATGCCATGTTTGCCAATATGGACTACATAGGCGAGCAATACGGCCGCCCATGCATGATTACCGAAGTGGGATTTAAGTGCGGTGCAGAGCACCTCGAGGAGAGTGCGAAATATATGGCACAACTCATGGCGCTCGCCAAAGCCCACAAGCAATGCCTCGGCATATTCTATTGGGAGCCCGAGAGCAGTATGGCATGGAACCACTATCCCCTCGGCGCATTCGACGCCGGCCACCCCACAGCCATTATGGACGCCTGGGCCGACTAATCATCGCACAGCTGCTGATATACAATAAAAGCACAAATCTTCGCAAAGAATTGCATTGTGAAGATTTGTGCTTAATTATTTCTCAAGGCAACAGCTTTCGCGTCATTCAGACGCATTTATTTTTTGGTTGCCTATAACCGTGGCGAAGCCGCTGAATTAACCGCATCACCGCCAGGTGATGCCTTCTAACCGCGGCAACGCCGCCAAATAACCGCAACGAAGTTGCCGTATAACCGCATCACCGCCAAGGAGATGCCACATAACCGCGGCGCAGCCGCTGAATTAACCGCATCACCGCCAGGTGATGCCTTTTAAGCCACTTTCTCGAGGCGACGCATGATGGCAAACATAAACCCTGCCGAGCACAAGCAGAGCGACGCCAGCACGCCCCAAACGATTAACAGCGACTGTCCCCACAGGAGGGCGGGAATGCTCACGAGCAAATTGCCCACCGCAGTGGCTACAAACCAGCCGCCCATCATCATACCCTTATACTTAGGCGGTGCCACCTTCGAAACGAACGAGATGCCTATAGGCGACAAAAGCAGTTCGGCAAAGGTGAGGATGAAATAGGTGGAAATAAGCCAATTTTCCGACACGCGCACTGCAGCCGAACCTGCAGCCTTTTGGGTGGCGGGATCTACAAGGCCTATCGAAGCCACTGTCATCACCATATATGCCAATGCTGCCACGAGCATACCATAAGCTATCTTACGCGGAGCCGACGGCTCTTTGCCTCGCTTGGCAAGTGCGCCAAACACTGCCATCGACACCGGTGTCAAAGCCACCACGAAGCAGGGATTGAACTGCTGGAAGATGGGAGCCTCAACGGTGATGGTGGCATCGGCATAGAAATAGCGAACCACAAGAGCCACTATCGACAGCACTATGATGGCACCCGAGAATGCCTTGCCCGATGCGGTCTTGCCTTGTGCAAGACTGAATGCAGCATACACTATCACTATGAGCAGCACAAGGTTCCAAACGTCGAACATCATGCACGAGAGAGTGCCATCGATTTGAGTGGCGGTATATTGCTCGGCGAAGAATGTGAGTGTGCTGCCGCTCTGCTGGAATGCCATCCAGAAGAAGATAACCACAGCAAACACCAAGCAAAGTGCCACGATGCGTTCTTTGGTTTCCTTTGGCGACAATTCTTCCTCAGCTTCGCCGCTAACCGCCTTCTTGGTGTTGCTGTTATAGTCGGCATGCTTATAGGTATTGCGGAACACATAATAAACAATAATCGAGAACACCAACGAGAGGCAAGCCACGGCAAATGCAGCGTGATACGATTCAGCTTTAGTCCAGCCGAAATGTTGCTGAGCATATCCCATAGCCCACAATCCGGCCGAAGCGGCAAAGAGCGAGCCAATGTTGATGGCCATATAGAAAATGCTGAATCCCGAGTCGCGATTGGCAGCATAGCGCGGGTCATCGTAAAGATTGCCGGTAAGCACCTGCAAATTGCCCTTAAAGAGCCCCGTACCCAGGCTCACAAGACCGAGAGCGCCACACACAGCCACAAGAGCCGACATATCGCTACCCAACGGCAGAGCCAAGAGCAAATAGCCCAAAAACATCACTACGATGCCATAAGTCACCATTTTGCCATAGCCGAAACGGTCGGCAAGCATACCGCCGAATAGCGGCAAGAAATACACCAATCCCAAGAACACCGAGTAGATGACACCGGCTTGCGCTTCGCTGAAAGCAAAATTGTCCTTGAGGAACAGCGTGAACACCATGAGCATGGTGTAATAACCAAAGCGCTCACCCGTGTTGGCTATCGCTAAGGTCCATAATCCTTTTGGTTGATTCTCAAACATATCTGTTAGTTCTTTTGGTTGTTATAGATTTATTCATAGGAAACACCCGACTGGGAGCACTCTCAGCCGCATGTGTAGCACAAAAGTAAGTATTTTCGCTTGCAAGTGCAAACGGGCGGCGAAATTTTTTATTCTTCGGTCGGACAGGTCGGACCAGTCAGACCGGTCGGACTTTGCTCTACTTGCTGCAAAAAACTGAAAAGGAGGAAACTCGGCTCCGATGCCTTGTTTCCTCCTTTCGGAATATTTTGTGATTGTAGGGCAATCAGTGCGGGCGATTGCCTTATGTATTATCAATCAACTACTACCTTAACAGCTTCACCGTCGGCAACTACGATATAGATACCACCCTCAACAACGATTCTCTTAGGAGTGTCGCCCGAGCCCTTAACGGTAGTGGTGCGAGGCTTGCCGTCTACATCGTATACGTCAACTATATCGGCACCGTTAACTGTGATTTCGCCGGTACCCGGAATAACTTCCACCTTTTCGCCAACTTGAAGATTTTCGTCTTCGCTGGTTACGCTTATAGTCACCGGAATGATGCGAACGGTAGAGGTTTCGCCACTCTTGTAGATGTTAACTACACCGTCTACGGTAACAGTAGCAGCAGCATCAGGCAAAGCGAGGTCGCAACGGTTCCAAGCCGACATCGCACCTGTAGCATCGTTGAGAGTGATGTTGCGATTGTTAACGTCGCTGATAGTGACATCCTTGATGCGAACAAATGATGCAGCCATATCGGCAGTGATTTCTTCGATGGCATAAACTGCAGGAGTAGCAGGAGCGTTGGTTTCAGATTCTTTCATATCCTCTACTGCTTCGATTTGCAAGTTGCCATTGTATTCGTTAAGCTTACCTCTGAATCCGCCGGGGATTACGTCGCCCACTTGATAAGCCGGGCAGTCGCTCTTGAGAGCATAGATGGTGATACCTGCAGTTTCGTCTACTACGAAGTAGTTATAGTTGTTGGTGGTTTCGTATACGCCAACCACGGTAACAGGATTGTTCAACTTAGCGATAGAGCCAACTTCAAGAGCTCTGAAAGCAGCTACATTGTCAACACTTACCTTCGAAACATATTCGATAGGCAAGAATTGAACATTTTCCTTAAACATACTTGCAAAACCTATAACATCGTATTCGCCGTCGGCAGGAATTGCAGCATGTGTAGTATATACAGCTACACTATTGCCTTGAGCGTCGGTAATAGTCTTGGCAGCAGCATCGAGTGTAACATTAGGAATCATGAAATACTTGTTCATGTTTTCCTTAGTAATATCGGCTACTGTAGCTACAGTAGGATTAATCGGGTCAACTGAAGAGGTAGAAGCAAGGAACGATGCGTTAGAGTTACCTGCGCCTACTTCGTTCTTCAATTCTACTACACCATTGTAAGTAGTCTTTGTGCCATAGAATCCTGCAGGAATTACAGCGCCGTTATCGTAGGTCTGACCGATAGAGCCATAGATAAGAGCAGCACCGCTATCGTCTACTACATAGAGATAAGCGCCCTTCTGATATACTGCGGTAACAGGGTTGGTGAACTTAACCACTGCGCCATCTTCCTTAGCGAGGTATTCGGCGATGTTAGCCACTTCTTCAGGAGTAGCGATAACATATTCGGCAGTTACCACTTCGCTTGCCTTGCCGCCATCGATAACCACAGCCTTAACGGTGGTATTGGTAGTGATGCTGATAGCTTCGGCATATTCGGTAGAAGCAGCAGTAGGTTCTGTACCATCGAGTGTGTAATACACCTTACCTGTACTGTTAGGATTGGTGATAGTTACTTCGATAGGAGTTTCGTAGTATGTACCGGCCTTCGGCGAGATTACCGGAGCAGCTATTGCACCTTCTTTTGCTATAGTTACCACTATCGAAGTTGCACGAACTTGAGCTGTTTTAGCAGTCAATACGACTTGGCTTGCCGAACCTACCCATGTGCCGGTCTTGCCATCGTAAGAGTAAGTGCCTTCACCACTGTTTTCAAAGCAACCGGGACCATATTGTGCGGTTCCGCTTGCTGTACATTCAAACTTGATTGATGTAATTTTTCCACTTGCTACCGAAATGGTGGCAGTAGAGTTCTTATAGAAGCGATACTGACCGTTAGTTGCCTTACCATCAGAACAGTGTATGGTAACGCCATCTTTCGTTTCGCTTTGCTCAGCTTGAGACCCTGTCCACCCTGTAGATGCATTGGGATCGAACGTAATTTCTTCTGCTTTTACTACACTTACGGCAGTAATGAGCATTAATAGAGAAAGTAGGAATTTCTTCATGATAAGATAGTTTTAAAAATCGTTTGAGTAGTATAGTTGGGACAAATGTAGTAATAAATTTAGATATTACAACACATTTTATTCCGAATTTTAACAAAAAAGTGCTCATTTCGTGTATTTTAGGCGAAAAATAAGATACATTCAGGCACAAATAAGGAAAGAACGAGCATAGAAATGCAAAAAGCGACTCGCCGGGAGCCTGCGATTGGGGCAAACCGACGAGTCGCTTTAATATATGGGAATTGCGTTACAATTATTCCATTTTGGTCCAATTAAGAGCCCAGATGGCGAAGCGGTCCTTGTTGGAATCGGCCACTGCCGATGGCGAGAGATTGGTGATAACGATTTGGAAATCACCGCTCACATTAACGTCGGCTGAGTAGTCGTAGGCAGTGAGCTTGGCTGCGCTGGTGTTCTCCACTGTGAGGGTCTTCACCACATTGCCACCCTGAAGGATGTCGATTTTGAACTTCACGCCCTTCGACTCGGTGTAAGGCACGCAATATTTGAGATTAATCTTGCCTATACCGCCCGAGATGGTGGGCGAAGTGATGGTGCCCACTGCGGCAGTCTTGCCGTTGATGCAAGCTGCAAAGTAAGGCTGACCTTCCGACTTATAACCGAATACCTTGAACACGGGGTTGCTGTCGCTTTCGCCGCCCTTGAGTACATTACCATTCTTCAACACCCAACCTTGAGCTGAGGTGTAGGTGCCGTAAGAGCCTACTGCTTCGCCGCCATTAAGGGTTTCGAAGTCGGCTTCGGTGCCCGAAACCACGGTGCCGCCGCCGGTGCCTCCACCGTTACCGCCGCCGTTATCGTCGCTTACTTCGCCCACTACTACGTCGTCGACGCACCAAGTAGCATAATTGGCATCGGTGGTAGCTTCGTAGCGGAAGCCGATAAAGATGGTGCCGGTGTATTTGCTGAGGTCGATATTGCCCGAGTTAGCCCAGTCGCTGTAGCCCGAAGCCGGAGCAGCGGCGATGGTACATTCGAGTTGTTCGGGAGTGCACGATGTTGGGTCGTCGCTTGTCAAGACGTATACGCCGAACTTGGTGGTAGTAGAGCTGTAGCCGTTGACTTGAGTGCGGAAGTTGAGCACCTTGTTCTCAACCTTGCTCATATTGATGGCAGGAGTGATGAGCCATGAGTCGAACGGAGCAGTGCCCTTGTAGCCGGTCATAGCTGCATAGCCGTTGTTGTCGAATGAGGTTTGATACCAAGCCTTGTTGCCTTGCACCTTTATGTTAGCCCAGTCGGTAGGCAAAGCGGAGTCGAAGCCTTCCTTGATGCCTGTAATGCCGCCGGTAGCCACCGAGAGGCGGAATTCATCTTTCGAGCCCGAGTTGCCGGTGATGCCGTGAGTGCCCATGTAGGTAGCCATAGTACCCTTCACCTTGATGGCAGTCTTGTACACTTCAGGATTGTCGGCGAGGTTGGCTTGAGCGCGGAATGCACTACCTTGTGGCAGAGCCACTATCAAGCACTTGTTGAAGTCCTTACATTCGGGATTGTCGGCGATGGCGAGGATGTTGCCTATGGTGGCGGGAGCCTTCCATTCGATGTCGGCATTGCTCTTCACCTCGGTCACTTCGGGAGCCACAGCGCCCACAATGTAACCGCCTACCCAACCTTCGCGGGCTGTGTTCTGTATGCTGATAGCCTTTTCCACGGTCCATGGGTTGGTCTCGATGCCGCTGAAGTCGGTAGAGAAGTCGATGCAGTCGCTATAGTCGCGAAGGAGCAACTGCCAAGCGCCGTTAGAAGCTGTAGTGCCGTAGTAGCTGAGGATACCCACTACCGAGCCATAGCCCAATGGGAGAAGTTCGTTTTTGAAAGTAGAGTAATTGCTTGTGCGCACTATGATGGTGTTGCCACCGGCGTCTTCGATGGTGCGATTGGTGGTAGCGTCGCCGTTAACGAAAGCTGCAACGCCGTCGGCGTCGGTGAACTTAACGTCGTTGAAGCGCACGAGTTGGCTTTGCCACTTGCGCAAGCCTTCGGCATCGGCAGTCAAGCCTGAAATAGTAGCTGGGATGGTGTCGATGTCGGCAGGACGAGGAAGACCATTGAGCTGAGCCATCTTTTCGAAGGTTTCCAATGGCAGGAACGAAGCTTCCCACACATCCTTAGGCTCATAATATTCGGGGTAGCCGAGTTGCTGAAGCGAGTTGTATTTGCCCACCCAGTATCCCTTGAGGCTTATAACCACTTCCTGACCGATGCGATAGGTGTTGAAGAGGCTGGTGCCGTTAACCGAGATGGCAATGGCAGCCGTATTGTCTTGAATAACAAGGCTCTTGTAGATATTGCCCGACTCGTCGCTGCTGATTACGCGACCTGCTATCACGAGGTCTTCATCGACGGTAGCGATATAGTTGGCATCGTCTTGCCAATACTTTGCCTTGAGGTCGGCTATGGTGATGTTGGGCACGCGATTGGCTTTAGGCACCATCATAGGAGGGGTGTCGAAATTGTCGCTACAACCGCTCAACAGAGATATTGCTGTAAGGAGCAACAAAGTGATATATGACTTAAAATGTCTCATAATACTGTGTATGATATAATTAAAAAATTATTATTTCGGAAAGTTATTAGAATTTCACGCCTATGTTAAGGTAAAGTTTAATGCCTTGAGCGTAATAATATTTGTTGGGATACTTCGATGTAGAGAAGTTGGTGTAATCGAAGCGACCTTGTTGGTAACCCGATGTTTGGATATTGCGATTGTTGAGCACATTATCCACATTGAGGTTGATGTTGAGCGAAGCAGTGCGATTGAGATAGATGAGCTTGCCTATGCTTGCGTTGAGCACGAAGTTGTCGTTCAAGCGCTCTTGACGAGTGATTTCGGCAGTCTTCTGTATGAGTTCTTCTTCGGTTTCGCACACTTTGTAGAGTCCCGGCATGGCTTCGTGACGCACGGGCGAGAGGCTGACGTAGGAGTCGGCCATATACACGCCGTTGAGCTCGAGGAACCACATGCCCGGAGCGTTCCACTTAATGCCGAGCGAGTAGGCTTGTTGTGGAGTGCCGCCAACATAATAATTTTTCAAATACACCACTTGAGTAGTGTCGGGGGCTTGACCGTTCTCGTAGCTGCGGGTGCCTGTAGGGCGATTTTTATACTGATAGCGCGAGAATGTGCCGGCAGCATTGATGGTAATCGACGGGGTGAGGCGATAAGCCAATCCCACTTCCACGCCCTTATAGGTCTTTTTCACGCCCGAGAGCACATAGTTCATAAATGTGCTGAACTGGTCGTCGTAGAACGAGGTGCGCTCGGTCTGGTTATACATATCGGTCCAGAAACCGGTGATGGCACCGTGGAAACGGCGATAATTGAAGCTATAGCTGATGTCGCCCGAAAGGATGCGTTCGCTTTGCAAGTCGGCTATGGCGTCGTCCTTGATGCGCGGCGAGATATATGCCTTATCGAAGAGCGGAGCCTTGGTGCCATAGTAGGCGTGAGCCGAGATGCTGTTGCGGCCGTCGATTTTATAGGTTGCTCCCGCCTTGATGCCGGCGTTGTCGAACTTGTGCATCACGCCCTTGCCGTAGGAGTTTTCGGGCGAACGGCCGTTGCGCATCTTACCGTCGCGCTGATATTGGGTGTAGCTGATGTTCAAGCCATAGTTGATGTCCCATCGGCTGAGATTAATCACATTCTGCAACCAAGCGGTGGCGTATATCGAATTGATGTTGTAATCGTAGCCGAAGCGGTCGTCTTCGCCCACCTTGCGGTCGGGGTTATTGATATCGTTCTGCAAGAGGGTGTAGTCGTTAGGATAATCGCGCTCGGAGAATTGGTCGATATCCTTCCAATAGCTTCCGCCGAGCAAGTCCTTGATGGTCTTGTAGTACGAAGCCTGCGAGAATCGAGCCGAGATGCCGGCTTGCAGGGTCATATAGTCGTTGAGGCGAAGATTGAGCGTAGAGTTGAGCGAGGTGTTCAACTGATTGCTGTGACGGCGCTCGAGTATATAGGTAGAACCGCGCTCTTCGCCGGTCTCTTGGGCTTGCAAATTATTCAGGTAGTTGGCTTGATAAAGAGCATCCCAATTGATTTGGCTGAACGACTCGTCGGTGAGCCACTTGTGGGTGTAGAGGTCCTTCACATCTTGGTCTTCGTAATACGACGGCAAATAGCGATAATAGTCGGGACGTGGGTCGGCCGACTTATACCAGTTGAGAGCCGACGATGAGTAGAACGATTTGCTCACAGCCACGCCGGTATTGAGCGAGAGGCGGTCGTTGGGAGTCCAAATCCAGTTGATGATAGCCGTGGGGTCGAAGGCTTCCACCACCTTGGCGTTGCGCTTCTTGCCATCCTGCCATCCCCAGCTGGGATTGTAGAGATTATTATCGAGAATGTCGTAGATTTCCTGATAGGTGGCAGTGTTGGCGGCACGCGAAGTGGGAGCACCGAAAGCGGTGAGCGATAGCGAGTGCTGCGGATTGAACACCTTTTGGAGCGAAAGGAAGAGGCTTGCCGAGTTGTAGAACGAACCGGGCACAATGCCTTGGTCGCTATAGCGAACGGCGGCGCTTGCCGTGAGGGCCCAACCGTGCTTGTTGAGTCCGGTGGCGTGAGTAATCATACCGCGCAGGTAGTAATTACCATTGGTGTAAGCCACGCTGGCGCGAGTGCCGGGAGCATAATCCTTGGCATAGGTGGCAATGTTGTTGGCACCGCCCACATCGCCAAACGAGTAAGCAGTGGCTTCCAAGCCCATGCCTATGCTCTTGTTCTTAAATGCTTGGTTCAAGCCGCCAAGCATCGAGTAGTTGAAGCGACCGCGAGCGGCATCGTTCATGGTGACGCCGTTGATGGTGGTCTGAGTGTACTCCGAGTCGTAGCCGCGGATGCGGAAACGCATCAAACTGAAGTCGTAGCTTGCAGCCTGATAAAAGACGTTGTCGGTGGCACCGGTGAGGGTGGCAATGGTCTGGCTATTGCCCTCCTCATCCTCAATCTGCGATTCGGTGAGAGCAAATTCGGCGTTGTCGTAGCTCCGGGTCGAAGTAAGGCGTATGGTGCCCACGTCGACTATACGGTTCGACTCAATCACCACATCTTGCGACCAGTCCTTATAGCCATAGGAGAACACCAGCACCACATCGCTGCCGGCAGTAGCATCGGTGATAACGAAACTACCGTCGAGCGTAGAAGTGGCCGACGCACCTTGACCATCGAGCATAACAGTGGCACCGTGCACAGGCACACCTGTCTTCGAATCGACTACAATACCTTTAATGCCGGTTCTCTGTGCCATTGCCGGCACCGCGAGCATCAAAGCCAGTAGCAAAAACATTTTTAGTCTCATAAGGTTCTTTTTTTATGTTTTTTCGTGTTGTTAATATTTTTATCGTCACGCTGTGCATCCACTCAGCCACTTTGCTCTATATAATTTATGGCAACATCGCCGAAGCACACATCAAGCCGTCAAATTTAAACATATTTTTTTGATTTATAATCATTTTTTAGCGATTAAGTGGCAATTTTGGTTGCGAAAAGAGGCAAAAAAGCGACTTTTGTGCCTTACTCACAACAATGCAGAGCAAAAAAACAAAAAATACTTCAGTCATCATCAATTCATCAGTGCCGGGCTGGGAGCCTTATTCGCCTAAGGGGTTACCATTTTGCGACCTGTGGGTATGGCTCTTTCGGGCAACTTGCAGAACCTCGCCGGCGGTCTCATCATCTTGGTGTTCCGTCCCTATAAGGTGGGCGACTACATAGAGTCGGGACGAAGCATTAATTGCGGCTTTTTGGAGCAGGGTGTCGGCAATTTGAAATTATTTTTATAACTTTGGCACGACGATGTAAATCGCCGATGCTTAACACGATTAATAAAGATTTTTTCAAAAAAAAGACGAAACCGAAAAGCTATGAAACCAATCATCACCCATTTCACCGATACCGACCTCTATAAGCTCACTATGTGCTGCGCCATACTCAATTGCTTCCCACGCGCCGTGGTGAAATATCAGTTTGTAGACCGCAACGGCACCAAATATCCGGCAGGATTTGCCGAAGAGCTCAAACGCCAGATAAAGTATCTTGAGGACTTGCGCTTCACCAAGGAAGAAGAAGAGTTTATGAGTCGCAAATGCTACTATCTGCCCACTTGGTTCTACACCTATCTGCGCGGTTTTCGCTACGACTCGACTTGGGTGAAAAATGTGGAGCAAGACGAAGAGGGCCACTTGAGCCTCGAGATAGAAGGCTATTGGCACCAAACCATGCTCCTCGAGGTGCAGATACTCGCCATCATATCGGAGCTGCATCACACCATGACCGGCAATATAACCAAAGTGGACATGGCCGACTATTACGACCTGAGCTATCGCAAAGCCGTGCGTATGCTCGAGGCGGGATTGGTGGTGACCGACTTCGGCACACGCCGCCGCTTGTCGCTCGAAGCCGAGGAGACTGCCGTAAAGGCATTTATGCAAGCCGGCTCAGAGGTAGCTACAGGCAAGTTTGTGGGCACCAGCAATGTGTACCTCGCCATGAAATACAATCTCACGCCGGTGGGCACTATGGCGCACGAGTGGATAGCCGGCATAGCCGGTATGTTCGGCCCTCAAGAAGCCAACAACATAGCCATGGATATGTGGCAAAAGACCTATATCGGCTCGTTGGGCATATATCTCTACGACACATTCGGCTTCAAGGCATTTGCCGACAACTTCTCGGAGCACTTTGCCCGCGTGTTTGCCGGACTGCGCATCGATAGCGGCGACGAACTGGAGCAAGTGAAGAAAATACAGGAGAAATACACCGAACTCGGCGTGGACTATCGCACCAAGCAGATAATATTCAGCAACGCACTCGACACCGACCGCGCCATCGACATTCACAACCGTGTGAAGGACCTTTGCATCGACAGCTACGGCATTGGCACACACATCACTTGCGACACCTATGACTATGGGTTCACACCTATGAACATAGTGATAAAACTCGTGGCAATAAAAATCACCGAAAAGCGCCACTTCTCGCACACTTGCAAGATGAGCGAGGACTTGGGCAAATACACCGGCCGACCCGAGACTGTGGCTATATTCAAGACCCTGCTCGGCATAGACCAATAATGCCACTCATCGGCAAAACAATACCCAACAATCAGCATAAACTCTACATCACCACAAAAATAAATTCACCAAGCGATGAAAAAACTATTATTCATAGCAGCCATAGCCCTGCTTGCCACCTCGATAAAGGTAAATTCGCAAAATGCCGACAATCGCTACGAGGCATTCGGCGTGGCTTTTTATAATCTCGAAAACCTGTTCGACACCATCAACAGCAACGGCACCTACGACTTGGAGTTTTCGCCCAAAGGCGCCAAGCAGTGGGACGGCAAGAAATATTGGAGCAAACAAGCCAATATGGCTTATGCCATAAGCCAACTCACCACCAAGTCGACCCCCGGCGGGCCGGCAGTGATAGGCGTGTCGGAAATCGAGAATATCACCGTGCTTCAAGACCTCGTGAAGCAGGAATCGATACGCCGCTGGCACTTGCAGATAGTGCACCACGACTCGCCCGACCGTCGCGGCGTGGATGTGGGCTTGCTCTATAATCCCCGCATGTTCCGCGTGCTCAATGTCACCAACACCCCGCTCATCATCCCCGACAATCCCACATTCCGCACCCGCGACCAAATGTGCGTAACCGGACTGCTCGGCGGCGAGAAAGTGAGCATCATAGTGGGCCACTGGCCATCGCGCTTGGGCGGACAAGAGCAGTCGAGCTATCTGCGCGAAGCCGCTGCCGCTCTTGCCAAACACATAGCCGACTCGGTGCTACGCGTTGACCCCAACCAGGGCATAATCATCATGGGCGACCTCAACGATGACCCCAACAACAAGAGCTGCGCCGAAGTGTTGGGCGCTTGCCGCAATAAGAAAGATGTGACGGACGGCGGATTCTTCAACCCCTGGTGGGAAACCCTCGACAAGGGCGTGGGATCGCTCGCCTACGACGGAGCGTGGAACTTGTTCGACCAAATAATCATCAGCGACTACTTCTTGCGCTCCAATCGCGACCATCTCACCTACTTGAACCATTATGTGCACAATTTCGAGTTCCTCCGCACCAAAGAAGGCACTCGCAAAGGCTATCCGCTGCGCACATTCTCGTCGGGCGCGTTCCTCAACGGCTACAGTGACCACTTCCCCACTCAGATTATATTCGCTCGCAAAGTTAAGTGATGGCAAAGCGCATCGCCAACACCGAAAGCTCCGCCTCGAAGCAGAACGAACTCAACGAGCTGCTGCTCAATCACGAGTTCTGCCTCGATGCGGAGTTTGATGCCCGATACCGACGGGCAAAAATAGTGTCGGAACACTATGCCGCGGCCGAAAACACCGTGGCTGTGCTCAGCAATATGGCGCTCAACACCAGCTATATATGCTACGGCAGCTTGGGCCAACAACTCGGCATAGGCAGCGGTTGCGAAGAGATGCCCTCGATATGGGAAAACGCCCTTCTACACCGCCTTCACCCCGACGATGTGGCCGACAAATTGGCTTGGGAACTGCAATTCAATTCATTCATCACCCGTCAACCCGCGCAGGAGCGATCGCACTACTATCTGCAGCACTTTATGCGCATACGCACCCACGGCGGCGAATATGCCACCTTGCGGCACCGCATTTTCTATCTGCACTACGACTCGGGCGGCAATGTGCTTCTATCGCTGTGCCTATACACCGCGTCGGCGCAGAACTCCGGCACCACGGGCATAATCAATTCGCTCACCGACACCGCCGTGAACCGTTCGGACATAAGCATGGCAGGGCTGCTCACCAAACGCGAGATTGAGATATTGGAGCCACTGAGCCACGGCTTGGCAAGCAAACAGATAGCCCAAGCACTGTGCATCAGCATCTGCACGGTGAACAACCATCGCCAAAACATAATGCGCAAACTGCATTGCCAAAACACCACCGAGGCGGTGATGGTGGCTAAACGCCTGGGGCTGCTCAACTCAAAATAATGAAAAATCACTATTGCACACGGCTCTCACAAGGCGTATTTTTGCACTCGTAATTATTCACAATATTAACATCCCTCATACTACAACCCGATTACTTATGAAATCAATATTTATGACAGTGCTGTTAGCAGCAACATTCACCACAGCCGCTCAGGCTCAAAATTTCGAAAAAATGCAATGGTTCAACGAACCCGAATCGTACGACATAAGCGGCGGCAGCCTCGAGATAGACGTTCCGGCTCAGACCGACTATTGGCGCATAGCCCACTACGGATTTACCGTCGACGACGGCCCATTTCTCTATGCCACCTACGGCGGCGAATTTGAGGCGAAAATCAAGGTGAGCGGGTCGTACAAAACACGTTTCGACCAAGCCGGCATGATGATTCGCCAAGACCACGAAAACTATGTGAAGTTCGGCATAGAATTTGTCGACGGCAAATTCAATATCTCGGCAGTAGTGACCCATCACACCTCCGACTGGAGCGTGATTACACTCGATAAACCCATACCACACATTTGGCTCAAGGCAGTGCGCCGATTAGATGCCATAGAACTCTACTACAGTTTCGACGACAAAGAATACACCATGATGCGCACCCTGTGGATGCAGGACAACTGCCCGATGCAAGTGGGTCCCGTAGCAGCTTGTCCCGACGGACAAGGCTTCAAAGCACGCTTCTCCGACTTCAAGGTAAAGCATCTGCCCGACTTGCGCCGCTTGGAATGGTTGAAGAATAATCAATAATGACAAATCGCGCCCCTCGATGCCAAATATACGATAGGCTGTGCCGGTTTTCGACACAGCCTATTTAGGGATATTCATTTAATAGGCAACTAATTGTTTGTCAATGTCATAGATATTACGGCAACATTGCCATTTACCGAGTTCGATTAATACTCAAACACTGATTTGAGTCAAATAAGTCAAGCCCTGAGGATGATTCAAAATAGCATCATTCAAACTGTATCTTTTTAAAATTATCGAACATAGCAAATCAATCGTTTTTATAGTTCGTACAAATCGTTCAGTTGTATTTCAAATTGAACGTCACCCCAATATTCATTCCGAGTTAGGCCATCGGTTGTAACCATAATGGAATGAACGGCTTTCTTCGTGCCAGTTACTGTCTGAAAAACATTTCGTTTACGAGCAAGTTCTTCTGCATAATCAGAAGTGATGGTGTATGGATTCTTAGAATATTTCATTTCGCATATATCAATTATTCCATCGCTTCGGTCTATAAGTAGGTCTATCTGAACTCCTGGTCTATCGATGTTTTCATCTGGTAAGCAACGCCAGGCATATTCATTTGTCAGTATTCCGCTAATACCAAGCTTCTTCTTAATCTGGTCAACATGCCACAGGCAAGTGCGCTCAAAAGCCAAACCACACCAAGTATTATACTTTGGGGTGCCCAACATTGATCTCCAATAGTTTGAACCTTGGCGTACTCCATCTATGTATTCGTAATAGAATAATGTATAATGGTCTATCAACTGAAAAATATCTGATTTTGTACGATACCCCATCATAGTGTAACTACGAATAAAGCCACACCACTCCAAATCTTTCAGAATGTCAGAGAATGCTCCGTTGTCTTCAAATCTTCCTGCCGCCAACAACTCTTTTCGAGTCATGCCCATCTTTTTCTTGGCCAACAGCTCAATTACACGAACATATGGTTCTGGCTTTTTGAACAGGGAAGCATACAGCATTTCGAATTCGTCATGCAGTTCTCCGTCTGGAGAGAAAACAAGTCTGTCAATCTCGGCAGTTATGCTTGTGCCTTTTTGCAACAAGCTCCAATAATATGGAACACCACCAAATATCATATAGGCTTCCAATATCTGCTTGCGGTTCAACACGAGACCTCTTGACTGAGCTAGCTTCTCGCATAATCCCAGCGGGAAAGGATTGAGGGATATACGATGATTCAAGCGATTGTGCAGACCTCCTTTATTCTTAATGATTTTCTTCACCATCCATGAAGTACTACTTCCGCATACCACAAAAACAATATCTTTTCGTGCAGATGCCCATCCGTTCCAAAATGATTCCAGCTCTGATAAAAATCCAGAGCGTGGAGCATCCATCCATGGAAGCTCGTCAAGGAATATGACCTTTTTGCCTTCAGGCAGATTCATAATAAATCGCTTGAGTTCACAGAAAGCATCACCCCAGTTCGTTAGTTCCGGAGTATCTTTCTGCCCATGTTCTTTGAGGGCACGGCGGAAACGTACCAACTGCTTTCTTGCAGTCAAATTTGCAGCACCGGTAAATTGGAAGTCGAATCGGTTTTCAAAGGCTTCTCTGATTAGAAAAGTCTTGCCAACACGACGTCTTCCATACACTGCAACAAACTGAGAGTACTCTTCGTTGAGAGCATTCTGTAATACTTGTTTTTCTTTTTCTCGACCAATCAGCATGGTATCCATTAATTTTGAATTCCGCCACAAAGATAAGGTTTTTCGTGAGAAAACAAGCGGAAAGATAAGAAAAAGTAAAGATTCCGCTGGTTTATTGACGAATTCCACATTGTTATGTGATTTTATGTTCAGTTAAATGTTATATTTTACCGAAATGCGCATAACTGGAGAAAAAGAAGGTTGGATTCGATAAAATTTGCGACTCCACAAGACTAATGGAATAATAATTGAAGTTTTATAACAGGTGAAAGCATGTATAACAATTCGGGCGGAAACTTGCAAAATATCGCATTTTTCGCCTGAGATAATTATAACAGAATTTAGTCAAACTCCAGGTGTCTTTCGAGGGGCGTACAAGCAGCAAACCACCGTTGGAGGATATATCTGAAGCATTGAAGTCTACCTTGATTTTCTTGCCAAAAACGGGTTCTGCCAAAGAAAATAATGTTTTATGTTGCGCCATTGAATTATTTGTTGTAATTTTTCACATAGAAGCTAGATGCAAGCGATTGCTTCATTTTTTGAATGAGTCCACCGATGTTTTGTTGGTGCAAAAAACAAGAGCTGAAAATAACGTAAATACTTAATTATTACGACTTTAAGAAACAAGAAATATTATCGTTCAGATTGAGGTTTCAAGACTAATGTGAGAATTACGGGATTGCAAAACCACCAGCTATTAACTGAATATTCCTAATTAATCTACTTAAAACAACTACATGTCTGACCGGTACAGAAGCGCGAAAAAATGGATAATTCATAGCGGCTAAATTATGAAAAATGGGTAATTTTGCACTCGTGATGCTCGCCACGCGGCATAGGGGCTATGCTTTGCCTCACCGATGTGAAACAGCCGAAGCAGCATCACAGCATCTATAACAACTATACTGGAAATTACGACTATGATTGACCAAATTCTCGACTACAACAAGAGTTTCGTAGAACGCAAAGACTACGAACAGTATCTCGCCGACAAGTATCCCGACAAAAAATTGGCTGTGCTGTCGTGCATGGACACCCGCCTTACCGAATTGCTCCCCGCAGCACTCGGACTGAAGAACGGCGATGCCAAGATTATTAAAAATGCCGGAGGACTGGTGATATCGGCTTTCGACTCGGCTATGCGAAGCCTTATAGTGGCTATATATGAACTTGGCGTGGAGGAAATAATGGTGGTGGCTCACTCGCACTGCGGCGCTTGCCACATGAGTTTCGACCACTTCCGCGACCAAATGACTGCGCGAGGTGTGACCGAAGAGAC
Source organism: bacterium (assembly GCA_004563195.1). Taxonomy (GTDB): domain Bacteria; phylum Bacteroidota; class Bacteroidia; order Bacteroidales; family Muribaculaceae; genus SFTJ01. Next base: position 100,887 of record SFTJ01000003.1, read on the forward strand.
CCTCAGCACCATCGAAAAGTGCGGAATCGACCTTCATCATTGGTTGGAGGGATTTAAGGACACTCCCACTTCGGTGCGAAGCACTGTCGACACCATCAAGACCCATCCGCTCATCCCTAACGATGTGGTGGTGAGAGGATTTATCATCGATTCGGTAACCGGTTTGCTCGAAGAAATACAGTAATTCATTAACAGCCCGTCCAAGGCCCCCGCAAAGGCTTGGACGGGCTGCTTTTTTGTCGGACTGGTCGGACCTGTCGGACGACAGGGCTGGCGACGTTTTTTAAGATTTTTTCAAAAATCTTGCTTTTGGTTGTAATTTTTGGGTTAGTGGCTGCGTCTAATTGACAAAAACAAGAAAAAAACAACCTAAAAAAACAAAATAGATTATGATTTACGATTTTATTTACGCAGCATTTCCTTGGGTGATTGTGGGACTCAGTATAGCCGTTGCAGCAGTGTACATTTCTGAAAAATATCAAGACCGCGGCTGATAACTACATTTTTTGTTATCTTTGCACTCGAAGTGCGGCAGTGGCTGCCACCAGGCGCGATTGTCCCTCGAAACAGCAAGCCAATTACCTTATTTATAATAATATACAACTACTAACGATGAATTTCCTCGAAGTGAAAGATGTGGCGAAGCAGTATGGCTCCCACACAGCGCTCAACCATGTGAGTATGAGCGTTGATCAAGGCACCATCTACGGCCTGCTCGGACCCAATGGCGCAGGAAAAACTACATTGATAAGAATCATCAATCAGATTATCTACCCCGATAGCGGCGAAGTGTGCATCAACGGCAAACCCATGACCGCCTCCGACGTCAACAAGATAGGCTATCTGCCTGAAGAACGCGGATTGTATAAAAAGATGAAGGTGGCCGACCACATCATCTACCTCGCCCAACTCAAAGGTATGTCTCGCGCCGAAGCCACCTCACAAATGCGCATCTGGCTCGAACGATTCGACCTCTCACAATGGGCTAACAAGAAAATCGAAGCCTTGTCGAAAGGTATGGCGCAGAAGGTGCAATTCATTGGCACCGTGATACATCGCCCGCAACTTCTTATCTTCGACGAACCCTTCTCGGGATTCGACCCGGTGAATGCCGAGATACTCAAGCGCGAGATAGTGCGCCTGCGCGACGAAGGCGCCACCATCATCTTCTCCACCCACAATATGGGGTCGGTAGAAGCCGTGTGCCAAAACATCTCGCTCATCAATCACGCCGAAGTGGTGCTCGAGGGCGAAGTCAACGCCATTCGCAACAAATATAAGAAAAACATCTACTCGGTGCTCACCCTCGACGGCCCGCTGCCCATCGACCACTCGCTCTACACCATCGACCACATGGCAGTGAACTGCGGCAACCACGAATCGACCATCCGACTCCGCCCGGGTGTGACCATACGCGAAGTGATAGCCAAGCTAAATGCCGAGTGCAACCTCGGCGGATTTAGCGAACAGCTACCCTCGATGCACGAGATATTTATAGAAACCGTAACAGGCAAATCAGCAAGCGAAGGAGGACAACAACTATGAATAAAGACAGATTTTTTCTAATTGTACGCCGCGAATACCTCGAAACAGTGGCTAAAAAGTCGTTTATCGTGATGACTTTGCTCACCCCGATATTGATAGTGCTGCTCGGCGGCGTGCCCATTCTCCTCGAGAAACTCAATAAGAGCGACGTTAAGACCGTGGCACTCATCGACGAAACCAACCAATATGCCGCAGCCATCAAGAGCGACGACGCATTTAAATTCCAACTCGTGGAACAAGCCACCGAAGGCAATCCCCGACAACTCTACGACAGCCGCGGCGACGAACTCTATGCCATAGTGGTAATACCCCAAAACATAGAGCGCACCCATCAGGTGCTCGTCTACAGCGAATCGTCGGTCAACTCGGTGCTGATGAGCCACTTGGAGAGCTGCATGAGCCAAGTGCTCACCGATGCCAAGATAGCCTCCTACGGCATCGACGGACTCGATAAAATACTCAAAGAATGTAGAATAGACGTAGATGTGCGTTCCATTAAGTGGAGCGACGATGGCGATGAACAGACATCGTCGACCGAACTCGCCATGGTGATAGGCGTGATACTCTCACTTGCATCATATATGTTTGTGATTATGTACGGCTCGATGATTATGAACAGCGTTATCGAAGAAAAGAGCAACCGCATAGTGGAAGTGATAGTGAGCAGCTGCAAACCCATAGAGCTGATGCTGGGCAAGATACTGGGCGTGGCACTCGTGGGACTCACTCAAATGTTGATATGGAGCGTGCTGCTGAGCATAGTAGGCGGCATAGCAGGCATGAGCTTCCTTGGCGGAGCCGACGCGCAAGCCGTGACCGAAGTCATGGCACAATCATCGGCCAAAGATGCCTCGATATATGAAATGCTCACCAGCATCAATTATGTGCAGATACTCGCCTACTTCGCAGTCTACTTTGTGGGCGGATTCCTGCTCTACGCATCGCTCTTTGCCGCATTCGGCTCAGCCGTCGACCAAGCCAGCGATGCCTCACAATTCACCACACCGGTGGTGATGATAATAGTGGTGGCACTCTACGCAGCCATCGCCTGCATGGAAAACCCCGACGGCGACATAGCATTCTGGTGCTCGATGATACCATTCACCTCACCTATGGTGATGATGGTGCGCCTGCCATTCGACGTGCCACTGTGGCAATCACTGCTCAGCATAGGCATCCTGTTTACCTCGGCTATAGCACTCACCGCCCTCTCGGCTCGAATCTACCGCACCGGCATTCTGCTCTACGGCCGAAAGAACTCGATAAAAGACCTCATCAAATGGCTTAAATAACACATAAATAGACCAATTAAGAACTATTTTGACCCATTTTAAGCAGAAAATCGCCCTACAATTTTGGTCAAAAATATAAAATTACTATCTTTGCGTGCTAATCTATATGTATAGGTGGTGCGCAAAGATATTTTTTTGTGTACCTACTATCTGATTTGACGCAAAACCCGAGAAATATAAATAAAAAATAACAATATAAAAAAATAATGGCAGCATTAGAAAAAATCAGACAAAAAGCCGTTCTTTTGACCGTAGCGATAGGTGTGGCACTTCTTGCCTTCATCCTCGGTGACGCCGAAAGAGTGGTATCTTCAGTGTTTGGCAACAACAACACTATCGCCAAAGTAGATGGCGAAAAAATCGATGCAATCGAGTTCCAGAACCGTTATGAACTTGCCAGCCAGCAACTTCAGAACCAAGGTCAGCAAGTGGACGCAGCATTGATACAACAACAAGTGATGGAGCAAATGATTCAAGAACGCCTCCTCAACAAGGAAATCGAAAAGGTGGGCATCGAAGTATCGAACAGCGAAATCACCGAATCGATGACAGGCGCTAACGCCAACTACATGGTTACGCAGTTTGCGCAATCGCTCGGCGTTCAGTCGGCAGCTCAGCTCTACGACCTTCTCTTCAACCCCGGCAAGTATGGCGCTACTCCCGAACAAGTGGCAGAAGCCAAGGGCCAATGGGAAAAGATTAAGGAAGAAGTGGTGAAGAACCTCAAGTACACCAAGCTCCAAAGCCTTATCGCCGGTGCTATTCAAGCCAACAAGCTCGACCGCGAGCAGCTCAACGAAGAAAATGCAGTGACCAACACCATCAACTTCGTAAAGCAAAGCTACGAATCGCTCAACGACGAAAAATACAAGCCAACCGACGCTGAAATAAAGGCACAATACGAAAAGGACAAGGCACTCTTCCGTCTCGACGAAGAAATGCGCAAGATACACTATGTGGCAGTAGACGTGGTTCCATCGAAGAACGACCTCGACAAGGCTGCTGCCATGATAGGCGAAACCCTCGACTCACTTCGCAAAGAAAACGGCGTTGACTTGGTTCGCAACAACAGCGAGCTCGTAATCAACGAAGCAAAGGTGCGCCTCAGCGACATCCGCGACACAGAAGTGAAGAACTTCGTGGCTAACGCAGCCGTAGGCGATGTCTCTGAGCCTAAATTCGAAAACAGCATCGCCACCTACACCATCACCAAGCTCATAGGCAAGGAGATGGCAGTAGACTCTGTAAAGGTAAATGTAGTGTCGGTGCAAGGCGCCAAGTCGCTCCAAGACTCAGTGCTCAACTTGCTTAACGAAGGCAAGACCCTTGCCGACCTTAAGGACGTGAAGGGCGTGAGCGGTCAGGAAGACCAATGGCAAGTAATCTTGAACGTTGCCGACAGCGTAAAGACCAAGCTCACCAACGCACCTGCCGGCTACTTCGCACTCGACAGCAACGCCGAAGCAGCATTCCTCTGCAAAGTAATCGAAAAGAAGGCCCCCAAGACCATCTACAACATTGCAGCTATCGAACACAAGGTATATCCAAGCACCGAGACCACTACCGGTCTTAACGACAAGCTCCAAGAGTTTATCACCACCAACAACACCGCCGAAACATTCGAAGCCAACGCTGTTAAGGCAGGCTACAACTGCATAGCAAGCACCGTCACTCCGAGCACCGCTCAAATCGACCGCATCGAAAATTCGCGCAAGGCAGTGCAATGGTTGTTCGAGTCGAAAGTAGGCAAAGTATCGCCTATCCTCACCGACAACAAGGATAAGCTCCTCGTAGTAGCCCTCGACGCTGCTTACACCGACTACGCTCCTGTCAGCGACGAACAAGTGAAATTGGCAGAAAGCATCAAGGCAGCCAACGAAAAGAAGGCAGCCGACTTGATGGCTAAGCTCGAAGGTAAGAAGACCCTCAACGACTTCGCAACCGCCATGGGCGTGGCAGTCGACACCACTCAAGTTACCTTCGGCCAAATGTTCATACCTAAGGTAGGCGCAGGTGAGTCGGAACTCACTGCCGCTGTAGCTACAGCCAAGCCTAACACCGTGGTTGGTCCTGTAAAGGGCAACACAGGCGTGTATGCATTTGTGGTAACCAACAGCGAAAAGAGCGAACGCAAGGTGACCGACCAGGAAGCTAACCGCACATTCGCATCATTGCGCGGCAGCCAAGCCGTGATGAGAAATGCAGTGGCTATCCTCCGCAAGTCGGTTAAGGTAGAAAAAGATATGCTTCGTTTCTTCTAAACGAAAATCACATAACTCACCTCACATCGAGAGGCTGTGCCGATGAAGCAAAATCGAGGCACAGCCTCTCGATTTATTAGCCGGTGAGCCGCCTCAAATGCCTCGCTTGAGAATTGAAAACTGACAATTTTCCACCATTACACCCCTGCTACACCACGTTTCGAACCGATTATTGAGAAAAGCGTTTGCAGTTTTGGGGAATAATGTGTAAATTTGGAAGTTGTAAACTATTACCAAAATAATAATATGGCTACAATCAACGAAATACAAGATGAAATAATCAGCGAGTTCAGCGACTTCGACGATTGGATGGACCGCTACGCCTATATCATCGACTTGGGCAACGAAGTGCCGGCGCTCGATGAGCAATACAAGACCCCCGACAACATCATAGAAGGCTGCCAGAGCCGCGTATGGCTCGTGGCGCGATACGACGACAATGGTCTGCTCCACTTCGAAGCCGACAGCGACGCAATAATAGTGAAAGGCATCATCTCGCTGCTGATGCGCGTGCTCAGCGGCCACACCCCACAAGAGATACTCGGCAGCGAACTCTACTTTGTGGATCGCATAGGCCTCAGCGAGCACCTCTCGCCCACACGCAGCAACGGTCTCGTGGCTATGATAAAGCAGATGCGAGTGTATGCCCTCGCCTATCAAGCCAAAGGCTGACCCGGACCCCACCTCAGCGACAATTATAACAAATCACAAATATTAACTCTACTAACACAGTATTTTTATGTTTAAATCGCATCCTAAAGGTCTATTACCTGCAGCGCTTGCCAATATGGGCGAACGCTTTGGTTACTACATTATGAATGCAGTGCTTGTATTGTTCCTATGCTCGAAATTCGGTCTTAGCGACGAGACAAGCGGCTTTATCTACTCAGTATTCTACTGCGGTATCTATGTACTCAGCTTGGTGGGTGGATTGATAGCCGACCGCACACAGAACTACAAGGGCACCATCACCACCGGTCTCGTCACTATGGCTGCCGGCTATGTGCTCCTATCTATTCCTATCCTTTCTACAGCCGAAAACATCACTTGGCTTTTGACCCTCACTTGCATTGCACTGTTCCTTATCGCATTTGGTAACGGTCTCTTCAAGGGCAATTTGCAAGCTATCGTGGGCCAGATGTACGACAATCCACAATACGAAAAGCAGCGCGACTCGGGCTTCCAGATTTTCTACGTATTTATCAACGTGGGCGGTTTGGTGGCACCATTCATCGCACCTTTGCTTCGCGAATGGTGGCTCTCAGCCAACGGATTAGCATATAATGCCGAGTTGCCGGCACTCTGCCACCAATACTTGGCCGAAGGCGCCGAAATGGCTAATATGGCTAACCTCACCGCACTTGTAGAGCAAGTGAACGTGGGCGGTGCCGTAAGCGACATGACAGCATTCTGCACACAATACCTCGACGTGTTTAACACCGGTATTCACTACTCGTTCATTGCTTCGGTAGTGGCTATGCTCATCTCGCTTTGCGTGTTTATTGCTTTCAATAAGTTGTTCCCCACTCCGGGCAAGAAGGAAAAAGCTGCTTCGGTGGAATACACTCAAGAAGAGAAGTTGGCTATGGCTAAGGAAATCAAGCAACGCCTCTATGCTTTGTTTGCCATCCTCGGCATCGTAATCTTCTTCTGGTTCTCATTCCACCAGAATGGTCAGTCGCTCTCGCTCTTCGCTCGCGACTTCGTCAACACCTCATCTATAGCACCCGAAATCTGGCAAGCCGTCAACCCATTCTTCGTTATCGTGCTCACTCCTATCATCATGGCAATCTTCGGAGCCTTCAGCCGTCGCGGCCGCGAAATCTCCACTCCTATGAAGATAGCCATAGGTATGGGTATTGCCGGATTGGCATTCTTGTTCCTCACAGCCTACTCTATGATGATGGGTTATCCATCGGCCGAAACCTTCAAGGGTATGGATGTAGCAGCCAAGGAAGCCCTCAAGGCAGGTCCATGGGTACTTATCGTAATCTACTTCTTCCTCACCGTGGCTGAGTTGTTTATCTCGCCTCTCGGCTTGTCGTTTGTGTCGAAGGTGGCTCCAAAACACTTGCAAGGTCTTTGCCAAGGTTTGTGGCTCGGCGCTACAGCCATCGGTAACTTGTTCTTGTGGATTGGCCCGTTGATGTACAACGCATGGGACCTCTGGAAGTGCTGGACCGTGTTCTTGGTAGTATGTCTCGTTTCGATGGCTATTATGCTTGGCATGGTTAAGTGGCTCGAACGCGTCACCAAGTAACGAAATAAGATTGTTTCAATCACATCATAGAGATGCGCTCCCACCCGGGGGCGCATCTTTTTTTGTTTTAGGCGCCTCTCACGCAATTTTGCACCCACAGAGCATCCAACCTACCCCGCAGCACCAAAAGCCCGCCACAACGCGCTAAATGAGCCAATCGGCGCATCCCGAAAGGCAAATGCAGAATCAGCAGGTGTTATTCAGTCAATCATAACAATTATCCGGAGAAAAAAAATTTGCAAATCATCAATAATTTGCTACTTGTGAAGCCACGATTACAGCAATCACGGTTTACAAAACTTTAGAGACAAGATGGCAAAACCCGTGAAAGTATTCGCCTATGAGATACGCATCGGGTGCCGGACAATTCATTCACCCAGCAATAACCCATCAGCACAGCCTCGGCGGGGGCTGTGCTGATGGATTATCGGATGGTGCTATTATTTGAAAAATTGAGTGTTATTTTATTTCCTCGTAGTCGGCATCAGACACCTGACCTTCGTCGCCTTTTATCATGGCGCGATAGTCGGCAGCCGTCTTGCGGTCGGAATCATCGTTGGGCCGGGCTTCGCCGGTGACTTCTTCAAATTCCACATATTCGCCGTCGTTGTCGCCGAACACTTTCTCGCGTTCCTTACGGTCGTCGTCTTGATTGGTGTCGTCGGAGCCGAATATATCGCTAAATCGGCGCATATACGATTTGGCATTAAATGCTATGCGCAATATTCCGAAGAACACCAATGCTATAAATAATAGGAATATAAATACTAATGCCTTGATAATAAACATATTGCAAAAGGATAAAAATGTGTGGAGTAATATATAAAATCTATTTTTTTGTGCCACGCCGCTACGGGCAGTGATGGCTATGTGTGTGTAGTGCCTTAGTTTTTATCTACTATCGAAGCCAGGACGTAGAAAATGATGGTCCAAGCCAAGCCCGGCAATCCCGAAGTAAACACGAAAAGGAAGAACGCCAACACGAGGAAATACACCTTGTAATTCTCCTTGAAATTGAGGTTTTTCACCTTTAGCGAGAACATAGGTATATTGCTCACCATAAGCAGCGACACTATCACCACCAATGGGATAACCGCCCAAATAGGTGTATTGAGGTTATTGGCGTACCACGAAGCGAAGCCAATCCAGAATATGGCGTTGGCGGGGATGGGCATACCTATAAACGATGTGGTTTGGCGAGTATCAACATTGAATTTTGCCAATCGCACAGCGCCGAGGATGGGAATGATAAGAGCCACATAGCACAGCCAGCTGTCGGGCAAAGACGCTTGCATAAGCGAGTACATAATAAGCCCCGGAGCGAGACCAAAGCTCACGCAGTCGCAGAGCGAATCGAGCTCCTTGCCTATAGCCGACACCACATTGAGCAAACGGGCGGCAAGGCCATCGAGGAAGTCGAACACCGCAGCCAAAGCTATCATTACGAAAGCAGCTTCATAAGCCTCGATGCCCCAAAGCACCTCTTCGCGATATTTCAGGGCAAAAATGCAAGCCACAGCGCCACACAGCAAATTAAGGCATGTGATGGTGTTGGGTATATTCTTTTTTATTGCTACGAGTAGATTCATAGTGAGAAGAAATGTGACATAAAAAAACCAATGACTTTTGTTAATGCTGCTTCAATCGAGCTATCTGCGTCACCCCGCCGGTGGTGATATCGCCAAGCTTAACCATTATCTCCGTGTCGAGCGGCAGATAGATATCGACTCTTGAGCCGAATTTAATGAAACCCATGTGCTCTTCCACGCCCACAGAGTCGCCCGGCTCCACATAGGTGACTATGCGGCGAGCCACAGCGCCTGCTATCTGGCGCACGAGAATGTCGTGCCCCGTGGGAGTGTGAATAACCACGGTGGAGCGCTCATTTTCGGTGCTTGCTTTAGGCAACCAAGCCGAGAGGAATCGGCCCGAGTGGTGCTTCACATATTTCACCACGCCCTGCACCGGCACCCAATTGGCATGAACATTAAAAACATTCATAAACACCGACAACTGTATCACATTGGCGTGCAGATACTCGTCCTCGTAGACCTCCTCGAGCGCCACCACCTTGCCGTCGACCGACGACACCACAGCATCGCTCGCATCGCCCTTAAAATGGCGTCGCGGACTGCGAAAGAAATTCACCACCACCAAAAACAACACCACCGATATGGCAATAAACACATAGGATATCACCTTATACGATAATATCAAATAGGCTGTGCTATTCACCATAAGCAAGATGAATAGCAGCATAAATATTATGTTGGTCCCTTCGTGGTGTATCTTAACTCTCATTGTCGATTATTTATTCTTAATACGCAAAGTTAATCGTTTTTTGCCGATATCCAAAGCAATAAGCGCATATCCAACACTTTTTAGCGGAATTTTGTGATTGATTTATTATAAAAAAGCCAATTATATAGTGAAATTTGTTAGCAGCATAGCAAAAAAATAAGTATATTTGTGGCAAATAAACCATCAACCCACTAAATACAAGACTATATAAAAAATAACCAACTATTTCAGAAATAATGGGAACAATAAAATTAAACAACAAAGACGTGCTTGGCACAGTGAGCACAGCCGACATTGAGTCGTGGCAGGCAAAAGCCGAAAAGGCAGTAGATATGCTTGAAAATGGTACAGGCGAAGGTAACGGATACTTGGGATGGTTGCACCTACCGAGCTCTACCACCGACGAATTGGTCGACGAAATAGCAGAAGCATCGGCAGAACTTCGCAAGAAATGCGAATTTGTGGTTACCATCGGCATCGGCGGCAGCTACTTGGGTGCTAAGTCGGTAATCGAAGCTTTGTCCGACACTTTCGCAGCCTATAAAACATCGGAAGGCGCAAAGGTGCTTTTCGCAGGTCAAAACATAGGCGAAGAATACCTCTACGAATTGATGCAACTTCTCGAAGGCAAGCAATTCGGTATTGTGGTTATCTCTAAGTCGGGCACAACCACCGAGCCGGCTATCGCATTCCGCATCCTCAAGGAAATGCTCGAAAAGCAAGTGGGTAAAGCCGAAGCCGCCAAGCGCATCATAGCCATCACCGACGCCAGCAAGGGCGCACTTCGCACTCTTGCCACCGAAGAGGGCTACAAGACTTTCGTTATCCCCGGCAATGTGGGCGGCCGCTTCTCGGTGCTTACTCCGGTGGGATTGGTGCCAATAGCTGTGGCCGGTTTCGACATCAAGGCATTTGTGGCAGGCGCTCGCGCTATGGAAGCCGCTACTGCCAACGCCGACCCCGAAAATCCTGTTATTGCCTACGCCAAGACTCGTAACGCTCTCTATGCTGCTGGCAAGAAGATAGAAATTCTCGTTAACTTCCACCCAAAATTGCACTACGTTTCTGAATGGTGGAAGCAACTCTACGGCGAGAGCGAAGGTAAGGACCACAAGGGTATTTTCCCTGCATCGGTCGACGACACTACCGACTTGCACTCTATGGGTCAATGGATTCAAGATGGCGAACGCACCATCTTCGAAACCGTTATCACCGTTGAAACGCAACAAAAAACTCTCGTAATTCCAAGCGACGAAGCTAACCTCGACTGCTTGAACTACATCGCCGGCAAACGCGTTGACGAAGTGAACAAGATGGCTGAACTGGGCACTCGCTTGGCTCACATCGATGGTGGCGTGCCTACTATGGTGATTACAATGCCTGAAATCAACGAAAACTACTTGGGTCAACTCATCTATTTCTTCGAGAAGGCTTGCGGCGTGAGCGGTTATCTGCTCGGCGTGAACCCATTCAACCAACCCGGTGTTGAAGCCTATAAGAAGAACATGTTTGCGCTGCTCAATAAGCCCGGCTACGAAGCCGAAAGCGCAGCTATCCAAGCCAAGCTTGCCAAGTAACAATTATCTCACCGTGCATTTATACACAGAACGATAATTGCGACAAATAATACCAAATAAGCCCCGCAGCACCAACGCCGCGGGGCTTATTTTATCATCGCCTATAACCGCCGCAAAGCCTCGGTGAGGCTGACAGTCACCTGCCTATCCACACTACCGCAATAAAATCCGTGAAAATCTGTACTTAATTCCGTGAAAATCCGTGTTAAAACCACACGCAGCACGACCTGAAAGGTCGAATGCCCGAGCGAAGCGAGTGGCTCGTAGCCGAGGGTGGAGCGAAGCGAAACCCTCGGTATCGTGACGCCCACCAAGATGCGAAGAACGCGAAAATCGGCTTCCTTGTCGACTGTTCTCGCGTCTTTCGCTTTTCTTGATGATGACGGCATTCCGGGGGTTGCGCTAACGCTTAACCCCCGGCTAAGAGCACTCGGGCTAAAGCCCTCGGCATTCAACCTTTCAGGTTGGATACCTTCGAGGCATATAAATGCATACCACTAACCGCATAACCGCAGGTTATGCCGAATAACCGCGGCAACGCCGCCTATTAACCGCTAAGAATTTGCCGATTAACCGCATCACCGCCAAGGTGATGCCATTAACCGCGGCAACGCCGCCTATTAACCGCAACAAAGTTGCCGTATAACCGCATCACCACAAGGTGATGCCTACAACCCGCGGCGAAGCCGACTAAAAAAGTGAGTCCAACCCACCTTGATATGCGGTAGTTGAACTCACTTTTTTATACCGATTAATGTATTTTTTTGATTACTTGGCAGTCGAGAACGAGTAAGGGAGGTCGGCAGTTGTCACGCCGCGAGTCTTGTTAGGCTTGCTGTCCATAGTGACATTGATTACCGCACCCTTGATGAGCGAATTATAGTCGAGATAATTCTTGGTATAGTTTTTACCGTTGTAGAACATACTCTTCACATAAATGTTTTCGGCGCTGTTGTTAGGAGCCTTAATCACCACCTTATTACCGTTTTCGAGATTGATGGTAGCCTTCTTAAAGAGCGGAGTGCCGAGCACATATTGGTCGCCTTCCGAGCACACAGGATAGAATCCTAGAGCCGAGAACACATACCAAGCCGATGTCTGACCATTGTCCTCATCACCGCAATAACTGTCGGGAGTAGCCATATAGAGTTTGTTCATCACTTGGCGCACCCAGTATTGAGCCTTCCAAGGCTCGTTGGCATAGCTGTAGAGATATATCATGTGTTGAATAGGCTGATTGCCGTGAGCATAGTTGCCCATATTCATGATTTGCATCTCACGAATTTCGTGGATGGTCTGTCCGTAGTAGCTGTTGTCGAAATGCGGCGGTTGAGCAAACACGTCATCGAGTTTGGCTGAGAAAGCCTTTTTGCCACCCATAAGGTCGATAAGACCTGCCACATCGTGGAACACGCTCCAAGTGTAGTGCAGCGAGTTGCCCTCGATGCCGATAATGCGGCTCTCGTGGTATCGGGCGGTTATCTGTTCGCCGCATGCGGTTCGTCGAGCAACGGCGGATTTGGCGGATTTGGCGGCGGCGGTGCAGGCAATATAACAGTGCCTAATTCATCCACAGCCACCCAGCCCACTGTGCTTGCCTCGGGAATCAGCCTCAGCCCAAGCAAATATATTAGCGTATGCGACTCGCAAGGCACATTGCTATTCTCGTTCTTGGCTCCTGTGACCATTTCGTCGAGCACAAGCCTGATTTCGTGCCCAGAATTTGCAAGCGGCAAGACCTACAGCATCGTTTCGTTCACCGCAGCGCCCACAGGATGCGATAGCGAGTGGAATGGTTTCAGCATAGGCGGTTCGGCCTCGTCGATTACCACTTCTAAGACATTTACATTCTCACGTAATTACATATCTATCTAATCTGAGAATCTTTCCAAACAATGTTAGCGGAGGTAAGAGCCACAAGCGCATCCTCCGCTATTTTGTTTCTATTATTCGGCTGGAATAAAATACTTCACCATCTTTTCCGACATATCCCACGACTTGCGTTGGCTTTGTTCTGAAGATTTGTCGCCGCCATACGACGCCCCATCTTTGGCAACAGCAAAATCAATAGGTGACGAGTTAAGCATACTATAGCCAATGCCCCGCCACTGGCTATCAGTCCCCATAATATCGAGCAAAGTGGGGAAAACATCGATTTGCCCTACCGCTGTGGTCACTCGCTTAGCAATAGGCGAATTTGCCACTACAAGCATGCATAGACTATCGTCGATTTTCGCCGAATTACTCGTGGGATTCTTGATTCTGTCGCGGGAGTATTCACTATGGTCGCTTGCTATGGCAATTACCGAATTGCCATATAACCCCAAGTTGCGCAGCGAATCCAAGAAATCGCCAAGCGCACGGTCGAAATAATGAACTTTCTCAAGATAGTTTTTAGTTTCCAAAGGCAAATGTTTGTCGGAAGAAATCCAAGTGGCAGGAACGCCACATTCGCCATAAGGCATATGCATAGTTATAGTTATAAGTTGTGCATAGAATGGCTGTGGCTGATGCTTCAGAGCCTGAATAGCAGTAGCAAACATGCGCTTATCGTTGGCTTTTTGGTTATCGGCGTCAGATTCCTCTTGCTGAAGCAAGTCGTAATTATTGAGCGTTCGCTCAAAGCCATACGATTGAAAGGCATCGGTATTATTCCAGAAGGCTGGTGCATCGCAATGCACAGCCAGCGAAGAATAGCCTTTGAGCGATTTAGCTAACGATGGGAACTGCGAATCCATTGAGCCATATTTCACAGCCACCGAGCCCGATCGCAAAGGCAGTAATCCCACGTTGTAGATAAAATGCCCGTCGCTTGAACGCCCATCTCCCACCTGCGACACCATCGACAGAGCCACAAGCGAACTATCGCTTCGGCATAAGGAATTGAGTGTAGGGCACACTTCCCTACCCATAACTTTATAATCTACCACCCACGAATTGAGCGACTCCACCACTATAAAGATTAGATTTTTGCCCTTTGCCGTAGCCCCGTTATAATCACTCCTCGGGTGCGATGCCAAAAAATCGCCAATCGACTTCCTTTCATCAGGGCTCAAATCATTGGATTCTCCAAGATTATTGCAGAGGGCATAGATGCCATATGTGAATATGCCATTGGTAATAACATAATTCATCCCCACCGTAACCGGTTCGGTGAAGCGTCCAAAAAATGAATGGGTGGTTCTGCCTTTCTCTTCACGATAATATTTCGCAGCTTCTAACGTCATAAAACCCAATAGTGCCACAACCGCCATGGCGGAAACCACACATTTCTTCACCGCCGAAACGTCGGGCAAAGCCCACTTATCGCGTTGCCGCCTATATATCATCCACAATGCAGGCATCAACAGCAACAAAACCACATCTTTGGCACGAATCGACCCCGCTATGCTATCGATTAAAATCCCGTCGAGATTCTCGACCAGGAAATACGACGACGCAGGCATTAAGTCGTGATATGTGCGAGCATAAAGGGTTTGCGTAAACAGCCAAAAGGCAAATAGAATCCACCAAACAAATGCCCACTCACGCCACCGCTTTTTAAGCAAAAAATATGGGCAAAACACTATTATGGCATCAGCAAAAATTCTGCAAACCCCAAAAGGGCGCAATGCTTCATCGATGCCAACTTCTATCTGAAACGATGCTATGAGCACCCAAATAGCAAAATAGCAAATAACGCCAAATAGGCGTGGCTTTGTTACATTAATACTCATTTTTTGAAATCTCGTGTGGTTATGAATCCCGTTATGCGACTGCAAAATTACAGAAAGCAAACTATATAATCAACTTCAATAACGAGTTAATGCCGCTAAAGGGCAAAAAACTCTCGCAAATGGCTTTTTGGAGCTACATTTGCGAGAGTTTGTTCTAAATATGCGAAGCTAATGTCACTTAGCTGTCGAGAACGAGTAAGGGAGGTCGGCAGCTGTCACGCCGCGAGTCTTGTTAGGCTTGCTGTCCATAGTGACATTGATTACAGCACCCTTCAGAAGCGACTTGTAGTCGTAGTAGTTCTTGGTATAATTCTTACCGTTGTAGAACATACTCTTCACATAAATGTTTTCGGCGCTGTTGTTAGGAGCCTTAATCACCACCTTATTACCGTTTTCGAGGTTGATGGTAGCCTTCTTAAAGAGCGGAGTGCCGAGCACATATTGGTCGCCTGCCGAGCACACAGGATAGAATCCGAGAGCCGAGAACACATACCAAGCCGATGTCTGACCATTGTCCTCATCGCCGCAATAACCGTCGGGAGTAGCCATATAGAGTTTATTCATCACTTGGCGCACCCAGTATTGAGCCTTCCAAGGCTCGTTGGCGTAGCTGTAGAGATATATCATGTGCTGAATGGGCTGATTGCCGTGAGCATAGTTGCCCATATTCATGATTTGCATCTCACGAATCTCGTGGATGGTCTGTCCATAGTAGCTGTTGTCGAAATGCGGCGGTTGAGCAAACACGTCATCGAGTTTGGCAGAGAAAGCCTTTTTGCCACCCATAAGGTCGATAAGACCTGCCACATCGTGGAACACGCTCCAAGTGTAGTGCAGCGAGTTGCCCTCGGTGAAAGCATCGCCCCACTTGAGCGGGCTGAACGGCGACTGGAATGAGCCGTCCTCGTTGCGACCGCGCATAAGTTTGTTTTCGGGGCAGAACACGTTCTTATAGTTCATAGAGTGCTTTTTAAAGACCTCGATTTCGCTCTCAGGCTTGCCGAGGAACTTGCCCACCTGATAGATGCACCAGTCGTCGTAGGCATATTCGAGTGTGCGAGCCACATTTTCGTTGATGCCCACATTGTAAGGCACATAACCGAGTTTGTTGTAGTATTCGTGGCCGAGGCGACCGGTCGACGATACTTCGGGGTGCACATGGTTGGCACCATACACCATAGCTTCGTAGAGTTTTTCGGCATCTTCACGGCTCACAAGACCTTTGAGAATACCGTCAGCCACCACCGAGGCACTGTTGTTGCCCACCATACATCCACGGTGACCCGGGCTCGACCATTCGGGCAAAAATCCGCTCTCCTTATAATAGTTGAGCCAGCCTTCCTGCATCTTGGCACCCTCGGCGGGATAAAGCAGATTGACGAGCGGGAAAAGGCATCGGAAAGTATCCCAGAAACCCGTACCGGTGTAGAAATAACCCGGAGCCACGCCACCATCGCCAAACGGACTGTAGTGAACCACATTGCCCTTAGCATCTATTTCGTGCATCTTGTGCGGGAACACGAGAGCGCGGAAGAAGCAGCTGTAGAATGTGCGAAGTTGATCCACATTATCGCTTTCCACATCTATCACGCTGAACACCTTGTTCCACTCGGCTTTCGAAGCGGCCTTAACGGCATCGAAAGAGCGAGCGCCTATCTCCTTGAGGTTGATTTCGGCTTGCTCCACGCTGATAAACGACGATGCCACCTTGGCGGTAATCTGTTCGCCGCGTTTGGTCTTGAATGCCACGGCAGCGCCCACATGGTCATCCTTGAGTTCGCTCTTGTCGGGCACTATTTCATCGCCGCTCCACACATAACTTTTGTCGAAAGGCTTGTCGAACACCACCACGAAGTAGTTGGCATAGTTCTTGCCCACGCCGCCACTATGGCGAGTATTGTAGCCCACAATCTTGTTTTGCTCGGGAATCACCTTAATCCACGAACCGCGGTCGTAGGCATCGATTACCACAAACGCATCGTCGTCGGGGAAAGTGAAACGGAAAGCGGCAGCACGGTCGGTGCTGGTGAGTTCGGTGGTCACATCATAGTCGGCGAGATATACGCTATAGTAGTAAGGAGTAGCCACCTCAGCCTTATGAGAGAACCACGAAGCGCGGCGGTCTTCATTTATTACAAGTTCACCGGTTTCAGGCATCAGCGAGAACTGACCGAAATCGTTAATCCATGGACTCGGGCGGTGAGTCTGCTTAAAACCGCGTATCTTGTCGGCATTGTAGGTATACGACCATCCGTCGCCGTTTTTGCCGGTTTGAGGAATCCATTCGTTCATACCCCAAGGCACACACACGGTGGGTGTGGTATTGCCGTTTGATAGCTCATACTTCGACTGCGTACCCATCAAGGTGTTTACATAGTCCACCGGATTGGTCACAGCTTGAGCCACTAATGCAGCTCCCGACACAATTAAGGCAAATAATGATTTTTTCAACATTAGTTTTTTGTGTATTAAAGGTTATTGTTTTTTGTTATTTATTTTTCCAATCTTGGTTATTGTAAATATTTTGTTGCTTTAGTTGGCTACTTGCAAAGTTCATAAATAAAAACCGAAATAGCAACAATCGGAAGTCAATAAAGCGAAATTTCTGTGTAAAAACATCGTTATATAGGGTCAGACTACTACTTTAAAACGCCACGCATCGCTAAGGTCATATACACTGATGCACTATCTCAATTAAAAGCTCAAAAGATAGATGAGAAGTATTTTCCAATAATTGAATATGTAGCGAAGAATGGTAGTATTACCAACTCAGAGGTGCAAAAGATTATGAATACCAGTAAAGCCACAGCATATAGATTACTTACACAATTAGATGAATGGTTAGACACTCATGGTGTGACAGGCAAAGGTACATATTACACTTTCAAAGGGTTCACAAAGGGTTCAAAATAATAGAATAAAACCCAACTAAAAATTATATAATACTGAAAATCAAAACTTTGAAGAATTAACAAAGGATTCATAAAGGTTTCAATTTAGCACGACAAGAATCGTAATGCACAAAGCATTAAGATACTCGTATTACTTGCTTAATTGAGATTACAGAATACTCAAAAAAGAAACAACACACCCAAATTCTTCACATGGAGTACCGGCAATTATCCCCAAAAACCCAAAATAGCAACAATCGGAAGTCAATAAAGCGAAATTTCTGTGTAAAAAAGCCCTATCGGCTCGGCTTGTGCTGCCGCCATACAATAACACTATACCACAAAATGCACAAAAGATGCTCCAAAAACGACATTAACCAATATCCAAGCCCCAAATGAAACCGTTTTGCTTGCCTTATATAAAAAATATTGCTAAATTTGCTTGAGAATGCCCTTGTGGCAAGATTCTTACACATAAGCCACAACAACTTTCAACAATAACCAAAACAAACAAAATTTTATCACCTGAAAAAAACTAAACGAACAACTCATATTTTCCCTTTTATGAAATACTTGAAGAAACTAACATCATTAGCACTATGGCTGATGTCGTGCACATGCGCATGGGCTCAGCCCGTATCGATAGTACCCCAACCGGCTCACATAGAGCAGCAAAACGGTTCGCTCACACTGCGTGCCGACATGACTATGGCTTACTCAGCCGACTGCCAACCGCAGGCTGAATATCTGCGTAAAGCCATTTTGGGCGCCACAGCATACAATTGGAGCACAGCCAAGAAGAAAAGCCGTGCCGATGTAGTGCTTGAGATTGACGCTCGCCGCGTGACTGCCGCCGAAGGCTATAACTTGACCGTTGACCGCCGCGGCATCACCATCTGCGCTCACGACAATGGCGGCCTATTCTATGGCATACAGACTCTGCTGCAACTCCTGCCACCTGCCATTCACAGCAAGGCTTTGCAGCCCGATGTGACTTGGCAAGTGCCTTATGTGAGCATCAGCGATGCCCCAAACCGCCCTTGGCGAGGCATGATGCTCGATGTGGCTCGCTATTTCTTCGACAAGGAATTTGTGAAGCACTACATCGACATGATGGCGATGTACAAGATGAACAAGCTGCAATTCCACCTTATCGACGACTCCGGTTGGCGCCTCGAAATAAAGAAATATCCACGCCTCACCGAAGTGGGTGCTTGGGCAGGCAAGGACCAAAATCGCCTCGGCGGCTACTATTCGCAGGACGATATACGCGAAATCATAGCCTATGCCGCAGTGCGCAATGTGGAGATTATCCCCGAGATAGAGTTCCCCGCCCACATGCTCTCGGCAGTGGTGGCTTATCCGTGGCTGTCGTGCACGGGCAAGCAGCACGAAGTGCCCCGTCAGCACTTTATCAGTCGCGACTTGCTGTGCGTGGGCAAGGAATCGTCGTATAAATTCCTCGCCGATGTACTCGAAGAAACCGTAAACCTGTTCCCATCGCAATACATCAATATCGGCGGCGATGAAGCCGTCTACGACCGCTGGAACGAATGCCCGCTTTGCCGCGAAGTGATGAAGCGTGAAGGCATCGAGAAGGCATCCGACCTTCAGGGCTATCTCACCAATGTGGTGGCGAATATGATGAAAGCCAAAGGCAAAAGCGTGGTGGGATGGGAAGAAATAATAATGCGCGGCGAGGTGAGCCAACCTGTGGTGGCTGTGATATGGCACGAAGTGGCCGACACCATCAAAGCCCGCAACACCGGACACAAGGCCATACTCTCACCTGCCACCAACCTCTATCTCGACTTCCCCGAAAGCAAGACTCCGGGCGAAATCAAGGCAGCCACCTGGATGCCACCCATCTCGCTCGAGAAGTGCTACTCGATGCCCGTCAACGACTATTCGTCGGCATCTACCGTGCTGGGCGTGCAGGGCTGCTTCTGGAGCGACCAGTTTATACACGGCACCATATTGCAGGAATTGACGCCACTCAACGAAAACCGTTCGGAGAATTATGCCGAATATCTCAGTTTCCCGCGCTTGCTGGCTGTGGCCGAACTGGGTTGGTGCAGCAATGCTACTCGCAGTTGGCAAAGCTTCAAGAATCGTCTGAGCAAGCAATATGCCCGATTGGACTACAAAGGCTGCAACTACCGCGTGCCCGAACCCGAAATCGTGAAAATAACCGAAGTGGGAGACAAGGTGCGCTTCGAATTGGCACCTTCGGTTGAGGGAGCCACCATTCGCTACACCACCGACGGCTCGTATCCTCACAGCCATTCTGCCGTCTACACCGAGCCGGTGACTGTGGAACGCAAGACCGACTTCCGCGCCATCACCGAGATTGACAGCCGTCACTATTCGTTGCCGCTCTACTTTGCGCCCGATTTTTCGGCTTACAAGCAATATGGCAATTTTGTGGCTGAGTGGAAACCCGTCGACTTGGCGTCGGGCAAAGGCACATGGCGGTTCGAAACCACCGGCACAATGGTGGGCAACGGCACCTACGACATCACTTTTGTGCGCACTCGCGGTGCCAAGAGCCTCGCTTTGGGCAAATTGGTGCAATATAAGCGCGAAGAAGTGCTCGCCTCGCTGCCGCAAAGTGCTGCAATCGGCGGCGACAATGCCATCGTTACTTATCGCCTCACACAGGAGGCATTTGAGGCGGGCGTTCCGTTCTACATCGAGGTCGAAACCGAGAGCAAGGGCGGCGCTACCGACACCTATGGATATGTATTTGTAAAGAAAATCGATTAAAATCAAGCATTTATGAGAACTGTTTCACTACTGATGTGCTTGGGCTTGGCTGCTACACTTAGCGTAGGGGCCCAAAACAAGCAATCTATCGACTTTGCCAACACCATCGCCATCAATCCCGGCGACTCGGAAGAGATGATAATGCATAAGGCAGCCCATGTGGTGCCTACAGCCAACCAAATGAGCGCTCTCGAGAACGAATTTATAGCCTTTATCCACTTCGGACCCAACACCTTTACCCGCATGGAATGGGGCACGGGCAACGAAGATCCTAAGATATTCGACCTCAAGACACTCGACACCGACCAATGGTGCCAAGCCATGAAAAGCGCCGGAATGAAAATGGTGATAATAACCGTGAAGCACCACGACGGCTTTTGCCTGTGGCAGAGCCGCTACACGCGCCACGGCATTATGTCGACCGGATTTCGCGACGGCAAGGGCGATGTGCTCAAAGATCTCTCCGCTTCGTGCCGAAAATACGGCTTGAAACTGGGCATCTACCTCTCGCCTGCCGACCTCTATCAGATAGAAAATCCCGCAGGCCTATACGGCAATCTGAGCAAATACACCATGCGCGAAATACCACGCGAAGTGCCGGGACGCCCATTCGCCAACAAGACTAAATTCCGCTTCCTTGTAGATGACTACAACGAATATTTCCTCAACCAACTCTTCGAACTCCTCACCGAGTATGGCGAAGTGCACGAATTGTGGTTCGATGGTGCTCACCCCAAGCGCAAAGGTGGTCAGCAATACAACTACAAGGCTTGGATGGAACTGATACACACCCTTGCGCCCAAGGCAGTGGTGTTTGGCCGCGGCGATGTGCGCTGGTGCGGCAACGAGAGCGGCAGCACTCGCACCACCGAGTGGAATGTGCTGCCCTATGGCGAACACCCCGACTCGATGCGTCAAACGCCCGATTTGATGGCCGACGATGTGGCAAGTCGCAAAAAATTGCTCAATGCCAAGTATTTGCACTACATGCAAGCCGAGACTAATACCAGCATACGCGAAGGTTGGTTCTATCGCGACGACGAGCGAACGCTCGGTGGGCGGCAACTCCACATTCCTGCTCAACATCCCACCCAACCGCGAAGGTCGATTCTCCGACGAAGATGTGCGCGTGCTCGCCGAAGTGGGCAATCGCATCAGCAACACCTACGGCAAGAGTCTGCTCAAGGGCATAGCAAAGGGCCCGAAACAACTTTTCGACGACAACAACCGCACTTTTGTGGAAATAACCGCACCGCTCGAGATAGGTATGAAACGCGAAGTGACATTCGAACGCCTCGCCGTGGACATTATGACCAATGGAGAGTGGCACGAAGTGGCTCAATGCACCAATGTGGGCTACAAACGCATAATACGCCTGCCCGAAGTCACCACTAAGCGAGTGCGCATACGCGTGCTCGAATCGCGCTCTACGGCTGCCTTGAGCACCGTGTCGCTGCATCGCTACGAATCGCGCCCGCCGCAGCTAAGCTGCTCGCAAGGCATCGACGGCAAGGTGACCATCAGTCCCAAGAAACACGAATTCGGATGGAAACCTCATAACGAAAATGCTGCGGGAAATCTGAGCACAGGATATACCATACATTACACCACCGACGGCTCCCAACCCGACCAAAATTCGGCTCTCTACACCCTTCCGCTCACCATTGAGCCATGCCTGCTCAAGGCTGTGGCAGTGCTTGGCGACAAAACGGGTGCTGTAATGAGCCATCAAGTGGGCTTTGCCAAGGAAAAATGGGTCATCACCACCTCGGCAGGCGAAACCAAGGGTCATGAGGCCACAAAAGCCATCGATGCCAAGCCGGGAAGCTACTGGCAAAGCACAAGTGGCACCGAGCAATCGATAACCATCGATATGGGCGAATCGCACACCTTGCGCGGATTTTGCTACACCCCTGCCAACGGCGTTTCCAACGGTCACATGAGCGCTTGTCGCGTGATGTGGAGCACAGACGGCGTAACCTATCACAGTGCCGGCGACTACACCTTCGGCAACATCGTCAACGACCCCTCGCCACGCTATCACTACTTGCCACAAAGCGTAGAGGCTCGCTTCGTGACCATCATAGCCACAGGCATAGCCCAAGGCGAAGTGCTCAACGTGGGCGAAATAGATATCTTCTAACCATAATAATTACAACGAATTAGAATCAAAACAAACAACGATGAGAAAGTGCAAATTAATGGTATCGGCAATAGTGGCTTGGGCTGCGGCAAGCAATAGCGCATCGGCGCAGACCAAGCCTCATATATTGCTTATAATGACCGACCAACAGCGCGCTATGCGGCGCACTGTCGATGCCGAGTCGCGCCATGCTCATGACCGGGCGTGGCATGTTTGAGATACAAAGCGACGGACTCACCATTCCCTCGAGCCACACCACACTGCCTCAACACTCCGAACGTAAATATGCAAAAAAATGAGTGCATGGTATTTTTCACCTCAACAACAAAAGCAGGAGCGGTAAAAAAATGGAATTCGCTGATTTTATGATTGTTCCATTTGGAATATTCAGGAGAATTGAGTAATTTTACATCGAGATTTGAGTAAAATTACAACAAGAATTGAGTAAAATTTACAATCACCTGACTTTGACAATGGGTCACCCAAATCAGGAATTAGTGGGGGGGAGTAGGGGCTGGAGTTGACGCTGCTCCTCTGTCATGAGCGTGATGCGAGTGTCTGGTGTGCCACCGGGAAGCGCTACCATAACCGTTGATATAGTCTTGGCGATGTCGAGTGCCTTGTCGACGCTGATAGTTACGCCGAGCGTGTGCAGCAAACGCTCAAGTTCCTTGCATAGCTTGTAGGCAAGTGTGTCAACAATCCGGCTGACCACATTGTCAAGCTGAGTTTGTCGTTGTGTCTGCTGATGAGCTTCAAAGTCAAAAACTGTCTGTCCGCCATATGTGTTTATGAAATCGTGCCCGACGCTCCATCTCGCAGACCTCCGCCTCAATCCTCGACCAGCCAAAAGAGCGCACAACACATTGCGCCCATTGCGCTTGCTGAGCACCCGGATGCTAATTGACCCACTCTTATTCAACTTACGGCGTACAAACATACCATAAATTTACGAAAATTAACAGCGGGTCACCCAAATAGCTATGTAAAAAATCTTTCCACCTTGACAATCAGAGCAATAGCAACGCGGCCTTAAAATCGGGTGTCAAAGTCGGGGAAAAAACAGACTCGACCACCGTAAAAACGATAGCCGAGCCATATCTTTATGCGTCTGTCAACTTTTATCGGACAGAAATAGTATTTTGCATGCCGTTGCCGGGCTGGTTACTGCCGTATGGCAAACCCCAGCGAGTGGCGGCGTGGTGGGTTGGGTTTTTGCAATCAGTTTTTCGAAATTATCGGGTCGTTATATTGCTTCTGCAGTTGCACGAGTTTTTGGCGCATCGTTTCGATGATGGGCTTCATAGCGGGCAGGTCGATATCGTTGTAGAAGTGGATGAGTTTATAACGGCCGTTGCTCACGCCGTAGTGGCGTTTCACAGCGTGCTCGGCGGGATATTCGTGGTAGTGATAGTAGAGAGCGTCGCGCCACTTCACATTCTTGTCGCCGCGAAGCAGTGGCAAGCATAGTCGATGTTCTGCACCATTTCGGTGATGTCGCCGCGGCGGTCGAAGCCCTCGGGCAGACGCATCACCAATGGGGTGTGGAACGATTCTTCATACATAAATCGCTTGTCGAACCAGCCATGTTCGCCTATGTAGAAGCCTTGGTCGGAGGTATACACCACGAGGGTATTGTCGATGAGTCCGCTCTTCTCGAGATAGTCGAGCACGCGACCCACGTTATCGTCGAGGCTTTTCACCACCTTCATATAGTCGCGCACATAGCGCTGGAATTTCCATTCAGCCAATTCGCGACCTTTAAGGTTGCGGCCATAGAAGTCGGCGGCTATCGAATCGTAGAAGTGGTGCCATGCTTGCCGTTGGTCGGGGTCCATGCGCTTAATCATATTGAGATAGGTGGGCTTCAGGCGGCTGGTGAGGTCGTCGCGGTCCATCTTAAGGTCGTAGATGAGGTCCATATCCTTAAAGATGCTCATTTCCTGAGCGGCGGCAGCGGGGCGACCCTCGTAGTCGTCGTAGAATGTGCTCGGCACGGGGAATGTGCGGTCCTCGTAGAGTGGCAAGTCCTCGATTTTGGCGAGCCAATTACGGTGAATGGCCTTGTGGTGAATCAATAGGCAGAAAGGTTTGTCCTTGTCGCGCTGAGTCTCCATCCAGTGAATGCTCTTATCGGTGATAATGTCGGTGAGGTAGCCTTTATGCTTTATAGTATCGCCGTTCATCTCAATAAATCGCGGATTGTAGTAGTCGCCCTGACCGGGAATGATTTCCCACATATCGAAGCCTGTAGGCAAGCTTTCCAGATGCCATTTGCCGAAGAGAGCAGTCTGGTAGCCCGCGCTTTGCAGCATCTTGGGGAAAGTGGGTTGTGAGGAGTCGAACACGCAAGTGGTGTTGTCGGTAAAGCCGTTGGCGTGGCTGTGCTTGCCGGTGAGCATGCAGGCGCGACTCGGTCCGCTGAGCGAGTTGGCCACATAACTGCTTGTGAAGCGCACGCCGTGTTGGGCAATGCGGTCGAGATTGGGGGTATGCATATATCGCTTGTCGTAGCAACTCATCATTTGCGCCGTATGGTCGTCGGTCATGATGTAGACTATGTTAAGCGGCTTCTTTTCTTTGGCTTGAGCATTGGCTTGCAAGATGGTGGTTCCTGTGAGAGCCATCATTGCCATTGTCTTTATTTGCGAAATATGTTTCTCTTTCATCGGTTATATGGGGGAAATTAATGGGTTATCACTTGTCCTTTTACGCTCTCGATGCGGAATCGCATGGTGTGAGTGCTGTCGGGCGCTATTTCGTATTTTTGGCGAGGACCGGGACCGCAACTGGCGTTGCCAATACCGCGATATTGGCAATCGATGTTAAGCACCACTTCGTGGCGTTCGATTGTGGGCAACAGATGGCCGTAGCGCACATCCCACAAGTCGGCATCGGTGTAGTGCAGCGCCGAGAATTGCAAGGTGCCGTCGGCAGTGATTTTGATGCCCGAGCCGAGGTTGTCGGTGAGCATGAGCCAACGCGTATCGGTGCGCGAGCCCATGCTCTGGGCACGAACGTAATATTCGCGCATATCGCTCACTGTGGTGCTGTAGAGCCCCACGAATGCGGCATTCCTGCGGTCGGGGTAGTTCTCTATGGGTCCGCGGCCGTAGTAAGTGACATTTTCGAGCGACGGCGAGAGCAGTGATTGCAAACTGAGGCGCGGCACGGTCACTTTCTCGCCCGTGGTGAACGAAGCATCAACATCGATGGTTCCGCCGGGATAGATGGTGTAGCTTATGGTGTGCGGTATGCTTGCCTCGCCCACTTGTGTGGTGAAAGCACTCTTCACTATCACCGTGTTGGCTGCCTCATCGAGATGATAGCCAAATTCGCCGAGAGTGGTAGTGGTGTTTTGCCATTCGCGACCATCGTTCGATATCGAGCGATACCAATTCAATTCAAATCCTTTCAAGCGATGAAGTATCTCTTTGCCGCCGTAGTTGAGAGCGGTGAGATAGCCGCGTTTGGCATCGAAAGTGATTTTGGCATCGCCGGTGCTGATTACAATTATGTTTTTGCCGCTGCCATGCTCTTT
>SFTJ01000163.1 GCA_004563195.1 bacterium
GGATTCGGCGAAGAAGATCCCAGGGAATCTGAAGAGTCTCGGCAAGTCGATAGATCTTCCTAAACTCATCCCTCCGGGAGGTGAGGACTTCATACAGGGTTGGAGTAAGCATATAGACTATGACGATCCGGAGACTTGGAAATATGTCATCAGGGACGCGGAGATCGTCGCCGTCGCTATGCAGCGTCTCCATGACACCGGATCGACGAGAGCGACAGCCTCCGGAGATTCATTCCATGCGCTCAAGATGTGGATAGTCGGTGAAGGCAACGATCCTAAGGACAGTTGGAATTGGCAGCGTTATTTTCCGCACCTACCTTATGAATTGGATGGGAGGCTGCGCAAATCGTACATGGGAGGATTGAACATCAGTCCTTACGAGAATCGGGGTCACTATATCGGAGAGATCACGCATGGAGATGTCCATAACATGTATGGAGCTGTAATGAGCGATGACCCGCTACCATATGGACTTCCGACACTGACTTATGAAAAACCGTCGGATCAGGCGCTTTACATCGCTGAAGTTAGGATCAGATTCGTTCTAAAAGAAGGAAAATTACCTTATTTTGCGTTCAAAAATGCCAATGACTATATGGCCGAAGGATTGAGCGCGGGTGAACCCGTTGAAGAGTGTCGCGAATTCCATGAGATGAGTCTGACCAACATAGACTTACAATTGCTGCAAAGATTCTATGACGTGGAATTCGACCCTGATTATCCAACGTGCTATTGGGTGTTCAAACAAAAAGCGGGAGTGTTTCGTGATTATATCGATCACTGGACCGAGATAAAGGAGAGCTCCCCTAAAGACAGCGTCGAATATCTCAACGCAAAGAATCACATAAACATGGTCTACGGACGCTTCGCATTGGCCTTTACCGATGAGGTGACGACGATAGAATGGGATGACGAACTAGGAGATTATGTGTTCAGGACCTCCCAGGAGGTCAACGAGGACGTGGAGAACTATCTACCGCTGGCGGTGTTCGTGACAGCTCATGCGCGCAGGCGTTTGTTAGAGCATGTGAACGCTGTTGGATGGGATGTCATCCACTGCGACACGGACAGCGTCATCCATAAGGGACCGCAATCCGATAAGGTCGTCTATGGGGATCATCGCGGAACATGGGGCCACGAGACCTATCCTATCGAAATCTACGAGGGCGGATTCAAGCGTTACATCGAGATCCTCCGCCAGCCTGTACAATCCCTCGATGATATAGCGGTCACATGCGCAGGAGTCCCTCAGCGTAAGCACATCGAGCATCCGGATGTCCCTATCGGAATGTGGGTCGAACTGTTGGATGATCCGAGCAGGATCCTGCAAAGGATAGAACTTGGAGAGTCTGATTATCGGATCCGTAGCGATTGGCTACGGAAGCTTTACATCGACAACGGCATGGATCCCGATCATGTGAACACATTGAAATTGATGCCTCGGAAAGTCTCCGGTGGTGTCATCCTTGAAGGCAGAACGCATACATTGAGCGATAATCTATCATTTAGAATAAGAAAGTTAAAATAACAATAGAGGCGTTATTATGATGGTCATAGCTCGGAGGAGTAACAGAAAACCTCTGTCTCCGCGTAGGAATACTCCCTAAAAGACCTAGCCCGATGGCCTCGTCCGTCGGGCACCCTATACAATAACGAGGTATTGATATGGAAGCTAACAAAGAAGCACAAAAGGTAATAGAATCATCACAAAGCGGACAGGTCATCAAGAGCTTATCAGACTTGAGGATCGATAAACTCGAGGCCAAACTCTCGCAGATCGAGAAGCTGAACAACGACCTAATAGCCGCTAATAAAGAACTTTACGCTTTTGTCGCGAATAATTACTCTCAAGAGAAACCGGCAGAACAGAAAGCCTCGGCGGATATGTATTCACATCAACAAAACCCATTAGCCGGTCAAGTCCAGCAACCGTCTATCGGCGTTGTCACACCTCCGACAGCGCCGACGGACGAACCATCAGTTGATAACGTTATGAAAATGATGGGTTATAATTCTCCTGACGGTCAATAAGATGACATTCATTCCTCCTGAAGGAGTGAACCCGATAAAGGCACTCCTTCAGTTCTACGGATCCAACGACGGATGGTTCAACGGGCA
>SFTJ01000164.1 GCA_004563195.1 bacterium
AGGTGCCCTTCGGGGAAAGTAGAGACAGGTGGTGCATGGTTGTCGTCAGCTCGTGTCGTGAGATGTTGGGTTAAGTCCCGCAACGAGCGCAACCCTTACCTTTAGTTGCTACGAAAGAGCACTCTAGAGGGACTGCCGTTGACAAAACGGAGGAAGGTGGGGATGAGGTCAAATCATCATGCCCCTTATGACCTGGGCTACACACGTACTACAATGGCTGTTAACAGAGGGAAGCGATGTCGCGAGGCAAAGCGAATCTCCAAAAGCAGTCTCAGTTCGGATTGTAGGCTGCAACTCGCCTACATGAAGCCGGAATTGCTAGTAATCGCGGATCAGCATGCCGCGGTGAATACGTTCCCGGGCCTTGTACACACCGCCCGTCACACCATGAGAGTTGGCAACACCCGAAGTCGGTAGTCTAACCGCAAGGAGGACGCCGCCGAAGGTGGGGTTGATGATTGGGGTGAAGTCGTAACAAGGTAGCCGTATCGGAAGGTGCGGCTGGATCACCTCCTTTCTATGGAGACATGAGGAACGAGAGTCCTCGGAGTTCTCCGGTCAGATGCACAGAGAAATCTGTGTAGAGGGAAAGAAGCTCAACTTTAAATGGAGCAAGTTATGACGCACGAATGAAAGGTGTACAGAAGCGGATTTTGGAAAACTGCATTGTTTAATTTTGAGGGTTCAGGAATGAATCTTCAAAGGGAATAGAGAGTGGCGACGGCAAACTGACATCCTGGTATGGGGGTGTAGCTCAGCTGGGAGAGCACCTGCTTTGCAAGCAGGGGGTCAGGAGTTCGATTCTCCTCATCTCCACCAGTTACCGTGAGGTAACGAGGGAGTCAGGGAGACGAGGGACCAAAACCACGTATGGGCTCATAGCTCAGGTGGTTAGAGCGCACGCCTGATAAGCGTGAGGTCGGTGGTTCGAGTCCACTTGAGCCCACCAAGGGAACAAGCAAGAGGAAGGAAACGTTCGAACGCTTTAACGAAAGTATAAGCCAAAAAGCGTTGAGTGACTCGAAGCTTGAGCCCACCATGTATCTTGAAAACTGAATAATAACGAAAGTAACAAATGCGAAAGAAATAGATTACGAACATCGAATTACGAGTAAAGTAAGGAAGATGGGTAAATACAATTTCAAAGAAGGCAAGTTGAGGAGAATAGTCGTCAACAAACCTTGATCGCGTGAGGAACTAGAATTTGAACATTATGAGAGAAGCAGAAAGACCATAAGGTCAAGCGAATAAGGGCGCAGGGCGAATGCCTTGGCATTAGGAGCCGACGAAGGACGTGGCAAACGACGAAATGCTCCGGGGAGCCGTAAGCAGGCTTAGATCCGGGGATGTCCGAATGGAGCAATCCACTATGAGTAACGTCATAGTACTGTGCAGTGAATCCATAGCTGCATGGGGGGAACCGCCTGAACTGAAACATCTAAGTAGGGCGAGGAAAAGAAATCAACCGAGATTCCGTCAGTAGTGGCGAGCGAACGCGGAGGAGGCCAAACCAGGGGTAGAAATACCTTTGGGGTTGCGGACTGCATAAGGTATCGAAGGAATCTAGCTGAAATGCATGGGAAGGCATACCAAAGAATGTGAGAGTCATGTAAGCGAAAGAAGACTTCGGCCGGCAGGATCCAGAGTACCGCGGGACACGAGAAACCCCGTGGGAAGCAGGGGGGACCACCCTCCAAGCCTAAAAACTACCTAATGACCGATAGCGAAGAGTACTGTGAAGGAAAGGTGAAAAGGACCCCGGGAGGGGAGTGAAAGAGAACCTGAAACCCTGTGCCTACAAGCACATAGAGCACGTCAACGTGTGATATGGTACCTATTGTAGAATGGTCCGGCGAGTTAGCGTATGCAGCAAGCTTAAGCACTTCAGGTGCGGAGGCGAAGCGAGAGCGAGTCTGAAAAGGGCGAAGAGTTGCATGCGATAGACCCGAAACCGGGTGACCTATCCATGTCCAGGCTGAAGTTGGGGTAAGACCTAATGGAGGGCCGAACCGACCTCCGTTGAAAAGGCGGCGGATGAGGTGTGGATAGCGGAGAAATTCCAATCGAACCCGGATATAGCTGGTTCTCCCCGAAATAGCTTTAGGGCTAGCGTAAAGCACTGAATGGACTAGGGGTCGAGAGATTACCGAATCCTATCAAACTCTGAATGCCGGCTAATTGATGCATCGGAGTCAGACTGCGTGAGATAAGTTTCGTGGTCGAGAGGGAAAGAGCCCAGACCCACAGCTAAGGTCCCAAAATATATTTAAGTGGAAAAGGATGTGGAACTGCTAAAACAACCAGGATGTTGGCTTAGAAGCAGCCATACATTAAAAGAGTGCGTAATAGCTCACTGGTCGAGTGGTTCTGCGCCGAAAATTCAACGGGGCTAAAGTATATACCGAAGCTTGGGCATTGCTTAGGCAATGGGTAGGGGAGCGTCGTGTACGGGGTGAAGCATGAGCGGAAGCGTGTGTGGACTGTACAGGAGTGAGAATGCCGGAATGAGTAGCGAGAATTATGTGAGAATCATAATGGCCGAAAGACTAAGGTTTTAGGAGGAAGGTTCGTCCGCTCCTAGTTAGCCGGGAGCTAAGGTGAGGCCGAAAGGCGTAGCCGATGCACAAACGGTGGAGATTCCGTTGCCTCCGAAGGATTTAAGCAAAGGGACACTTTTGAAGGGAATGAGCCGGGCGATGGTAGACCCGGTCGTAAGGGACCGAAAATAAGTAGGGAAGCATTCTTGGAGAGAGGCGAGAAAAGCTTTGTGTATATCTAAGGAGCCCGTACCGCAAACCGACACAGGTAGTTAGGAAGAGAATTCTAAGGCCAACGGGAGAAAGGTAGTCAAGGAACTCGGCAAGTTGACCCCGTAACTTCGGAAGAAGGGGTGCTCAAGAGATTGAGCCGCAGAGAATAGGCCCAGGCGACTGTTTAGCAAAAACACAGCTCTATGCTAAATCGAAAGATGACGTATATGGGGTGACACCTGCCCGGTGCTGGAAGGTTAAGAGGAG
>SFTJ01000165.1 GCA_004563195.1 bacterium
CCCTTTCCCTTTCCTCTATAGCAACAGCGCGAGCAATTGCCGTCGTTTCTCGTTGGCCGGTGCCGTGTATGTCGGTTTGAGGTTTTCCCTAATCCAGCGTTCCCTCGTGCCATGCTTCGGTTGGATCTTCCAGTATTCGCCAATTGGCATCGTCCACGCTGAGGGGCATTGCCCGGGCATTTCTGTTAGTAACACCGTCCACATCATTGCGCCTACCTTCTTAGATACCAGCAAAACCTTGTGCCTCTCTTCAATCTTCAAGTCCTTCAGTTCCTGGGGCAACATTGCCAAGAGTTTCTTGTTGTTCGCGTTCATAGTCTTCCTTAATCAATCTGTCCACGTATTCCGATTTATTTCTCACCTGTCATTGGCGCGCCGTCCTGCCCCCGGACGGCTGCCGCCATGTGTGTTCTTGCTTTCCATTGTTATTCGCTTATTTCACCGTTGTCGTATTCTTCAAACTCTTCCTTAGTGATAATCTCAAAAATGTAATCGTGATCATCAATGAAGAATGGATGTGTTTCCTTAATATAGTATATTTCCCCATTATTGGCAACGAACTTGAAGAAGTTTTGATGTTCTTCGTTGGGATAGTCCTGAGTGACACAGCCAGAAGCCATATAGCACACACCCTCTATGATGTCGGCATCTGTTATATCATAGGATTCTGTGTTTATTCCATGCTCTGACTCTAACACGAGGTTATGTTCGTAATTGTCCCAAATAGCCTTGACGTATGGCATTGGATCATCGTCGTGGTAATTTTCAAACATGAAGATTTCTTTACCTTTGTCGCAAGTCTCATCATATTCTTCGTACAAGTCATCAAACATATTTTTAGTAACTACGTCGCCAGCTATGTCCATATAACCGCTATCATCGACTTCGTATAATTCGGTATAACTACCGTCATTGTAAACCACCTCTTCAATGTTCTTTGTATGAGCGAGGAATATCAATTCAGTATCATCTGCGCTTTCGATTCCAGTATTGAGGACTAATCTGTTATAGTATTGCCATTTCTTCATATAATGTCGCTTAACCGTGTTGCGATAGGGCTGAAAATATCTATATTATTGTTATTATTCGCTTAATGTATGGGTGATTATTTAGCAAGCTCTTTGAGTTCGTCTTCCTGCTCGGCATTCAGGGGCATCATCTTGCTCATGTTGTGGAGCTCGAAATATCTCTTCTCGCTTGCTGACAACTCAACGTTGCCGACTGTCTGAGGCTCTGAGTACTGCTCATTGAATAATCTCACGTATTCGTCGATACGGGCATCCTCACCTTCACGATTGCCGATAGTGTTGGCCTTGCGGATCTCTGATGCGCTCATTGTGCGGATGATAGTCTTACCGTCTGCCATGTGGAAGAATACCTTACCTTTTTCCTGATTGGCGTTGATCATTCTGACTTCGTTCTTCTTCATATAATGTCGCTTGACCGTGTTGCGATAGGGCTTAGTTGATTTGATTATTATTATTTATTTTTCTTGATGCAAAGGTACGACTTTTTTTTGAAAAATGATAGCAAAAATCAAAATATTTTCTTAAAATCTGTAAAAATTCCCCGATTTTAACATTATCACCCCTTATTTTAACAATATTCCCCCTCTATTCGCCACTGTTCCCCGAAGTTCCGCTTCGGGGCTGTCATAAAAATATCCCATATCGCGATTATGTCCTATATATAGATTCACGGTCGTGAATTAGGAAACTCACGACCGTGAATTAGAACACTCACGACCGTGAATTAGAAAACTCACGACCGTGAACATATAGGTTTTATTAAAATAAAAGTCACATGGCAAACATCACATTGAAGGTTAAGAAGGTTCCTTCTAAAAACCTCAAAACTATGGAGAGCGGATTTGCCGCTCGTGTAGTCACCAACGGCACCGCCGATTTCGCCGACATCGCCAAGTATGCATGCAAGGGCTCAACCATTTCAGCCCCCGAAATGGAGGCATCCAGCAAACTCTTCTGCGAGGCTGCCGCCGAACAGATTAAAAACGGCTATATCGTTGACCTCGGACCCCTCGGCAAACTCTATCCCTCTGTCACTGGCAAGTGGGCGAAGAACAAGGAAGACCTCTCTAAGGCCGACCTCAAAGCAAAGGTGAACTATCGCGCCGGCAACGACATCGCCGCCGCTATCGCCGGAGCCACTCTCTCATGGGCGAGCGAAAAGGATGAAGCTGCCGACAACTCCACAGATCCCGACAACACCGACCCCGGCACTGGTGGCGCTGACTCCGGATCTGGCGAGGAGTTCCCCGATCTCGAAGCATAATTATTGAATGTA
>SFTJ01000166.1 GCA_004563195.1 bacterium
CATGGGCTCCACATGCGCCACCATAGTGGCGGGCGTCTCATCATATTCGCCCATCTCGTTGGGCAATCCGGCATTGGGATACACGCTCACTGCCATAGGCGCTATGGGCGAAAGTTCTTCCACCCAACGGCGCATACCTTCGGCGCCAAATCCGCAATTCAGACCAATCATCAGCGGTCGGGCATGCTTCACGCTCGCAAGGGCTGCCGCCACGGTCTGTCCGCTGAGCACTCGCCCGCTTTCGGTGAGCGTGAACGATATGGCGCACTCCACAACACACTGATTTTCTGCCTCATACTCTTGCTTGGCAGCAAGCATGGCTTTAAGATTCAATGTGTCGAAACAGGTCTCAAAAAGCAAGAAATCCACGCCGCCGTCCACTAATCCGCGTATCTGGTCCTTCACCGCCATACGCATTTCCGACCAATCGGCACTTCGCGCTGCGGGATCGTTAACATCGGGCGAAATCGACAGGCTGCGGTTCGACGGACCTATGCTGCCTGCCACCCAACGCTGCTCACCGGCGTGCTCTGCCATCCACTCATCGGCAGTGCGGCGAGCCAACTCGGCTGCGGCGCGAGCAAGCTCATAGCTATGCTCCTCTAGCCCATAATCGGCAAGCGAAATGGCATTCGAATTAAAGCTATCGGTCTCTATCACATCGGCACCTGCATCGAGGTAGGCACGATGTATGCCCGCTATCACATCAGGACGCGACAGCGGCAAAATGTCATTGCATCCACGCATCGACACACCATCTCGCCGCAACGGCTCATAGCTAAAATCCTCTTCTCCGAGACCCGCACCCTGAATCATCGTGCCAAGGCCTCCATCGAGCACCAATATCCGCCCCGCCAACGCTTCACGCAAAGCGGTTATTCGCTCATTTCGCTTACTTTTTTCCATCGTTTGTTCATTTTAGACGTGCAAAAGTAACTAATTTCCACAATTCCGCCAAAAATTCCACACCACGGCCAAGACAATAATAAACACAGATAACACATAATAGCACAAATCAACACAAAAATGAGTAAACACGACAAATTCCGTAAAAACCCGTGTACCCCCCGCCGCAGAGAAATCCGCAAAATCTGTGAGCAACACCCCCGCCGATGCAAATCCGTGGAAATCCGTCATAAATCTCACAACCCCATCCGTGGAAATCTGTGTTAACCCCCATCCACCGCAAATCCGCGGAAATCCGTCATAAATCTCACAACCCCATCCGTGGAAATCTGTGTTAACCCCCATCCGCTGCAAATCCGTGGAAATCCGTCATAAATCTCACAACCCCATCCGTGGAAATCTGTGTTAAAACCCCACCGCCGCCGCAAAAACAATCCGCGAGAGATAAAAACCCAGGCGCATTTACGATAATATCGCAAATAATTCGTACCTTTGCAACATATCCGTGATATATGAAATATATCAATCATTACAAAGTGACGCCCAAGCCCCGCGCCGACTACTGCGATAGTGTCCCAGCCAAGCCCACAGCCTCACCACTTCATCCACACCACACACCGAGCCCCACCCGGTGACCCCATTTATTGTCAAAAAACTTTTGACATACCAACAAAACATCCCGTATGAAAAAAGTATCCATCATTATTCCAATTTATAAAGCCGAAGATTTCATTGAAGAATGCGCAATCTCTCTATTTTCACAAACTTATGAGAATATAGAGTATCTATTTGTCAATGACTGCACACCAGATAATTCGATAGAGATACTTAAAGAAACTCTAACTCATTTTCCCAAAAGGCAAAATCAAGTAAAAGTAATAACTCAAAATCACAATCAAGGGCAAGCTGCTGCACGAAATAAAGCCCTTGATACATTCACAGGCGACTTTGTCGCTTTTGTTGATTCCGACGATTACTTAACTGACAAAAATATTATTGCCGATACGGTAAGTATTCTTGAAGGCGACCCTTCAATTAGTTTTATTCAATTCCCATATTATAAGGACGGAAAAACATTTAACAAAAAAGATTTATCCGTTGACAATATCCCGGAGATGTATAAACTTTGGATAAATGGCA
Organism: bacterium; assembly: GCA_004563195.1. GTDB lineage: Bacteria > Bacteroidota > Bacteroidia > Bacteroidales > Muribaculaceae > SFTJ01. Next base: position 2,047 of record SFTJ01000166.1, read on the forward strand.
AAATTATCACAAACTATTTTTGCGACAAGGTTTTTAGCAGGAATGTTATAGAATCCCTACGCTTTAAAGAAGGAATAATTTTCGAGGATCGTCATCTATTTCCATCTGTATTGAATAATTGCAACAAGGTTGTTCTCTGTTCTAAAATAGGAGCCTATTTCTATAGGACACATGCAGGGCAAACTACCCAACGGAATGACCCTCACGCATTTCAATGCCAAATAATTGCCGACATGAGAATATTGCAATTGATTCCACAACAATTGGTTAAAGAAGCCCTAACGGTATATTGGAGAGCAATTTCCAACAGCATAGCAGCTAATAATCACGAAATAATTCAACCTTATTCCCGCTCATTTTCTGAAATTATAGGCGCCGACATACCCATTGGCATTAAATTACGATTATTCATAATTAGGCTAATTGGTCTTAAAAATTATCTACAGATAGCCAATTAAAACTATGGCAGAAATCAGCAATTTAAAGCAGAAGGCATTAGATGGCGTATTTTGGAGTTACGTCAGTAATTTCGGCACCCAAATTTTATCTATCATCCCTGCTATGGTCCTCGCCCGACTTATCTCGCCCGAGGAGTATGGACTTGTGGCAATGGCTGCTGTTTTTTCAGGAATTGCATATATTCTTTCTGATGGAGGATTTGGTAATGCTTTATATCAAAAAAAAGACGCCGACCATTTAGACTACTGCAGTGTTTTTTATTTCAACATAGTAGTTTGCACATTCACCTATTGCATATTTTTCTTTTTAGCACCATATTGTGCAGCATTCTTCAAAATGCCACAGGTCACAAATATTATGCGAGTATCTCTGCTATGCTTGATAATTAATGCTTTCAGTGGAATTCATGGTATAATATTTAAAAAGAATCTTAATTTTAAAACTCCGGCATATCGCAATATCATTTCTCAAGGTGCTGCAGCTGTTATTGCAATCGTATTAGCCTTTAAAGGTTTTGGATATTGGACTTTGGTAATACAGGGTGTTTTACAAACTCT
>SFTJ01000070.1 GCA_004563195.1 bacterium
ATCGAAATAGACGGCGTAGAGAGCGAAATCCCACAAGTTTGTGTCAAGAACTGGGACGATATTAAATGCTCTTACAAGCGAAGCGACTACAGCGGAGTAACACGCTCGTTCACTTCGCAATTTGAGTTTGTCGGCGATGCTTACTACACACTTATGTCGCTGTATATGCGAGATGGCTTCAACGCACAAGCCAAATTCTCACTATACACAATCACAGATACCTGGCAATGGATAAAGCAGTTTTCGTGTGTGCTTGACTTCTCAACAATCGTTTGGGACAACAACACACTGAAGATTAATTGCGTCGATAATAACCTTGCTGCTCACATTAAGGCAAACAAAGGTACCAAATACGAGTGGAAGGTTGCTGATGAGATTGTCAGCAACGGAATGATGACGTTCAATCGTCTGCCGATGAAGAACAGCATCACCTATGAATTTACTGGAGGAGAGTCCTTAGATGACGGCTCTCTTAAAGTTCCTCCGAGTGAGAATAACCGTTCTTATCTCGGCGTCGTCAGCGACGATGAAGTTCTTATAAATGGAATGCTGTTTTGGAATGATGACCAAACAACAGAAGCTGATGGATATATGGTATCAGCGGTTAAAGATATAGAAGTTGAAGTTGACTTCACAATCGTATATGACCAGTCGTGGAGAATAAGTCGTATGGGGAATAATACCGGCACAATGGACTGTAAATTAAAAGTTGTTCATTCTAATAACACAGAAACCCTTATAGCACAAATAAACATCTCGAATGGTCGCAGAACATTTGTCGGAATATATTCAAGCGAAGAAGCATTAAAAACTGCTTATCCAAACGATAAGATTTATACCTCTGCACCTCAGCCATTTTGGGCTTTAATAAATCATGAAGTTTGGGAAGTGCATTATTATGGGTCTCCTGAGCGAACATACTGGGAGAATACACATATAGACGAATCTACCTTTAGACATTTCTCATCAACTCAGAATAAGAGGATAAGCCTAAAGAAATCAGATAAGATTGTTCTCTTTACAGAAAGCACGCAGACCGTTCATATATACTCATCAAGCATCAAGTTCTCGTGGATGGCAACCGCTAATCCTGTCAGTATGCACTGCTTCAAGCCTGCCACCATCGCGAATGCTCTGCTTAGACGCATAGGTGAAGGTGGCATAAACGCCTCTGTTGCGATAAGTGATTACGATGCTCGCCTCGCCAAGACCTACATTGTAGCAGCAGAGAGCATTCGTGGAATACCTGGAGCGAAGATTTACACCTCTTTCAACGAGTTTGTTGATTGGATGGCTACAGTATTCGGTTACACATACTACCTTGGCGAAGAGACAAAGAGCGGACTGAAATATCATCAGCAAGCACTTGGAGGTGTCAACGGAACACCTTACGGCATTGATGACACTCCGTGGATGAATGTATATAGCGAACCGCCGACGGCAGAGCAGATTTATTACTGCTCGTGGTGTGGAGTATTTGCTGCTCACGCAGACGGAGGTAAATACCATCGCTATTTCCCCGGTTGGGAGAACTACAACCATCAAGGCTATCTAAAAGCTCGTATGGACACCGTATTTACAATCAAGCGACACGATGGAGAAAAGTATGTGAACAAGAATTACTACTTTGTCAGCGACCCGAGCACGATTGTAAACTATACACCTGTTGAATACGAAGGCGACTTAGCAGATATAGAGAAGCCGATGCAGAAAGTATATTTTGTTCATCGCTCCGAGATATTCAACCCCAATGCCAATGTGAAGCATATTAAACACGTCAGAGACGTACAATACACTGTTGAGAGCAGCACGATATATGCGAGCGTAAACATCGGTTATGAGAAGAAGGACTACGAGACAGTTAATGGTCGTGACGAGTTCAACTTCAATAATACATACACCACCGGCTGTTCGGTTACCGACAAGAAGTTAAGCCTAATTAGCAAGTATCGTGCAGACAGCTACGGCTTCGAGTTTGCCGCACAAAAGCAAGGTGCTGATACAACCGACACTACCTCCGACAACGATGTGTTCTTTGCCTATTGCAAGAGGTTGGAAGATGGCACCATTGTGCCCGACAACTCGATAACGATAGAGAACGCCTTCAGCGACTCTGTATTCAATGGTGTATTCTCGCCAATGGCGTGTGTGCAAGCCAATGCCGGCTACATAGGAATGCAGTCTGCAAATCTGCATCTAAAATTCGCATCGAGTGACGGCAATAGCGAAGTAGTCGTTGATGGCATTGGCATTTCGTCCGACATAGACCTGTCAACACCACTCATCACAAGCGGAGTTGTAGAGTTCAGCACTGAAGATGTCGATGAGCCTGCGAGCTTCGATGATATTGTTGAGATAGAGAGTAACGGTGTTGTGTATCGAGGCTTTGTCCTTGAGGCGAAGTTTCGTTACGGCAAGGTAGAAGCAGCCGATTATAAACTGATAGTAAAAGAGATTGAGATATGATAATAAGCCCATTTACACCGCTGTTCTTTCCCGAAATTAAGGTCGATGGAATAGACAGCAGATACATTCAGACGTTTGCGACGAGCGATGAGATACTTGTCGAGGTCATAGGATTGGCAAGCGAAGGGACGCCTACCGCTTCAATCATCTGCGAGCCGTCGCAAGATGTGTTGTGCAACATTCAGTTCAGTCAATGGGACATAAATGCCAACGACAGGCTGTTCTTCGCCACGCTTAACCTTTCTCCAGGTCTTTACTCCGTGCAGATTGGCGATAAGCGAAGCACTATCTTCCGCATCACTGATAATGAGGCTGTGCTTGAAAAGACAACACTCATACAATACTCGATGGCAAACAACCGCCAGCGCAAAGACGCTGTATTCTTCATCGACGGCATGCAGAGGTTTTTTGATTTCCGAGTGCCCGGTGGCTTCAAGGATAGCAACTGGAGCTTCGGTGTAGAGAGTGAGCAGTTCACCACTGCCGAATCCGACATCGTGCAGTTGTACGGACTTGAATCGACGCAGAAAAAATTCACGCTTGGATTGAGTGACGGCTGCCCTATATGGTTCGGCGAGTTGCTTAATCGACTGCTCACTTGCACTTATGTCTATTTCGATGGACAGCGATATGCACGCAAGGATGCTGCCGTACCGGAAATCACCTCATTGCTTGACGGATTGAACAGCTTCGTGTTCAGCATTCAAGTGCAGAAGGTAGCCAATATCGACCCGACACTGACAATGCAACATCAGGCAATTATGCGTCGAGTTATTGATAACAATTACAGATTAGTTACTGACAATATTAACCGATTAATTAATTAGCGTATGGCAATTACACAAGATGAACTGAACAGCATCATTAGTTCGGTCCTTTCCTCCATTCGCACTAACTCAAAGACGATCGAGCAGATGACACCTGCGACATCGCTCGGAGAGACCGATTACTTCGAGGTAAGCGGAGGGAAGAAGGTATCCTATTCGGTGCTTAAAGAGTTGATTGGTTCGATGTCAACCGAGGACCAAGACTCTTTGCGAACCCAGATTGAGCAAGCCAAGCTGAAATCAGTAAGCATAACCACGACGGAAACGAGTGCGACGCTTACCATTCAGTCTGTTGGCAAAACGATTAGCTGCACTATACCGACAGCCACGACATCGAGCGGAGGGCTTATGTCAGCCGCCGACAAGGTAAAAGTCAATAGTGCATATGACCTTGCTAATAGCGCCAAGACAACAGCTGCTAATGCTTTATCTCAAGCCGAAGAAGCGGCATCTACTGCAGAAACTTCGAGCCAAGTAGCAACAGAAGCCAAGACACTTGCGCAAACAGCAAAGACCACAGCAGATGCTGCCAAAGCCGTAACCGACACAAAAGGGCTCGCTAATGGCCTTGCTCCGCTTGATGAAAAAGGGCTTATACCGGAATCTAATATTCCTGGCAAGTATGATGACGTAGTCGAGTTCAAAGGCTCTAAGATGATGACGTCTGCCCCACAAATGCAGTCGTATAGCGGATTATCCACCGATGAAAACTGCTCCGTTTTGTTTGACCCTGTAAATGGAGTTTTCGTAATCAGTGTTGAAACCGTATCAACTACCGGTAAGCAAACTGTTACTACTTACAACAACTGGGCTGATGGTTCTTCTTTCGGCGAAGCCTCATCATTAGGTCGTGTTCCTCAAATTGGTAAGGTCTATGTTGACATAAGCTCAAACAAGACGTATCGATGGAGCGGCAGTGAAATGGTTGTCATTGGTTCAGACCTCGCACTCGGTCATACCGAAACCACTGCTTTCCCTGGAAATGAAGGAGCAGAGTTGCAGACAACAGTAAAAGATCACGGTGTTCAAATCCGAGATAACACACAGCGAGTCGCCGTTGTAGGCATCTTAAAAGCAGATGGAGAATGGAATGGCAGTGGTCAAGCGCCTACATTAGGTGTATGGCTCTGCGATAATGGAGAAGGTGGTGTGTATTGGCGTTCTTTTGGTTCTACCAGTTTCTACAACTTCCCCGAAGAAGATTATAATAGCGATGTGTATGCTAACGAGGACCGCATCTATCGTGTAGGTAGCGAATTGTTCCGAATCAAGAACAACAAGCTCATTGGAATGGCTGGTTCTGCCGTAGGTAACTGTTTCAACGTAACAAACGAAGTTCCTATCACTGACAGCACAAATCCTTACTACAATCTTCAGACTGCTATCGAGACAACTGCTGCTCAAGGATTGATACAGCTCGGTATGCAGATTACGTTTGCCATAGGTGATAAGTCTTGGAAAACGTATCAGTACATCGGTAGCACTACCAAGACCAGTGATTTCGTTGATGTAGAAAACTGGCTTGATACTGCCGGCATATCGGCAGGTGTAGAGCCTGTCATCAACGTGACCGAGTTGTGCGGCTTGTCGCCTGTCGAGGGTGCCAATATGTTGAGCAAGGCTATTGCTGCCATTGTATCCTTCAGTGAAAGCACAGGCATCGAGTACCGCAAGGGTGGTCTTGTTCTCACCTATAAGACTGCCGACCAAAAGTGGGAAACAAAGCAGTTCATCGGAGACTTCTCAACAAGCAACGCAAAGGAGTTTGAGAACGAAAGCCTTTGGAAAGACTTCGGCGGTGGCGGTTCTGCAATAGAACTTGCAGACGACCCCGAGCAAGACGGCACGAAAGCCTTCTCGTCAGGCGGAGCGTATAAACTTGCCAAACAAGCCATCGTTGATTTCGAGCAGTCGCAAGACGATGACAACATCTATTATCAGCCCAAGAATACCTTCGGTGAAGATGTTTGCACTCTCATCACTGTTCCAAAGTCAGGCGGTGGAGGTACATCTAATGTATCGACACTCACTATCTACTTTGAGAACAACGATAGCGCACCTGCGTTCTCGTATGGTAGCAATATCATCGTTAAGATGGCAGCCAAGAGCAGTAGCTACGAGAATGGCGAGGAGATACTCGGCACCATTCGCACCATTGCTATCGTTGATTATGCCACCGGATTAACCTTGTGGCAAGACACCGTCAATGCCTCATCTTCCACCTCGTCAAACGACACGAAGTTCACACTTGACTTCACCGACTTCTTCAGCGGTGCAGCAAGTAAGGACTTCCAGATCGTCGTGACCGATGCCGACGGAAACACTCGCAAGAAGCTAATCACCGTAACTGCTCTTGACATCACCGTTACATCACCGCAGACACTCAACTACACTGCCGGCTCCGCTCTCACTGTTGGAGGAAGCACCAAGTCTATACTGATGTACCGCTTCCCGAACAACGCATCAACGCAAGGCATCCGTTGCGTTGTTGAGATGTACTTCGGCGGCGAGTGGAAAGAACTTGGAACTGCTATCATCACCGATACCTATTCCAAGAGTATCTCAATAAACCCAACCGACGTGTTCGGCGTTGGCGAACAACTGACGCACGGCGCTTATATGCTCCGCATTCAAGGCACCGATGTTAAGACCGGCATTAAGGGCAACACGCTCTATACCTCCGTCATGTGCGTCAATACTGAAGATACTACGCCAATCGTAGCAATCCGTTACTTCGACAACAATAACGGCTCATTGAGACTGTATGACAACCTCTCTGTAGATGTTGCAGCTTACACTCCTGGCTCGACTGAAACTAATGTCAGTGTTATGTGGAATGGTGTTGCAATAAACACGCAGACTCTCATTACATCTGCTGTTGCAACCGTCACCAAGCAGGTTCAAGGTTACAAGACCGACGGAAGCGACACCATTGCAGTTAAGGCTGTGAGTGGCGATGTTTCAACGCCTGACATCATAGTTACCGTCAATGGTTCAGCCATCGGCGTTACGCTCAAAGACGGAGCAGTAATCTCTTACGACTTCAGCACCCGAAGCAATAGTGACAGCGACCACAGCATCGTGTCAGGAGGCTATGAGATGCAAGTCAACGGCTCCAACTGGTCAAGCAACGGCTTCTCAAACTATCTTGGCGAGAACTGCCTTCGTGTTGCTGAGAACGTGACAGCCGAGATACCTTATTCACCATTCGGCTCGTCAGCTGTTGAACGCAATAATGGTATGGCAGTGCAATTCGCTTTCGCCACTCAGAGCGTTGCCGACGATGACAAGATACTCATCGATTGCTACGACCCCGAAAGTGGTGCCGGCTTCTACGTCAAGGGTAATAAGGCAGCTATCTTCTGCAAGAATGGTACACCGACAATTGCAGAACGCACATTCAAGTGCGGAGAGAAGATTACAATGGCTGTCGTTGTTGAGCCGTCAACAATCTACCTTACACGAGAAGGCACAAACTACTCAACGATGAAGATGTACCTCAATGGTGAAGAGGTTGCTTGTATCGGATATGTCAGCAATAGTGGAGCAATCCTCAGCACCAAGACCATCAAATTCGACGGCACGCTTGCAGACCTCTACCTATACTACTTCCTTGCATACGAATCGTATATGCAGTGGGCAGAGGCATTCCAAAACTACCTCTGCAAGTTGAGTGATACGAATGCGATGATTACCGAGTATCACAACGAAGATGTGCTTGACAGCAGTAATGTCCCTTCACTCTCTGCACTTGCAGAGAAGAAGATACCTTACTACGTTGTGGTTGCCGATCAAGCAGTGTTCGACACCTTCGACAGCGACATCAACACCAGCACTAACTTCAAGTGTACTCTCTACTACTACGACCCTGCAAAGCCATGGCGTAGTTTCAAGGCAGAGAACGTGCGTTGGCGTCGTCAAGGAACCACATCAGCCAAGCGACCAATCAAGAACGACCGCTTCTATCTTGCCAAGGAGAAAGGGTGGAAGATTACACCCCTCTATCCCGACTACACTACAGAAGAAGCATTACGAGCTTACGCACTTATGGAAATCGGTTACGTTCAGGTTGGCGAGAACACTATTCCTGTGCGTATCATCACCGTTAAGGTCGATTTCTCCGACGCATCAAACGCCAACGACTGCGGTGTGTGCGACCTGATGAACGCTACCTTCCGAGCATTGGGCAACAACTATATGACACCTGCACAAGTTGCATACGACGGCACTTGGGCGAGTGGCGATGTATCGTTGACCGGGCTTGCGATGAACCACTCAACAGCCAACCACCCGATAGCAGTGTTCCGCTCAACAATGGAGAGCCTTACAGATGCTTGGTTCCACGCCAAAGGCAACTGGAAGGAAGATAAGGGTGAACAGGTGGCTCTCGGCTTCCAAAAGACACCAGGCTATAATAAAGGCTGCCTCAACTATGGAGATTTCATAGAATACTTCGGCACTGAAGGTGAGACGCTCGACCAAATAGAGGCACGTTTCAAGGCTGACAGCACCGTCGATACATCTGCCATATATTTGCTTTCGCTGTACTGCGGTCGCAACTATAGATTTATGCGGCACAATGGCAGTTCATGGGCTGCATCGAGCGGCTCAATGAAGCAAGTAAACGGCAAGTGGGTAATCACCGGCGATGTGCTTAACCCTGTCAGCGGTTATGAACTGCTCACATACGACGGCATGGACTGGTGGCAAGGAGTGAACAGTGTCGAAGATATGATGGCTCCTACCACATCTCAATCATCGTGGGTAACCAAACTGAAGCTCGGTCTTGACACATACCCTGCGTGGACCTACTACTTCGAGTGTATGATTGACGATGACCAGTTGCAGATAGACCTCGCAATGGGTAAGAAAGTGCCGTTTGAATTGTACAACGTGCTTCGTTTCTGCGGCTCGTGCGACTACTCCAAGAGCGAGCTTGCGGATACTTGGCAGACGATATGGAAGGAGCAGATGTATCGCTACATCAACCCATATTCGCTCGTTGCCTACTATGCGTTCACCGACTACCTTGCAGCCGTTGACCAGCAAGCGAAGAATATGCAGCCGATGTTCTTCCTTGAACCCGGTGCAAGCGTAACGAATGGTGTGTACAGCGGTGTTGGCAATGTAGAGCCTATCCGTATGTATTGCAACAAGGTGTATGACTGCGACACTTGTAACGGCAAGGACAATGACGGCTATCCGTCAATCTCTCCGACACTCGACCCAAGTGACCTCACCGACTTGTCGTATGCAGGTCGTGGCTCCGTACTTTGGAACAACATTCGTGGTCAGCAGACAATGAACGTGAATGATGCCGGCGACACAATCACTCTCAAAGGTGTTATCTCAACGATGAGAAACTTGCCCGACACACTCGGCATTGGTGCCGGTCCATTCTCGCCCGAAGGAGCATTGCACTACTTCGTTGAGATGCGACTGAAGAAATGGCCGAAGGTTGTATCTTCGTATGACGGCGAACGCAAGTACATCAGCAACACGCCGACAGCAGACGCACTGTATTTCTACGCACTGCAAGGTCTTGGCTTAACTGCTCTTCCTCGTTTCATCGAGGAACGCTGGCGATACCGAGATGGTTGCTATGAATGCGGCGAATTTATGAGTGCAGCACACTACATCACCGGTCGTATCGGTGCTAAAGACGGAGCAGTAATACGCTTCACTGCTGCCAAAGACGGATATTTCGCCGTTGGTAACGATGCCGGAAACGTGCGTCAAGGTATGTATCTCAAGGCTGGAGAGAGCGGAGTATTCAATGACTTCCAGCACGGCGATAACATCTTGCTGTACCTGTTCAATGCCGACCTGATGAGTGAACTCGACTTGAGCGAGATTTCGCTTGACACATCGTGGTCGTTCGCCAAGATGACACTCGTTGAACGTCTTATGCTCGGTAGTGACACGCACGCTGATTGGACAACATCACCGAGTGCCAACGGCTTCTTGAGCAATCTCCAGCTCGGAGCTCTGCCGTTCTTGAAGCACCTCGATGTACGCAACACCGAGATTACCACCATTGAGGCGAGTGGCTGTCCTCGTATTGAGAGCATTCTTGCCGACTCAACTTCATTGGCTACAATCTCACTTGCCGAGGCATCTCCAATCGACACCTTGTCGTTGCCCGACACGATGACAGCTCTCAACTTCGTCAATCTGCCTAACCTTACTTATCCCGGTGGTCTTACCATTTCCGGATTTGGAAATGTAGCACGACTTATGTTGGCAGGCTGTCCGAAGATTGACAAGATGCAACTCATCAATGGCATCACCTCATCGTCAGCAATCAAGTACATCCGCCTCACTGACCTCAACATTACAGCATCGTCTGAAATCCTCTCTGCGCTGAAAAATAGCGGAGCTGTCGGTATTGATGCTCTTGGAAATGCCTACGATGAGAGCGGACAATGTAGCGGTTTAACCGGACGTTGGATTATGAGCGACTTGGTAGAAGATGACCAGTTGGCAGAATACCAAAAGTATTTCCCTCAACTGACTATCTACAACTCGCAATACTCGCACATCATCTTCAGCGATGCCGAAGAAGATAGCGAGAACATCACCAATGCCGACAACAATACCGGCTACAAGTTTAGCAACAAGTATGTGGCAAGCGGACACTTCAAGCTCATCGAATCGTTGAGCCACGCATACAAGTGTACCTATAATGAAGCCGACGGCAAGATGTATGCCGACGAAATCAGCGACAGCGACTACACGCAGTACGATGATGGTTCTACGTTCGACCCACAAGACGTTGCCGGCGAAGGCTACGACATTATGAAGCACATCTATCGTCACTGGTATAAAGGAGTTAATGACTTCAAGAACCAGGAGAAGCACTTGTTCGTTTCTGCCAACAAGTCAATGCCGCTGAGCACTGCAACCAAGGTTACACGCAAGAAACTTGCCGACATCCTTGTGCAGTCGCTGTCAGCAATCTACACAGGCAACCAAGTCGTAGGCGAGGATTATACCCTTACCACGAATGCCAACCACGGCGTTTATATGATTGACGTAGAAGGAATGAAACAAGTCCGTTGGCCCGGCATCAATAATGCCACCATTGGAGCCTTGTTCCTTGATGCCAAAGGTAAAGTGCTTAGCACCTATAATATGAGTGTAAGCCACGCATTGTTTGACTTCGTTCTCGGTGAGTACATCTTCATCGATGTACCTGCTGGAGCTTGCAAGTTCCTGTTCACTGCGCCTAACGGCTTTGATGACCTTGAAGCCATTGCTGTTGACAGCTCAGAAGTTGAGGCAATAGAGCCTGACTGGGTTCATACCGATGTTGTAGAAGATGAGGACCAGAATACACTCGTCGCAGTCTATGGTGCTTCAATAGACAGCCTTCTCCGTATTCGTTCAATCAGCGGCGCTAAAACTCGCACTGGTGATGGGAATAGCACTATCAATAGCGAATGGACTTATGACGATGACGGTGAACTTACTAACACCATCGTTCCGACATCTACCATACACTACACCGCAGCCGACTTGATTAATCTCTGCCGTATGCGAGGCAAAGGCTACCAAGCAATCGACTACGAAATCAGCAAGACAGTTGCCAACCTTGTGTTCGGTCTGCTCGGCGATCGTGATGTGCAAGCACAGTGCGGTTATGGTTTGAGTTCGCAGTACACAACTGGAGCCAACGGCCTCAACAGCTATGGTAATATCACCCGAATCTACAACGGCGGCAACATTGGGAACCTCATCTTCGGTATTCAGAATTTTGTTGGCTGTAACTCCGAGTGGATGGATAATGTTGCCGTGAATGTTGATAGTGTCGCCGCAATGCGAAAGAATAAGTTCGCAACCACCTCGTCTTTCCCGATTGACGGCAAGTGGCACATTCGCAATCCGTACACCAAGACAGAGCGAGTTGTTCATATGCAGATGTCATCTCATCTCGTATGACTACCGACAACAGCAAGTGGAACAAATGGTATTCCGACGGGCAGTGGTACAGTGCCGAAAGAAGCCGTGTCCCTCTGCGGTCTAGCGGCAATGCGGTCGCGTATGGCGGTCTCGTGTGTGCGTACGCGAATGGCGCTGGGTCGTACTCGCTCTCGTACAGCGGCGTGCGGCTGGCCTTCAGGGGCGCGGTCGTATTCCGAAAGAAGCGGACAACGTAAAGCGGAAAAATCTTGAAAAAGCGACAGAGGGAGAGCCGAAAGGCTGCTCCCTCTCCCTTTTCTCGCCGTAGGCGAGTCGAGTTTCTCAAAAAAATACTAACTTTGCACTTGGGTAGAGAGTCCAACTGCCGTGTCCCTCTGCGGTCTAACAACAATGCGAACGCGAATGGCGGTCTCGTGTATGC
>SFTJ01000167.1 GCA_004563195.1 bacterium
CAGAGAAGATAGGTATATATTGCCGGAGTCTACCAGATAACCCGCACTGTCATACAGCTTATAACTAATCATATCATACCCGGAATCACTGCTCCCGCTTTTCTTTTCTCCGGTAATCGTAATGGTCAGATGCGGGGAATAGTCTTTGTCAAACTTAAATTCGGCTCCTTGAATTTGGATCACGGATGCCGTACTCCCCATGAAGTTCTTCACCTTCAGATCCAGCGGAAATGAATCAAACGTCATTTGAACATCTTCAATAGGCAAGCAATACAGAGCATCGCAGTTTACTTCGTCAAACTGAACTGCGTTTTCCTTGTACACGGTGAAATAAACCTTCCCGCTTGCGGATTTTCCGACTTTGATCTCAGCGGCAGGGATTCTCACATTGGCAAGATATTGCTCTCCGGCAGCTTGGCTGGTATAGTAGCTGAAATCATCAGGAGAAACGGACTTTGTACCAGTATAAACCTCTTCATCCGCGTCATTTACGATTCGAATATCAACATCGACATCGGCTGACAGGGACTTATCATTTTTATCAGCCAAGCCAAAGAAAAGGCTGTAATCACTTGTCCCCTCGTTATACTGGAAAGACCAGCTTTTCAGTGTTTCAACACGGGATGCCGACGATCCGCACCCACTCAGCAACAATGCAATTACAAGTCCCCACATAAGAAAGGATCGTTTCATTTCTGCGTCTCCTCATCTGTCTGTGCCTTTATTACACAGAACATTTCTTGTTCGAGCAAATGCTTTTGCTTTGGATCCATTGTGCAGTAATTGCGATTGCACCGCTCACTTAGAAAGCAAGTCTCACAGATAAGCTGTTCAACTTCCTGCATAATCAGTTCATCATCACTGGGAAGCTCGTAGGCTTCGATCTTTTGGATGCCTGTCGGGTTACGCAGTCCGTAGTCAATCAGTTTTCCATTTCCGGTTTTTACATAGCGGTGGACCTCGGCGCAGAACGAAACACTGTCACCAACGGCGCACTCTTCAAAGCCGGATTTCTCCATCCAGACGTGATCCTCTTTTCCGTCAAACATTGTCCCATCGGTGTACATTCCACTAATGAAGATCCGCTTGAAGCAAATATGTTTTGGCTTAACCTTCTCAATCTGTCCTTTGAAATGAGACATAACCGCATTGAAAAAGCAGTCAGAAAAGTACGGACGGTGTTTCTTACCCAACGACGCGAATTGAACGTCGAGATAATCATTGTAGGAAAATTTCTCCGCTCCAACAACATTACGCTGGGACGCTGGGTCAAAAAGAATGATCCCGCCTTCGTCTAATACACGATCCTTTTCTCCATAGTAGAGTGCCAAAAGCGATTTTTTATCTGGATACTTGGCAATCAGAGCAGCGGCTTTTTTGAGCCGATCCTGCCGCTTTTGTCTTTCGCAGCGTTCGCGCTCATGCTGCTCCGCAAGGATGCGATCCTCTATGTGTCTGCTTTCGTCTTTTGTCAGCAATGGAGATAAATGGTCAACGCAATCGTAATCCCCATTTTCCATGCGCGTTTTGAAGCGGGCAAGTATCTCTTTCAGCTCCTGAGCAGACAAATACCTCGCCTTGTCAATAGAGCAGCTATGATAGCAACCCGTGATTATGTTGCCATGCCCATCGCCGTACATAATGGCGGTATTCCATGGGCAAAAATAATGTTCTTTCTGGACGAGTCTTCCTCGCTTCAAGCCCTCCTCAAATTCCGGAAAGACCGCTGGATTGCCACAGCCTTCGTGATCCTCCACCCAAAATCCGGAAGGACCCTTGTCCGCGTGGCGGATCATCACATTGATTGCGTCGACTGTGGCCTTTTTCATTTGCTTGTTATTCATAACCCAAACCTCCGTTAATAAGTGCCGCCAGACAGCGACCTGACATGTTAACGTGGTCTTTTAGAGCTTTTATGGAAATTATAGCATGTTTCCTTGTACTTGTCTATCCTACTTACTTGGCCGGACAAGCAAAAACTGTAGGACTACAATACATATTGGACAAGTGAATAAAATGATATGAAGGATATGGTCTCATGGGTTATAGTTAAGTTACCACACCAAACCAGCCCGAAA
>SFTJ01000168.1 GCA_004563195.1 bacterium
TGAATTGTACTTACGGATGGCAGACTCCAGTTGAAGAGTTGCATTGATCCAAGTGTTGGTCGCTTTGTCAATGTTCTCACTCAACTGCCTGAGTTCAGGCGCACGACTGACAACAGCATCCTCGGCATCATGCTCTTCAATCTCTTCCTGGACTTCGTTCATCATGTCATCGAAGTCAGGCTTCTGCTCGTCATCTTCGATGAGTTCTTCTACATGTTTTGTTCTTCTCATTGATATGTAGGATTTGTCTAACGGTGGAATGAACGTCTTTTCTGCGGTGGCTTGCACATGGCATGAGCCATCTGGAGGCAACGGCGAGCCCGCTCACGCTCGTCTTCGTCATCATCCTTACCCCAACCAGAGGAAGGAGCAGAACCACCACCGCCACAAGATTCGGACACGGTTGTTGCTGCATCAATCATATCAAGGAAGAGAAGCATACCTACATGAGAAATGTCCTCTCTTGATGCAGTCATATCAGAATCAGGAACCTGAACCTCATTGAGGAAGATGTCCTTGACCGTGTTCGGAATATAGATTCTCTTCATTTCACCGCTAACATTGACATTGAAGGCAGTCTTGGTAGCAACTGGCAATGGCTTAGAATTGGACTGGGTAGGTTTCGTTGTCTGAGCAACATGGCGAGCAGGGCGAGCCGGTGAAACGGAAGGTGAAGCAGGTCGCATCTTGACCTGAGTAGGCTTAGGATGCATCTTCTTCCATGTGGCTTCAAGCTGTGATACCATGAACTTTCGACCGATGGCAGAAGCCTTGAACACTGAGGCATTCTTGCCGATGGTGTAGCCCACAAGTTTGCAGTTAGTAGTGTCATACCTTGGATTGACCTCATAGCCTCTCATGCGAAGCATATCAAAGTAACGGTCAATGTCGAAACTATCCATCTTCTGAAGGGTATATTCGCAAAACTCCGCTATATCTTGTTGGCGCATTTCACGAACCTCCTGAGGTTGCTCCCAACCATGCCTTGCGTTGATAATTTCCGCAGCCCTTATTGCTCTGATGTGAACATCGTGAACATCGTTGGTCTTGCCGTCATTATCCACACGGCAACAGTCAAGATGCAGGTGAAGGGTTCCAGACTTGGAATCCCGATGCAAGGCAGCAACACTCATAGAATTGCGGAAATTGGTCTTGACCTTCTCCTTAAAGCCTTTGGGTAAAAGTCCGACTGAATCCAAAGCTTCCAATCCTTCATCAGCGAGGTTTGCCCAGTCATCCAAGGTATAGTTCTCTGACTCTTCCTTGGATGGGGAGAGTACAAACGTGGTCATGAAGCGTTCCAACTTTCGCCCAACAGTCCTGTCCTGTTGATGCAACTGGCAGTGATGCTTCATCCGATACCAGATTTCGGTGGCATCGAGATAGTCAGGCATGTGGTTCACCTTGACCACGGTTGCATCCTCCTTCTCCATTGCGTACCTTGCGGCATTGCCGCCATAGGCTACTGGTCTTGCGAGTATAATCATTCGTCTTCTTGAACTTTGGTCAGTACAGGAGAAGTAAGGTTGTCTTCAATGCTATACCAGTGTTTGATGAGTCGTTCAACGGCTTCAATCCACCACTTCATGAACTTTGGAGATCTGAACATCTTCTGCTTTTCCTCGGGTGAAGCATCGTGCAACTTACTGCGGACTTTTATCAAGTCGGTACGTGCCTCAGTCAGAGAGTTCAGGGCTTTGCTTTCCTCTGGAGTGAGTCGCTGACGTGGGTGATGCTTCTTGCCAGTCTCAACGAGATACTTGCCTATGCTCATACCACATTCCTTAGCGAGTTTTTTCAGTTCCTTCCAGTCCTTATCGGTACAGCGGAAGGAATGCACCCTTGTGGGTGTCTTCTTGATAATCTTCTTTTTCTTAGCCATATCTTTGAATATGATTAAAGGGATGAATATAAATCAGTAAAAAAGAAGGACATAGGTCTGCGAGCCTGCGAGTAGCCCGAGAAACTTTTAGGACTGCATAAATTTGGTCACAAATAATGTAGTACAAAAGGATTTCTCGAAAAGTACCTCTTAAAAATCGGTCCTTTTACCTGCTAAGTTCGTCCTCAGACGGCTATTTGTTGCCGTTCTGGTTGTAGTAGCCGTTAGGCTTCTGATAGCCGTTGAAAGGCGGTCTTTGATTGCCGTTAGGCTGTTGTGGCTGCTGTCCTCCTTGCTGAGAAGGTATCTGCTCATGCTGCTTCCCTTCATTCTGCTTGCCATCGGCTTCACCTTGGGGAGAAGGGCTGTCAGCAGACTGCGGGGAATTGTTTTCAGGAGGTGATGGTGACTTGTTGCCATCTGCTCCAGACTTACCCACATTGCCACTATCATTAGATTGTGGTGATTGGTGCGACACA
>SFTJ01000071.1 GCA_004563195.1 bacterium
TGACACCGGTCACAGGATGGCTATTGAAACTGGCTCCTTTTGTGATTACCTCATTGGTTTTTACGGGATTGTATATTTCCCTTCCGAATACAAAGGTGCGTTTCTTGAATGGATTGATTGCCGGATGTGCCTTCCAGCTTTTCCAGAATTTATACATCAGTGGACAGATATGGGTAAGCAAGTATAATGCGATTTATGGTAGCTTTGCCGCTTTGCCTTTGCTGTTATTATGGCTGCAGTTGTCGTGGCTGATCTGCCTCTTTGGGGCGGAGATCGCTTTTGCCTCTCAGAATGTTCGTAAGTTCAGCTTTGAGCGTGACAGTCAGCATATCAGCCGTCGCTATAAGGATTTCTTAACGCTATTGATCGCTTCACTAATTGCGAAGCGCTTTGCGGAGCAACAGCCTCCCTTTACGGCGGATGCGCTCTCAACGACCTATCGTATCCCTATCCGATTAACCTCGCAAATCTTGTTTCAACTGAAACGGTTAGGTATCATTAATGAGGTCAACTACGGTGGGGATGAACGGGTGATTCATTATCAACCGGCAATGGATATTCATCAACTTACAGTGAGCTACCTCCTTGATAAAATGGACAGAGAGGGATCGGAAGATTTCAAGATCGACACCGCTCGGCTGTTCAGCCCAGAGTGGAAAGCGCTGCTAAAGACTCGTGAGGATATGATGCGCGCAGGTGAGCATATCTTGTTGAAGGATTTGTAGGGGGTATGGAGAAGAGGAATAAAACGGACTTGACGCAAGGAGAGGTGTGGAAAGTGATCTTGCGCTTTGCTTTACCGCTATTGGTGGGTAACCTGTTGCAGCAATGTTATAATCTGACGGACAGTGTGATTGTGGGGCAATGCTTGGGTAAAGAGGCTCTTGCGGCTGTCTCTGCCTCTTTTTTTATCTATTTCTTTGTGATCTCGTGGGTGATAGGGATTGGCAGTGGTACGTCTGTGGTGATCTCACAATTCTTTGGAGCGAAAGACTATGTCAAGGTGCAGCGAGCTTTCTCCTCTTTCTTCATCTTTATGTTGGGAGCGGGAGTACTACTCTCAATTACGGGAATGATCTTAGCGAAGCCGTTGTTTGAACTGACGCATACGCCGGAGGAGGTGATTCCCGAGGCAGTCTCTTATTTCCGCATCTATATTGGCGGAACCTTCTTGTTTGTCTGTTTTAATAGCGTGATTTCTATTCTTCGTGGAGTCGGGGAATCGGTGCGCCCCATGCTTTTTATCTTGCTGACGACGGTGCTTAACATTGCGCTTGACTTACTCTTTATCGTGGTGTTTGAGTGGGGTATTGAGGGAGCGGCAAGAGCTACTGTCGTGGCGCAAGGCATCGGCATGTGTGTAGGCTTGGCTTATGTCAATAATAAGCATCCGCTCTTCTCTATCCGAAAGCATGATTTGGTATTTGATGCGGCTCTTTTTAAGGAAGGACTACGCATCGGTTTACCGACAAGTGCGCAGCAATGTGCGATCTCATTGGGTTTAATGGCGTTGTTGGGAATCGTGAATAGTTTTGGTACAGATACGCTCACGGCTTATGGCGCAGCGGGTAAGATCGATACGATCATCAATCAAGCCATCTTAACCCTTTCAAGCGCCTTGGCAGCCTTCACGGGCCAGAATATTGGAGCAGGTCGATTGGATCGTGTGCGTAAAGGTGTCCGTTTTGCTTTACTGTTTAACTTACTGTTTGGTGCGACTACGTTTGTTGCGATCTACTTTCTGGGAGATAGCCTGATGCGCCTGTTCACGGATGATGCGGAGGTGATCCGTATCGGCTGGGAATACCTACTGATTATGGCCGGATTTTTCGTAGTCCATGGTGGCTTGAATATCTTTAATGGTGCTTTGCGTGGGGCGGGTGATACTCTCTTCCCGATGGTGGTTAGTATCACCTGTCTTTGGTTGATTCGTATTCCCTTGGCCTATGCCTTTAGCTCTTTGTGGGGGCGCAGTGGCATTTGGTGGGCTATTGGCTGCAGTCTCTGCATAGGTTTGATCATTATTTTTGTATATTATCGTTTAGGCTATTGGCGAGGAAGGTCTGCTGTAAGGAAAAATGTTAAATATTAACTCAAGTGGCCTTATTTTGGGGTGATATTGGTGAATATGTGTATTTTTGAGGCCGTAAATCGGAAATATTTAAAAAACGAATAGTAGATCATGAAAAATTTGACTGGATTATTAGGTTGGGCAGTGCTTTCACTTAGTTTGTGGTTCATTGGGTGTAATCAATCGGTACCCATGGAGACATCTGCTCGTGGGGAAAAGAAATCGGATTATTATGTGGCGGCCTATATTTGGCCCTCTTGCCATGATGATTCGTTGGCGCATGTGCATTTGTGGGCTGACGGAGAAGGCGAGTGGGAGGTGATCAAGAAGGGTAATCCTCGCTTCGAAGGGCATTATCAGCCGAGGCAGCCGCTGTGGGGCTATGAGCACGACGATGACCCGAAGGTGGTGGAGCGCTGGATTGACCAAGCCTTGAAGCATGGTGTGAATACCTTTATCTATGATTGGTATTGGTTTATGGATTATCCCTACTTAGAAGAGGCGCTCGATGAGGGTTTCTTGCAGGCCAAGAACAACGAGGAGATGAATTTCTACATCATGTGGGCTAACCACACGGTGGTGCATAACTATTGGAATTATCATCGTTATGGCGACGATCGGTCTGTGTTATTCGACCCAAAGGTAAACTGGGATCAATTCAAGACGATTGTCGATCGGGTGATCGATCGCTATTTCAAGCGTCCGAACTATGTGAAGATCGATGGCTGTCCCGTGATGGCGATCTTCGACTATGGCCAGTTGGTGCAGAGCTTCGGCTCCATCGAGGAGACACGAAAAGCACTCGATTATTTCCGCGACAAAGCAAAAGAGGCGGGTTTCTCCGGCATCCATTTCCAAATGAACCCGGGTGGCGGCTATCCGTTGAATGCGGAGAATACGAAGAGTTTGAAAGAGTTGGTGGATGGCTTGGGTGTCAATAGTGTGGCTTTTTATAACATGGGCGGTTTCGACTGCGACTATTTGAAGCATGGCGCCGATGCGATCGAGATCCGCAAGGAGTGGGATGAGGTGTTGGATATTCCGGTCTTCCCGACTGTCTCGATTGGATGGGACGATACACCCCGTTTCCCGGCGAAGGGTGCACAAGACGTAACTCGTTTCCACCAGTCCCCGCAGTCGTTTGCAGCTTTCTTGCAGGTGGCGAAGGAGTATGCCGACAGCCATCCGGAGCAGCCGAAGTTTGTCATGATCAATGCCTGGAACGAGTGGGTGGAGGGTAGCTATCTGTTGCCCGACCGCAAGTATGGCTTTGGCTATTTGGAGGCCGTGAAGGAGGTGATCCTTGACGGAAAATATGACAAGTAATGTCGAAAGTTGAGTTTTGAAGCATATGCGAAAGATTGGTTATTTGTTGGCATTTATTCTGTTTGTGGCGGTTGGCTCACGGTCGCAGAACGTGCAATTGCACTACGATTTTGGCCATTCGATCTATGATGAGCTGTCCACCCGCCCAAAGCTGACCTCCACGGTGGAGATGTTCAAGGCGGATAAATGGGGTAGTACCTTTTTCTTTATAGATATGGATTATGGCGATGGCGAGGTGAAGTCGGCCTATTGGGAGATCTCTCGGGAGTTGCGCTTCTGGGAGCCGCCTTTTTCTTGGCATATCGAGTATAACGGCGGTATCAAATACATCAAGGATGCTTACCTGACGGGTATTACCTACACTTGGAACAAGGCGGATTTCACGAAGGGATTCACCTTTACACCGATGTATAAGTATTTGCGTGGCAATGAGTCGCCCAACAGTTTTCAGCTGACGGGCACCTGGTATATCCATTTCGGGGAGGGCAAGTTCTCTTTCACGGGCTTCGCCGATTTCTGGCGTGAGAAGCATACGGATATGTATGGCGATTCACATGAGTGGGTTTTCTTGGCCGAGCCACAGTTCTGGGTTAACCTGAATAAGTTCAAGCATATTGACGACCGTTTCAACCTGAGTGTCGGCACAGAGTGGGAGGTCTCCACGAACTTCGCTGTGATGGATGGCCTCAAATGGAATCCGACGTTGGCGATGAAGTGGACGTTTTGATGTCGTAGGACATAGCATGAAAAAAGGCGGTGTATCTTGGCGCACCGCCTTTTTTCGTTGTCAGCTTCTCTGCTTATTCCGCTACTTCACGAACCGTAATCCAAGGTTCAGCGCTTGTGCATTGGGGAGCATCTGCATCAACTGGTTGACCAAGGGTTGATAGGCTTCGGGCACCTTTTGGGAGATCAGCGGATAAAGGGCGTTGATCACCGGGAGCAAAAGGGATTTATCCGCTGTGAACAGCACTTGGTTATCGGTCACCTCCATGTTTAACGCCAAGCCATAATAGCCACCTAAGTCTGTGAAGAGCGCTAAGATTTGTTGGAAATCAATGCCCAACTCTGCCATCTTATCTCCGGCAAATTGCGTCAAAACCTGTCCCAATACCTCTACGTAATTCTTGTCGATGCAGAGGTAGTAGGCACCCTCTTTCACGCAATACTGGATGCTGAACATCTCGGTGTATTGGTTGATGCTGACTGGCTCTGTGGCGTCAATTTTTTGCCAAGCCACACCGAAGATGCCCGACTCGGCAAGCGTCAAAGTAACCGTACTGACCTTCTGGGCGATCAGGTTGCCCAACAACGGGCCTACCATAGGAGCCATCGCATCAATCTGAGGCATGCCAGTGGCGATCTCTGCCGTGACAGCTGCCGCTCCGGGGGCCAATTGCCAGGTACTCACTACGGGATGTGTCACCTTACGCTGGAAAGAGAGGGAGAGTAGGCCCTCTTTCACCGTTCCGTTGACAGTCACTGTCCCGTCTGTGGTTGTGCCTTCGCCATTGAAGGTGTAAGTGTCTCCTGTGGAGGCCAATGATGCATCTAACGTAAGACTGCTGTTCTCCGGCAGGATGTTATTTAATGTCAGCTGCGCCTTGTCGGCTGCCGCGGCGTTGAGAACGACCGATTTGCCGCTGTTAGGAAGAGTTACCTCACCCATTTTCAGCTCGATGCTTTTCCCCTCGTAGGTGCGGGAAAGGGCATTGAGGTCATTTGCATTATCCTCGTCGTCACACGCCGTGAAGGCTCCCATCAGGCAGACAGCCGCCATAAAACTTAAAAATTTCTTGCTCATACTGTTTGTTTATTGAATTAACGGCCGCTAAGGTAACGACTTTCGACGCACACCGTGCCTGTTTTTACGGAAAGATAGTCTTATCCTGCTTTTGGAACAGATTTCTCTATTAACTTCGCGGCATACATTTTAATCAGATACAAATCATGAAGAAGTTTGCTTATTTATGGGCTTGTGGCTTGATGGCCTTAGCCGCATGTACGAGTGGTACGACATCGAATCAGGAAACGGCGGGAGCTTGCGACGGAAACTGCAAGCAGCAGGCTTGCTCAGGCAACTGCCAGAAGGAGAACCATGCGGGTTGTCAGGGTAACTGCCAAGCGAAAGGGGGATCTGCTTGCGAGAGCGGTTGTGAGGAGCAGGCAGCGGCTGCGTGCCAAGGTCATGGCGATTGCGCTGATCAGAAAAGCACGATGATGGTGCAATTGAACATCGTGCGCAAGATGAAGCCGGGTAGTGCGGCTGCTTTTATCGCCTCTTTCCAGAAGTGTAAAGCGAGCACTGTGAAGGAGCCAGGTTGCATCGACTACAGTATCTATCAGTCGGTTGAGGACAGCACGGTGCTCTTTATCGCCGAGACGTGGAAGAACGAGGGCGAGTTGGCCAAGCATGGCGAGACAGAGCATCTGAAGATTCATGCGGCAGAGACCAAGGATATGGGTGATCCGAACGGCAAGGGGAACTTCCAAAAGATCTATATCTGCCCGAAGGCCAACCAGAAGTAAGGCTTACAACAGATTGGACGCCATTTCCGAGAGCTGGCTACGCTCCCCCTTGATCAGGTTGATGTGGGCGAACAGCTCTTGGCCTTTCATCTTGTCGATCATATAGGCCAATCCGTTGCTCTGCGCATCGAGGTAGGGCGAGTCGATCTGCTGGATATCTCCGGTGAAGACCATCTTGGTGCCCTCTCCGGCACGGGTGATGATCGTCTTGATCTCGTGAGGCGTGAGGTTCTGCGCCTCGTCAATAATGCAGAAAGTCTCCGAGAGACTGCGCCCACGGATAAAAGCCAAGGCCTCGATCACCAACTGATTATTCTTTTGTAAATCATCAATCTTACGAGCCTCCGCATGTCCGGGTGTGCATTGCGCCTTGATGACATTGAGGTTGTCAAACAGCGGCTGCATGTAGGGAGCCACCTTCTGTTTCTCATCGCCCGGCAAGAAGCCTAAATCCTTATTCGCCAAGGCTACGATGGGGCGGGCGAGGAGGATCTGCTTGTAAATATTCGACTGTCGGAGGGCGGAAGCCAACGCAAGAAGCGTCTTTCCCGTACCCGCCTTGCCTGTCAGTCCGATCAGCTTGATATCCGGATCGTTGAGCACCTCGAAGGCAAAACTCTGCTCGGCGTTGCGAGGCTGGATGCCAAAGTTGGTGCTCTTCTCCACCCGTTTGATCTTGCCCGTGAAGGGATTGAAACGAGCCATGACGCTGTTGCGCTCGCTCTTCAAGATGAAACACTCGTTGGGCTCCAGCTTGGTGTGGATCTCCAACAGCTCGGTCTCAATGCCTTGCGGGGAGGCGTAGATCTTGTCGATCAACTCCGGATCGATCCCCTCGTAGGTCTCATGCGACCGCTCGAAAATATCGACATTGATCACTTTGTCGTTGATGTAATCCTCCACGGGGATGCCTAACGAGCGTGCCTTCATGCGCAGGTTGACATCCTTGCTGACCAGGATGGTTTGCATCTTCGGATGTTTCTCCGCCACGGTGAGGGCACAAGAGAGGATGCGATGATCGGGAATGCGATTCGGGAACGTCTTGGCGATGCGCTCATGATACTCATCGCCCGTCACGATATAGAGTGTGCCTTTGTCGGGGCCTAAGGAGGCTCCTTTCAGGTGAAGATCGTTGCTGGTCAGCAGATCCAACTGGCGCACGAACTCGCGTGCGTTGTAGTTGATCTGCTCATTGCCTTTCTTGAATTTATCCAACTCCTCCAAGACTACAATCGGCAGGTAGATATCGTTTTCTTGGAAATTCAGGATGCAGTTTGCGTCATGCAGCATCACGTTGGTGTCGAGAATGAAATTCTTCTTGTTGGATAGTTTCGTCTGTTTTGTCTTCTCACTTTTTTTCATGGCCGTCTCATTTTAAAAGTTTGTACCTAAATAACAAGTGAGAAGAGGGAAATGTTGCTTACTGATTACCCATTTGCCTCAATGCCTTAGCCATCTGATCGGGGCAGGAGGTACCTCGTCCGTGGCAGTCGATCCCTTCGAGGCGACTGATGGCGTCGTTGACACGCATCCCTTTTAATAGGGCGCACATGCCTTGGCCGTTGCCATGGCAACCACCCACGATCTGCACTTCTTCAATCTTTCCGTCGGC
This sequence comes from bacterium, assembly GCA_004563195.1. Classification (GTDB taxonomy): domain Bacteria; phylum Bacteroidota; class Bacteroidia; order Bacteroidales; family Muribaculaceae; genus SFTJ01. The sequence continues at coordinate 7,539 of SFTJ01000071.1, forward strand.
TGCCTCAACAATCATTAACTTTGAGCATACGCCTTGAGGCGTATAAACGATACGTTGCTTTTCCATTTCTGCTATCTTATAAGTTTAGTCCTTTTTCTTTAACGAGGCGCGAAGATATGATTTATTTCGTTACTTTTGTCCGTCCAAAAAAGAATAGCATGACATACCAAGAGACACTTCATTATCTATATACCCGTGTCCCGATGTTCCAGCAGAGCGGCACTTCCGCTTACAAGCCCGGGCTCGGCACGACGATCGCCCTCGACGATCATTTAAGTAATCCCCATAAAGCATACAAGACGATTCACGTGGCCGGGACGAACGGCAAAGGCTCTGTCAGCCACCTGTTGGCGGCGATTCTGCGGCAGGCGGGCTATAAGGTCGGGCTTTACACCTCTCCGCATCTACTTGATTTCCGGGAGCGTATCCGGGTGAATGGCGAGAAGGCGAGCGAGGCCTACGTGGTGGATTTCGTGGAGCGACACCGGGCTTTCTTTGAGCCGCTGCATCCCTCTTTCTTTGAATTGACCACGGCGATGGCCTTTCAGTATTTCAAGGAGCAGGCCGTGGATATTGCCGTGATCGAGGTAGGGTTGGGCGGTCGGTTGGATTGTACCAACATCATCACGCCGCTGCTCGGCATTATCACCAATATCAGCTTCGATCATACCCAGTTCCTGGGCAATACCTTGGGGCAGATCGCCGCTGAGAAGGCAGGTATCGCCAAGGCTGGCGTTCCCTTGCTGCTCGGCGAGAGCGCGGAGCCGGTCATTTATGATACGATCGCCCAAAAGGCGAAGGAGAAGGGAGCTCTTTTCCATTTCGCTCCGGAGATGGCGCTGATGGCCGACGACTATGAGCTGACTCCCGACCACACACTGTGTTTCTATTCGAAGGAGTATGGGCCGGTATATGGCGAACTGCTCGGCGATGCGCAGCCTTGCAACGCGAAGACTGTGCTCTCGGCCCTGCATATCCTGCGTGAGGAGGTGGGGCTTTCCCTCTCGCCGGAGGCTGTGAAGGAGGGATTCCGCTCCGTGACCAGTTTGACCGGACTGATGGGGCGCTGGCAGCGGGTGGCAGACGAGCCTTGCGCTATCTATTGCGACACGGGGCATAACGTAGGCGGCTGGCAGCACCTGACCAAGACGTTAGCGGATGCCCAACGAGCGGCAAGTGGTACGTTGCGGATGGTGGTCGGCATGGTGGCTGATAAGGATGTAGATAGTGTGCTGGCGCTGATGCCCAAAGAGGCAACCTATTATTTCACGCAGGCCTCGGTCAGCCGGGCAATGCCGGTGGAGACGTTTGCGGAGAAAGCCGCATCGCATGGATTGCGAGGAGCTACCTACCCGACGGTGGGCGAGGCGGTGAAGGCGGCGCGGCAGGTAGCCGATCCCCACGACACCATTTTCATCGGAGGCAGCACCTTCATTGTGGCGGATGCGCTCCCCCTGTTTCCAGAAGCAATCAAATAACTGTAAACTATAAGAATCATGACAGAAAAAATGCAACAGAAGCTGAGCGACTCGAAAGTCGCTCGTTGGAGTGTGCTGGCCTTGGTGGCCTTCACGATGCTGACCGGCTACATCCTGACCGACGTGATGTCGCCGCTGAAACCGATGCTGGAGGAGCAACTCGGCTGGAACAGTACGGAATATGGCTTTTTCACGAGTGCCTATGGCTGGTTTAACGTGTTCCTTTTCATGCTGATCATCGGCGGAATCATCCTCGACAAGATGGGCGTGCGCTTCACCGGCTTGGCCTCTTGCGTCTTGATGATCATCGGTTGTGGCATCAAGTATTGGGCCATTTCAGACGCTTTCTCGATGGAGGGCGAGCTGTTTGGCTGGAAGGCGCAAGTGATGGTGGCCGCATTGGGCTATGCCCTGTTTGGCGTAGGCGTGGAGACAGCCGGTATCACGGTCTCGAAAATTATCGTCCGTTGGTTCAAGGGCAAGGAGATGGCCTTGGCGATGGGCTTGGAGATGGCAACGGCCCGTCTCGGTACGGCTATGGCGCTCTCCATCACGGTGCCTTTCGCTACCTATTTCCAAAGCATTGCCGCCCCGATCTTGCTCTGCCTGATCATGCTCTGCATCGGCTTGATCACCTTCTTGGTGTTCTGCGTGATGGATCGTAAGCTCGACGCTTCCGCTGGCGCAGATGAGGAGGAGGCCGAGGAGCCGTTCCGCTTGAAAGACATCTTGGAGATCGTCACCAGCAAGGGCTTCTGGTTGATCGCCTTGCTCTGCGTGCTGTTCTATTCAGCCGTCTTCCCCTTCTTGAAGTACGCGACCGACTTGATGGTCAACAAATACAATGTCGATCCGGAGTTGGCGGGCAATATCCCGGCCATCCTGCCTTTCGGTACGATCTTGCTGACCCCCTTCTTTGGCAACCTCTACGACCGCAAGGGAAAGGGCGCTACGATCATGATGTATGGTGCGTTGATGCTGATCGGCGTGCACCTGTTGTTCACCCTGCCCATCCTGAACGAGTGGTGGTTCGCCACGATCGTGATGATCGTGCTGGGCATCGCCTTCTCGTTGGTCCCCTCCGCCATGTGGCCCTCCGTGCCCAAGATCATCCCGGAGAAACAGTTGGGAACGGCCTATGCCATGATTTTCTGGGTGCAGAACATCGGATTGAGCATGGTTCCGCTGTTGATCGGCTGGATCCTCGACACCTATTGCAAGGTAGATAACGGCACCGGCAAGATCGCTTACGACTATACGCTCCCGATGGCTGTCTTCACCGGTTTCGGCATCTTGGCGCTCTTCATCGCCCTCTTGCTGAAGCGTGAGGACAAACGCAAAGGCTATGGCTTGGAGTTGCCGAATATCAAGGGATAAAACAAATTTGAGCGGGTACTGATGGGTTAAAAGAAGTAGAGACGCCGCACCTGCGACGTCTCTACGTTGATTAGAATCATTCGGTTATGCCTCCGGCGAAACAGGATTCTCCGTGGTCGGCTCCTCCGGCATGATCGGCTTCGTAACCGGCTCTTTCGCTTTGGAGGCCCGGGTCTGGCGGGCTTTCAGCGTGGAGCGTTGCTCTGCGATCAACACATTCATGCGGTTGATGAAAGGCAGGTAGGCGGTATCGCCCTCCACTTTCGCCAGCAGGTTTACGACTTCTACCAAATGGGTGTAAGCGGCCTCCGCCTCGATGCGGGTACGCTTCACGGCTCCCACCTCCTTCTCAGAACGCACATCGGTACGAGAGGCGACGGCAGCTAAGTAGTTGTTCTCCGCCGTATCCAACGCGTTAAACCACTCCTCGTAATGAATCTTGCTCCGATCCTGTGCCGGAATGGCCTGAATGTCTTGGATGAGGTTGTGCAGCGCGCCACTCTCCTGCACGACTGGCAGATAGGTCACGTCGCCATACTTGTCAAACTCCGCCTTCAGTTGTTGCTTCGCCACAGCCTGTCGCGCAGCTCCTCGCAGGCTTTTGCCTCCGCTGAATCCGCGGTGCTATTCTCTAACGTCTCGTCGAACGCCCGAACCGCTGTCTCAAACGCATTGATGGGTGCCTCCAACATGGCGTTGATCGGCTCGCCAGAGCCAGACAGCGCACTTACACCTCCCTCGACACTGACGACATCGGGGTTCACCGGCTCTGCCTCTTTCAGCAAATGAGGTAATAAACTGATCACTAACTTGAAAAAGCCAAATGCCTCCTCGTTGCGGAGACGAATGGGATTGAAAACATAAATCTGTTCCATATCGCTTGTTGTTTTAAAGTTACGGCAATATCGCCATGCCAAAGATAGGCAAAGACAAGGGATAAAGCACTATTGACAGCTAAGAATCATGCGCGAAATGAGCAAAAATCTTTTTGAGAGACCATTGTGGATGCGCGAAACATGAAAAAAACTTTTTTAGGCCGTTTCGCGCACTCGCGAGACCTACTAAAAACTTTTTTAGGTCATTTCGCGCACTCGCGAAACCTGCTAAAAACTTTTTTAGGTCATTTCGCGCACTCGCGAGACCTGCTAAAATCTTTTTTAGGTCGTTTCGCGCACTCGCGAGACCCACTAAAAACTTTTAGAGGTCGTTTCGCGCACTCAAGATGGTATCTCAGTATATGCAGAGATGAAAGGAATGGCGTTTTCAACGTATAATGAAAACCCGGAGGGAAGCCGCAATGGCAACGCTCCGGGCTTTATACGTTTTATTTGATGGGGAAATTGAAATAGGTGTCGGGGTAGGGCTCATCCTTCAACGTGAAATGCCACCATTCGGATTCAAGCGGCTTGAAGCCGTGGCGCAACATCGCCTCCCGCAAGATCAAACGATTGGCCTTCTGCTCAGCGGTGATCGCCTCGTAATCGGGATGGGAGAGTTCGCCGAACCAGTCGAACGGGCCACCCATATCCACTTCCTTCCCCGTCTGCATGTCGAAGAGCGTCAGATCGACCGTGGAGCCGCGGGTGTGGCCGGAGCGTGCCATGATATACTCCCGTTCGAACAGTTCCGACTTGGGCACTTCGGGATAGAAATAGGCTTTCATCCGGGTGTCATCAACATCTTCCGCCCAGCGCACGAAGTGATCCACGGCGCATTGCGGGCGGTAGGCATCATACACTTTCAAGCGATAGCCTTGTGCCATCACGTCGTCGCTCACCGCTTTGAGGGCTTCGGCGGCCTTGCGGGTGAGGATGGATTTCGGCTCCTCATAACCGGTGATGCGTTCGCCCACGAAGTTGTAAGTGGAGTGGTAGCGAATTTCCTGGATAATGTCCGGGATGAAATCGGCCACGACGACGAAATCATCCGGCATGGTTTCCGCGGATTGAGATTTGGAATCGTCGGAGGCGCAGGCCAAGACGACGAAGAGGGTGGCGCATACGGAGGCGCACACGGTGGAAAGATACTTCCAAGTTTTCAGTTGTTTCATTCTTCTAATTTGTTATTGGGTTTTCGGGCGCAAAAATAGCCTTTTCCTTGAATAGTGCGAGCCTTGGGGGTAGATTCGTCGCTATTTTGATTACTTTTGTTTCGCAATTTTTACGGGCAGTTCGCCCTTCACGATAAATGCGATACAATGAAAAAAAGAGATTACATCTTATGCGCCGCCCTCTGTCTGTTGGCGATGGGGCAAACCCTGGCACAACAGCTTTCGCCCTCCCAAGCGAAGGCTAAGGCGGAGGCCTTTTTGTCGGAAAAGAGCGGACTTCGCTCCGCCGGTGACTTGCAGCTGCTTTTCTCGGTGACCGATACGACGCAGCTTGACGCGGATGCGACGGGTTCGCTGCGAGCGGCTACTGAGGGTGATGCCCTGCTGTATGCTTTTGGCTGTGCGACGGGTGGCTACGTGATCGCGGCGGGCGACGAGCGGGCGGAGGCTGTCTTGGGCTATAGCACGACGGGCTCTTTGCGGTCGGATAACCTGCCGGAAGGTATGCGCGGCTTCCTGCGGCAATATGCGGTGGAGATCGCCCGGGCACAGGAGCAGGATTTGCGCAGCGACACCAAAAATCTCTCTTACAACCCACGGTGGAAGACGATCGATCCTCTGATCACCTCGAAGTGGAATCAAACGGATCCCTATAACCGCCAGACGCCAACGATGAACGAGCAACAATGCCTGACCGGTTGCCCGGCTGTGGTGTTGGCGCAGCTGATGGATTATTATCAGTATCAAAACTGGAAGGTGGCGGAGGAGACTTGGTACTCATCAGCAAATGATGGTTCCGCCTATATCGACCGGGATGTGACGGTGCAGTTTACCGACACGGTGGATTGGTCGCTTTTGAAACGCAACTATGCCGCAGGCGACTACACCGAGGCGGAGGCCAATGAGGTGGCGAAGCTGATGAAATACGCCGGGGCGGCGATGCACATCAACTACGGCATGAGTGGCAGTGGGCAGCAGGAGCCTTATATTCTGTGGAATATGCACCGGGTAGCGGATTACGGCCGGTATGCTTCTCAAGCACAGGCCTGGCAATATGCGTTGCGCGACTGGAGCGAGAAGCTCTATCGGCAATTGGCGGCGGAGCGCCCTGTGGCTTATGCCAGCGGAGGCGGTGGCCATATCTTCCTGCTCGATGGTTATGCCGGTGAGGGCTATTTCCATTTCAACTGGGGATGGGGTGGCTACCAGGATGGCAATTTCCTTTTGACGGCCCTGTTGCCGGAGCAAAAAATGCACTTCGGGCAATTTGCCTATTTCGATGTTTGCCCCTCCGGCATGGAGCCGCTCAACGAGGAGCCGTTGCTGCTTGAGGATGTGACGTTAGACACGACAGCTGTGGAGCCTTACTTGGGGATACAGCTTGTTTCCTTCAATCCGCTTCCGAAGAGCGGGATGCTCTGCTATGCGATCGGGCTCTCTGAGGATAGCACGTTCGTGTCTGACTCGGTGCAATTCACATTGGAGGCAGACAAACAGGTTTCCGAG
>SFTJ01000169.1 GCA_004563195.1 bacterium
CTGCAAGTGCTTGAAGAGATATGCCGATTTTGGGGGTTCACGGTAAGAGAGCAAGGCGATGCCATTGTGTTCCAGTCGGTGGATGACAAATACGACGGGAAAATCTCCTACATGACATGGGCGGAGTTTGAGAAATTCGCAAGCGGTCAAACCTACACATCAAGCGAATACGATTCCTATATCCAGCATAACATATATTCCGGCTATTGCAATCTCGATCAAACTATTTCCGTGATGCAAGGTGTTAAGAAGGTGGTTGTTGAGAGTGATCCCAACACCGTGAGCACCGTTTTGGAACTCAACTGCCAAGACCTCATGGACAAGTGGAAGGGCAACACCGTGAAAAAGTCTGGCAACGATGATGACGGATATTACTTCCAGCTTCGTGGCACCTATGACCACGCATATCCAAGCGACACAGTTGTGCAATATGAAGGTTGGACGGTTACACTCCACGAGACAGGCGACCAAGACCGGGAAACGCAAGAGCAAATCAATTACTGCTATTTCTATGCCTTTGAGATATACAAGAAGAAACTGGAGTTTAAGCATAATTACGACTTTGAGTATTGGTTTGAATTGGAAGGCTCCTGCACATCCAAGTATCTTCTTGAAGCCATGAGCAAATATCAAATGGCATTGGGTAATTGCTGCATTGTGATTGATGCTGACGTGATGTATTTTTCAAGAAACATTGAAGATACAAGGAACGCCAACAATATAATATTAGAATGTCAGCTTAGAGTCGGGCAAATGTATTGGAATGGCAGTTCGTGGAGCGGCACTGCAAGCACCTTCAACATTGAAGGCGGCTACGATGGCGATGAAGGCGGAGTCGGAAAGATAAAGTGCAACAGGGAACTATCATCCGTATATGACTCCTATACTGGTCACGGCATCCCCATAAGTGGAGCATTGGCGGGCATCGTGTGTTTCCGCATAGTCTCGGCATACAGGCAAATAGGCAACACTACAAACTGGTATCCTCTAATGCTCAGAAATCTGCGCATCACAGTTGCCAACAAGTTGAGCAGCACTGTTAAAAGCTATCGTAGCAAAAACAGATATTTCGACATTGCGGGAGTATTCGAGAAGGATTATAATATTAACACAATATTCTGCACGAGCAACAACAACGAATGGGGCACTGGATTGCTATTGGATAGCTCAAAAGGCATATCAAGCGGCGCAACCTATTTCACGCCCACCGGAGGATATAGAGAAGTGCCCGAGAAAGAGCTTTTAAGAAGAGTTATGGCATACAGGAGTATGCCTCACAAGATCTTCGACCTCAGTCTTAATTATGACGACTTCAGTGCATTAAATATTTTCGACGATTGGTATGTGTATAGTGCTTCCACTCTGTGTGCAATGTTGAGTTATAAATATGATTTCGCTGAAAACATTTTGAAATTAAAATTAATAGAAAGGTAATAAGATATGCTATACGAAGGATTAGATCTCATGTTATATGACGGTTCGGGCACTCAGATAATCGGAGCATGCAAGGGCGTGGATATTGACGTGACGCAAGACACTGAGGAAATCCCTTCCGCCTCCAGTTCTGTGTGGAAGACCTATATGAAGAGACGCAAGGGGTGGAATTTCAAGATTTCAAATCTTGTTACTGCCACCACGTTGTCAAATGTCCCTTCAATGGTTGGCACATTGTACACTTGCAAGTTCTATAATGGAAGCGACACCACCAAATCGGCATTGCTCTCCGGCTCTGCCTACTGCACGCAAGCAAAGATAACAGAGCAAAAGGGTTCAATCGCCAAAGGCTCATTCGTCTTCCAGGGCACCGGTGCTCTAAGCTGATTTTCTTAAAAATATATATGCAGTATATGCAGAGATGCAGCCGCCAAAAATATCTTAAACATACATTTTGCGCAAAATAAAAAAAGAAGGATGAAAAAATTAGATAATATCTCAAAATCCACAATGTGCCGGGCAACGTTCATCGTCTGCCTCGCTGCCAGTGTGATGCTCATCGTGGCGGGGTTTGTTGTGCCGCCTGTTTCCCACCCTCGCCTATGGTGCCCGCGCCATTGAATTAGGCTACGACTTCAAGATGAAGAGGGGCGACACCAATGTTGAACTCACTAACGACTGACAGCCACATGACACTGAAGAAAGGTATGAACGGACTACACGTGCAAGGGCTGCAAGAGCTCCTGCACATATATCCCGACGGAAAATTTGGACCGTTGACCGAGGAAGCGGTTAAGGAGTTCCAGAAGGCGCACGGACTTGTGGCCGACGGAATAGTGGGCGAGAAGACC
>SFTJ01000170.1 GCA_004563195.1 bacterium
CCCATGAAAAGGGCTGCTTCTTCAAGTGTCAATACCTCCTTGGCTGCGCTGAGAGTGTTCTCCAGAACCTCGATGCGATGCTCAAATGACTCTACCTTCAAAAGAAGAGTCTCGTTGTCAATAGTCTTATTCATAATCTTGATATTTAGTTGTTTACGTTATCCTGAATGCTTGGTTTTGAGATAGCAAGCCCCTAAGGGTAGCGGAAACCACTACCTTGAATCAGGGCACTGCTTTTGATGAAATGAAACTGGTTGTTATCCTGAATCGGCTCGTTAGCCGTTATTCGTTATCCTGTATATCTATGACCTTGCGAGGGTGCGTGTTGGTCGCTGCCGTTCGCTTGGTTCGTGGAATCTTCTTGTTCTCGGTGTGTGGCTTGCGACTCCTGAATACCGTCTTGGTATTGGAGATAGCCTTGACCTTTTCCTCAGTCAGCACGTCTGCATAGACTGCGGTTGATTTGAGCGACTTGTGACCCATGAGTTTCTTGGTGGTCTCGATGTCACCAGTAGCCGCTTGGATCAATGTGCCAAAGGTATGTCGGGAGGTATGGAAGGAGATTGTCTTCGTGATACCTACCTTCTTGGCTATTCGTTTGAGAGCTGCATCCACATTGGCATGGGCAGGAAGGTGGAAAACCTTGTCATCCTTCTTGGGTGGCATCCATGCTTCTGCGGTTGAGCAGATTGGGACGGCATTGAGTTCCTTGGTCTTCTTCTGGACGATTACAAGTGTGTTCGTTACCTCGTTCCTCATGATGTTTGACCATCGCAAAGCCCTTATGTCGCTGATGCGTAGTCCTGTAAGGCAAGCGAAGCCAAATGCCAACTGGGTTTCCCTGACTCCGTTAGTCTCTTCGGATGCCATGAAGAGTTTGAGTTCATCGGGTGTAAGGTACAGCTTGTGACCAGACTTTGGCTTGGAGATTGTGTCTTCCTTCTCCAACTGATAGAAGGGGTTTGCCTTCAACTTGCCAGTCTTGACTGCCTTGTTGAATACTGCGACAATGCGTTGCTGCATGTTCCGCAAACTGGCATTACTCAACGGCTTTGCCTTGACTCTCACATACTTCTGAGGTACATAGTCATTCTTCAGCCAAAGAAAGAATGCCTTGAACCATGTCTTATCGAACTTCATCAGAGTGATGTGCGGTCTGCGTTTGGCTTTCAGAAACTCCTTCATGCGTTCTTGAAGGTATTGAGTCTGCTCGACAGTCCTCTTGGAATATTCGGGATTGCCGTCCATCCACTCCATGTAAGTCTGGATCCAGTCAATGACTTCGGGTGAGTCATCGTTGGGAATGTCGGGTACAACCATCAAGTGACCTTTCTCGGGAATGGTCTCGGGATGAAGGACGCGCTCGGCACGAATCTCCTGCGCACGTTTCAAGGTAGCCTCGTTGCGTTCCTTTGTCTCTTGGTTAATCTCAGGGATTAGGTAGAGGGAAAGGAACTCAAACTTGCGCTTGCCATTCTCATAGATGTCAAGATACAGGCTCTTGTTGTCGTTTTCAAGGTCTTTTTGTCGAAGTGTGATGGTCATATCAATGATTGTTATAATTGGTTATACCACTGGGGTGAAACACCACCCTGGTTTATCAAAGGGGGTGATTTCAAGTCACCTCCCTTAACTCTTTGAAGGGGGGGTACTTTCAAAGTACATCCTTTACTTGAACATTCCATCAATGAGGTTGATGGCTTCCTCCTTCTTCTTATCTACGATTTTCGCATAGATTTCAGTGGTCTGAATGTTGGTGTGACCCATCAACTTGCTTGTGGTGAACAGGTCTGCGCCAAGTGTCAGCATCATTGTGCCGAAGGTGTGACGTGAACAGTGGAAACTGATGTGCTTCTCTACACCTGCTGCCTCTGCCCATTTGCGAAGGGCTCTGCCTATGACGGTCTGAGTAGTTGGTATATCAAAGAAGGGAGTTGTTATTCCCTTTGGTTTTGGTAACCAACGCTTTGCCTCTTCCTTGCCGTCAGGAGTCTTGAAAATGTGAATCGGTGCAAGTTTGTACATATCACTGAGTCGCAATCCAGTGAAACAAGCAAAGATGAAGGCTTGCTTGACCTCTGGGCGGTAACTGTCGGTTGCCATGAGGGCTTTAAGTTCCTCAATGGTAAGGTATTCCTTCTTG
>SFTJ01000171.1 GCA_004563195.1 bacterium
AGGTTGAAACTCAAAGGAATTGACGGGGGCCCGCACAAGCGGTGGAGCATGTGGTTTAATTCGAAGCAACGCGAAGAACCTTACCAGGTCTTGACATCCAGTGCAAACCTAAGAGATTAGGTGTTCCCTTCGGGGACGCTGAGACAGGTGGTGCATGGCTGTCGTCAGCTCGTGTCGTGAGATGTTGGGTTAAGTCCCGCAACGAGCGCAACCCTTGTCATTAGTTGCCATCATTAAGTTGGGCACTCTAATGAGACTGCCGGGGACAACTCGGAGGAAGGTGGGGATGACGTCAAATCATCATGCCCCTTATGTTCTGGGCTACACACGTGCTACAATGGCCGGTACAAAGAGCAGCAAGACCGCGAGGTGGAGCAAATCTCAAAAACCGGTCCCAGTTCGGATTGCAGGCTGCAACCCGCCTGCATGAAGTCGGAGTTGCTAGTAATCGTGGATCAGAATGCCACGGTGAATGCGTTCCCGGGTCTTGTACACACCGCCCGTCACACCATGGAAGTTGGGGGCGCCCGAAGTTGGACGTTTAATAGTTTACCTAAGGCGAAATCAATGACTGGGGTGAAGTCGTAACAAGGTAGCCGTTCGAGAACGAGCGGCTGGATCACCTCCTTTCTAAGGAGACGAAAGTTTCTGCACTATGGGATCACCTCCTTTCTAAGGAGACGAAAGTTTCTGCACTATGTTAGTTTGGGCCTGTAGCTCAGCAGGTTAGAGCGCACGCCTGATAAGCGTGAGGTCGGTGGTTCGAGCCCACCCAGGCCCACCATTTTTCAGGATTTACATCTACGAAAAATGATGCACATTGAAAACTGAATAAATTGTGTAAAGCAAAAATCAAAAACGAGAATATCGAGTATTAACTGTTAACAACAAGGTTATTAACGACTAAGCAAAATTTCACAATTGAGTTAAACAATAGTGAAGAAAGACCTGACGACGCTACGTCAGGCAGCCAAATTGGTCAAGTAATAAAGAGCATAAGGCGGATGCCTTGGCACTGGGAGCCGATGAAGGACGTGACAAGCTGCGATAAGCTGCGGTAAGGAGCAAATATCTGATGACCCGCAGATTTCCGAATGGGGGAACCCACGCATCGTAATGGGTGCGTACTACTGCATGAATATATAGTGCAGAAAGAGGAAACGGGGTGAACTGAAACATCTAAGTAGCCCTAGGAAAAGAAAGAAACATCGATTCTCCAAGTAGCGGCGAGCGAACGGGGAAGAGGCCAAACCGAGGTGCTTGCACTTCGGGGTTGCGGATCACGACATGGCATTCAGGAAGGATAGTCGAACTGTTTTGGAAAAGCAGAGCGCAGAGGGTGAAACTCCCGTAGACGAAATCCAGATAGAGCCTAGTGACACCAGAGTAGTACCGGACACGTGAAACCCGGTATGAAGCCGGAGGGCCCACCCTCCAAGCCTAAATACTACCCAGTGACCGATAGCGAACAGTACCGTGAGGGAAAGGTGAAAAGGACCCCGGGAGGGGAGTGAAATAGAACCTGAAACCTTATGCTTACAAGCAAAGGGAGCGCAAGTGACCTTGTACTTTTTGTAGAACGGGCCAACGAGTTATGGTATGTAGCAAGGTTAAGTTGCTGGAGCAACGGAGCCGTAGGGAAACCGAGTCTTAACCGGCGAAAGTTACATGCTGTAGACCCGAAACCGGGTGACCTATCCATGAGCAGGTTGAAGTAACTGTAAAAGGTTATGGAGGACCGAACCTATATCTGTTGAAAAAGGTTAGGATGACTTGTGGATAGCGGTGAAATTCCAATCGAACTCGGATATAGCTGGTTCTCCTCGAAATAGCTTTAGGGCTAGCCTCAAGCTTAAGATACATGGGGGTAGAGCACTGACTGTTCGCGGGGCCTTCACCGGTTACCAACAACTATCAAACTCCGAATACCATGGCATCATGCTTGGGAGTCAGACTATGAGAGATAAGTTCCATGGTCGAAAGGGAAACAGCCCAGATCATCAGCTAAGGTCCCAAAGAGTAAGTTAAGTGGAAAAGGATGTGGAATTGCATAGACAGCTAGGATGTTGGCTTAGAAGCAGCCATTCATTCAAAGAGTGCGTAATAGCTCACTAGTCGAGTGATTCTGCGCCGAAGATAAACGGGGCTCAAACTTACCACCGAAGCTATGGGATTACGAAAGTAATCGGTAGAGGAGCATCGTATGTGGGCAGAAGGTGATTCGTAAGGATTGCTGGACTGCATACGAGAGAGAATGTTGGCATGAGTAGCGTAAGGCGGGTGAGAATCCCGTCCGCCGAAAATCTAAGGTTTCCTGAGGAAGGTTCGTCCTCTCAGGGTAAGTCGGGACCTAAGCCGAGAGCGAAAGCTGTAGGCGATGGACAACAGGCAGATATTCCTGTACCACCGAAGATTGCATGAACGAAGTGGGGACACAGAAGGATAGGTTGAGCACGCCGTTGGTCGAGCGTGTCCAAGCAGTGAGGCTGTTAAGTAGGCAAATCCGCTTAACGAAAGGCTGGGCTGTGATGGGGTGGCAATAGGCCGGTAGCAACTGATTTCACGCTGTCAAGAAAAGCCGCTAGTAAGATCTGAGGTGCCCGTACCGCAAACCGACACAGGTAGATGAGGAGAGAATCCTAAGGTGAGCGAGAGAACTATTGTTAAGGAACTCGGCAAAATAACCCCGTAAC
>SFTJ01000172.1 GCA_004563195.1 bacterium
TCGTTACGCCTTTCGTGCGGGTCGGAACTTACCCGACAAGGAATTTCGCTACCTTAGGACCGTTATAGTTACGGCCGCCGTTTACTGGGGCTTCAATTCGTACCTTCGCATACGCTAAGCACTCCTCTTAACCTTCCAGCACCGGGCAGGCGTCAGCCCCTATACTTCATCTTACGATTTTGCAGAGACCTGTGTTTTTGATAAACAGTCGCTTGGGCCTATTCACTGCGGCTGATCTTAGATCAGCACCCCTTCTCCCGAAGTTACGGGGTCATTTTGCCGAGTTCCTTAACGAGAGTTCTCTCGCTCACCTTAGGATTCTCTCCTCGACTACCTGTGTCGGTTTGCGGTACGGGCTAGAAGCTTTTCTCGGCAGTGTGACATCAGGAACTTCGGTACTATTATTTCCCTCCCCATCACAGCTTGTCCGTACAGATAGAAGCATTTGACTCCTATCAAGACTTACTGCTTAGACAGACATTTCCAATCGTCTGCATTCCTTAGCCTCCTGCGTCCCTCCATTGCTCAAACAAAAACAACGAGTACAGGAATATCAACCTGTTGTCCATCGCCTACGCCTGTCGGCCTCGGCTTAGGTCCCGACTAACCCTGGGCGGACGAGCCTTCCCCAGGAAACCTTAGTCATTCGGTGGACAGGATTCTCACCTGTCTTTCGCTACTCATACCGGCATTCTCACTTCTAAGCGCTCCAGCAGTCCTCACGATCTGCCTTCAACGCCCTTAGAACGCTCTCCTACCAATACACCTAAAGGTGTACTCCACAGCTTCGGTAATATGTTTAGCCCCGGTACATTTTCGGCGCAGGGTCACTCGACTAGTGAGCTATTACGCACTCTTTAAATGGTGGCTGCTTCTAAGCCAACATCCTAGTTGTCTGTGCAACCCCACATCCTTTTCCACTTAACATATATTTTGGGACCTTAGCTGGTGGTCTGGGCTGTTTCCCTTTCGACTATGGATCTTATCACTCACAGTCTGACTCCCGGATATGAATGAATGGCATTCGGAGTTTATCTGAATTCGGTAACCCGAGATGGGCCCCTAGTCCAAACAGTGCTCTACCTCCATCATTCTCAATTCCGAGGCTAGCCCTAAAGCTATTTCGGAGAGAACCAGCTATCTCCAAGTTCGTTTGGAATTTCTCCGCTACCCACACCTCATCCCCGCACTTTTCAACGTACGTGGGTTCGGTCCTCCAGTGCGTTTTACCGCACCTTCAACCTGGACATGGGTAGATCACATGGTTTCGGGTCTACGACTACATACTCAAACGCCCTATTCAGACTCGCTTTCGCTGCGGCTCCGTCTCTTCAACTTAACCTCGCATGCAATCGTAACTCGCCGGTTCATTCTACAAAAGGCACGCCATCACCCATTAACGGGCTTTGACTTGTTGTAGGCACACGGTTTCAGGTTCTATTTCACTCCCCTTCCGGGGTGCTTTTCACCTTTCCCTCACGGTACTGGTTCACTATCGGTCACTAGGGAGTATTTAGCCTTGGGAGATGGTCCTCCCGGATTCCGACGGAATTCCTCGTGTTCCGCCGTACTCAGGATCCTCCTAGGTGCCTTCCAAATTTCATCTACGGGGTTTTTACCCTCTTTGACTGACTTTTCCAAGTCATTCGACTATCTGAAAGAACTACCATATTGGAGTCCTACAACCCCAATGAGCAAGCTCATTGGTTTGGGCTTTTCCCGTTTCGCTCGCCGCTACTCAGGGAATCGAATTTTCTTTCTCTTCCTGCAGGTACTTAGATGTTTCAGTTCTCTGCGTCTACCTCGAATGCGCTATGTATTCACGCAAACGTAACATCCTATAAAAGATGCTGGGTTCCCCCATTCGGAAATCTCTGGATCATAGCTTACGTACAGCTCCCCAAAGCATATCGGTGTTAGTCCCGTCCTTCATCGGCTCCTAGTGCCAAGGCATCCACCGTGCGCCCTTATTCACTTAACCTTATCAACCTTACGGTTGGGTTTTGATCTTTCTTCTAGCGATAGAAGTCCGATCAAGAAAATAAGCAATTGAACTTATTAAAAAACTCATTCAACGCGGTGTTCTCGGTTTGTATTACTAATTTACTTCAAATATCCAGTTTTCAATGAACAAAA
>SFTJ01000173.1 GCA_004563195.1 bacterium
CACACCGCCCGTCACACCATGAGAGTTGGAAACACCCGAAGCCTGTGAGCTAACCTTTTGGAGGCAGCAGTCGAAGGTGGGTTCAATGATTGGGGTGAAGTCGTAACAAGGTAGCCGTATCGGAAGGTGCGGCTGGATCACCTCCTTTCTAAGGAGCAAAGAAGAGCCGGATTTCCGAGCATACAGCGAGGAAACAGAGGCTTGACATCAGAATTCTATAAGATTTCATAAATGATGTCACTTCTTTAACTCAAGGTCGAAGCGTGGATAGGTCTGGACGCTGGTTAGTTTTGAGTGTTCATCACTCAAAGCTGAATTTCCGAGTAGGGAGACTAAGAGAGCATAAAAGTCTTTTGATGAAATTCTGCGAAGCAGAATTGAGGCTAAAGCGATTTGCGAACTTAGGCGACCGGATACGAGGAAACAGAAGCTGGACAGAGAAGAACAACTCAAAATGTGGGGGTGTAGCTCAGCTGGGAGAGCACCTGCCTTGCAAGCAGGGGGTCAGGAGTTCGATTCTCCTCATCTCCACCACCCGAAAGGGAAGGCAGATGAGGGCTTATAGCTCAGCCGGTTAGAGCGCACGCCTGATAAGCGTGAGGTCGGTGGTTCGAGTCCACTTAAGCCCACCACTTCAATTTTTTTTAATTGGAGAAAATCGCACATTGAAAACTAAACAATACAGACCAAAGACAGACATGAGGAAAAACATGTAATTATTGATTAATTAGGGAAACTAATAAGTCGATAAGGGTAACTGGAGAATTTGGAAGACACATAAGGTCAAGCTAAGAAGAGCGCAGGGTGAATGCCTTGGCATCAGGAGCCGAAGAAGGACGTGACAAGCTGCGATAAGCTTCGGGGAGCGGCAAATACGCAAAGAACCGGAGATTTCCGAATGGGGGAACCCACCGTTGATCATGCAACGGTATCGTACGGTAAATACATAGCCGTACGAAGGGACACCCGCTGAACTGAAACATCTAAGTAGGCGGAGGAAGAGAAATCAAAAGAGATTTTCTGAGTAGCGGCGAGCGAAAGGGAAAGAGGCCAAACCGGAGATAGCAATATCACCGGGGTAGAGGACTGAACAAGGGATTGTAAAGACTTAGCGGAATTACCTGGGAAGGTAAGCGAAAGAGGGTAAAAGCCCCGTACGCGAAAGGTCAGAGCACCTGTCAGTATCCGGAGTACCGCGGGACACGAGGAATCCCGTGGGAAGCAGGGTGGACCACCATCCAAGCCTAAATACTACCTGATGACCGATAGTGAAGCAGTACTGTGAAGGAAAGGTGAAAAGAACCCCGGGAGGGGAGTGAAATAGAACCTGAAACCCTGTGTTTACAAGCAGACAAAGTATCGATGTATACGATGTCGTACTTTTTGTAGAACGGTCCGGCGAGTATATCTACGCAGCAAGGTTAAGGTGTTAAGCACCGAAGCCGTAGTGAAAACGAGTGTGAAAAGCGCGAGAAGTTGTGTGGATATGACCCGAAACCGGGTGACCTACCCATGGACAGGTTGAAGCGGAAGTAAAATTTCGTGGAGGACCGAACCCACCACTGTTGAAAAAGTGGGGGATGAGCTGTGGGTAGCGGAGAAATTCCAATCGAACTCGGATATAGCTGGTTCTCCCCGAAATAGCTTTAGGGCTAGCCTTGTATTAGTCTAACGGAGGTAAAGCACTGAATGGGCTAGGGGCCGTATAGGTTACTGAACCCTATCAAACTAAGAATGCCGTATAGATGATGTACAGGAGTCAGACTGCGTGAGATAAGTTTCGTGGTCAAAAGGGAAA
The DNA here is from genome assembly GCA_004563195.1 of bacterium. GTDB lineage: Bacteria > Bacteroidota > Bacteroidia > Bacteroidales > Muribaculaceae > SFTJ01. Next base: position 1,799 of record SFTJ01000173.1, read on the forward strand.
CAGCCCAGACCCACAGCTAAGGTCCCCAAATGGATTTAAGTGGAAAAGGATGTTCGGATGCTAAGACAACTAGGATTCAGAAGCAGCCACTCATTCAAAGAGTGCGTAATAGCTCACTAGTCGAGTGACCGTGCGCCGAAGATGTAACGGGGCTAAAATCCATACCGAAGCTTGGGCAGTAGAAATACTGGGTAGGGGAGCGTTGTGTAACGGGAAGCATACTCGGAAGGGTATGTGGTAGTTACAGAAGTGAGAATGCCGGAATGAGTAGCGAGAATTATGTGAGAATCGTAATGGTTGAAAATCTAAGGTTTCCTGAGGAAGGTTCGTCCGCTCAGGGTAAGCCGGGAGCTAAGGCGAGGCCGAAAGGCGTAGTCGATGCACATACGGTAAAGATTCCGTAGCCACCGAAACCTTATAAGTCACAAGGGACGCAGGAGAGGATCCGAACCGCACCGTTGGTAGAGTGCGGCGAAAGGGAGCGAAAATAGAGTAGCGAAGTCGGAGAAATCACACTGACGAGAAAAGCTTGTGAACTTGGTTAGGTGCCCGTACCGCAAACCGACACAGGTGGATGAGGAGAGAATCCTAAGACCAACGGGAGAAGTGTTGTTAAGGAACTCGGCAAAATGACCCCGTAACTTCGGGATAAGGGGAGCCTGGAGACAGGCCGCAGAGAATAGGTCCAAGCGACTGTTTAGCAAAAACACAGGTTTCTGCGAAGTCGAAAGACGAAGTATAGGAGCTGACGCCTGCCCGGTGCTGGAAGGTTAAGGGGAATGCTTAGCGCAAGCGAAGGTGTGAACTTAAGCCCCAGTAAACGGCGGCCGTAACTATAACGGTCCTAAGGTAGCGAAATTCCTTGTCAGGTAAGTTCTGACTACTGTAGCTTGATACTGGATTTGGATATTTCATGTACAGGATAGGTGGGAGACGGAGAAGCGATCACGCCAGTGGTCGTGGAGTCGCCGTTGGGATACCACTCTTGAGATATTTGAATTCTAACCGGACACCGTAAGCCGGTGACGGGACACTGTCAGGTGGGCAGTTTGACTGGGGCGGTCGCCTCCGAAAGAGTAACGGAGGCGCTCAAAGGTTGGCTCAGTACGGACGGAAATCGTACAAAGAGTGTAAACGCAAAAGCCAGCCTAACTGCGAGAGAGACATCTCGAGCAGTAACGAAAGTTGGAGTTAGTGATCCGGCGGAATGAAAGTGGAATTGCCGTCGCTCAACGGATAAAAGCTACCCTGGGGATAACAGGCTTATCTCCCCCAAGAGTCCACATCGACGGGGAGGTTTGGCACCTCGATGTCGGCTCATCGC
>SFTJ01000174.1 GCA_004563195.1 bacterium
TGGTGCGCCTAGCGGCGCACGTTTCCAACAGGTGAAAGTCCCGAATCCGCCCGGTAGTGGGAAGGATATAGTCGAAGGCAAGGGTGTCCATCGTGAGGTGGAATCTGAAGGAAGCTGGATGTGGGGAACATACTAACCCACGGGCAAATCTCCGGTCTGACGAACAGAAATCACATATTAGGTTATGCATGAGGGTAAGGCTGCCATTCAAGCCGAAGCCCCATAACTACACGGAATCATGCATGATAAATGTGGCAGATAGATGGAGAGAAGGAAACGTGCGGTACCTAGGGAGGTCTGTGTGATACGCTCTGAAAGGAGTAACCAAGACCGAAAGGTGTTGCAGAACACACAGAAGTCAGCAGAGGTCATAGTAGCCAAAATGAAAAAAAAAAGCTTCATTCGGGTGAAGGACCGAATCAGCAGGAGTCTTAAGTATGACCGAGAAAGGAGAAATGACTATTTATGGCAGAAAACATTGATAACAATGGCTGTTCGCAAAGAGATAATGCGGAACATGAAGGGTATGCGAAAGCGTCTAGGTCATTCAATCGGATATGGAAAGAAAGAGACAGTGCACAGCCAAAACTCTTGGAAGCAATTCTGTATAGAGAAAATCTTAATAGAGCGTATAAAAGAGTGAAGGCAAACAAAGGGGCGGCGGGTATTGATGGAATGACCATCGAAGAAGCGCTGCCATACTTGAAGGAACATCAACAGGAGTTAATTAGCCGCATGCTTAGTGGTAAATATACTCCATCTCCAGTAAGGAGAGTTGAGATTCCAAAACCAGATGGTGGTGTGCGAAAGCTTGGCATACCAACAGTGATAGACCGTATAATTCAACAGGCAATAACACAACAGTTAGTGCCAATCTATGAACCGCTGTTTGCTGAAAACAGTTTCGGTTATCGTCCGAACAGAAGTGCAAAGGATGCAATCATCAAGGTAAAGGGGTACGCAGAGCAAGGCTACACATTTGCGGTGGTTCTTGATTTATCCAAGTATTTTGATACCTTAAACCACGAAATTCTCATAAATCTGCTAAGACGGAATATAAAGGATGAACGTGTAGTACAACTGATTAAGCGTTATCTGAAAAGCGGTGTAATGGAAAACGGAGTGGTCATGGAAACAGAAGAAGGATCTCCACAGGGCGGAAATCTGTCGCCACTGCTTGCAAATGTCTACCTTAATGAGTTTGACCAAGAGTTTCTAAAGAGAGGTGTTCCATGCATCCGATATGCCGATGATATTGTATTGCTTGCAAAGAGCAAACGGGCATCAGAAAGACTTCTGGAAAGTAGTACGAGATATCTTGAGAAAAAGCTGAAACTAACAGTGAACCGAGAGAAAAGCCGTACAGTGAGCGTGTTTGCACTCCGAAATTTTAAGTTCCTTGGCTTTGCATTGGGAAGGAACGGAAGTGGCATTTATGTCCGGGTTCATCCAAAGTCATGGAAGAAGTTCAAGTCAAAACTGAAAGAACTATCTTCCCGTAGGTCTGTTCAGTCAATCAAGCCAAGTCTTGAGAAAATCAAGGTGTATGCGAGAGGATGGCTGAACTACTATGGAATAGCAAGCATGAAGAATAACATAGATGACATCAATGGATGGCTCTATCACAGAATACGTATGTGTATATGGAAACAATGGAAGAAGCCGAAGACAAGAGTGCGAAACCTAATGAGGATGGGAGTACCGAAGGATTTGGCATGGCAGGCAGGAAACAGCCGCCAAGGATATTGGTATACGACACATACAGTTGCCGTAAATATGGCAATGACAAAAGAAAGACTGATAAGCAGTGGTCAGTCAGTGCACGTCAACTATTGAAACCGCCGTGTACCGAACGGTACGCACGGTGGTGTGAGAGGACGGGAGCTAATCACTCCCTCCTACTCGATTAAACAATGTTATCCCAGTGCTTTTTCAATCTCTTTTATCACTATCTTAAGCGCCTTGATTCTTGCATATTTCTTATCATTGGATTCCAGAACATGCCACGGTGCATAGCTTGTATTTGTCTTCTTTAACATCTCATCTATAGCATCTTCGTACTGATCCCATTTTTCCCGGTTACGCCAGTCCTCATCTGTAATCTTCCAGCGTTTTTCCGGTGTATTCTCACGATCTTTAAAACGGGCAAGCTGAGTATCCTTATCAATCTGTACCCAGAACTTGATAATCACAGCCCCCCAATCAGAAAGTTCTTTTTCAAACTCATTAATCTCATTATAGGCTCTCTGCCAATCGTTCTCGCTGCAAAATCCTTCCAAACGCTCTACCATAACCCTGCCATACCAGGTACGGTCAAAAATAGCGATATGCCCGGTCTTTGGAAGACGATTCCAGAACCGCCAAAGATAATGTCTTGCTTTCTCATGAGGCTCAGGGCTTGCAATCGGATGCACTTCAAAGCCTCTCGGATCCAAAGCCTCTGTAATACGCTTAATATTTCCACCCTTTCCGGCGGCATCCCATCCCTCATAAGCAATGATAACCGGTACTTTTCTGCGATATAGTTCGTTATGCAGATTCCGCAGACGACTCTGATACTTGTCCAGCTTCTTTTTATATTCTTCCTCAGAAAGCTCTTTATCCAGTTTTACCTCCGCAAGCTTCGGAATCTGTATAAGCGGAAACTGATTCTGCAAAAGTGGTACCGCAAGACTACTATTTTTTAATGCGG
>SFTJ01000175.1 GCA_004563195.1 bacterium
TCATTACACCATTCGTGCGGGTCGGAACTTACCCGACAAGGAATTTCGCTACCTTAGGACCGTTATAGTTACGGCCGCCGTTTACTGGGGCTTCAATTCTGAGCTTGCACCCATCCTCTTAACCTTCCAGCACCGGGCAGGTGTCACCCCCTATACGTCATCTTACGATTTAGCAGAGAGCTGTGTTTTTGATAAACAGTTGCCTGGACCTTTTCACTGCGGCTCACTCTCGTGAGCAACCCTTATTCCGAAGTTACGGGTTCAATTTGCCGAGTTCCTTAACAACGCTTCTCCCGATGGCCTTAGAATTCTCTTCCTGACTACCTGTGTCGGTTTTCAGTACGGGCACCTACATTATATACACTAAACTTTTCTCGCCACCAGCCAAGCATGCTTCCCTACTTATTTTCGGTCCCTTACGCCCGGGTCAACCAACGCCCGGGTCATGCCCTTTTGATGTGTCCTTTAGCTTAAATCGTAGGTGGCTACGGAATCTCAACCGTATGTGCATCGACTACGCCTCTCGGCCTCGCCTTAGCCCCCGGCTAACTAGAAGCGGACGAACCTTCCTTCTAAAACCTTAGTCTTTCGGCCATTATGATTCTCACATAATTCTCGCTACTCATTCCGGCATTCTCACTCCTATGCAGTCCACCGCCGCTTTCGCTACGACTTCACCCCGCATACGACGCTCTCCTACCAACATTGTTATTCATTAAACACTTAACTGTACGTTTCTTCTTGGAACAATCTACTCGACTTCGTCGAGAGTGCCCCACGCTCCTAAATGCTTAATGAATAACAATGTTCCCAAGCTTCGGTGTACGATTTAGCCCCGTTAAATCTTCGGCGCAGAATCACTCGACCAGTGAGCTATTACGCACTCTTTGAATGAATGGCTGCTTCTGAGCCAACATCCTGGTTGTCTGTGCAATTCCACATCCTTTTCCACTTAACCGTACTTTGGGACCTTAGCTGTGGGTCTGGGCTGTTTCCCTTTCCACCACGAAACTTATCTCACGTAGTGTGACTCCCAATATTTCATTATCCGCCATTCTTAGTTTGATAGGGTTCAGTAAGCTTTCGCCCCCTAGCCCATTCAGTGCTTTACCTGCGGTAATGTATATTGAGGCTAGCCCTAAAGCTATTTCGGAGAGAACCAGCTATCTCCGAGTTCGATTGGAATTTCTCCGCTAGCCACAAGTCATCCCCTACCATTTCAACGGGAGTGGGTTCGGCCCTCCATGGAGTTTTACCTCCACTTCAGCCTGCCGCCCTATTAAGACTCGCTTTCGCTTCGGCTCCGGACCTTAAGTCCTTAACCTCGCTAGTGACATTCACTCGCCGGACCATTCTACAAAAGGTACCATATCACACTTTGACGTGCTCTATGTGCTTGTAGGCACAAGGTTTCAGGTTCTTTTTCACTCCCCGCCAGGGGTTCTTTTCACCTTTCCTTCACAGTACTATTCACTATCGGTCATTGGAGAGTATTTAGGCTTGGAGGGTGGTCCCCCCGTATTCCCACCGGGTTTCACGTGTCCGGCGGTACTCTGGATACTGCTGGCCGACTTTAGCTTTCGTGTACGTGACTCTCACACTCTATGGTTGAACTTCCCATTTCATTCTACTAGCCTCAGTCATACCGTATGCAGTCCGAACCCCGAAGGTATTACTACCTCCGGTTTGGCCTCCTCCGCGTTCGCTCGCCACTACTTACGGAATCTCGGTTGATGTCTTTTCCTCGCCCTACTTAGATGTTTCAGTTCAGGCGGTTCCCCACAACTTGCTATTTTATTCACAAGAGGTTGACAGAGTATTGCTCTGCCGGGTTTCCCCATTCGGATATCCACGGATCAAGGGCTGCTTTCGCCTCCCCGTGGCTTTTCGTAGATCGCTACGTCCTTCTTCGGCTTCCAATGCCAAGGCATTCCCCTTGCGCCCTTATTAGCTTGACCTTTTTCAGAATTATGTGTCCTTTCGGTTTTTGTTAATTTCCTCAACGTTCTTGTAGTAAAAATTTTACCCTAAACAGTTGTTTAGACTTGAATATTTTTGGTTACATTATCTCGTTGTTTCCATTTCACATTACCTGTATTCAGTTTTCAAAGTACATCTCGATAAAGCCTTTTGCTTTATCTGGTGGGCCCGAGTGGACTCGAACCACCGACCTCACGCTTATCAGGCGTGCGCTCTAACCACCTGAGCTACGAGCCCATATTCTGTGGTTCCGTCGGCTCTTATCCTCAGAACCCTTTTTATTCAGGCATCTCTGCCTTTGGTGGAGATAAGCGGGATCGAACCGCTGACCCCCTGCTTGCAAAGCAGGTGCTCTCCCAGCTGAGCTATACCCCCATATTTCCTTTTAGAAAGCCTAAAGACCTTCAAAATTAAACAACGATTACTTCATATTCTCTCCGATTCTGACCTGACTTCAAAGATTCTATCTCAAACCTTTGTGTCTCCATAGAAAGGAGGTGATCCAGCCGCAGGTTCTCCTACGGCTACCTTGTTACGACTTCACCCCAGTCGCCAATCCTACCTTCGGCAGCGTCCTCCTTATCGGTTAGACTACTGACTTCGGGTATTACCGGCTCCCATGGTGTGACGGGCGGTGTGTACAAGACCCGGGAACGTATTCACCGTGGCATGCTGATCCACGATTACTAGCAATTCCAACTTCGTGCAGGCGAGTTTCAGCCTACAGTCCGAACTGAGATCGCTTTTTGAGTTTTGCTCCACCTCGCGGTTTTGCTTCTCTTTGTTTACGACCATTGTATTACGTGTGTAGCCCAGCACATAAGGGGCATGATGATTTGACGTCATCCCCACCTTCCTCCACCTTGTCGGTAGCGGTCCCATTAGAGTGCTCTTGCGTAGCAACTAATGGCAGGGGTTGCGCTCGTTGCGGGACTTAACCCAAC
>SFTJ01000176.1 GCA_004563195.1 bacterium
ATCGACCAGCTGCATCTTATTCTGTTTTATGTATCTTTTACACTCTCGGACCTGGCCTTCGATAGACTGGTCTGTCTGGCCGGACCCGGCAGAGTATCTAGCATAAATGACTGCTTTTTTCATATCAAAAGCCCCTACTATGATGATTTTTGTACCAGGAAAGCTGAATCACTTTTTTTATATCCCTCGGAAATGAGATAACGAAGATATTTAAATAAAGCATCTTGGCCCTCCTCGTTCAATTCACGAAACTCTTTGAGTAGTTGCATCTCAACAGACGAAACTTCGGTAGCGCCGTAATAATCGAGCAAGTATGAACACGAGACATCAAGAGCTTCGCAAAGCGCAACGATTTTATCGGCGTCGGGCTTGCTCTTATCTGTTTCCCAATTACTAATAACGCCAGCAGACTTGACGCCTATTTTGCTGGCGAGATCTGCCTGCATGAGCCCTGCTTTTTCGCGGGCCTTTCTTATTCTCGAACCTAGTGTATTCATGGTTTTACCTCCGTGCAAAACCTATTCTATTGAGTATTCTCGAATAAATCAAGAAATTATTGAAAATATTATTGACAATCAATAAATATTTGATTATGATGAAGGAAATCAATAATTCTTTGAATGAAAGGTGACGAAATGAGGACAAACGAAACTGTAAAAAGAATCATAGAACAGGAAGGAAGATCTCAGAAATGGCTTGCCGAGGAAATGAACAGAGCCGATCCGGACATCAGAATGACAAACGTGAAACTCAGCGCAATCGTGACTGGAAGAAGAATTATGTCGGGAGACGAGATGCTCGCGTTCTGTCGAGCTATGCAGATCAGCCCAGACGTGTTCCTGGGATAGGAGGAAGTCATGTGCAGCAGAGAAATAACTATCGAAGACCGCATCATAGAGAACTCGGCCATGAACAGGCTGCTCGATTATGTGCTGGCCACGATGGAGGAAATGCAGAGGAGGAAAAACGATGAAGAGACACAGAATCAGGAAACACAGCCCGCTTGATATCATGATCAAGCTGATGGCAGCGTGTGGATTCATCTTAGTAGTCGGATCAGTCGGCTACGATGAAATGATGACGGAGATGCATGTGCATTATCCGCTCGCATTAACGGTCGCAAAGGCATTCGCGGGTTTTGCGTTGATGACGCCATGGTGTCTGATTCAGTTAGCGGAGCAGAACGATGAAGCGACGAAATAAGAAGATTCCGGGTGACAAGCCTCAATGGATCGTTATGGAGGAAGAGGAAATCGAGAACGAACGAAATAGGCGAATCAATCTCCGGCTGGTCGGCAGGATGACGCCGGGCAGGGAGCACATCGTCGAGAAGATGAGGAAGGTTTATTCGAGATATGGAAAATAATTTCACAAAACACGACATCTGCAAAGCACTTCTGCCGGTGCTGAAAATGACAAGGGCGCTCCGTGATCTGGAGGACCTGGAATATCACGGCGATACTGAAGAAGTCCACGCTGTATTCGGATGCGGCTATACGAAGAAGATCAACGTCGAGTGCGATTCAGGGCTGGCGATGATCAAAGACATTGTGAACAAAATCGAGCTATAAAAATGGGAAAGCAAAGACAATTCGTGATTGAAAGATACAAGTGCACGAAGTGCGGACAGGAAATGACGGTTCCGCGGGCGATGGGGAAAAGACGTCCAAGGAGGAAACCATGGCGAAAAATGTACAAGATCTGCTGGGAGTCTGCCAAGGCTGCGGACAGACCATGATGGTGGTGGCAACTAGCCAGGAACAGGCAGACGAGATCGCAACAGAAAAGTGTGACTGCCCGGCAGGAGAGATGATAAGAAAAAAGAAGGAACTGGACGAGAGGCTCGGAGAACTGATAGGAGAGGAAGCTCCTCAATACGGATGGGACGCAACAACTCCGGAGATATTCGAAGCAATCAGGCAGATCGGTCACATCGTATCGGAAGGAAAAATTGAGAGCATCGGCATCCGCATCGATAAGACGAGTCTGCGAATCGCGAACAGAGGCGGAAAGATTGTGATTGAACGATCCAAGACCGTGAAGCAAGGGGGGTCTATTGATAAATGACGAGAAATCTGGAACGAGAAAGAGAGGAACACATGCAGAAGTACGGCTCGATGCTGTTTTGCCCGGAAAGGGAGACGCTCTGTTTTTACATGGACGGCATGTGGGTAACCGGCTGCGAGAGAGATGGATGCATATTGGATGATCCGAAATATCAGAAGCAGCAGGAAGTGATCGCAAAAAATCGGGAGGATTCATTCAGGCGTCAGGTCGAAGCTGAGCAGAAAGAACTTGAGGCGGCCAAAATGAACGCCGAGAAAGAAAAACGCGAAAAATTCATCGAGGAGAAGATGAAGGTGATCCACAGGATCGAGGAGATGTCAAGAGAGGCATACAGGAATAATCGGCCGAGAAGAGGCGATGAGTTGTTCGAAAAGGCGAGATTTATGAGGAATGAGCTGAAGGAGCAGACAAATCAATAATCGTTGAGTTAGCACAAGGAGGCGAATGATGAGTACAAAGACAGATGAAGCGGTAAGAAAACTGACTGAGCAATGCAAGGACAAAGACTACCTGATTCCGTTCGAGGAATATCTGACAGGAATCATGACAGACGACATTGCGGACAAGGTCCTCGCACACGGAAAGAGTCTGCAGGGCTGTTTTGATCACATGAAATCAATAGCGCAGAAAAGGAAGACTGGAAACTTCGCATATATTCCTCCAGAGGAAGGATATGAAATCATCCGGGACTATTACGGAATCAACACCTCAAAGAGAGAACCAAGGAAGCACGACAGGGCGAATGTGCTGGATCTGTTATGAGGAGGTGCGCCATGGACGACGATAGAAGGTGGAAAATCCGCCCGCCGAAAGGCCTGGCGGAATACATTCTGAGGCATTGCCAGTATCAGAACTATCTTATTTTCTCAGAGAAGATTGGGACAGCAGTATGCACATGCTGCAACGAAGAATTCAGCATGGAGCAGGAAGGGATTTACCTGACACATTCAAGAGGAGCAGAGCTCACGACATCCTGCCCGAGATGCGGAGCGAAAGTCATTCCGAAGAACGCGAGATACGGACGGAAATCGCTCCGGGACGAAGGCCGGATCATATGGTTCCGGAAGCATGGAGCGGCGACATTCATGGAGATGGACAAGTTCATAATCGATTATCAGGACCCGCACCCGTCTATCTGGACGGCACCGGTGCAGCAGATAAGACTGTC
>SFTJ01000177.1 GCA_004563195.1 bacterium
GTTGTCGCTCACGTTGAAGCAGTTGCGGAAGTAGAACGGACGAGTTCCGGCAAGCGACTTGTCTATGAAGAACGAGGCGGCACGGTCGCCCACGCGAACCGTGTATGCTGTCACTTCTACTTCGCTGCCCACAACATCCTCGGTCATTTGTTTTATTGCATAGAGATATATTGTCATGCATTGTATTCCGTCTTCTGCGGCTGTTGCGTTTGCATTGATGGTCGGCAGCACACACGTTCCTCGTTCTTCGTTCCCCGTACCTTTTATTATATAGTCAACATAAACATCATACCCGAGCGTATCGCCGGCAAAGGCGAAGAACGGCAGGAACACGAAGCTCTCGGGAGCCACGCGACGCGATGCTGCCGATGTGAGGAAGTGCGACCTAAGCAGCGGCTCGAAATCGTAGATGTCAATGTCGCGGTCGCAATAGATGCATCTGAAGCTCGTTTCCGAACTCTCGCCGCTGCTGTCCTGCGAACGGAACTCCGCCGCTATGGTGAAGCGGTCCATCGCAAGCCCCGCATCTCTTATGCAGCGCTCAATGAGCGACCGCATATCATATAGAATCACTTTGCTGTCCGTGGCGAAATAGCGCTCGGCAAGCAGCGTCTGCGTCGACGACCGCACGCTCACGTCAACATATTCCTTGTCGGTCAATATCGTTATGTTCGATATCTGACACGACAACACCAATTCTTTTATGCTCTGTACTCGTATCATACGGCAAAGGTACGCGAGCAAATCGCCAATGCAAAAGACACGAAAAGCGGCAACCCGGTTAGGGCTGCCGCCGTGTGAAGCGGAGAAATCCTGGCGATTATGCGTCGGGATTCTCGCCACGCTTGTAGGCGATTGCTTGCAGTGCGTCATGCGTCTGTTGCACAATCTGATTGATTGCACGGAAGTGCATGTCTTCAAGCAGGAGAGCCAGTTGTTCTTTGTAGCTCGGGAACTGAAGCCCGAAACCATAGTTGATTGTTCGAGCAGCATTGTGAATAACTTTCAGTTCATCTTCGGTGAACTTGTTGTAGTCGATTTTCATTGTTATAAGAATTATAGAGTGAAACAATCGTGAGAGTTGTTGTCGATGTGGAAGATTGAGAGAGTGTAGTTCTCCGCACCCTTGCGGAATTCGAGGCGGATAAAGTCTTCGTCATCGCGCCAACAGAAGTAAAGGGCTTGTCGCATAGCGTCAATATCTGTATCGGCAACCAATTTCCATTTGCCTTGTCTTGTGTAGCAAGTATATTCTTTCATTGTCGTGTAAAATTAAAGGGTTATACATCGAGGGAGAAAGACAAAGAGGCATTACGCCTCTTTGCTCGCTTCCATTTTGATTCTGTCGTAGATGTTCTGGCTGATGACCGCGCCGTAGCGATACTTGAGCATGTGCATGTAGCGGAGAGCACTCTTGGCAGTCTTGCAGCCGCAGCCCACATTGTCTTTAGGGGCGACGCCTTGGAAATAGACGTACCAGCGACCGAACTTCTGTTGAGCGACGATGAGTTTAGGAGTAACTGTAGGCTGTGGGATAACTACGTTCTCGACTTGTTGAGCAGCCTTAGCGGCTTTCTTTGAAACTTTCTTTGCCATGATTTTTAATTTTTTGATGATTGAACATTGGCGCATTAGCGCCGTTTATTTTACGTGCAATCAAGTGGACGAAGTATTTTTCGCCTGCTAAAAATCGGAGGAACACGGAGTGCACACCTGCCCTTTCGGCCTTATCATCGTCCTAACTTTGCACAGTTAAAATGAATGGTGCGATTGCGTGTCATCAATGTTCTTCATCTATAAAATGTCGGCTTGCCGAAAAATCATAGCAGGAAAGGTAGCCGAAAAAGGCAATCAGCAACAAAGAGGTTGTAGCCTCAGCCGGAAGTGGAGCCACACTTGAAGTCGCAGAAGATCAGTCGCAGTCAATTTCCGAAAAAGGCATAGCACCTAAATGTGAGCGTAGGCTGAAGCCGAGAGTGCCGCTATGTGCCGTTCAAGCATCGAGCAGTCAGCACCGACATCGGAGACATCAAAACGGAGAGCGAGAAAAAACCGGGTAGCGGCGTTTCTTCCTCGATGTATCTTTAATTTAGCGATGAATGAAGTGCTGCACTGACTAAGCAAATTTGGCTGCCGGCGATGATATGCTATGCATCCCATAACCGGAAGTTGGCGAGAAGACTTATCAAGTACGAATTGGAGAATAGCACTCTCAATCTATCGGCAACAGCCACGAATACGATATAATTCAACAATGGAAATAGGCAAGTTCACCGAGAACTGCCAACGTCAGCTACAATCAACTACACCGAGCGGAAGCAAGCCGACAAAGACAGGCTCGGTAAAACGGCAATGGCACAAACGCAACGAACCGTCAGCAGCCGTATGATTAAGATACGTTCGTCGAAAGAACTAAGGAGTGTTTATCGACCAGATGTTCCAAGTAATCCATCAAATATTTTTCTGAATTCTATAA
>SFTJ01000178.1 GCA_004563195.1 bacterium
ACTCAAAGGAATTGACGGGGGCCCGCACAAGCAGTGGAGTATGTGGTTTAATTCGAAGCAACGCGAAGAACCTTACCAGGTCTTGACATCGTGCGCATAGTGTAGAGATACATGAAGTCCTTCGGGACGCATAGACAGGTGGTGCATGGTTGTCGTCAGCTCGTGTCGTGAGATGTCGGGTTAAGTCCCTCAACGAGCGCAACCCTTACGATTAGTTGCTACGCAAGAGCACTCTAATAGGACTGCCGTTGACAAAACGGAGGAAGGTGGGGATGACGTCAAATCATCATGCCCCTTATGACCTGGGCTACACACGTACTACAATGGTGATCAACAGAGGGAAGCAAAGCGGCGACGCAGAGCAAATCCCTAAAAGTCATCTCAGTTCGGATCGCAGGCTGCAACCCGCCTGCGTGAAGCTGGAATTGCTAGTAATCGCGGATCAGCATGCCGCGGTGAATACGTTCCCGGGCCTTGTACACACCGCCCGTCACACCATGGGAGTCGGTAACACCCGAAGAACTGTCGAAGGTGGGATTGATGACTGGGGTGAAGTCGTAACAAGGTAGCCGTATCAGAAGGTGCGGCTGGATCACCTCCTTTCTAAGGAGCTCAGGTTTGGCATTTAGTCAAACGAAGCTTTTAAGGTCAGGTACGAGGGTTAATTCAGAAGAGAGAATGTTGTTCAGTTTTGAGGGCCCTTAATCCTTAGGAATAGGGAGCTTTCAAAAGCACGGGGGTGTAGCTCAGTTGGGAGAGCGCCTGCCTTGCACGCAGGAGGTCGAGAGTTCGAACCTCTTCATCTCCACCAGAGGGCACACGCCGGTGATACATGGGCTCATAGCTCAGTAGGCTAGAGCGCGCGCCTGATAAGCGCGAGGTCGATGGTTCGAACCCATTTGAGCCCACCACATCACAGAAGATGTGATGAGACCTTGGAGAACCTTGAAAACTGAATAAGACGCGATAGAAGAGGTAAAAAAGCAAAGTAAAGTTTTTAACAAAGAAATTTGGGTAAAAAACTACAATTGCCGAAAATAAACCAAAACTAAGAAAGAATAATTCTCGAAGAGAGAGGAATTTTTGAAACGCGAAAAAAGGTCAAGTGAATAAGGGCGCAGGGCGAATGCCTTGGCACTGGGAGCCGACGAAGGACGTGATAAGCTGCGATAAGCTGCGGGGAATGGCAAATACATGGCGATCCGCAGATTTCCGAATGGAGCAATCCGGCAGATTAATCATCTGTCATCATATACTGAATAGTATAGGTATATGAGGGGAACCGCCTGAACTGAAACATCTAAGTAGGGCGAGGAAAAGAAATCAACCGAGATTCCGCTAGTAGTGGCGAGCGAACGCGGAAGAGGCCAAACCGACTAACAGAACTGCATGGGAAGGCAGACCGGAGAGGGTGAGAGTCCCGTACGTGAAAGTTGGAGTCGGTGCGTGGTATCCAGAGTACCGCGGGACACGAGGAATCCCGTGGGAAGATGGGGGGACCACCCTCCAAGCCTAAATACTACCCAGTGACCGATAGCGTATAGTACCGTGAGGGAAAGGTGAAAAGGACCCCGGGAGGGGAGTGAAATAGAACCTGAAACCCTGTGCCTACAAGCACCGAGAGCACATCGAAGTGTGATCGGGTACTTTTTGTAGAACGGTCCGGCGAGTGTATGTATGCAGCGAGGTTAAGGTCATGGATGACCGGAGCCGAAGTGAAAGCGAGTGTTAACTGCACGTTTAGTTGCATGGATACGACCCGAAACCGGGTGACCTACCCATGGTCAGGTTGAAGTGAGAGTAAAATCTCATGGAGGACCGAACCAACCGTCGTTGAAAAGCCGGTGGATGAACTGTGGGTAGCGGTGAAATTCCAATCGAACTCGGATATAGCTGGTTCTCCCCGAAATAGCTTTCGGGCTAGCCTCGTATCGATATTACCGGAGGTAAAGCACTGAATGGGCTAGGGGTCGAGAGATTACTGAACCCTATCAAACTAAGAATGCCGGATAATAGATGAACGGGAGTCAGACAGTGTGAGATAAGTTTCATTGTCGAGAGGGAAACAGCCCAGATCCACAGCTAAGGTCCCAAAGTATGGTTAAGTGGGAAAGGATGTGGGATCGCACAGACAACCAGGACGTTGGCTCAGAAGCAGCCACACATTTAAAGAGTGCGTAATAGCTCACTGGTCGAGTGGTCCTGCGCCGAAAATGTAACGGGTCTAAACCATACACCGAAGCTTGGGCTTGCGATTAATCGCAGGGGTAGGGGAGCGTCGTATGAGAGGTGAAGCCATAGCGTAAGCGGTGGTGGATTTCATGCGAGTGAGAATGCCGGAATGAGTAGCGAGAATTATGTGAGAATCATAATGGCCGAAAGACAAAGGTTTTTGGAGGAAGGTTCGTCCGCTCCAAGTTAGCCGGGAGCTAAGGTGAGGCCGAAAGGCGTAGCCGATGCACATACGGTGGAAATTCCGTAGCCGCCGAAATATTTAAGTAGAGGGACACTCTTGAAGGGCATGACCCGGGCGATGGTAGACCCGGGCGAAAGGGACCGAAAAATAGTAGGGAAGCATGTTTGGATGGAGGCGAGAAAAGCTCTATGTATATATTAGGCGCCCGTACCGCAAACCGACACAGGTAGTCAGGAAGAAGATTCTAAGGCCAGCGGGAGAAGGGTAGTTAAGGAACTCGGCAAGTTGATCCCGTAACTTCGGAAGAAGGGATGCTCTGGAAACAGAGCCGCAGAGAATAGGTCCAGGCGACTGTTTAGCAAAAACACAGCTCTATGCTAAATCGAAAGATGACGTATATGGGGTGACACCTGCCCGGTGCTGGAAGGTTAAGAGGAG
>SFTJ01000179.1 GCA_004563195.1 bacterium
AAATCGAGGCTAGCCCTAAAGCTATTTCGGGGAGAACCAGCTATCTCCGAGTTCGATTGGAATTTCTCCGCTATCCACAGCTCATCCCCGCACTTTTCACGTACGTGTGGTTCGGACCTCCACGACGTCTTACCGTCGCTTCATCCTGTCCATGGATAGGTCACCCGGTTTCGGGTGTACTGTATGCAACTCTGCGCCCTTTTCAGACTCGGTATCCCTTCGGCTCCGTTGCTTAACAACTTAACCTCGCTGCACACAGTAACTCGCCGGCCCGTTCTACAAAAAGTACATGGTCGCTCTCGCTCCCACTGCTTGTAAACATAGGGTTTCAGGTACTCTTTCACTCCCCTCCCGGGGTTCTTTTCACCTTTCCCTCACGGTACTATACGCTATCGGTCACCAAGTAGTATTTAGCCTTGGGGGGTGGGCCCCCCGTATTCCCACCGGATTACTCGTGTCCTGTGGTACTCTGGATACTCGCCTCTTACAGCACATTTCGACTACGGGACTTTTACCCTCTTTGGTAGGAAGTTCCAAACCTCTTCGTCTATATGCTGCTTCGATCCTGCAAGTCCTAACCCCGTTTGTCCGTAGACAATCGGTTTGGGCTCTTTCCCGTTCGCTCGCCGCTACTAAGAAAATCGATGTTTCTTTCTTTTCCTCCGGCTACTTAGATGTTTCAGTTCACCGGGTTCCCCTCGTAACACTATGGATTCATGTTACGATGACATGCTATTAACATGCCGCGTTTCCGCATTCGGAAATCCATGGGTCAAAGCCTGCTTACGGCTCACCATGGCTTATCGCAGTTAACCACGTCCTTCTTCGGCTCTTGGTGCCAAGGCATCCACCCTATGCTCTTTCTAGCTTGATCATTGCTTCTCAGCTTTATTTACGCATGAGTCTTGAACACACGTGCTCTGTGTGTTCGCCTTTGCTTATAAATGCTTTTCGTTTATTCTAAATCCATTGAAATTGCAGCAGATAATTACATTACCTACTTCTTATTTTCTAATGTCTTTTTCTCCGCGAATTTACTATCTTTCTCTATGCAGTTGTCAAGGTACTAATGGTGGGCTCAAGTGGACTCGAACCACCGACCTCACGCTTATCAGGCGTGCGCTCTAACCAACTGAGCTATGAGCCCTTGCCTACCATTACGCTCTCTTGCGTATGGTGGAGATGAGCGGGTTCGAACCGCTGGCCTCCTGCTTGCAAGGCAGGCGCTCTACCAACTGAGCTACACCCCCACGCTCTTGCGTTTCGGTGCGTGGTTATTGCTTCCACTTGTTTTCTTTTGAAGGAACTTTCGGTACCTTCAAAACCGTACAGTACTCAGAACTACGCTTCTTTGCGACGATTTCGTTTTTGAGGTATTTACACCTTAGAAAGGAGGTGATCCAGCCGCACCTTCCGATACGGCTACCTTGTTACGACTTCACCCCAGTCATTGATCTCACCTTAGACAACGTCCTCCTTGCGGTTAGACTATTGGCTTCGGGCGCTCTCAACTCCCATGGTGTGACGGGCGGTGTGTACAAGGCCCGGGAACGTATTCACCGCGGCATGCTGATCCGCGATTACTAGCAACTCCGCGGCATTCTGATCCGCGATTACTAGCAACTCCAACTTCATGTGGGCGGGTTGCAGCCCACAATCCGAACTGGGACGGCTTTTTTGAGATCCGCTTATCTTCACAGACTCGCTTCTCTTTGTAGTCGCCATTGTAGCACGTTTGTAGCCCAGGTCATAAGGGGCATGATGATTTGACGTCGTCCCCACCTTCCTCCGAGTTGTCCCCGGCAGTCTTATCAGAGTCCTCGGCTTTCCCGTTAGTAACTGATCATAAGGGTTGCGCTCGTTGCGGGACTTAACCCAACATCTCACGACACGAGCTGACGACAACCATGCACCACCTGTCTCAATTCCTCCGAAGAGACATCATATCTCTATGACTTTAATTGGATGTCAAGACCTGGTAAGGTTCTTCGCGTTGCATCGAATTAAACAACATGCTCCGCTGCTTGTGCGGGCCCCCGTCAATTCCTTTGAGTTTCAACCTTGCGGCCGTACTCCCCAGGCGGAATGCTTATTGCG
>SFTJ01000180.1 GCA_004563195.1 bacterium
ATTGCGTCACCCAAAAGTCTTCGTCGAAGAGTTTGGCGATGCGCTGATGCCTTGCCATCAGCATGGTTTTGGTGTAAACATCCCTGTTTAATGGGAGCTTGATTTGTATTGTGGTGATGGTCTTGGCCAATGCGAGCACCTTGTCGACGCTCATCTTGATGCCTGATACCCTCAGCATGCGTTCCAGCTCCTTGTAGACTTTCAGCGACACGAAGCAAATGCACACATGGGCCTCGATGCGCTTGCGTGTGAAGTGGAACATCGGGCGTATCTCTATCTTCGATTTGGCTATGCGGAAGGCGCGTTCCACGTGCCATAGGTTGTGGTATGCCGAATAGACTTGCTCCATAGGTATGGCCGTATTGGTCAGATAGCCTTTTAGCCCGTCCCAACGGGCGTCGTCGGCGATGCGTTCATAGTCTATGGTCACTTTCACCTCTCCGTTCATGGCGAGGAACTTGTTGTATCCCCGCTTGTTGATGTTGTCTTTGGTGAGTGTACCCCGCCTGTAGGCTTTCTCGAGGCGGCGGATGCCTTTCTCGCGGTTGTATGCGTCCTTGCGGGCGCGGTCGTCGGTATATCCGACCAGCAGCCGGCGTCCTCCGCCCTTGTCGTATTCCGCCATTTGTCGGTCGGCTTTAGGCTGGCTCAGTATCCACCGCTTGATCTCTGCGCTTTCGTTCTTTATTTTCGCGCCTATTATATATTTGTAGCCCTGAGACTCAAGCTCAGCGATGTTGGAGTTATTCATCAGACCGGAGTCTGCCACTACCACAAAATCATCAATGCCATACTTGCTCACAAAAGCGTTTATCGTCGGCAGCATCGTGTGTCCCTCGTACTTGTTGCCCTCATGGATGCAATATGCCAACGGATAGCCTCCGAGGCTTACGAGCAGCCCGAGGATAATCTGAGGGTTGCTGTGGCGACCTTCTTTAGAAAAGCCCGTCCTGCGGAGCTCGTCCTCATAGTCCGCCTCAAAGTAAAGTGTGGTGACGTCGTAGAACAGCACCCCGATGTTTCCCCCGAACAGTTTGGCCGTGTGGCGCACGCTGATGTCCTGCACCAACTCATGCTGGTGGTCGCTCAGCCTGTCGAGATAGCGGTATATCTTTGACAAGTCAACGTCATCGTCAAAGTGATTCTTCAGATATTCCACAGTGGCAGCCTTGCTCGCAGGATATGCCAGACGCGCCTTCACGAGCTTGCGGAACACATCATCATCTATGCGGTTGAAGCCAATGCGGTCAAAAGTCCGGTCAAGAATCAAGTCGCAGCCGTTTAGGAGAATATTCTCAACCTGAGACAGCACACGGGACACTTCTTCACGTTCACGCTCACAAGCCTCCCGTTCTTCACCGAACAAATCGAGCCGAGGCTGGCGGCGTGCTTCTTCCTTCGAAATCCACTCTTTAGCCTTGAGGACGAGATTGTCAACTTCTGCTTCGCCATGTGCAACGCCAATGGTAGCAAGTTCCTTCATCCTGCCACCGACTTTTTCCACAACTATGACTCCAACGTTGCCTGAACGATGCTTTTTCTTCCTTACAAACATAGTTAAAAAACCTTTTGCGTCACCCCCTTTTGCGTCACCCATATTCGGGTGACGCAAAATTACAACTATTTGTCAGTCAACACAATAAAAAATCGTCACTTTTTGAGTGACGAAGTCAGGATATCAACGAGTTACGGAGGGTGGTGATTTGCTATTGTCTCCCTCTCTCTCCGCTCAAAAATCCTGTAAGTCTATGATTTACAGGATTTTTTCTTTTTAGCATCGTCAGAGGTTTCGCTGGAGGTTCCGTTATCACTTTTATGATTATTTAAGGGTTCAAATCCTGTTTTCTCCAAAACTACCCCTTCTCGGAGCGTTTATCTCCACGGTTATTTCAAATCCTTGACCCATCATGAACATCTTTCACGTTACAGAAACCAAGGTCTTCTAACAACCTTACAATCTTCCCAAAAAATGGTTTTTGACCTAGATTGGGCTTTTCAATATCTTCTTTGGTTATCCTTGCACCTCCCCCCCCAAAAAAAATCCACCATAACACTGTAGCGTTATGGTGGTTTTCTTCTTTTCCTAATCCGAGGGTCATTCACGTATCCAATTTCTTTTAATGTTCTGAAATG
>SFTJ01000181.1 GCA_004563195.1 bacterium
GACCAGATAATAAGTGCTGCCCGCGAGGCTTATGACGAGTTGGACAGATTGGGCACTCAGCGCACAATCGACTCGCCGCGACTCAATGCACAGCGTGCCGAGAACGAACGATTCAGGGCGATGCTGCGCACTGGTAGATATATTGCTCCTACAGACGGGCGCAAGGCAACAATGAAGGAAGGACAGCTTCTCACCAAGTCACAACTCGACAACATTTCGCGAATGTTGGAGAATGGCATGAAGAACGTGAACAACATCACGAAATCAGAAATCCAGCAGATACGCGCCTCCATTAATGCGCTCTACAAGAAAGAGGCAACAAACCTCGGCATGTCGCTCTCAGAGTTTAAGAAGGGTACAAGCAGCATGTCAGCACTCGACGAGCGAATTGCGGGATATAACAACTATGTGAAGAGACAGCGCGAGATTGACATGGCGAAGAGAAGCGTTGCCATTGCCAGCGCTGAAGGCTTGACAGTTGATGAAAAGACCTACGAGAAGGCACGCCAAACTAATCCCTATGAGAGATATAAGGCGTGGGGAGTGTTCAAGGATAGCGGCGAGACGATGACCAAAATCACGGAGCTCGTCACGCAAATGACCAATCTGCAAACACAGGTGACGAATAGCACTGCCCAGGGCTATCGCAACATCAACCGAGTTGAAGGCATCACCGTAGGCGGTGGCCGTAGCGGCTTCGACGAGTCAATCCGCAACATGGATTCCGAGACCGTGAAGAGTCTGATGCAAACCACTGAGACGGTCAACGATGTCTTCAAGAATGTCGATATGAATAAGCCTGCGCCCAAGAAACAGGATAATGCCGACACGAAAGAAAAAACGAAAGAGACGGACGAAATAGGCAAAGCTGCAAAGGCATTTGGAGCAATGAACAATATAATGGGAGCACTGCAAAACATGGGAGTAAAAGTGCCCGAGGGGCTTCAGAAGGCGATGAATGTGATGCAATCGCTTATCTCTGCCATTCAGAGCGTGCAAACCATTGTCCAGATGTTTTCTACATCCAGTCAAGCGGCGAATACTGCTGCCGTTACTGCCAACACTGGCGCATTGATAGCGTTGCAAGGAGCAATGGCGGCGAATACTACAATCAATGCCATTCCCTTCTTAGCAGGTGGAGGTGTTGCCGGGCAGGTGGTGAACTCAAAGCGTTTTGCCTTTGGTGGAATTGTAAGCGGAATAAGCAAAAGAGCCGCAAACGGATTCGTGGGCGGTAATAATTATTCTGGCGACCTCATTCCCATTGCCGTCAATTCGGGCGAGCTTATTCTCAATCGCGCACAGCAGGGAAATATCGCCAGCCAATTAACCCAGGGCAGTGGCATAGCTAACTTGTCATTGGAGAAGGTAATAACAGGCGAGGACATAAGAATTGTGTTGAATAACAATAAGCGGAGAAGGAGCCGCGGCGAATATCTGTAATGGCTAATTTAACGGTAAGATTTAGAGATATTGAGGGCTATTATTACACTGCCACAGTCAGCAACCTCGACAACGCTATGACGTTGACGGCTGCCGCCTCTCCGTTTGTTGTCGAGGAGGATGACAGTGAGGACCCCATGACCCCGATACGCATATCCACGGGCTACCTCACAGTGAAGACAAACAGAGACGAAGACGTTTCGGCAATTATGCCCACCACAGACCACAACCGAAAGGTGGTGCTTACTAAATCATCCAGTTTAGCAGGCACCGGCACAGTCGTTTGGAGTGGTTATGTACAGGCGCAATCCTTTGCAAACACCTTCCTCCGATATGGTGATGACGTTCAAATCCCTATTCATAGCCAATTGGCTTCGCTCGAATGTCTCTATCCGGAATATGATTGGAATGATACTCCGACATTTGCCGATATTATCCGTCAGATGTTGAAGGCGAATGGATATAACAGCTTCAGCACAGTATATTTTGCAACCTCCACCTCGTTCAAGACAAATCTTAGACAAAGATTCTGTTGGGATTTGCTTTTCGACTTCAATGAAGATCGTGAGACAGAAGCGAAATATAACTGTCTGCAAGTGCTTGAAGAGATATGCCGATTTTGGGGGTTCACGGTAAGAGAGCAAGGCGATGCCATTGTGTTCCAGTCGGTGGATGACAAATACGACGGG
>SFTJ01000182.1 GCA_004563195.1 bacterium
CTATCGAGAAGGTGCAACGCCTCACCGTGGCAAGTTCGGCGCCTCGCACACTCATCACTGCCGAGACGCTCGACACCACCGTCGTGGCTCCGATAAGCAAAACCACCGATATGGCCGACAATCACCCCACGCCCGCCACTCGTGCCTCGCAAGAGCAACCCGTGGCTAACCGTCAAGCCCAGCAACCGCAGCAACACACCGCCTCGGCATCGGTCAGCAATGACGATGGCTATGAGTGGCTCAATACCGAAACCAACAAACCGCGCAAAAGTCGCTGGAGCGCCGGACTATATGCTTCGAGCAGCACAGGGCAGCAGGCTTCATCGAATCCTACTCTGCTTCTCAACACATCGGCACCGACCGCCTATTTGTGGAAAGTGGCGTGGCATATGCCTACCTCACAAGCGACTACGCCACCGATGTGGTGAAACACAAGCAGACTCTGCACTATGTGGGCGTGCCCGTGAATGTGGGATTCACATTCTGGCAGCGTGGCATATTTGCAGCCTATGCTTCGGCAGGCGTCAAGGGCGAAAAACTCGTGAGCGGCGAACTCAAAACCGAATACATCTCGGGCGAATCGCTGGTAGAAAAGCAAAGCGTGAGCGAAAAGCAGTTGCAATGGTCGATTGGAGGCGCCGTGGGCATAGAAATGAAACTCGTTGACCACTTGAGCCTCTTTGCCGAACCGGGAGTGGTGCACCACTTCGATAACGGCAGCGACGTAGAGAACGTGTATAAAGAACGCCCCACCGACTTCAGCTTGCGTGTGGGTTTGAGATTAACCAAATAATTATTTTTCGAAACAAAAAACAAAAAAAATAGGTTTATTATGAAAAATTTGAAATTCTTATTTGCCTCAATGGCATTACTATTATCATCAGCTGTTTTCGTATCGTGCGACGACGATGACGCCGAACGCGTAAATGTGGTGTCGGCCCTTGTAACCGTAAAGACCGACAGCGAGGGCAAGAGCTATTTCCAAGTAGACAAAAACACAGTGGCTCACCTCACCAATGTGACCGGAAAACTCTACGAAGGCAAGGAAGTGCGCGCATTGACTCAATTCGAGCTGCTCAATCCCGAGGAAGCCAATAAGGGCGATATGCAAGCCCGCGTGTTCTGGGTCGACAGCATTCTCACCAAGAAGACAGTGCCCTCCATCGACGAGGAAACAGACGCCAAATATGGCAGCGACCCTGTAGAAGTGGTTCGCACATGGACTACCGTTGCCGAAGACGGTTATGTAACACTGCATTTCTTCACCCGCTGGGGATTTGGCGGCAAGCACCGCGTAACCTTAGTGAGCGGAGTGAATCCCGAAAACCCCTATGAGTTCGATTTCCATCACGATGCCTTCGGCGACCTCTACGGACAGATAGCATACGGCATCGCTGCATTCAACATCAAAGACATTATTGCCCAAACCGGTGTCGAGCCCAAGGAAATCACTATCAACATCGATAGCTTCAACGGCAAAAAGACATTTACTCTAAAATATAATCCCGTCATTGGCGACGATGATGTAAATCCGCAAGACCTCGCCAATATGAACGTGAAAGTGGAATAACTCGATGTAATTATCGATTTTTATGGTGTTTAGTCGGGGACCTTTGGCGCAACGCCAAGGGTCCCCGGCAACAGTTTGCAAGAAAAATTTGTGATAATCAGTGTTTATTATTGCGGTTGGGGTATCCAACCTGAAAGGTTGAATGCCGAGGGCGAAGCCTGAGTGCTCTTAGCCGGGGGTTAAGCGTTAGCGCAACCCCCGGAATACATGCCCCATAAAGAAAAGCGTCTGAAAGACGCGAAAGCAGCCGCTATGGAAGCCGATTTTCGCGTCTTTCAGACGCATTATGTGGGGTGATCACGATACCGAGGGTTTCGCTTCGCTACACCCTCGGCTACGAGCCACTCGCTTCGCTCGGGCATTCGACCTTTCAGGTCGTGCTGCGGCGCTTTTTAACACGGATTTCCACAGATACAGGATATTGGTTTTA
>SFTJ01000072.1 GCA_004563195.1 bacterium
AAAAAGCAATAGGCTGCGAGGCCAGACATAAGGTTGTTCACGAAATTATGAAACGATCGGTGCCTCGAGTGCTCCACTTGTGCCATATTCTTTAGCTCATCGTTGATGGTTTCTATTATGGAGCGTTTTCTAAGTATCACCTTGTCTGAAACACTCATAAGTGAGTTCTTCATCTTGTTTTTAAGTTTGGTTATCAACTGAATGCCATCAATAAAGAGCTTGCAGAACAAATCTTTGCTGATGTAGCCACGGTCACCGACCAGCTTGCCATAAAGCTCTTCTGTGAAATGCGCTACTTTCAACGGTTCCCGATCGTCAACGTTTCCTGGGGTGAACATAAAGTTAACAATTTCGCCCATCTCGTTGCAAACGATATGCAGCTTAAATCCATAGAACCATCCCATAGAGCATTTGCCCCTTTGAGCAATACCTCTGAAGGTCTTATGCTGGAGTATTCGCTGGTTCTTGCACACTCTCAACGGGGTGCTATCGATAAAACTTATACCAGTGCATTTGCCCATAAGTACCTGTTTTACAAGGACGGCAAGTTTCACAACGGCGCGTCTTTCCAGTTCCACGAATCGATTGTAAGACACTGTTTTAGGAAAAAGGTGGCGCATATATTTGCACACATATTGAATATAGAAATGCTTCAAGCATCGGTATCCTGAATCGTGAAACAATATCAGAATGGTCATTACTTCAGAATCCGACATCATGCCATCGCGATGATATTTGCGTTTCTTGGAGCTATCGCAGTTCGGTATGGCTTTTTGCTCAAGAGTTTTATCAAAAACTTTTTTTCCTAATTTTCAGCTAATTAAATTTCGTCGAACTCACGTTAAACTATGAAAAAGATTCTTTTTATCATCGGTTCGCTTCGCAAGGAATCGTTCAATCGCAAAATCGCGCAAGAGGTGGAGCAAATGCTTGGCAGCCGCGCTGTGGTGGAATATCTCGACTATTCGGCCGTGCCGCTGATGAATCCGGACATAGAGTTTCCGGCACCGGAGTCGGTGATTGATGTGCGCGCCAAGGTGGCTGACGCCGATGCGCTTTGGATCTTTTCGCCGGAATACAACTACAGTTACCCGGGACATCTGAAAAATCTCATCGATTGGCTTTCCCGACCATTAGTGCCGGGCGACAGGCAGACACCAATAGCCATAAACGGCAAAAAAGTGACTCTAAGCGGCGCCGGAGGAGCATCGCAGACCGCCAAATGTCGCGAAAAACTCACCGAGCTGCTCACTCTGCCCTTTATTCGCGCCGATGTGATGACTGAACCTCAAGCGGGTATCACGCTCAACAAAGAGGCTTGGACCGAGGGGTGCCTGATTCTCACCGACGAGCAAAAGTCGGATTTGCGCCTGCAAGCCGAAGCTTTTCTCTGCTTCATCGGCTAATATGTAGCATCAACCATTATTTGAACTTCTAATGAACCTCAAACTTCACTATCCGGCAATATTGCTATCCATTATCATGATAGTAGCTTTTGCCACCGATGCCAAAGCGCAAACGCCGACACAGAACTACGGTGCTCACATCATAAGCGGCAATCATAGTTACGGCCATAGCGAAGACAAGCCTTTTGCCATGCACAGCGTGATGAAATTTCCTCAAGCGCTGTATGTTGCCGAATATCTATGCACTAACGGTTTGTCGCTTGGCGATTCGATTCTTGTAGTCAAAGACAGTTTGGACGCCAACACATGGTCGCCCATGCTTGCCACATTTCATGGTGAGCGACATTTCTCTTATGCCGAACTGCTACAATGGTCGCTCTCGCAAAGCGACAACAATGCTTGCGACATACTTTTCAAGGCATGCGGCTCTCCCCACGAAGTGGAAAAATATATTGATTCATTGGGATTCAACAATATCCACATTCGCTTAACCGAGAAAGAGATGAGACAAAATCCACAGAGAGCTATCGAAAACTCATCTACACCAAGCGACATGACCCGGCTGCTCGAGTGGTTCTATCGGCACAAAAACGACAACGCCTGTCTCACATTCGTGTGGCAAACAATGGCCGAGTGCAACACCGGCTCGAATCGCATAGCCGCTGCAGCGCCCCAAAACAGCATATTTATTCACAAAACAGGTTCAGGATTTCCATCGCCCGACGGCCTTCAGGACAGAAACGACGTAGGCATAATCATCCTGCCCGACAATAGGCACATCGCGATAGCCGTATTTGCAAGCAATTCCAAATCAGAAAAAGAAGTGGCGGACATAGCCCGACAATGCATGTCGCACCTACCACCCGATGCCACCACAAAGTGATTTCGCCAAATATTCTCCACAAAAAAGCATCATCCCTAACACTTTGCAATACAAAATATCTGCCCACTTCTCACCGATTCGGATAATTCCGACAGAGAAGTGGGCAGAGTTATCAAATACATTAACTTGCTAATAATCTTTAAGTTAATGATTTTTTCACTTCGATTCTGAAAGCAACTACTCAGCACGCGACACCTCGGCTATAACACCACTCACCGGATAGTAGATATATCGCTTCAGCACCTTTTCGCCACCGGCTTCGAGTGCATCGGTATAGGCATCGAGCTGACCGGCATACCAGCCGGCATAGTGGTCGGATTCCTCATCGAGCACAGCACTTGGTCCCATTGGACAAGTCTTGAAATCGATGAGAATATCACCCTCTTCAGTCTGCCAAACGAGGTCGATACTGCCCGTCAAGACTTGTTCGTTGCGCTCCAAGCGGAATGGTCGCTCATGGTATGTTTTTACCGCTGCGCCATGAGTCTTGTTGAGATAACTTACCAGATTATTCCACGCCTCTGTAATAGCATTTTTATCGGTCAACACACCGCCAAGGTCGTAGCCCGAAACAGTAGCATTGATATCCCCCTCACCACCTTCAATTCCGGCAAAAATCTGATGAATGCAATCACCCACCACAGCCATATCCGATGGCAGAGATGCAAACGGGATTCGCTTCTCGAAATCGTGATGCGACACCACCTTGCCCTTTGCTCGGACACGGCTTGGCGACAGGTAGCGAGGTTCGCGTTTTTCAAACGATGGTTCATCGATTTTCAACGCCATACCCAAGGTTTCGTCGCGCTCACCATAACGCTCAAGCAGACTATTTTCTTCTCCACGAATTGTAAAATCTTTGAACATATGCCCCGTGCCGAACACATCCCAATCGCCCGATTCCGGAATGTTCGCTGCAACCCCGGTCACACCATTAATTTTTGGCCAATTAAGAAGCTTGCCATTTTTTCCGGGAACATTTATATTCAATATAAGCACATCTCTTGGACGAGTCATGCCCACATATAGCACGCGGTTTGATTCGGCAATTGCCGATTGCTTAGCATAGTTAAATTCACCTAAACTCTTAATAGCATCGCCGATAGGTTGACTTGGAGAGTGCTTTGCTCCGAATATCCATGGAGTGAAACGAATGAACACATCGGGATAGGGATTCTGTGCTGATGGCTCTACGGTATATATGGCATTAACGCCATATATCTTATCTTTGATAACCCTATTATCGTTAACCTTACTATCATTGAGCGACATCAAGATAACATATTTCCACTGCAAGCCTTTGCAAGTGTGATAGGTGCACAGTTGCACCCCGGTAGGGTCGCCGACGCCATTGGGCGAGACAACTTCCACATACGAAAGGAAGCCGTCGATAGTGGCAGGCATATTCATATTCACACTATGTTCTTCATAGTTGCGAGCTGCGCTGATGATAGAGTGAAGGCATGAATTTCCCATAGCCGGGTCTCTGTTCAATTTTGCGATTTCTTCGAACAAGCCAAGCTCTACTATCATACTCTCAACGAGCGAAGCCACCGACTGCTGCTGAAGTCGAGACCGAATCTTGAGCAATCGGCTTATCATTGGCACATCGGCGAGAAAACTTTCGGGCTTTGCCTCGAGGTCGTCATCGTGCAGAATCTTAGACTCAATTATCTGCCGAGTGTCATAATCTTGCTCGGTAAGGAATGCCACTGTAGCCTTTGAGAAGGCATCGGAAGCACTTTCCACAATGTGCAGCAATGCTTTTACCAAAGAATACTCTTTCGATTCGATAATCTGTATATCACCACGACTTGCCGGGATATTCCATACTTGCAAATCTGATGCTACTTTCCCAAGCTCCGCATTCGTTCGCGCCAAAACAGCTATCTCATTTGGTTGTGCGCCCTCGCGAAGCAATTTCAGCACATGCTCAGCCACACCTATCTCATCGCTCGACACGAAATAGCGCAACGATGTTTCTTTATTATCGTTGGTTCTCACACTATCTAACCGAATATTTTCCGGGGCAAGAATGCCGCTAAATGTCTGCCCGTAGACAGCATTATTGAGGTCAACAATGTCGGGGAGCGAACGCCACGACTTGTCGAGGAGGTCGGTGTCACAGCCATTTTTTTGAGTAGAAATGCGGTCGACAACTGCTTTGACAAGGGGCACATCCGTGCCTCTAAATCCGTAGATTGCCTGCTTGTAATCGCCCACCCAATAGGAGTGCTCCATAAGATTGGAGAGAGCATCAAAAATCTTTACCTGAATAGGCGACGAATCCTGAAACTCATCGACAAACAGATAACGATACGACTCTGAAATCTCCGAAGCAATATCCTCATTCTGCAATAAGAGACGCATATACTTCTCCATATCATTAAAGTCGAGCAAATTCTTTTCTCGCTTAAACTGCGCAAAATTCTCCTTCCAACGCTTCGCCAAATCGAAGAGCAACCTGATGTATGGCTCCTGCTTGTCGTAGACATATTGCGACTCATAAATGTGGGCGAGACGCTCCAATACGGCAGCACATGTATCCCCGTAATTGCTTTTTAATGAGTCATTGATAGAATTATACCAAGCAAGACACTTATTGCCGGCGCGCCTTTCTATATCGTCAAATTTCTCATAATATGAATCCTTTTTCTTGATTCTATTATTGTTCTCCACATAAGTGCGAGCTTCTTCCAACATTGTGCTAAGTTCTTCATCGCTAACATCGGTATTTAAGTCCGCAAGCACAAACTGCCTTATAAAATCGAGTGACTTCTCTTCACTCCGGCTAAAGTCCTCTATTTCGTAGTTGGTGGCAAAGTCGATAATTTTCTTCAAGTGTCCTTGCCAAATGTTATAGTCGAAACTCTTCGATATAAAACCATTATCACCAATTCCACGAACATCAAACTCCCTGGCAAAGGCATGCAA
This sequence comes from bacterium, assembly GCA_004563195.1. GTDB lineage: Bacteria > Bacteroidota > Bacteroidia > Bacteroidales > Muribaculaceae > SFTJ01. The sequence continues at coordinate 5,224 of SFTJ01000072.1, forward strand.
CACTTTCAGTTCCTCGCGAGTAGGCAAATCGGCAAGCGATTGCGAAATATAGTAGTCGGTGTCATTCTCAGCCATTACACCCATGTCGGGCGACAAGCCGAGATTGAACCAATACTTTCCTATCATTCTCTGGCACACACTATGCACCGTGCCTATCATGGCATGGTCGAGCTGAACTGCCTCCTCGTACATACCCTCTTCGAAGAGGAAAGCCTTTGCTTTCTCCTTAAACTCATTAGCAGCTTTGATTGTGAAGGTAGTCAGAATTACCTGTTCCGGCTTTACATTCCCAGCCTTGATTAACTCTGTCAATGTCTTTGTTAAGCGATAGGTCTTACCACTACCTGCGCCTGCATTTATATATGTTACGTTGTTCATGCTGATTTACTTAAAGAGATTATATTGACTAAAGAAATATTGTTTATTGGTAACGGGTTCCCCTTCCTTTTGAAGCGGGTAGAGATTACATTTCTCGGTGCTCTTCACATACGATAAACTGTCATATTCACCCATGGTCTCCGCCACCCCGCTGCCTAATTGCGTCTTACGATACTTTACAGAGTTTTTTATTTGTTCCACTATGTCATTATTGTTTTCAGGGTCGATCTGATGGCAGTAATCACCCTCAAAGGTCTCCTTGCTATAGAGCTGACCTTCCGGCATAAGGAAGTAGGCCACTCGGTTAACTATGTCATGCTTCTCTTTGGTCAACAAATATCGATAGAATTCCAGCTGAATGCTTCGATTTTCTTCAAGTTTCTCACAATAGCCACTGGTCCAAGTGGTCCACTTGAAATCGAACACCACCGGATGGCCTTCGCTATCTTCAAGAGTCATATCTATAAAGCCCACCATGTCACGGACATTATCTTCGGGAGTATTCTGTAAGCCCAAACCCACATGGCCCTCAACTAATCGTTCGCAACCTGTCACTTTCAATTCATTATTTTTCAAAATCTGAAGAAGATTATCGAGACATGTGCGCAACTGCACTCTCAGGACTTCCGTGTCGAGTTTGTTCTCAGCCAACTGCAGCAGTGCGCCCTTTGCCTCTACCACCTGGGCAAAGGTGGTGTCAAACTCACCGGCTATTCTGCCGGCTATCTCATCGGGCGAAGAATCGCGTTTTTCATTGCGAGGCGCAAACAATGCCTCAATCACGGCATGCGCCACATTACCCTTGGTGGTCCTGACATCGGCCATCTTTGCCTTGCCTTCGGGGGTAATGTTGAGCATATACTGCATAAGATAGTCGAACGGATACTCCGCCAAAACTTCAATAGTAGTTGGGCTCAAATATTCGGGCCAGCGCAATTTTTTGGCATGGTCGAACTCCATTTCGGCAGGCAAAAGCCCCCTGCTCACCTGTTCCACCTTTCGGCGCAGGTCAGCACCTATGCTTGGACGTTCCACTATGTCGTCAAAGTTTTCCACTTGCTGCTCCAAGCGCACCATAAGTGGATGTTTCACCGCCGATTCGCCACCTATACGCTCTCTCACCACCAAAACCAATTTATCCTTAGTCATGCGCAGCGGAGTGAGCATAACCTGCTCATTATAGGCATTTTCCGCCTCTTCTGCTCTCAGTTGCAACAGGTTTTTCTCCACAAGGGCATTTTTCTCCGATGGATATAAAAATGCGCATTCCCTATGATTGGCATTATCGCCGTCTACTCCTACCCACACCGTAGTTCCCGCCAACGATGCAATCTTTGCCGGCGAATCCACCACATTGCGACAACCTTTTTCCGCCACGGCATTGGTAAATGTATCTTTGCGATATACCGAACTCATCCACGAGTCGAGAATCTTATAGTCGAGCGTCTCTTCCTGGATGGTATTCAAGAGAATATTCACCACATCACACATTCCCGACACAGCCATGAGTTGTTCCACCGTCTGCTCATTGCCCGACTTTTCACCACGCATGTGCGCGCACTGACGAGCCCACGATGCAAGTTCTGTAACAAATCGGCGCACGGCTTCGGTCTTAACGGGTTCGTTGCCATTTAACGACGGGAGGAACACTTCCACCAATTCCGCACGTTTTTTCTTATCTGTCTTACGTATTTCTTCCTGCTGATTCTCCGGCAGAGCCTTCTCATCCGGAGTAAGATATACAAAATCGCCGTCGATATATCTATTTATCAGTGCTTTACATTCATCATTGATATATCCGCCTTCTTTCACAATGCAGTCGGCAAGTTTGTTGCGGAAATATTTCTCGATGGGGTGCTCCGGCATATTCAGCCATTCTATGAGAGTGTTCACATTGATTGGACGAGCAAAAAGTCCCAAGCCCAATACGAACAACTGTATCAACTGTGGAGCACAGTCGGCAGTAACACTGCCGCACATGGGCTTGTTCATAAGCATCAGCCAATTGTCCATCTGCTTGTTATCGGCATTCACCCACACGTCCACATCGTTGAGCTCCGTATAAGCCAAATACTCGCAAGCTCGGTGGTCGTCGGCAAATTTCCAGATTCTTATCGAATCGTCATTCTTGTCGAGAGTAATCTTCTCATTATTGCCCGATGCAATGAGATTGCGCACCTTGCTGAGATTATTCTCGGCAGTTTCAGCGCCCTTGTTCACCTCGATTGTTGCGCCCTGTGCTTCGATGGCGTCTAACACGGTTCGAATTGCCGGCTTGAGCAGACTTCTGTCCACCGTCATCTCCACCACCATTTCGCGACAGGAGAGCTGACGCTCTTTCACTTGATTGGCTACAATGCGCATACGCTCAGCCATATCGCAACCGGCTTGCTGAGCGAAATGCTCTTCCACACCCACAAGCACCTCAAGGCGCTTGCTTATTTCTGCTCCGGCAAACTGCCAGCCGGCGCTGCGCAATTCATCACGCCATGCAAGCATAGCTTTTGCCGTGCTTAATCCCGATGTGTGAAACGATGCAGACATCACATTGTCGGGATGCGATGCCATATATTGGCACACGGCATCATAATAGTGCGCCAATCGCTCCGGTTCCGACTCTTCTTGGTAATGAAGCCCAAGGCGAAGTTCGAGAATATTGACCAAACCTATAGCATTTGTCACTACGGTGTCCATCATAACACTGCTCCCGTTTTCGGGCTTGATGAATACATTTCCTGAATACTCAGGCGAGAAAATTATCTTCATTTTTCAGATAGATTTATCGGTTGTAATTATTTTGTAGATGCAAATCTATGGAATTAAAAGCATTATATCGAATTTTTTCCTCGGTTTTTTCTTCAAATTATCCCCGAAACAGGCCTTATGCACCATATTCATCGCAAATAGTATAAAAAATATACTTGGTAATTAAAGTATATTATTTATCTTTGTGCAGATAATATTTCAGACGCTGACAGTATTAAAGGAATATATGAAAAGATCAACAATAGAAGATGCCATGTTCCCGGGTTGTCCGGTGAGGAATATTCTGGCGAGATTATGCGATAAATGGACATTGCTCGTGATATATATCCTATATAGGTCGGGTAAGGAAAGTATGCGTTTTATGGAGCTGAAGCAGCAAATGCCTGATATATCGCAACGCATGCTCACAATGACACTTCGCACACTCGAAGAGGACGGATATGTGACTCGCACAATATTCCCGGAGATACCGCCGAGAGTGGAATATGCTCTCACCGAACGAGCTAAATCGCTGAAGCCCATTCTCGATTCACTCCTCCATTGGTCGGTAGATAACATGGAGGATATCATGAACGACCGTAAACGAGCGAGTGAGGCTCATTAACGACAGAGTGTAGACATTTTTTTTACCACAACATCTGCAAATAAAAAAATTCAGAATATGAAGATATATGAAATAACTTTCAGTCCTACAGGAGGGACAAAGAAAGTTGCCGATAAGTTGGCAACCGAATTGAGTGATAAGATTATACACATTGATTTAACCAACAGAGATGAGGATTTCGGCAAATACTCATTGACAAATAACGATACAGTCATAATTGCCGTTCCATCGTATAGCGGAAGAGTACCCGCCACAGCCGCAGAGCGCATTTCGAAGATTAGCGGCAACGGAGCAAAAGCAATAATAGTATGTGTGTATGGCAATCGTGCCTACGAAGATACTTTGGTGGAACTTCAAGATATAGTGAAACAAGCCGGATTCACAGTAATCTCGGCGATTGCCGGCATTGCAGAGCACTCTATAGTCCATAAATATGCCACCAACCGTCCCGACAATGATGATTACGAGCATTTACGCGACTTTGCCAAGCAGATTGGCGACAAACTGAACCGAAACGACTTTTCCACCCCGCGGATACCCGGCAACCGACCATACCGAAAAGCCGATAATGCCGGCGTAGTGCCAAGAGCTCGAAGATCATGCAACAAATGCGGCACCTGCGCCGCGCAGTGTCCGGTCGGAGCCATCGATATGAACAATCCTAAAAAAGTGGATAAGAAGCTATGCATCTCGTGCATGCGATGCGTCACCCAATGCCCGCATCAAGCAAGAAAAATCAATGGGGTGCTTCTTGCTATCGTAAACATGATGCTGAAGAAGGCTTGCAGCATAAGAAAAGAATGTGAGCTATATATCTGAAACACAGCTTTTACAAGCCCACTGCGAAAACTATCTATTCACATCAGGAAAACTAATAAATTTTCCCCGGCAATGACGTGTTTTCCCAAATCATTGTCGTGGAAAATTGCAATTTAGAAGTCGGATTACAATTGGTGGAATATACATGTGTACACGAACATGATATGAAGAAGTTATTGTTTAGAATCCTCGCCATCTAATAGTCTCTTCTGCTCTCGTTCAAAGTTTTCGAGGAAGTGTATTTCTACAGGGGATAGTTCATTCTTGGTACGCTCCTTGAACTTGTCGTACTCGTTATCAGCCTTTTCTTTGGCCAATTTTGCTGAAATCTTGCCGGCATGAGTAAGGATGTCTTTTCGGGAAATACGGAGGAAGTCATCAAGGATGTTAATCCAGTCCTTCATATACATGGGACGATGTTCTTCAGCCCGCATTTCGGCAAAATCAAGATAGAGGCTTACAATACGGTTCAAGGATGTTATCTCTTCTTTCGTCAGATAGTTTTTGGCAACCTCAGCTTCGGGCTTAGTTGGCATAGCTCCAGACCATGTAGTAAGTCCCATGAAGTCCTTTTGTGAATCAGCTCGCTCGTAGATAATTTCGGCTGCCGTGTGACCATGGACTGAGTAGTGCATTTTATTCTGTACTGTCTTGAAGAACTGCTGTGTCATTTCCACTCGTGGATCATAGTCTATACTGAGGGCATATATTTCAAGAATCTTACGATAGAATACCTTTTCGCTCGAACGAATATCTCTGATTCGTGCAAGCAGTTCATCAAAGTAATTTCCTCCACCAGCACGTTTCAGCAAATCATCGTTTAGGGCAAAACCTTTCACAATATATTCCTTCAGCACCTTGGTTGCCCATATCCTGAACTGAACACCCCGATATGAGTGAACACGGTAGCCGACACTGATTATCATGTCAAGGTTGTAGAAGGCAATCTTCCTCTCCACCTTTCGTTCGCCCTCATTTTGAACAGTTGCAAAAAATGCAACAGTTGCCGCTTCTTCCAACTCACCATCCTCCAACACATTCTTTATGTGCCTGGATATCGTAGATTTGTTTCTTTGAAAAAGTTCCGCCATTTGGTCTGCGCAGCACTGACCAATACACAGCCTCGGAGAGGTTGATTTATAGTTAGCACCACACAGAGGGAGCACAGCGACCGGTGTGATTTTTGCCCCACGCCACCCTCAAACCAGCTTCGGAGATGCTGATAATCACCCGCTTATCCGCAGCACGACCTGAAAGGTCGAATGCCCGAGCGGAGCGAGTGGCTCTTAGCCGAGGGTGGAGCGAAGCGTAACCCTCGGTATAATCACGCCCGCGTGATGCGTTTGGAGAACGCGAATATCACTTGCTTTGGCGGCTGTTTTCGCGTCTTCCAGACGCCATCTCTTGGGTCAAATGGTTCCGGGGGGTTGCACTAACGCTTAACCCCCGGCTACTCGGCGTTCAACCTTTCAGGTTGGATACCATCGCAGCCCCGCGTGTAATAATAAACACAGATTACCACAAAGTAGTAGCCATATAAAAAATCTCTTGCGAAAAATGCGTTTTAGCTATATGGCTGATTATACGACTAATAAGCCTTTTTTGCCCATTTTGCTTAATTGGAAATTTTTCGCAAATGTCAATTTTATCTCTTTACGAGTAAACTCTTGCGAAAAAATCAACAATTATCATTCTTCCAATATTTCTCAATAGGCTGAATATCTGCGTTTTACAAAATACTAAAAATTTCATTTTTCGCAAATCTCTCCGCGTATCAAATTTTCAAATCTCTTGCAAAATCTTAATTCGCTAATAATCAGCAAAAAACTTCTATTTTTTGCCCAAAAACTTATGATTTAATAAAATAAAAGTTGTATATTTGCGAAAAATTTGAGTGCACACGCCAAGCATTGCGATTCAACAATTTAGCAACGAACCCATTTTGTACAACATCGTAACTACCTGGCTGTCAGACGGCCCGGCTCTCCTCCATTACAACAAGGATTGAGACAAATAAGGATCCTCCACCACAGAGATTTCAGGAGCAGGAAGCCCAGCACTCCTCCATTACAACAAGGATTGAGACGACAGTAAAATAAAACAAGTTATTTTTACACTCCGCCCAGCACTCCTCCATTACAACAAGGATTGAGACAAATAGTTCCAACAGTTTCTTTTTGCCCGCGCAAAGCGCCCAGCACTCCTCCATTACAACAAGGATTTTGATGCTCGGCGAAGGGGCAATCAACGAAATAGCCAGATGATTGCCTTATGCTATAAGATGCATAATATTGATTACAGTTCCCGCAGCCGCGGCAATATTAAACACAGATTATCACAAACGGAGCACGGATAAACACAATATTGTGCAAATCCGCCTAATTCCGTAAAAATCTGTGTTAAAACCACTACCATCTCAGCCACGCTGACTGCTGCACAGCCTCGTCGAGGCTGATTTATAGTCATCACCACACCGACATCCACGCACCCCAGCGTAGTGCAGCCCCAGCCCACCCACAAATCAACTCCGAAGATACAGACAACCACCCACCCACAATCTATTCTCACACAGATTTCACAGATCAACTCGGAACTATACAGTAAGGCTGACTCCTGCAATAGGCGCCGGCCCTGTTATTTTTAAGCCAGGCTAAGAAAAATTTTTATCTGACGGCAAAAATATAAAACACAGATTTTCACAAACGAGGCGCAGGTAAGCGCATGTGGTGAAAATTTTTCAAAATGCTTTGGGGTGCCGTCTGCATAATTTTTTCTAACTTTGTTTTGTTGTGCGCAACGGTTAATCAAATTTTTTTATTACTGTCCGATAAAAGTTGACTAACGAAAAAAATACGGCTCGGCTATCGATTTCACGGTGGTCGAGTCTGTTTTTTGATTTCCAAGCCCCCTCAGCCGAAAAGCGACGGCTCTGGCGTGGCATCGGATGCCTTGCCGAGGAGAATCCCCCGGTTATGCCTATGAAATTAAGGAGATGACCGCCGAGGCCGTCTCCTTTTTTCATTATGCAATCTATCACCGCTTAACCGGGCATTTCGCTCGAAAAACAGTCATTTTGCTCAATAAATCAAATTTTATTTGTAATTTCCCGAGTTTGACAGTTGCAGCGTTTATAGGCTGATACACAACATGTTACTGCGATAGTAATGTTGCTACATAAATGGTTGGCAAAAATTTAACACAACTTTAACACTTGCGAGCAAGGCGGTAGTCGGCTCGGATTTGGGCGGGGGTGTTAATCTCTCTGTCGATGTGTATGTTGGCATTTTCCTGGATGGCTATAGTTAGCGGTGTTGTGTTGAATGAGGGGATGTATCCGATGCCATCAAATTTTAGTAGGTCCATCGAAGCGAGTGTGCTTCGTATTTGTCCCACGGGGAAGAGGTTGTGGAGCTGTCGTTGCATGATTTTAAGCACAAGCAATGCTACGAAGCATGTGAAGAAGTGTGCAACTATGCGCTTTGGCTGTCTGACATAGACGGGGCGCATATCGAGGTCTGACTTTTCGACGCGGAAGCAGTCTTCGATTTCCCAGCGCCAAGAGTTGACTTTTATTATTGTGCATGGGTCGTCGTCAAGGCTTGTGGCTAATGCGCAGAAGCCGTCGAAGCGTGCTTCAGCA
>SFTJ01000183.1 GCA_004563195.1 bacterium
TTATGCGCCGGGATGTAACTAAATAATTTCCTTATCTATTACAAGTATATAGGTAACTATCTCGCCATTCTTTTTCTTTACTTCGTAAATGGTACTACCGGTTAAGCCGAGGCCCTTGCGCTGTTCCTCCCATGATATTTCTTTTACAGGTCGTCCATTTATCGACAATATAATATCATCTATTTCAAATCCGGCTTTCTGTGCGATGCCTCCCTCATACATACTGCTAACAATCCAACCATCGGTAATATCAGTTCTATCAAGATACCCCATGTGTATCTTGGAACTTTTTTGATAAGAATTGTCGTCATTGCCGTTCCTGCGAGCATAAAGCGTATTATTGGGCGCATCGATTATTAAATCATAATGACATAATATGTCATTACCTATTATTCCCAGATGCGCTCTGTCCGATAATGCTCCTTCTGTATTGTATGATGCTGATACTACTACATTATACAGTTCGTCAAGGAACTTAAATGAATCTGCTCTGAAATTAACGTCTGTACCATCTCCTCCTACACCCATATTTGAATAATAGCATTGTGCTTGCGGTTTACCGGTCAAGTCAAGACCTTTTCTCGCTGCATTAGTGAGAATTATTGTACTGCCACAGCCCAAATCAAGTCTAAAAGTACCTTTGACGCTTTGAACCGAGTCAATTTTTAACTCACATTCAATATCTATTCTATTATCATTAAAATGAGCTGGCAGCTTTGTATATCCTTCAAGCAATGGAGCCGAAAGGCTATCCAGCGATAGCAAATATCCATCAGTATAGTTCACCAACAGAGGCCTATTAAACACCGCGTTATTACCAATCATTCCGTCAGTATGACGGCCTAATATCTCACGCAGATTTATAATCGGAGTAATATGCTCTTTATAAATAACATCACCCATTTGAAGCGGAATTGTATCTATTATGATGGTAACGGTCTGCAATCCATCGTTGCCTGCACCACCCATTTTAGCTTTGCCTTTTTTATATGGCAATTTGCCAAATGTCGATAAGTCCATATAGTCCTTATCCATATACAATCTGTCTGCACCAGTGTCATATATTAACGACACTGGAATTGTATCTGCCACGACTCCCTGTATATATAAATGAGAATCCAGAATAAAAGGGATTGCCTTTTCAGGGATTTCTGCTGAAGCCGACAAAACACAAGCCAAGATTGAGGCAATGAACGCGCATATACTTTTCATATCCGAGATTTTGAAGTTATTATTATACAAACGCAAAGTTACTATTTTTTTCTGAAATTCGTGTCTTTTCGCAGAACATGAAAAATCAAAGATTATGGCTATCAATATTACAACCATTACTCAACTTATCAGCGATTTTCGGGCACTGTCGCAAAAGGACAGTATCTCACCCGAATCGCTCGGCGTTCTGCTCCAACGACTCGCAGACCTTATCAACTCTGCCGCCTCCGACGAGGAATATAAAGCCATCTACGATGCTTTTCAGAACTTTGTCGCTAACATCGCGGCTGTTCCGAACGCTCTTTACAAACTCGAACAAGGTTCGGCAGACCGAAACGATGTTCTAATGAACATCACAACGTCGCACTTGATTAACGGTATAACAATGACACTCAAAGATGCGGTGTTCATTCGCCAAGCCACTACCGAACGAGCCGGTGCAATGCGAGCGCAACAGGTCAGTGACCTTAATAGCACTCGCACAGGGCTTGCCTCATTGCAAAAGTCGCACACGGAACTCGCCTCCAAGGTTTCCACTCTCGAAACTACCGTTTCGTGTAGATGAAGTGGCGAACTATTGTTCGGAGGGCATCGCCGACCTCACGGAAAATCTGCAAGTGACAAACGACGATTTGGCTGCTACGCAGAAATCCGTTCAAGACAATAGTTCGACTATAACATCGATAAAGGCGAAGACTGATTGTCCTCGCATTGCAGTGGATATTATCGATGGGAAACTCCACGTCTATAACGCCTCATACTACACCAAAAACGGCTATTATCCATTCATTTTTCGCTTTACCTCAAAACGAAATCGTTGCACTTTGGAAAATTATCCTGATAGAAAACGTGGTGCGAAAAACAAAGGTTGGCACGTCATCGGCGGCT
>SFTJ01000073.1 GCA_004563195.1 bacterium
CGCCAGCACGAGTTGTTTGTAAAAGCACTTCTCACCTCAAAGCGTCGCGGCTTGAAAAACAAGCTTAAGGACTATGGCCGAGCATATTTCAACCGCTCGATTCACCGCCGTCTACGCGGCGACGATGCTGGATACCGCCCTGCTTGCGGCGCCCTCACCGACTTCTTCTTCATCGACCCTTGGGGAAATGTTTCGCCATGCAACGGCTCTTGCGAAGAATGGGTAATCGGCAACATTAAAGAAGATTCTTTCGAGAACATCATGAATAGCGACAAAGCAAAGGAAGCTCTCGAAAAGGTGAAGAATTGCAAGCGAAATTGTGCCTTTATTGTCACAGAACGCCATGATATGCTTCGCCGCCCGTGGATTCCAATCAAGTGGATTCTTCGTAACAAATGGCGTATTCGCAAAGGACAAGACCTTTGTTGGGATTAATAGTGCACTATTCCTTAACAATGAAAACAATTGCAGTCATAGGAATAAGAGGATTACCCGGCATCCAAGGTGGCGTGGAAATGCATAGCGAGAACCTTTATCCACTTATGCAAAACGTTAGTATTCGAGTATATCGTCGCAAACCATATTTAACTAAATTATCGCACAAACATTTCGGGAACATTGAGTTTGTCGACCTTCCATCGACTCGAATAAAGGGTTTTGAAGCAGTTTTTCACACACTCCTGTGCGTGATTCACATTCTGTTTCATCGCCCAGACTATGTGCATATTCACAACATTGGCCCGGGCATGTTTGCGCCCTTACTTCGCATTGCTGGCATAAAAACAGTTATGACCTACCACAGCCCCAACTACGAACACAAAAAATGGGGTTTTTTTGCACGCAACATCCTGCGCTTCAGCGAATTTCTTTCGCTAAACTCTGTCAACAAAGTGATTTTTGTCAACAAATTTCAGATGGCAAAATATTCTGATAGAATCCAGAAAAAATCCATCTTCATTCCAAACGGGATTGTAGCGACCGAGCCAACCACAGCGACTTCTTTTATTGAGCAAATTGGCATAAAGCCTAACGAATATATCTTGGCTGTTGGAAGACTAACGCCGGAAAAAGGTTTTGAGCATTTGGTGGAGGCCGTTAACCAAATCGATGACATTAAACACCTTGTTATTGCCGGCGCCTGCGACCATGACGCACATTATTTTAACCTATTAAAATCACTCGACATACACAAGAAAGTGGTGTTCACAGGTTTCACATTCGGCAACAATCTGGCACAATTATATTCGCATGCGCGCATGTATGTCCTATCGTCGGTAAACGAAGGCTTCCCTTTGGTACTACTCGAAGCAATGAATTATTCATTACCGATTGTCGCAACCGACATTCCTGCAACACATCTCGTTGAGCTCCCAGCCGAATCCTACGTAGAAAAAGCAAATCCACAATCGCTTGCTCTTGGCATTCACCAGATGCTGAAAAATCCCATCGGAAGAATACACTATGACCTCAGCGAATACAACTGGCATAGCATCGCTAATCAAACCCTGCAAACCATACAATCAATTTAGCCGACTACACCACTCACAGAAAAGCTCTCGGAGAATGAATACACCTTCTCGGAGAGCCTTTGCAATTATTATCAATCCTTATAAGCGCTTCGCCACAGGCGCAAGCATATTTTACACATTGAATCGGAAGTGCATGATATCGCCGTCTTGCACCACATATTCTTTGCCTTCTACGCCCATCTTACCGGCTTCTTTCACTGCCGCTTCGCTGCCGTAAGCTATGTAATCTTCATATTTTATCACCTCGGCACGGATAAAGCCTCGCTCAAAGTCGCTGTGAATAACGCCTGCACATTGTGGTGCCTTGCTGCCTTTCTTGTAGGTCCACGCACGCACTTCATCGGGACCTGCTGTGAGGAATGTCTCAAGGTCGAGCAGCGCATAAGCGGCCTTAATCAAGCGGCTCACTCCGCTCTCGGTGAGTCCCATCTCTTCGAGGAACATCTGGCGCTCTTCGTAGGTGTCGAACTCGGCTATTTCCGACTCGGTCTTGGCTGCCACCACCAGTATCTCGGCATTTTCTTCCTTCACGGCTTCGCGCACGGCATCCACATATTTGTTGCCGGTCACTGCGCTTGCCTCATCCACGTTGCACACATAGAGCACGGGCTTGTTGGTAAGCAAAAACAGGTCGTGAGCTATCTTTTGGTCGTCCTTGGTTTCTAATGTAACGGTTCGGGCTGCCTTGCCTTGCTCGAGTGCTTCCTTAAAGCGCTTATATACTTCCCACTGTTGCTTGGCTTGCTTGTCGCCGCCGGTTTGCGCCTGCTTTGCCACCTTGTTGATGCGAGCATCTATGGTTTCGAGGTCCTTCAGCTGCAGCTCGTAGTCGATAATCTCTTTGTCGCGAACCGGGTCGACCGAACCGTCGACGTGGGTGATATTATCGTCGTCGAAGCAGCGCAACACGTGGATTATGGCATCGGTCTCGCGTATGTTGGCGAGGAACTTATTGCCCAGACCTTCGCCCTTCGAAGCGCCCTTCACCAGGCCGGCTATGTCCACTATCTCCACTGTGGTGGGTATCACGCGCTGTGGCTTGCATATTTCTGCCAATTTATTGAGTCGTTCGTCGGGAACGGTTATCACGCCCACATTGGGCTCGATGGTGCAAAACGGAAAGTTGGCCGACTGGGCCTTTGCGTTTGATAAACAATTAAATAGTGTAGACTTGCCCACATTAGGCAACCCTACTATACCGCATTGAAGTGCCATTAAATATCTTCTTTCTTTTTGATTTTATTTTCTTTATGGGTGCAAAGATACTGCAAATTTGGTAATGCACCAAATTTTCACTTTCGCCTTTGCTCCTTTACCGTCACTCACCGATAGCGCGCATCACCAAAAACGGTTCTGCTCCGGGGAGTATTCAAAACCGGCTTCGGCAAGCTTTTTCACAAGCCACTCTCTGTCGATATCGAGGTCGTCGCACAAGGCATCGAGAGTGGCGTAGCGGTCACGCAGCTTCATATTGATGAAACTCATCAGCATCATTGCATCTTTGGGCAGATTTTCGTTCATATTCTATAATATTCTGATTTTTCGATTGCTTTTTAGTTGTTATCTACTCTCTATATAACGCAATCATCCCCTCTCGTAGTATGTGCCGCTTTTTAAATAAAATCGCACTTAGGCTTATTTATATTGATATTTATACAATTTTCAATACACATTTTTTCTTACTCGGGTGGCAATTATGCACTCTCCATTGCGCGTCACAAACAAAAAATTCACTATTTTTGCCACATTATTAACCATTTCACCCGCTTGGCAATGACAGTTGACCCGAAATTTCACTCTTTTGCCCGCACTGTGACAGCCGACCAACTGCCACCGCGCTTCACCTACCCTTTTTGCTACACTCCGCACCCGCTGTGCATCGAGGCTGCCGCGCTGCTTCGCGACTATATTTTGAGTCATCACCGTGGCGACGATGTTATTGCCGAACTCGATGAGGGCAAAATGCTGGGCGTGCTGGTGGTGCAGGACGCTGATGACCGAATCGGCTTCCTCGCAGCATTCTCGGGCAATCTGTGCCACAGCTGCAATCACCAATACTTTGTGCCGGCTGTCTACGACCTTCTCGACCCCGAGGGCGAATTTCGCAAAGGCGAAAATGCCATTTCGCTTATCAACAAGCGCATCTCGGCTTTGCAAAACGATGGCCGCCGAGCACTCCTCGCGCATCGCGTGGAGGAGGAGAAAGCGCGACTTACAGCTGAAATTGAGCGTTTTAGCCAAGCGATGAAGCAAGAGAAAAAGGAGCGCCACATGCTGCGCGCCGAGGGCAATCTATCGCCTGAGGTCGAAGCGGATATGATAGCACGAAGCCAATTTGCCAAAGCCGAGCTCAAGCGTCGCCGCCATGCCGCACAAGAGGCTATCGATGCGCTGCCCGAACTTGCCGAACTGCGTAGCCTCGACCACGAAATGGCTCAACTCAGCGCTCAGCGCAAATCGATGTCGGCTCAGTTGCAGAATCGTCTTTTCCAACTATTTGTAATGCGAAATGCTCGCGGCGAAACTGCTAACCTTGCCGACATATTCAGCCACACCACTCAGGGCATTCCACCCGCCGGCGCCGGCGAATGTGCTGCGCCACGACTGCTGCAATATGCTTTTACTCACGGATTTAAGCCTCGCGCTATGGCTGAATTTTGGTGGGGCAAATCGCCCGTTGCCGAGGTGCGCCACCATGGCGAATTCTATCCCGCTTGCCGCAGTAAGTGTTTGCCCATTCTCACTTTTATGATGCAGGGCTTGAGTGTCGACCCTAATCCTCACGAAGCTGAGTCGGTACCCTCATCGCTCACCTTGCTCTACGACGATGCATATCTCAGCATAGTGGACAAACCTGCGGGCATGCTCACCGTGCCGGGTCGCATCGATGCCACATCGCTGCTGTCGCTCTATCAAAATATGTTCCCCGAGGCTTCGGGCCCGATGATAGTGCATCGCCTCGACATGGCAACATCGGGCATTGTGCTGATAGCCAAGAATAAAGAGGTGCACAAGCACCTGCAAAGCCAGTTTGCCGACCGCCGCACCGCTAAAATCTACGAGGCTCTGCTAGAAGGCATCGTGGCCGCCGACGAGGGCATAATCTCGCTACCCATTCGTCCCAACCCCGACGACCGCCCGCGGCAAATAGTGGACTGCATCAACGGCAAAGAGGCCATCACGCACTATCGCGTTATCGACCGAACCGCCACAGGCTGCACCCGCATTGAGTTTCACCCGATGACCGGCCGCACCCACCAGCTGCGACTACATTCTGCTCATCAGCAAGGCCTCGGCTGCCCCATCGTGGGCGACACATTATATGGCAGGCACTCCAATGGCACTCGTCTGTGCCTGCACGCCCGTAGCCTCACATTCACCCACCCCATCACCGGCAAAGCGATTACCATATCCTCACCCACCCCATTCTGACAGCCGTTTTTCATTGAGCACAGCAGCCAAATCTCAGCAGCCGCCCACCATTCTGACGACCGTTCTTCATTGAGCACTACAGCCAAATCTCAGCAGCCGACCACCCCATTCAAGAGCATCTTACGGCACCGAACACCCATCCAAAGCACCTTTTTTGCCCATTTTTGCAAGAAAAAAGCATTTTTTTCGGGTAATATTTGTCTATTTAAAATAAAAGCAGTACCTTTGCATCACTTTTGAAGGAGATTCGCTAGCTCAGCAGGTAGAGCATCACACTTTTAATGTGGGGGTCCTGGGTTCGAGCCCCAGGCGGATCACTAAAGGGTCACAATTTTGTGGCCCTTTTTTCGTGTCCGTAAGTGACTGATGTGCAAGTGTTAGCAATTTTATAAAATCTTGATTTAGAAAGATTTAGCACAAACCGCGTTTCCTGCCGATAGCCAAAGTTAGCATTTGTTAGTTCGGAATTAGCACATTATCTTTGGTACAGATTTCGTGAATGTACCACAAAAAAGTACCACAAATGTACCAGCTTTTCCATCAAATATCAGCCGTTGTCTCTTGTCCCTGTCTTGCCATAGCGACCGGAGCCTGTTTTGAGTGCCAACTCTCTGGTATTTGCTATTTTGTGCTAAATGTTTCCAAAAGATTCGGGGCGTGCAACAGCCTTGTTGCCGGATGCGTTGGAATGGTATGTGGTACACGTGTGGTACATTTCCCGGAATTTGTGGTACACGCTTTTTCGTGTACCACATCACGAGAAATTTTAATGTATCATTCTTAAAATCTTTTACTTATGGCAGGAATACCACAGATCAAGATTGTTTTCGACCGCCGAAAGAAGGCATCGGCCGTCAACCCCGGCACCGTGGAGATCGAGGTGTCGTACAACCGTGAGCGCGTCCGTCTCTCCACCGGCGTGGCTGTACTCAAGCAGCAATGGAACGGCAAGGAGGTGGTCAACCACCCTCAGGCCGACCATCTGAACGAACAGATACGCCGTGTCTATGACGGTCTCCATGAGAAGATGTCGTCCATAGCCTCGACAAAGGGCGAATACGACCTGTCGCTACTCAAAAAGGTGAAGAAAACGAAGTTGCAGGGTTCGTCGGCAAGTTTCCTCGACTGGCTGGAGGAACGTATCGACATGCGCCCTGTCACGGAGTCAACCCGCAAGCAGCACAAGGTGATGCTCAAATGCCTGCGCGACTTCGGGCTGATACGCTTCTTCAGCGACCTCACCCCAAAGAATATCAGACTATGGGACGATTTCATACGCAAGCGTGTGACAGCCCAGGCCTCGGTTCATGGCTATCACAAACGCCTCAAACCCTATATTGTGGAGGCGATACAGTTTGAGAAGCTGGAGTCCAACCCATACGACGGCATGAGGATTTCGCGTGGAAAATCGGAGGGCATAAAATTCCTTACCGAAGAGGAGCGTGACCGTGTGGAAGCCCTCGAACTCTACGGCATGACCGAGAAAGTGCGCGATATGTTTATCTTCTCATGCTACACGGGGCTGGCGTACTCCGACCTTGTGAAGATCAAGAAGTCGGACGTGTTCAGGCAGGGCGAGGACTACTGCATACGAGACAAGCGTATGAAAACCGGTATGCCCTATACGATTGTACTGTTGCCTAAGGCGATAGCCATACTGAAAAAGTACAACTACAACCTCAATCTGATGAGCAACCAGAAATGCAACGACCAGTTGAAGATAATCGCCAACCTTGCCAAGCTGCACATCAACCTGACAATGCACGTCGGCCGCCACACGTTTGCGACGTGGGCGTTGACAAAAGGCGTGGGTATCGAGACTGTGAGCAAGATGCTCGCCCACTCCAACGTGGCAATGACTGAGAAATACGCCCATGTGCTTCAGACGAGTGTCATACAGGGCTTCGGTAAACTTAAATAATCTCTACATTAACATTGGTGCAGCCGTCACTTCTTCCGGGAGGTGGCGGCTTTCTCTTTTACAGATAGTTCGGAACGTAGCCGCTCTATCTCTTTGGCCTGTTCATCAATCCTCTTTTCCATACGTTCAAGCCTGTTATTCATCGGCCCCATGAAGGCTGTCATGTTCTTTATAATCTCCGCCATGTCAGCGAGGATATATGAAAAACGATCCATCTGCGGAGGTTCCGGTACCGGCTCTTGCTGACGCGGCGCGGTTTCTTTTATCATGCGGCCCTCGCCGCTCCATATCCATTCAAAACTCAACGGCGGATAAACGCCGCACAGACTCTTAACGAAGCGTTCCGATACATTCGATTTGCCGGTTATCACCTGCGACACGACGCTGGGATTGTAACCCATTTTCTCAGCTATGGCACGGTTAGAGTTGAACAGCTTGTTGTCTTTAAGCCATTCCATCGCCTGTCTTACCCTTTCTCTTATGCTGTCCATAAACTTGTGTTTATATTTTCTAATAAATTTGATTAGGTATTTCCAATAATAACACTTCAAACAATCATTTAGTACAATTAGTTTGTTAGTGTTAATGCAACTACCTAATTTAGATTAATTATTTCTAATTGCAAAGATAATCATTTTTCTAAACATAGCTAATGGTTGCTAAAAGAAAAAATGTCAAACAGCTTATAAAACGGATACGACTATGAGTGAAGACAGACGCATAACAATGAGGCTCACAAGGATTGAGAACACCCTTGAAGAGATAAAGCGGAACATCACCGCACCGGTGCCTCCCGACAGAAAGATAACCGTGCGTGAGGCGGCGGAGATCATGCACTGTTCAGACCAGCGTGTACGCGATGCGATACATGACGGCTCCCTGAAAGCGGAGCGTAACGGGCGGCGTTTTTTCCTCTCTCTTTACGATGTGAGGGCGCGTGCCGGATACGCAACACTTGAAAAAAAACGGCAGACCTGATTCATTTAATCTTAAAGGACGAAATTATGACTACACAACAGATAAAGGAGATTGACTCCAAGTGTCTTAACGACTATCTCGCCACGCTACCCCATACTGACCACCGTTTTTTCGTGACAGCGGTAGTAAGAGCCTGCGGAGAAGGCATCAAACGCAAGACATTCTATAACTGGAAAGCCGGATGCTGCTGCATACCCTCCTTCTGCAAGAAAGAGATAGAGAGGATTGCCGGATGTGTGGTGTTCCCGAAGGAACTCTATGTTACAGACCGCGATGTTGACACTCAAAGCGGAAAAGCCTGACACACACGCACCAATTCCCATATATATGTACCCCAAGAATATAAACAGCCGAAATGAACCGTTCATGGATACCCGTAATGCACTATCTCCGCGACGTGGAATGGCTCTACTCCGAGAGCCGGATGGTACATCTCTGGCTGGAGATACTTTTCCGCGTGCAGAGAGCCAAAGGCACATACCCCATAAAAGGCACGACAATAGACATCCTGCCCGGTCAGTTCGTGGCCTCGACACGAAAACTGGCCGCCTCGATTGGAGCGGACAAAGATACAGTAGGAAGATACATGAGGATTTTTGAAGCGCAGAAGTGGATACGGCGACTTGAAATAGGCAACGCGACATTATACACGGTGCTTGTCATGGATCAGATACCCGGTTTTTCAATCATGGCTCAACAGGATACAGCGGCTGTCGGGGCTTCTTCAGAAACTCAATCCCCCACAAATGGGGACACTTCTTCCGACACTGTTGGGGACACCTTTGGGGACATATATTATATAGATAATAATATAAATAAAAATTCTCTCTCCCCCGCGCGTGAAGGAGAAGTTTTTGAAATTTTTTCAAAGGATACGGCTTCGCTCGACGAAATAGCCGGAGCCTTGCACTGCGAAAGGAAGATACTTGAAAATATGCTTCCTGACTTTTTTCAGGAGTGCAGGATCAAGAAAAAAAATCATCAGACCGTACAGGAGTGCAAGGATCATTTTTTCAACTGGGCCCGCGCCCGATTAGAACGAGAACGGAACAATGGCATACCCAAAGAAAATAAACCCGGCGGAAGCCGTCAGGGAAATCAGAGAGGCCGCAGAACGCCGATTAAACCGAACTGTGGACTTATCGAGGATTAGCGGATACAAGACGCTTTTCATGCAGTGTGCCGTTGCCGTCTGCCCCGGCTTCACTGTGAGGGAGGAAATGAAACCTGCCTACAACGACATCGTTCACTGGGCGGTGATGGACTATGACGGCAACCTTGATCCGGACAAGGGGCTTCTTATCTGGGGCGACATCGGAACGGGCAAATCCACCATGCTGAAAATCATCAGGGAGTTCTGCTCCCTTGTGAGGCCGCGTATCGACGGCAACCGATATTATTTCCGGATAGACAACGTGATTGATGTATGCGCCGCTTACGCCGACGAGTCAATATACGGAGGCTACCGTGGCATCAGGCAGTATATCGACAGTCCGAGACAGGCGTTTGACGAACTTGGCAGCGAGACAGTGCCGACAGGAAGGTACGGCAACTTCGAGAATGTTATGCAGTACATCTTCCAGTCACGTTACGACAACCGCTACCACCAGTTCACCCATGCCACCACCAATTTCACGATTGACCAGATACAGGATGTCTATGGCGAGAGGATATATGACCGCTTCAAGGAGATGTTCAATTTCATCGCTTTGCGAGGAAAGACATTCAGGATAAACACTCAAAAGAACATAGAAAAATGAAAGACAACGTACAACCCACACCCATAGATTGGGAACAGCGGAAATATGACCTTGCGGTCGCGCTGTATTATCACGACATACGGCTGTCGGATATAGTGACTCCGGAGAACCGTCTTGCACGGTGGCCAGCGCATATCAGCCTCTCCGCAGAGATGGCAGTGGAAGCCGCCGAAGTTTTCATAAACGAATACCGCCGGCAGGCGGTGATGGAAAGTGGGGAGAAAAGCCATGCGCCCTGATTTTCAAAGGATAGTCCCCGATTTGCTGTATTCGGTGATGGCGGCGAGAAAATTGCTCGGCATAAGCCATACAACGATTTACGAATACATGAGGCAATCGCCCCCGGTACTCCCGTACCGCCGCTCGGAAAACGGCTGGCACAGGCTGATACTCGGAAGCGACATAATTTTCCTGCTCGACCACCCGCAGGTCAAGCGAGGAAGAAAACGGAAGAACCGATAAAACGGCACTGTCAGTTCCAGAGATACCACGGCGAGGGGCGCGGAGCGGAGAAGGCTTCGGAGAGGTCGATGGCGAGTAGCCATGCCTGGATACGTATGCCGTCCATGTCGGAGAGTGTCTGGGCATATCGGCTCTCTCCGGCACCCGAAATCCGGCACCACTGCCGCGCGAAGATGTCGGGTTGGAAAGCGTCGATGAACGACAGTATGTCGTCCACCAGCGAAGTCGGTTTGCTACCGGTCATGTCGGCTGAGAAGCAGAATGGCACTCCGCTCTCGGTATTCCGCCTGAAATCGAAAGAGGTGATGTTACCGTCTCTCACATTGGCGGTCACGCTCCAGCCGCATTGTGCGGCAACTTGGATTATGGTTTGTAAAATCATGTCAGTACACGTTTATGTCTGCCACGTCCGGCATGGAGGTGGCAGACCGA
>SFTJ01000184.1 GCA_004563195.1 bacterium
TTATTACTGTCCGCTAAACTTTTTTAGAATCTAAAAAATTAGGGCTGGCACCTATTGCAGGAGTCAGCCCTAAATGGTTACTTTGCTTTTGCGACAAAACATAGATAACCATGGGCAAAAATAGTAATTTCTTCGGACAGCCGATATATGGTCAGCTAATAAAATCACTTGACCGCGAAAAAATTGTTGGAATCAGCCGAAAGCACGGCGGAGAGAAGTATGTAAAGAGCTTTGATGGTTATACGCATCTGCTCACGATGCTATATGCCGTAATCCAGCGCTTCGACTCATTGCGTGAGATAGAGACATCTATGACTGCCGAGGTACGTAAACTCCGTCATGTCGGATTAGAAACCGTGCCCAGACGCAGTACGCTTTCGGACGCAAACGCCAGACGGTCAGAAAAGTTCTTTGAAGAAGTCTATCGCGACCTGTATGCCGCCAATAAAGACATTCTTTCCTCGGACAGCCGACGCAATGGCACGGAAGAGTGGATAAAGCAGCTTAGAATCATTGATTCCACAACCATCACGCTGTTCTCCAATGCTATTTTCAAGGGAGTTGGGCGGCATCCTAAGACAGGAAAGAAGAAAGGTGGCATCAAGGTACACTCTGTAATACACGCCAACGAGGGCGTTCCCTGCGATGTGCAGTTCACTTCGGCGGCAACCAACGATTCGTTTATGCTTGCTCCGTGTCATTACAGCCACAATGATATAGTAGCACTTGACCGTGCATATATCAACTATGCCAAATTTGAGGAACTGACAGACAGAGGTGTGGTATATGTCACCAAGATGAAGAAAAACCTCAGTTACGAGGTTCTTGTGGACTGCATGGCATCAACCACATTGCCAGGATAATAACATACGTTGATATTAAGAAAGGCAAGAAGCCTAAGCTTATATCACTTCTGACCAATGACTTCGACATGCCTCTGGAGACAATCGTGGCGATATACCGCCGCCGGTGGCAGATTGAGTCGCTTTTCAAGCAGATAAAGCAAAACTTCCCTCTGAGATACTTCTACGGCGAAAGCGCCAATGCCATAAAGATCCAGATATGGGTAACTCTCATAGCAAATCTACTGCTCTCGGTCTTACAAAGCTCCTTGCAAAGGCGTTGGAGCTTCTCAGGACTGGCCACAATAGTGCGCATCGTGCTGATGTACTATCTGAATCTCGAAAAGTTCCTCAACCAGCCCGATGCAGATCTGAAAATAATGCTTGCTGAAGAATCTGAATCGCCGCCCGACGATACTGAAAACTGCTGAGGGGGCTGAGGGGCTTATCTTATACATAAAGTAAGCCCAACTTCTGCCATTCAAGAAGTTGGACTCGACTTTTTATGGTTTAGCGGACAGTAATAAAAAACAAACAGAAATATGAAACTTAAGCACGTATTATTAGCAATTATTTTAGGCTTTGTAGCAATGAATGTTGAAGCTGCGAAGATTGATGCCGACAGCATAGTTGTGACTGAACCTGAGTTTGACCAAGAAATATCAGTGGTTACAAGTGAAAACAGCAGTGTGTTGCTACCGTTAGAGCACGGAAAGGTTAAGACCTCGAGCAATATTGGATTGGCGATGCTTGGCATTGAAAAGACAAGTATGTATCTTGAATTTGAAGGCGCAATGTCACCCGTTACGCTTTCTCGCGTGGCATATAATGGCGATTTGCACTTTATATTGTCGTGGAAGGACAACGACTTGAATCCCAAGCGAATAATTCAGATTCTTCCGCTTGAGATAAAGAAAAACCGTCGTATCTACAACGGTTTGAAGAGCAATTCGTTTACCAGTACATCGGAGGCATTCACGCAAAACTCGGTGAAGTTCACAGCAAAGCGATATGGTGAGCACTCATATCTCATCACTATTCCAAGGAGTGAACTATTACTGTTTCGCGACAAGAATGAGAAGGAATTTCGCAAATTTGGCAAGCAATACCTTGTACGAATTGTGGGCTCAAATACCGAACAAATGTCGGACACCGAGGACCTTTTCACTTTCGGCATAGAACCCATAGGCAGCCGTTGACAGTGTAAACTGTATTTGTATTCTTGCCACTGTCAACAGCTTATATACGCGACGAAATAAGGATATACTTATTTAGCCACGTTGTTCACCACGTTGCCGCTGATGTAGCCCTTTAGGTTGCTGGCGAGGGTGTCGATGAGGCGAGCGCGGGCAGCTTGGCTTGCCCAGGCAATGTGT
>SFTJ01000185.1 GCA_004563195.1 bacterium
AGGCACCTGCCGCAGGTACGATTTCTTATCCATAGCCGTCTTTCCCATCAGCAGAAGGACAGATTCTTCGTTAGGCATCGCACCCCGCATCCTGGTGACCCGTCGGAAGTCCTTCTGGAGCCTCTCTATCCAGTTTGTCGTGTAGATCATGGCCTGGATGCGATGGTCATAGTTCAGGTATGTGAAGTACAGCTTGTAGGAGCAGTCGTCACGCCTGCGCTTGATTGCCCTGTAATAACGTCCCCATTTGTCGCAGAATGACTGCCACTCCGTCCAGGCCTTCTCAACGGTGTAGTTTCTGTCTCCGGTCCGGAACACCTGCTTGAGATCCTCCGCCACTTCACGCTTGTCCCCGATGCGTACATCGCTGATAATGTTGCGCTTGAGATGCGTCGTGCAGCGCTGCAGTGGCGTTTTGGGAAAGACCTCGGCAATCACGTCCTCCAAGCCTTTCAGACCGTCGGCGCATATCAGCCCAAGCCTCTTGACGCCTCTCTCATATATGTCATTGAGCATCTCGCCCCAGCCGTGAGCGCTCTCCGTGGGCTTGTTGTAGATGCCTATCACCTCCCTCGTCTTGTCCTCCTTCACGGCCAGCAGGACATAGAACGCTTCCGTATCAACGCTGCGCTTGCGGTGAATCTTGATATGCACGCAGTCAATGAACAGGACTGGATAGTATGCTTCCAGACTGCGTGTAGTGTTCACCGTATATGTCGTTGAACACATCACCGACCTGTTCCTGTGTCAGGCCCTTGCTGTACAATGTGCCTGCAAGTCTCTCACACTCTTCCTCCTGACTCCTCAGCACTGCGAGAATACGTGGGTGAAAATTACCGTACCTGTCACGCGGTATCCTGAATGTCAGGGTGCGGCCCTGACCATATGTATGGCCCATCCTGAAGCCGTTTCCCTTGTCGCCCGGCAGGCCGTCCTCGCGCAAATACTCACGCCGCTCGGCTACCATCATACTCTCAATCATTATCTCCATCAGGTCCTGGAGACCATTTTCTCTCTCCGCATGCTTGCATAATACCTCGGAAAGTTGTTCCTTTGTGAAATCCATAAGTCTACGATTCTTTTGTATTTGTTGTTTCTCTTTTACAAATCTAAAGAAATCCGTAGACTTTCTTTTTCCGTAGACTTTCTTTTTATCTCAACTCAGACACACTTTTTGAAACAGTATCTAAAATTTTGATGAAATATGCATGGAATGCTGACAAAAGAAAGACACAAGACTGAAGCAGTATATAACGAAGCGAGGTCGTGCAGCGAATGCACGACCTCTTTTTCCCTTTTTATAGTGTTGGCATTGAGCGTAAAGTCAATACCGGCACTTTTACAACTGCAAAGATATATAATATCTATGAAATTACAAAATAATTTTTAATCCACTTACATCACGAAGAATCTCGGCAATCTTTGGGTACTTCGAATAGTCATTAATAAGTTTTTCAATGTCTTCTTTTAATTCATTGAATCTATTAACAGAAACTTGTTTCAACATGTACAAAACGACATACAAAGCTCCGTTAAGATTCTGATTGGCACCTATCCCCTTAAACATAGCAGGGCCTTTACGAATAGACCTCTCTGGAGTAAAATCATAGAGCACATTGCTATGGGCACAAACATTTCGAACATTCTTAATCACCTCCATATAGTTATTAAAGGTGACCAACTGTTTGATGTTGAACTCTGCAGCAACTTGAGATTTTATAGTATCATCCTTGATGGATTTGAACAAATGTAAAACCTCCCCGATAGTCATAAACTCCATTGTTTTCCAAGCCGGAGCAAATACATCATTAATGTGATGACGATGATGCATTGCAATGACTGATATGTTCTTAGCAACAAGTTTATCGTAAACGATAGTTTTGAACTCTTTTGCCTGCTTGGATTGAACTACAGATGGATCTGCGAACCAAGTAGGCTTGTCTGGATTTTGATTTGAAACCAAATAAATAACTTTTGTCCTAAAAGCAATCTCAATACTGCTTAATGCCTTAAGGAGATAATTTCTTAATTTGAAATCAAAATAATAGAGTTTGACTGCATCATCAAAGTTTGA
>SFTJ01000074.1 GCA_004563195.1 bacterium
CGTTGGAAACCGACAGAATAACCGACACAACAATAGCCACCCGAGCCGAGGTGGCTATGCTTTTTAGTCCGATACGCCATCGCGGACGGTTGTACCGCTTCGCTCCCTCTGTGTGGTGCTAACCTGTGCTGCGGACTGATGGGGCTTGGAAATCTAAAAAACAGACTCGACCACCGTGAAATCGATAGCCGAGTCATATTTTTGGGGTCTGTCACTATTGTCGGACACCAATTGTTGTTATTGATGATTCTTTGCTGATTTTTGCTTGAAATATCGGAGTTTTTGGTGCACTTGGGCTACAAAGGTGTGCACCAGTGGCTCGGAGCACTTGTGGTGCTCCGGGAGGGTGGTGTGCGATTAGTGCTTTTGTGCGGGGATTTTTACAGTTACTGATGCAGGGAACAGGCGTGTTGGATCTTGGTAGATGGCGCAGCTTTCCACTATGTTGCTCAAGCGGCGTTTTACTTTGCCTCGGAACACCTTTTTGCCGTTGATTTTTATGGTTACCGGTCGATTGAGGTCGGCAATTTGGTCGTTGAGATAGATGCGTATTTTGCCTTCTGAGGTGGGTTGTATCTCTTTACCGAAATGCAATATGAGTTCCCACATAGGTACGAAATCGTAGCCGAAATATCGCACATTGTGCACTTTGATGTCGATAACATTGTCGGCAGCAGTGTATTCGTAGACAGTGCGAGTGCTGTCGGTGGTGATTTCCGGTCGCTCTATCACTTGCAGGTTGTAGAATCCGCGGCGATAGACTGTGTCCATAGGGAAGTCTTCCCAAATGAAGTGCTTGGGATAGGGGTTGCGCACATGCTTGGCAAGCCAGGGAGTGGTGTATGTATAGTCGCAGTGGTGGTCGCGTCCGGGCTGTAGAAACACATTGTGCTTATATTGCGAAGGGTGAATGGTTTGCATGCTGTCGAGTGCCTGACGAGTGATGTCGGTGTAGATGTGGCGGCAGAATTGCGTGTCGTTTTCGCCCGAAGTGAGAGTGAAAGCTATGTTGGCAAGGTTTTCTACCGGGGCATTGATAAGCGGTTCGCCGCCGGCAATCGGGCCTGCACCGGCGAGATAATCGGCATAGAACGAAGCCATGCGCTGGCTGCCGTAGGCGCCTTCGGAGATTCCGAAGAAATAGATGCGGTTAGGGTCGACGATACCCGAGATAAATGCCTGACGGAGGAGTCGTTGCCACACCACCTGCTTAGAGCGATGCCACCAGCGGTAGTAACGGCCCATATTTGGAATCTGAGGAATGAAGTAGAGCGATGGCGAATCGTTGAAATATTTGCACCAACCGAGTCCCACGCTCCATTCGCGCGATTTTTCGCCCGAGCCGTGCATATATAGGAATAAGGGATATCCCACATCGGGTTTCGAACCTTTGGTGCCGAAATAGAAAGGCATATTGGTACTCGGTTCGCTGCCATCGGGGAGTTGCCAAGCATATTGGTGAGCAGCGGCGAGCGAGTCGGGCATAGGCAAGCAATCGAAATCGTATTCGGCGCAAGCGTCGGCAAACGCTGCCCACACCACTTGTTGAGCCGAAGCTACATCGTCGGCAGCCAGCTTTCGGTCGGCAAATCGAGGAGCATCAATGTCTTGCAGACGAGCCAAAAGGTGTGCTGCAATATCCTTTTTGTCGAAATCGGCAGCCCAAGCCGCGCAAAGCGAAGCAGAGAGCAACAAAGCCAACGAAATGGCGCGAATGAAAAGATAGCGTGTAGATAAATAAATTAGTTTCATATAAAAAGCAGGATTAAAATAATAGGGTTATATGATAAGGTAATTTGCTACAAAGGTATTAAAAATAATGGAGTTATTGGTGTGGAAGATGCTAAAAATGGCAGAGTGATATGTACGGAGTACTATGATGTTACAAAAAGAAATGAAACAATGAAAAATAATTGCAGAAATGTAAAAGTTTTTATTTGTGTAAATATATTATGAAAATGGGTAATATTTTTACAATATGCAATTGTTTTGTGTAAATTAGCTTATAAAATGCAGTTTTGTGGCAGCAAAAGGGCTGATTTAATATTGAAAGTATGTTACGATAAGCAAAATTTGTTTTAAAGTATGTTTGCTGTGTTAGATATTTTCCTTATATTTGTTTCAAAATGCAAAATAAACTAAACACGGAATAATAATGCAAAAAATTGGAGCACAAATGACCAGGCTAATGGCGATGGTGGTAATGGCAATTATGAGCATAACCGCTATAGCACAGACCCAAGTGGTGAAAGGTGTGGTGGTGGACGAACAAGGCGAGCCCTTGATAGGCGCCACCATCCAAGCCAAAGAAGCGAAGGCAAAAGGCACGACGACCGATGCCGATGGAAATTTCACGCTTGCAGTGGATGCAGCAGTGAAGAACATAATCGTGTCGTATGTGGGCATGGAGCCGCAAACTGTGAAAATACAACGAGGCAGAAAGATGAGTATACGCCTCGAGTCGAAGACCAATCTTAATGAAGTGGTGGTGACCGGTATTGTGAACAAGCGAAAGGAAAGCTTTACCGGAGCATCGTCGACCTTTACGGGAAAAGACCTGCAAAATATAGGAACGCAGAACGTGATAGCGAGTCTAAAGACTTTGGACCCGGCGTTTAACGTGCTTGAGAGCGTGGAATTTGGTAGTGACCCAAACCACATGCCCGATATAGAGATACGCGGTAAGTCGAGCTTGATAAGCACTCGCGACGAATTGGCCGAAGACCCTAATCAGCCGTTGTTTATCTTAGATGGATTTGAATCGTCGCTTGAGGCCATCTACGACCTTGATATGAGCCGCGTGGCATCGATAACCATCCTGAAGGATGCCGCCTCGACCGCCATCTATGGTTCGAAGGCAGCCAATGGTGTGGTAGTGGTGGAAACAGTGAAGCCCAAAGCCGGTCATCTCGACCTGTCGTACAACGGATCGGCATCGGTGACCTGGGCCGACCTATCGAGCTACAACCTTATGAATTCGCAGGAAAAGCTCGAGTTTGAGAAGCTTGCAGGTCGTTACACCGGTTCAAGCACCACAGCCGAAGTGGAACTAGACCGAATATATAACGACCGTCTTGCCGATGTGCAGCGCGGAGTGGACACCTATTGGCTCGCAGAGCCACTGCAAGTGGGTGTGAATCACAGGCACTCGCTGTATGCCCAGGGTGGTGAGGGCGCCTATCGATTTGGTATAGGTATGACCTACAACGGCATACAAGGCATTATGAAAGAATCGAAGCGTGAGGTTATAGGTGGTAACATCGACTTGACCTATCGACTCGATAAATTGAACTTCAGCAACAAGATGTCGTTTTCCAACACCTCTACGGGCGACCCCACTGTGGCATTTGTGAATTATGCCAATGCCAATCCGTATTACAGAAAATACAATGACGACGGCGAAGTGGAGAAGTGGCTCGAATATAACGATTATTTCAAGGCATCTAACCCGCTGTATAATGCAGCCCAAAACAGCTATACCAATGGTGGTGCCATCTCGTTCTCCGAAAAGCTTAATGTGGAGTATACACCCATCAAAGAGATGCGCGTGCGTGCGAGAATAGGTTTTACTCGCACCGACACCAAGAACCAATCGTTCGTGTCGCCGAGCGACAGCCGATATAGCAATACCGAATACACCAAGCGAGGCCAATATAGCAACTCGAAGGGAGTTACCAACAAATATGAAGGCGAATTGACTCTCACCTATGGTAAGACCCTCAAGGAAGTGCACATGGTGAATGTGGCAGCGGGTGGATACATCTCGCAGAGCGACTATCAGAGCGACGGCTATTCAACCATAGGCTTCCCGGTGGGCGACTACACCCTGCCTTCGTTCTCTAACGGTTATCCCGAAGGCGGCAGCCCGTCGTACTACGAGAGCACCTCGCGCTCGGTGAGTGCCTATTTGATAGGAAACTATGCTTACGATAATCGTTATATGCTCGACTTCAGCTACCGTGTTAACGGTTCGAACTCGTTTGGCCGCACCAAGCAGTTTATCGGCACATGGGCAGTGGGTTTGGCATGGAACATACACCGCGAAAAGTTTATTAAGGATAATTTCGAAGGCGTGTCGATGATGAAGATAAGAGGTTCGGTGGGTAACCCGGGTAACCAAAACTTCTCATCATCGGCCACTATCACCACATTCCGATATAACTTCAATATGTTTAACTACTTCGGAATGACCACCTCGCTCAATCAGCTTGGTAACCCCAATCTTAAGTGGCAAACCACGCTCGACCGCAATATCGGTTTCGACGTGACTCTGCTCAACGACCGCCTCACCCTCACCGGTGACTACTATTACAAGACCACCGACCCACTGCTGATAAGCATAGCCATGCCGCCATCGGCAGGTGCCACGGGCGATGTGATGTATGAGAACTTTGGCAAGCAAACCACCCAAGGCTACTATGTGCAAGCATCGTATTACATCATACGACGCATGGCCGATCGCTTCTGGTGGAGTGTAAGAGCCAATGTGCGAGGCAATAAGAGTGAACTGTCGGGCATAGGCAACCGCTTGGATATGTTTAACACCGAAGGACGCAGCAACAACAGCACCAAGCGCTATTACGATGGCGCCGACCCCGATGACATCTGGGCAGTGCGTTCGGCCGGTATCGACCCCGCTACCGGTAAGGAAGTGTTTATCACCAAGGAAGGCGAATACACCTACGACTTCAACAGCAAGGATGAAGTGATAGTGGGCAAGGGCCGCCCCAAGATGGAAGGCGTGGTAGGAACCAGCTTTGCTTACAAAGGCTTCTCGATGAACCTCGACTTTCGCTATAGATACGGAGGAAAGACATTCAACTCCGTGCTGTTTAATAAGGTGGAAAACATCTCGGCAGGCAGTTTGAGTAACAACCAAGACCGCCGAGCCCTCTACGACCGTTGGCAGAAGCCCGGCGATGTGGCACAATTCAAGAATATCGCCAACTCGCAGTATACGCCTATGTCGTCGCGCTTTGTGCAGACCGACAATTCGCTGTCGCTTGAGTCGTTGCGCATAGGATATGAATTCTCGCCCGAAGTGGCTAAGAAGATGGGCCTCAATACCTTGAAGTTGAGCGGATATATGAACGATATCTTCCGCTTGACCAATATCAAGCAAGAACGCGGAACGAGCTATCCATTCTCGCGCAGTGTATCGTTTGCTTTAACATTCACACTCTAATCGGTAAAACATAATTACATTTCAGAGCAATGAAGAATATAGTGAAAAAAATATATGCCGTATTGGCAATCATAGCCCTTGGCGTGACGATGAGCAGTTGTTCCGACTGGCTGAATTATACGCCCAAGGACAAGCAGAGCGAGGAACAGCAATTTGCCACCAAAAGCGGTATTTATGCTGCGGTAAATGGTATTTATAACCAAATGAGTACGTCGGAACTCTATGGAAAGAACCTTTCGTATGAGTTTATCGACATTTTGGGACAGCGCTATGAGGTGAATCAGACCGATGAAACCGGCTATGCCAAGTATTGCCGCGCCCTTGTGGCTTACGACTACACTGAGTCGACCGTAGAATCTACCATAGCTGCGATATGGTCGAAAGCATATCATGTGATAATGAACATCAATGTGGTGCTCAAAAACCTCGATGCCGACCAGGCAGTCGATGGAAGCCATGTGCTTACCGAAGACGACTACAAGATGCTGCGAGGCGAAATGCTTGCTTGCCGAGCCATGTTGCACTTCGATATGCTTCGCTTGTTTGGACCGGCATGCACTCTCAGCCCCGAAGGTCGAGGAATACCGTATAACGAAAGCACCGACACGCAGATTTTGCCTATTCTCACTGTTAGCGATGTGCTCAACAATTATATCATTCGCGACATCGAAGATGCAAAGACCCTACTTGCCGCCACCGACCCGGTGATAGAGTTCGGCCCTCGTGCCGAATATGGCGAAGATTCCGACGACAACTCCAAGCGATATCGCCAACTTCGCCTCAACTACTATGCAGTGACCCTTTTGGCTGCAAGAGCATATCAATGGGGAGGCAATAATGCCGAAGCTTATAACAACGCCATCGCTCTGGTGGAAGATGCTAACGTGCAGAAATATTTCCCGCCGGTAGATGCCGGAACACTTCTCGGCAACACTACTACCCCCGACCGTATGTTCACCACAGAGTGCCTCTTCGGATTCTATAACGACGACCGTGGCTTAATCTACGATTATCACTTCGGTCAGGAGAACTCAGGTCGCAGTCTGCTCGTGCCTCGTGCCGGATATATTGACGAACAACTCTTCAGCGGAGCCGATGTGGGCGATTATCGCTATCAAAGCCAATGGGAAAACGGCACTACACTCGATGGCGATGCCACCAAGCGATTCCTCAAATATAAGGACATCGCCGACGAAAATCGCGATGTGGTATCGGGCTCTACAAGCGACGAAAACGAGATACTCAAAGCTCAGAAGTTCTATGGCACCTTCTGCTCGGCAATGAAGCTCAGCGAAGCTTATTATATAGCATCGGAAACGGCAATGGCGCTCGGAAAAGAACTCCAAGGATGGATTCTGCTCAACGAGATGCGTAAGCGCCGCGGAGTGCCCGAGCTCGACCCGAGCTACGACTACAGCGATGTGATGACGAAGGAATATATACGCGAATATATAGGTGAAGGTCAGGTGTTCTTCTACTTTAAACGCTTGAATAAGTCGTTCGACAATGTCTACAACGGGCAAAAACGCATCGAAATAGCGATTATGCCACCGTTTATCTACAGCGACAAGGAAGAAGTGAGCGAGGAAAAGAAAATGCAGCGCTACACCTTGCCATTGCCAAAGAGTGAAACCGATAACCGATAATTAAGAGATATGAAAAAGCATATAATCTATATAGCACTTGGCTTGATGGCGGCAGTGGCTACATCGTGCCAAACAGAGGAGATAGAAACCTTTACCACCGACGACAGTATGGTGTACTTCCAAAAAACCGGGTATGTGACCAGCGCCGGTGGCGAGGGATATAGCAACAGCACCTCATTCTCGTTTGTGGGCTACACCGAGAAGATGACAAGCGTGACCTTTGCCGGTGAAATTCGCACTATGGGCAAGGTGCGCGACTATGACCGAGCCGTGAAAGTGGTGGTGGATGAAGAGAATACCACTATGGAACTTGGCAAGGACTTTGAAGTGGACCTCGACACCGTGAAAGTGCGTGCCGGAACGAACATCACCAAGGTGAATGTGAAATTTTTGCGCACCATGCGCTTGCGCGAAGAGCCTGTAAAATTGGTGCTAAAACTGCTTCCAAACGAGCATTTCAAAGTGCTCGAAAAGTATAAATCGTCGAACAGCTACTCGGCATCGGAAGATGATGTAGTCGATGGGTCGAAATTCTCATTTGAGATTGACGAAGTGTATTCGTGTCCCGCGAGTTGGTATACACTCAATGCCAACAACTATTTTGGCCCATGGACAGCCACAAAGTTTATCTATATCAACGCCACACTCGGCTTTGAACTTGACGACTGGACTTGGATAAACGGAGCGGGCAGTAAGATTACCGCAGGCCGCATGCCGTATTATGCCATCAAGTTGCAGAAGATACTTCAAGCGGCAGCCGATGAAGGCAATCCGGTGTACGACGAAGACGGCAAGTTTATGCAGCTTGGCGATTCCTACCGCGTGGATTACTCCAAACTCCAACAATAATTGAAAATCTCTCAACAGAAACCATAAAACAATGACAATAACAGCAATGAAGAGGTTAAAATCAATCATAACATCAGCTTTGATGCTCTTGGCGCTTGCGGTGACACCCTCATGTACCGACGATAAGGGCAACTACGATTACGAGCCCAAGGCCGAAGTGACAATAAAATTGCCGGAGAGCATCACCGTGCTTGCCAATGCCGAGTATATCGACCTCAAGCCCGAGATAGTGTCGAGCATCGACGGCGAGATAAAAGATGGCGACCCTAACTACGAATTTTCGTTCAAATATAAGGACAGCAACGGCACATGGCAAGAACTCAACAAAGAGGGCAAAAAGGACATCTATATGCTTGCTACACTTGGCATAGGTAAACACGTGTGCTGGTACTCGGTTACCGATAAGCGCACCGGTGTGCGTTATAGCGCATTGGTAGATGTAAAAATCGTTGTGAGCACAAGCGAGGGATGGATGATACTCTGCAATACACCCGACGAGACAGTGCGCCTCGACATGATATCGAGCCTCACCATCGACCGCTTGATGCCGGTGTATGACATCAATCTCTTTACCGACATCAAGCCATTGCACCATGCCCGCTCGTTAGGCACATTCTACAATGCCCGCGGCACCATAGGCGATAAGATAGTACTTATGAGTGAGGACAATGCCTATTTGCTCAACAACACCTATCTCACCATAGGCGGCGATGCTTATGAACTGAAGACATCGCACTTTGTGTCGGTTCCCGACGACCATGTGGTGGCATTTCGTACCGTGCCTTGCAACAACTTCATCACAGCCGATGCCGTGATAGCAGTGTCGCTCGAGGGCAATGCGTTTGTGTGGAATCCGTGGGACACCGGAGGCGGCGCATTCGAGGAACCCATCAACACCTCGGAACGAGCCAAAGAACCCGAATATCGCGTGGCTCCGTTTATAGGCACCAGCGCCACACGCTCCACAGCGCTCGCCGGATATGGCGTAGCATTGCTCTTCGATATCGACAATCACCGCTTTGTGGGGTGGGACGGCGACCGAATTGCCGCTTTGAAGCAGACCCTTTATCCGATTACCGACCCGTCGGACAAGCTTTTCAGCTTCAATACCGGAAACATGGATGTTTTGGCTATGGTGGGTACACAGTTCTCTAACGGCGCGGTGTATTGCTTTATGCAAGACGGTTCGAAACGTCATATCTATTCAGTTAATGTAGCCGACAAGACATTCAAGCAAGAAGGCTGCTGGAACAATGTGAATAAGCCCGATTTCGACAAGGCAACAACATTTGCTGCACACTCGCAGTATCAGACCGTGTATTATGCTTATCAAAACAAGGTGTATGCCTATAATCTCGGCTCAGGCGTATGCAATTTGGCACTCACACTGCCCGCAGGCGAGGAAGTGACCCTATTGAAATTCTGCACCTACGACAATCCCGGTGGATTGGGCACCCTCACCAAGAAGATGGATGAGGATACAGCCAATAAGTTCATCGCACGCCAATATGAACTGGTGGTGGCATCGTACGACACCGCCAACAGCGAAGGCAATGGCGGAAAGGTGCGCTTCTACAAGACCCCATCGCCTGGCACAACGCTTGTGGCAGAGGGTAGTTGTGGCGAATTTGAGGGCTTTGGACGCATTAAGGACATAGTTTATAAGGAAGTTCGCCCGTAAAAACAGAGAAATAATTCGGTCCGGCGCCGATGCAATGCCGTCAGCGCCGGACATAATCAGATAACAACCAACTATTTTTTTATTAATAATTAAACTAAACTTTTATGATCAAAAAATTACTCACAATTGCAGCATTGGCATTGCCGTTGATGGCTGCAAACGCACAGGAAAGTGTGGAGAAGGTGGTCTTCGAAGAAGATTTCAGCCTTATGACAAAAGGTGAAGTGGGCGCACCGGCCGACGATATTATCTGCGAAGACGGCGTTATAAAATCGGAGTACACCCACAAGGCAGGATGGCAAGCAACAGCAGCAAAATCGGCAGGCGGATCTGTGTACATTCCTAATGATGGTTCACACACATTATTGTCGCCGATTATCAATTGCGGAGCAAGCATTGATGGCAATGTAACTATCGAATTCGATGCTTATTATGTAGATGAGGCAGAAGCAGGTGGTGTATATGTTTGGGTTCGTCAGCCCAATGCTACCTCCGATGCTACAGATCAGTTCCGTTCTCAACTTATTCGGGATAAAGCAGAACAGTGGGTGCATATAACTTTCAGCACCACTGCGGCTTCTAAGCCATTAAGCTCTTTGAAAGATGACAAATCGCTTCAAGTGGGCATCAGAAGCACTTACAATGCTATTTACGTGAAGAATCTTAAGGTGACCATCAATGTAGATCCTAATGCAGCACCTGTGGAAAGCACCGATTTTACTGGTAAATATTCATTTACATCTACTAAGACCATTACTGCCAAGAGTGACCAAGATCCAAAGGCATTGTGGTTGTATGAAAATTTTGAATTTAGTGTTGATCCTAATGAAGGCGATGATGCAGAAGTATATCCATATGTAGTGACCGGTTTACCTACATCGTTTAACACAAACACTAATGCTTTTATTAAATACAACGCATTGAAGGCTAAGCCAAGTGCCGATGGCAAATCGCTCGTATTGACTATTGGTCACGCCGGAAAACTCCAAAATACTAGTGGTAGCCACGTGGAACTTGCTGGTCCTGCCGGAGTAGATGATACTGCAACCGAATTGGTGATTTCTCCT
>SFTJ01000075.1 GCA_004563195.1 bacterium
TGAGGGGGCTTGGAAATCTAAAAAACAGACTCGACCACCGTGAAAACGATAGCCGAGCCGTATCTTCTTGCGTCTGTCAACTTTTATCGGACAGCAATATTATTTTTTTTGCATTTAATTCGTGTTTTCGATTTTTTCGTGCTAACTTTACAAAAACGGCAAGATGCCTTATTGCGCATTGCCATATTTAGATGAGATAAGTGCTGAAATATTAACCTTTAAAAAAGCAAGAGAAACAAATATGGGAAGTTTTTGGGATTGGTTTATCAACACCGACACAGAAGAAGCTGAACGAATGCACGAATTCGACATGTCGATCGATTTGGAACGCCAGATAGGTGCACAGATATACAACGCCTTGCAAGGCGATATTGTGGAGGCGGTGTTGCGCGAACTCCGCACCTCGTCGAACGGCGATGCCTATTGGCGCAGCAATATGGAAGGCCATAGCCTCAAGGTGGAAAAGGAACTCTTGCCCGATTTCTATCGACTCTGCACTGAGGTGAAAAATAAACTCGGTTTTACCGAGTCCGTCGATTTCTACATCACCGGCGACTCCACCGTCAATGCCTTCTCGGTGGCTGCCGAGGGCGAGAACGAGCCGCATATCGTCAACATCAACTCGGCTCTTTTCGACTTGATGACTCCCGAAGAACTTCGCTTCGTGGTGGGTCACGAATTGGGCCACCTGATTAATAAAGACACTAAGTTGGCACGACTCATTCGCTTCGTGTTCCCGCCGGAATCGTCGGTGCCCGTGTCGCTACAACACAAAATTCGCCTTCACGACCAACTCGCCGAACTCGTTGCCGACCGCTACGGATATAAGGCTACCGAGAATCTCGACGCCTGCGTCACCGCCTTCTTCAAGATGGCTTCGGGCCTCGACCTTGTGAAGATGAATGTGAGCATCGATGCCCTGCTTGCCGACAACTTTCGCCGCTTGGAATTCTTCCTCAGCGACAAGGGCATGAGCCTCGCTTCGCACCCCGTGAACCCTATCAGAGTGCAGGCGCTCAACCTCTTTGCCAATGCCAAGTCGAAGGAAGAACTCGATGGCAAGATGGACGAACTGATATCGATATTGCTCAAGGTTGGCGATAGCGAGCAAGATGAATACACTGCCAAATTCATCGCCTCGGCGGGCATCATCGTGGCTAATATCGACGGCGAGGTGGATAAGCGCGAAATCGACCTCGTGGTGTCGCAACTCTCGGCGCTCAAGATATTCCCGCGTCAATTCCTCGATGAAATAGCTCAAGGCGATGTGAATGAAGTGTTTACCGATGCCGTGTCGAACCTTATGCGCATCAATCCCGGTATGCGCGAGGGAATGGTGCGTTATATGATTAACATTGCCATGTCGGACAACGAAATCAGCAAAGCCGAAGTCGAATTTCTATATATGTTCGGCGAAAGCGTCGGCCTGAGCAAGATAGAAGTTGCCCACTCCATTGCCGAAGCCATTCAGCAAGGCTTCGTGCCCAGCATCGACTCTATATGTTAACTACATAAACTTTTGAGAGATATTATGAAACCCAAACTATTTGCTATCTTCGCCCTATATTGCGCTATGATGCTCGCAGCAGGGTGCTCCGGCGACCCCGCCGAACAAGAGATTGTAGACCCCGAGAACGCCGAACAGATTTTCGTGGGTAACGATGAAGCAGAATCGGGCCCCGATTTCTTGCGTTCTGAGTTCACTTCGAGCGACAATTACACCCTAACTATAGTAGAACATACCACCCACGCAAGTTCCGAATTCTGCCTACTCCGAACGCCTAACGGCAATCTGTGCCTCATAGCATCGGGCGCACAAGAGTCTTGTGCCCTTTCGGGTTATCGCATCGACTATAATTCCGACGGCAAGGTGAAATGTGTGAGTTACTTAGGTCGTCTCGACGAAGATGAATATCGCAAACTTGATGGCAATAATGGCGATAATGGCAATAATGGCAATGTGGAGATTATGAAACGCTGGCTCGAGACATCGCGCCACAGCGATAATAGTATCAACTTCGAAATCGAACGCGACGAAGAAGGCAACGTGGCAAAAGTGGGCAGTCTGGAAGTGCCGTATGGATTCACTGCCAAATACTACCTCTCACAGTGGGGACCATTCTGGGTCAGCGATATCGATGGCGGCTGCATTAGCTTCTTTGTGGAATTAATTGACAACAATATCGAAGGTAGTTCGGTGAATTATCTCTATATGGACAATCACCTGATAGCCGAAAAAGCCTATTGGAAAGGCACATTTATCAAAGCAAGAACCTACAACTACATGGGCTGCATGGTAGAGACCTACACCGATAGAAACATCAACCTTTTAGACCAAACATACTACGACTTCTCCGGCTCCTCACTATGGTATGTCGATGAAAAGTAAAAAACATCTCGGCTAATGGTGCATGAAACTCACAAAGCAGCATTAGCCGAGATTTTTTTTGTCCAACAACCCGACAAAGAATAAGCAGGAAAAAGCATCATAAATAATCGGCATTATTGATTGATGGCGAAAGTGTTCTGATTCAATAACCCTGCGGTGAGAGATAATCGGGTGGTGGGGTGGTTTTTGTCGGAGTTAATTGTTATCTTTGTTATTGTGTTTTGAAGAATAGAGATGAAAAAGATATTGTTTTTACACGGATTTTTTGCTTCGGGTGGTTGTGCTATGGCGGGGGCGTTGCGTGAGGCGTTTGCCGGGCGGGCTGAGGTGCTGACGCCCGACTTGCCGTTGCATCCCCGCGAGGCGCTTGCCCGCATACGCAGCATCATTGATTCCGAGCAGCCTGATTTGCTCATTGGCAATAGTTGTGGAGCGTTTTTGGCGCAGATGGTGGCTACTGTGGCAGGTGTGCCTGCGCTCTTAGGCAATCCGCATATGCAGATGACCGAATTTCTGAAGCCACGCATTGGCACTCAGCAATATAAGGCGCCGCGAGCCGATGGCAATCAATGCCTTGTTATCGACCAAGCCCTTATCGATGAGTTTGCCGAACTCCAGGAGCATCAGTTCGACTTCTGCAGCGAGTATTACAGCACGCGCGTGTGGGGCATCTTCGGCGAAAATGACACGTTAGCGCATTTTGAGCCTCTTTTCAGCCGATATTACGACCGAGCATTTCGCTTCCCCGGCGGCCATACGCCTACCGTGGAGGAAGTGACCCGATATTATGTGCCTCTTGCCGAAGAGATGCTTGAGGCATTTCCGGCTAAGCGGGAACGCTATTTTAGGCACTTTAAGGGCGGCTTGTACCGATATGAGCGCAGCGCGTTTCACTCCGAGACCGGCGAACGCATGGTGGTGTATCAAGCCCTCTATGGCGAAAAAGCCTATTGGGTGCGCCCTGAGAAGATGTTTTTCGAGAAAGTGACCCGCAATGGATTGACATTCAACCGATTTACCGAAATTGACAAAGAATAATGGAAACGAAACACAACTGTACGCAATGCCCGTTGCGCAGATGCTACGACCGCAATCCCCGGTCGCTGATAGGGCGCTTCTGGCACTGGCACCTGAGTTTTTGCCCCGGATGGAAAGCCTATTTTCTCTCGCTTAGTGATGAGGAGAAAGAACAGCTGCGTAGGCAGTATAAATTCGGCAAATATTGATGCCGCAAGTCAGAACTTTGGCAGCGCGGCGGGCGTTAATAATAAAACCATAGGCGTAGCTTGTAAATGGCGATGCTTATGCTTATCTTTGTGTACACTAATAATATTAACTATAGATAATCGATATGGAAAATTTCTTTGATATAATAGGCAGCAAGAGTCTCACGCTTGTAGACTTCTATGCCACATGGTGCGGCCCGTGCAAGGCGATGCACCCCGTGCTCGAGCAGCTCAAAGCCCAAGCCGGCGACCGCGTGCGCATCATAAAACTCGACGTAGACCGCGCCCGTTCGGTGGCAGAGCAATATGGCATTATGGCTGTGCCCACGCTTATTCTCTTCAGAGAGGGCAAGGTGCTGTGGCGACAAAGCGGCGCCATGCCACTCGCCGACCTTATGAACGTGATAGGACAGTACGCCTGAGCTGCCGCCGCCCCTCGGCTGCGACATTATTATAGATATATACAAAAAAGCACTATTATGATATTACGAAAATTAGCGATTATGAGTCTGTTCAGCACCATTATGGGCTTGTTTGGCTGCACGGCGCAGTCGAGCAAGTTTGTCACCGTAGATGTAGAAGAGTTTGCGAAAGTGATAGCCGACAGCGCCGTGGTGCGCCTCGATGTGCGCACGCCGCAAGAGTATGCCGAAGGGCATATAGAGGGCGCCATCAATATTGACGTGTTGAGCGATGGCTTTGCCGACGAAGCATCGAAATTGCCCACCGATAGAACCATAGCCCTCTACTGCCGCAGCGGCAATCGCAGCAAAAAGGCAGCCGCCATACTCGCCGACAAGGGATATAAGGTGATAGAACTCGCCACCGGCTACAAAGGCTGGACCCGCGCCGGAAAGTAGCGGATGAGCCTCGCCGGTGATTAATCACTCACTGATTGCTCAGATTTTTTATAAATATTCGTCATGGGCGAAAAATTATCCGTGAGACTTGCAATGCGGTTATTTTGATGCAAATTTCAAAAAAATCGCACTTTTTGTAGAAAATGTTTTGTTTTTTCAAATTTGTGATATAATTTTACCACCGAATTAGAGAAAAAGCTTATGAAAAGATATTTCAATACATCAAATCAAGCATGTTGCTGCTGTTGTACCGAATCAAAACGATTGGCTCGGCGCAATGGTTGTGTGTGATGTTGTGAGATAGATTTCAACCATTATGATATAATCGCCTTGCCAATTATGGCCGGGCGATTTTTTTTATGCACATTTTTTACAGTAACATTATAAAATATTTTGCATTATGATTTACTCATCAATTACTGAACTCGTAGGTGGCACTCCATTGGTAGAAGTGAGCGGGTTTGAAGGCCAAAAGGCAAGAATAGCAGTTAAGATTGAAGCATTTAACCCCGGCGGAAGCGTAAAGGACCGCATAGCCTTGGCGATGATAGAAGATGCCGAGCAGAAGGGCATATTGAAGCCCGGGGCAACCATCATAGAGCCCACCAGTGGCAACACCGGCGTAGGTCTTGCTTGGGTGGGCGTGGCTAAAGGCTACAAGACCATACTCACTATGCCCGACACCATGAGCTTGGAGCGTCGCAATCTGCTCAAAGCCTACGGCGCTACGCTTGAGCTTACTCCCGGTGCCGAAGGCATGAAGGGCGCCATAGCTCGCGCTGAGGAATTGCATCGTAATATTGCAGGATCGGTAATCCTGGGCCAGTTTGTCAATCCCGCCAATCCCGCCGTGCATGTGCGCACCACAGGTGAGGAGATATGGGCCGACACCGAAGGCAAAGTGGATATATTTGTAGCCGGCGTGGGCACAGGCGGCACCGTTAGCGGCACCGGCAAGGCCCTCAAGAGCCACAATCCGGCAGTGCAAGTGGTGGCAGTGGAACCCACTACCTCGGCTGTGCTCAGCACCGGTGTTGCAGGCAAGCACAAGATACAAGGCATAGGAGCCGGATTTGTGCCCGACACATATAATGCCGAAGTGGTCGACCAAGTGTTGACCGTGAGCGACGATGAAGCCTTCGACGGCGCTCGCGCATTGGCACGCACCAAGGGCTTGCTCGTGGGAATATCGTCGGGTGCCGCTTTCTCTGCTGCATTGCGCTTGGCTCGCCTGGAAGAGAATGCCGGTAAACTCATAGTGGCTCTTTTGCCTGATACCGGCGAACGTTATTTGTCGACTGCTTTGTTTGGATAAGATATGATGAAAGCGCCCTCGTTACAACAGCTCAAACGCATGATGGAGCTGGTGGAATATGTGATATTTCCCGATTATAGCGATGTGCCGTCGTGGACCAACGGCGAGGATGCCATTCGCGCCATTCTTTTGGAGCAATTGGCATCGATCGACAAGATAGCCGATGCGCGCGCAGTGGCCGACGATTTTGTGGCTGCACTGCCCGAAATATCGCGCTTGCTGCACACCGATGTAGATGCCGTGATGCACAACGACCCCGCTGTGGGAAGTATGCAGGAGGTGATATTGTGCTATCCGGTGGTGAAAGTGATGATACACTATCGCGCGGCGCACATGTTGCATAGCCAAGGCGTGCCGGTGATACCGCGTGTGATTACCGAGATGGCTCACTCAGCCACCGGCATCGATATTCACCCTGCGGCGCAGATAGGCGAGTATTTCAGCATTGACCACGGCACAGGTGTGGTGATAGGCGCCACAAGTGAGATAGGCAACCATGTGATGCTCTATCAGGGCGTTACTCTGGGAGCCAAAAATTTCTCCTACGATGAGCATGGGTTGCCTGTCGATAAGCCCCGACACCCCATCCTCGAGGACCATGTGACGGTATATTCCAACACATCGATTCTGGGCCGCGTGCGCATAGGGCACAACACGGTGGTGGGCGGTAACGTTTGGCTCACCCACGATGTGCCACCGCACTCCCGAGTGCTCCAAAGCCAAGCTGTGCAAGAACCATATTTCCAAGACGGAGAGGGGATTTAGGCAGCTTCGCTGCGGTTAATTTTGGCAGCTGCGCTGCGGTTAATTTTTGCAACTTCGCTGCGGTTAATTTTTGCAGCTGCGCTGCGGTTAATCTTTGGCAGCTTCGCTGCGTTTATTCTGGCAACTTCGCTGCGGTTAATTTTTGCAGCTGCGTTGCGGTTATGGGCTTTTTTTGAGCATTCTAACTGTGCTACATACTTAAAAAGTTAAATTTACTCAAAATAAGTGGCAAATAATCAACTTTAAAGTTGTATTTGTTGCTTGTTTTGAGTTTTGTGTGTAATTTTGGGGGATAGAAATTACATAACAATGGTAACAAAAGAACAGGTAGAATCGTTTCTTGCGGAACTTCATACCAAGATGAAAATCTTTGGCATAATATTTCGAGACGACAGAGGCAAAAACCGAGAAACCCTTCAACAATTGGAGATAGTTCCATCATACAGGAAGGTGGTTATTGAAAATCTGCGCGTAGAAGATTATGTTCAAGGTCCTGTGGTAGATGAACTCAATCGTATTGGCG
The DNA here is from genome assembly GCA_004563195.1 of bacterium. Classification (GTDB taxonomy): domain Bacteria; phylum Bacteroidota; class Bacteroidia; order Bacteroidales; family Muribaculaceae; genus SFTJ01. Next base: position 7,079 of record SFTJ01000075.1, read on the forward strand.
AAATGTGGGTGTTTGGAAAGGATGTAAAAGGTAGAGAAATATACATCAAAGTAATGATAGTGGGAACCACGAGCCAAACGATATGCATTTCGTTTCATTTTGCAGAATATCCGTTGATTTATCCTTTTAAAGAGCGTTAACTATGAAAAGTCCGTATACAGGTAAAGAAATGAAAGTGGTGTACGAACCTCGCACTTGGAGTTTTCGAGGAGAGGAGTATACCTACATTCATACGGCGTATGAGTGCGAAGATAGCGGTGAACTGTTTACCACGAGCGAAAGCGATGATGCCGGCTTTTTGCAGGTGACTAACCAATATCGCATCCGCTATGGCATTCCGTTTACCGATGAGATTATTGCGGTGCGCAAGCGATATGGCGTGTCGGCGGCAAAAATGTCGGCTATATTGGGCATCGGCACCAATCAGTGGAGGCTTTACGAAAGTGGAGAAGTGCCGAGTGTGTCGAATGGGCGTATGATACGCTCTATAATGAATCCAAGCGTGTTTCTTGACCTTGTGGAATCTATGCGTCAACAACTTACCGACAAAGAGTATGCCAATATCTCCGGAAGAGCAAAACAAGAGATAGCTAAAGCCGACGATTATCAGATAGAGGCTTACGAGTGCCGTAGGGTGTTCAGCACCGTTAGGGGCGCTGATAATGGCTATTCGTCCACATCGCTACTCAAGCTAAAGACTATTATGGTGATGGTGCTCAAGGAGTGTGGCGAAGTGTTTTGTACAAAGATGAACAAACTCCTGTTTTACATCGATTTCTTGTCGTATCGGGAACGTGGATTCGCCATGACAGGTTTGTGCTATCGTGCCATTGATTTCGGTCCGGTGCCGGATAGGTGGGATAGGGTGTATAGTGAGTTTGATGAAATACGACAGGAGCCGCGGCCTATTGGCGAATATGAAGGTAATGTGCTCGTAACCGATGCAGAAGTCGATGATTCATGTTTGTCGGACGATGATAAGCAGATTATTACGGCAGTGTGCAATCATTTCGGCAACTGCACTTCACGCGAGATATCTGCTATCAGCCATAAAGAGCCGGCTTGGCAAAAGTATTGTACTACACATGCCCGGATCCCGTTTTCGGAGGCGTTTAACATTAAAGCCTTGTAAATGAATTAAAAATAATAATTATAAAAGCGACATCGCTTGTGCCTATCGGGGGGCGGGCGATGTCGCTTTTTGTTTTGTTATGTAGTTGATGGATTTCGGTTATTCTTCAGCAAATTCCATCGTTACGGGTGTGTTGAGTGCGCCGTATTCTTTGCCTTCTGCGAAATTGAATCCTGTGGTCGATTCATACAAGCGTTTTGTTTGTGTAGAGTAGAATCGAATCTTCACATATTCGCTGTCGGTGAGGCTGCCGTTTATGCTTAGTTCGTAGACGCTCTCGTGGTTGGCGTTGCTTACCACTTGAGCTATGCCGCGACATTCCGAGCCCACGAAGGCTGCCATCACGTCGCCCGACGATGCCAACATAGCCAGATTGCCGTTGAGGCGGATGTAGGCTTTCATCTTGAGCGGGTGCTTGTCGGTGAGGTTGAACGCGAGTTTCTTGGGATTGGCTGCGCTGCCGGCTATGGTGCCGTTGGCAAACTTCACAAGCGATGCTGCGGTGAACACGTAGCCCAGTCGGCTGCTGTAATACTTCACATCGATGTCGGTGCCGTCGCTCACGGTGCCGTTCATCACTAGTTTGTAGGTGTTGTCGGCTGTCAATTCGCCTCGGCCTATGCATTGGCCGCCGGCAAATGCTGCTACGACGTCGGCTGCGTTGTCGGCCCAAGTGGTGATGGGCGCAGTGAGTGCCACATAGGCAGTCATGCTGCCGTCGGGAACGAAGGTTAATTTTTCGGGAACCTCATTGCTGCCTATAACGCCACCGGCTTCGGGCATCACGAACGATTGCTCGCAGGTGTAGATGCGTTTCTGCTCGGCGCTGTAATACTTAAACTTCAATTCTTCGCCCGCCTTTATGCCATAGAGAGTAAGCCGGTAGGTTCCGTTAGAGGATGCTGCGGCATTCACCGAGCGACAATCGCCATCGACAAACACCGAAAACTCATCGTCGGCAGAGTATGTGAAAGGCAGCGAATTGTAATCGATGTTGACATAAGCTTGGGCTATGCACGGATATTTGCCCGATTGCTCAAAATTGGGGTATTCCGGATTGTCGGCAGTGCCGTAAATCTTGTTGATTACATATTTCACATCGCTTGCAGGCGACTTATAGATTCTGCCCCAGCGGCTGCTGTAGTAGCGAAATTCCACATTGCCGCTTTCGCTCGATGAGGCTTTCACTTGAATGAAAAACAATTTTCGTCCGTTGGAGTTGATGGCTTGAGCCACGCCATGACATTCGTCGCCTATGAAAGCCGCCATTTGGTCGCCGTCGGCTGCGAAATAATTGAGAGCATCGGTGAGGCATAACACGGCAGTCATGCTCGAGGGATAGACGTTCTTGTCGGGGTCGGACCACGACGGAGCGGCATCGTTGCCGGTCAAGTCGATTGCCCAGCCGGGTGCACTCTGTGCACTTTCCTGAGCAGGAGTCCAGTCGGGCACTCCGTTGGCAAAATCTTCAGCCACAGGGCTCCAGTCGGGGCGAGGATAAGTGACCGGCTCATCTTCGCTGCATTGTGCCAGCGCCATGCCGAATATTATCAGTAGTATGCTGTTGATGTACTTCATCATAGTGTTTCTGTTGTGTTTTAATTATTCCTCGCCGGAGTGATTAGCCACTCCGGCAGAGGAGTAATGGTGGTGATTATTTACTTAACGCTTTAACTGTCTTGATGGCTTGAACCTTGCCGTCGATGATTACATTCACTATGTAAACGCCTTCGGCAATCACGCTATCGTCTACGTCCCAAGATATTTGAGTCAAACCGTTGTCGTTGCAGTTGAGCCATTGAGCCACGCGCGAGCCGGCGATGTCGGTTACCATTACATCGACCTTTGCAGCCGGGTCGGTAACAGCTCGTATGGTGAGTTGATTGTAGAATGGAGTAGGATATACCATCACATTCTCTTGTTCACCAATGAAGTTGATTACCATCGGCGATTTGATTGTACCCACTGTAGCGTTGGTGCCATAGGTTACGGCAGCCTTAGCCACTGCTTGAGTGTCGAATCCGCGCATGAGAGCTATGTCTACATTGTCGGCATTTTCGCCGTTGATTGTCATCAAGAACAGAGTGGTGCCGTCGGGCATTACGGTGGCTTG